>JAYZFG010000001.1:0-14328 GCA_036336885.1 Pseudomonadota bacterium
TAACTTAGCGTCCATTAGAAAAGCAGCATATTTCACAACATCCGAGCTCATCGCGGGCTCATCATCACAAACATTATAAATAGCACCCGGACGTGGTTTGTCGATAGATGCCTCTATAACCGCAGCAATATCTTCAACATGAATCCTAGAAAACAAATGCCCCTGTTTAATTATACGTCGCGCATTCCCTTTTTTAAGCTGATCAATTGCACTACGACCCGCTCCATATATGCCCGCTAAACGGAATATGTGTATGGGTAAATCATATTTCTTACTGGCACGAAGCCAAAGTCTTTCTGACCTGACACGACGTAACCCCCGAGGGGTTTGGGTCAGTAATGGCGAGGTTTCATCAACTAATGCGCCACCAGCATCTCCATAAACACCGGTCGTTGATAAGTAGCCAACCCATATACAGTTGCTTATCTTAGCCAGGTCGTCACAATGAATATTAAATACTGGATCACCATCCTCACCGGGTGGTACTGACAACAAAACATGGGTTGCATGTCTTAAACCACACAATTTCTCAAGGGGAGCTAAACCATCAAAGACCTGACAATCAATATTTTTAGCCTTTAACGCCTTACATTTTTCTTTTGAGCGCACTGTCGCAGAAATTTTCCAACCTTTTTTGCTCAAGTGATCTGCCAAATACCCTGCGGAATAACCAAAACCAAAGCAAAAAAGATGAAACATGGTTTAATAAGTTAACCCAAAATTGCCGAATAAAATTATAAGCCTGATGACCCTATGTATTTATAGCAAAAGTCAATAGTCTATGCAGCATGTTCATAATCATTTTCTAAGCCCTTCGATGGAGAAGCAGTACACGAAAGTATAGACGTTCTACTGAAACACCATTAGTGAGTAAAATACTACAATATTATCACTTATTTCTTTATCGACTAGTTAAACATAGACAAAGAGGCTTTGGTCCACGCAACAGTACATAGGGAGATCAAAATATGAAAGGCATTACATTCTTAGGAGATCACCAAGTTGAGTTAAGAGAATTTCCCGACCCCATCCCGGGTCCTCGCGACGTGGTGCTCGAGATAAAAGCCTCCGGTATGTGTGGTACTGATTTACACGCTTATCGGCGTCCCTTTATAGGTAAAGAGCATTTCATTGCAGGTCACGAGCCGTGCGGGGTTGTGATGGAGCTTGGGGAGTATGTTTCTGAAACTGAAGCTAGAATTGGTATGCGGGTAATGGTCCACCATTATGATGGGTGCGGTAATTGTCGACATTGTAAGTCAGGTTGGTCACAACTATGTGATAGAGGACCAACCGTATATGGCTCAGGGCAAGGCCATGGTGCCCATGCGCGATATATGTCTGTAGCATCACATACAATAGTACCTTTGCCGGACGACCTATCATTTATGACCGGAGCCGCTATTTCCTGCGGCACTGGCACTGCTTATGGTGCACTCAAAAGAATTGGTCTTGAGGGAGACGAAACTCTTGCTGTCTTTGGACAAGGGCCTGTTGGCTTATCAACTACACAATTTGGCGCCGAGATGGGTGCTCGTGTCATTGCCATAGAAACCTCGCCGGAACGTAGGGCCTTAGCGTTGGAAAAGGGCGCATATTCCGCAATTGACCCAACAGAAATAGACCCCGTAGAAGCAATCCGCGACCTCACCCACGGTGAAGGTGCCCACAAAACAATAGAAACAGCCGGGGTCAAACAGGCACGTACCTCTGCAGTAAAGGGAACACGAAAATGGGGTACAGCGTGTTTCATTGCTAGCGGAGGAGAACTAACCGTGGAAGTCGGACCTGATCTTACCTTTCGACAAGTATCACTGGTTGGCCACTGGACTTTCTCAAAGAATGGTCAAGCAGATTGCGCACGTTTTGTCTCGGATCGTGACATTGATGTCGATAGTATCTTCACACATCAATTTGAACTTGAGCAAGCTGACGAAGCTTATAAGCTTTTGAATAAACAAAAAACAGGGAAAGGTGTATTTATACCAAGCTGATTATGGCCCTTTACCCTAGAATCCGATCTCGCTGAAGATTCTATTTTAATTAGGGCACGGAAAAATAAGTGATAATTAAAAATCCAAATCTGCGTAGTGTTTGGGCGGTGGCTCACCCGGCAGATGATCGGCAAGAATAGGGCGCATTGATGGTCGAGATTTCATTCGGACATACCACTCTTTTGCACCTTCATGTTCTTCCCAAGGAACATCACCTAAATAATCCAGGCATGAAAGATGGGCTGCTGCGGCGATATCCGCCAAAGACATGTCGCTACCAGCTAGCCAATTCCGTCGTTCACATAACCAAGCTATATATTTCAGATGGTATTCCAAATTTTTCTTACCCGCCCGAATAGTTGCAGCATCTGGTGCTCCCCGCCGCAAAAAGCGTTTCATTATTTTTTCCCCAACTAAATTTTCGCTGACCTCCTTATTAAATTTACGATCAAACCAAGATACCAATCTTCGCACTTCGGCGCGTTCCAGGGGCGAGCCAGGAAACAAACTAGGTTTTGGGGCAACTTCCTCAAGATATTCACAAATAGCTGCGGAATCGCAAATTGCGTGACCGTTTTCCTCTACCAAAACCGGAACATCTCCTGCTGGATTAAGAGCTAAAAATTCAGAACGTCTATCCCATAAATTCTCAGTCTTCAGCTCCGCATCAATCCCCTTTTCCGCAAGTACAATTCTAACCTTACGGCAGAAGGGCGATAACCAGAGATGATATAAAACACGCATATTGAAAGTCTAAACGATCAAATTGTTCAATGACAGTGTTACCATTGCGATAAATCAATACCCGGCATAGCATGTTATTTCGAAGAAGCATAATTTTATCAGCTGGCAATTAATATGACCACCGAGCTTACATTGGCCCTAGAACGCTATGACCGCCACATTCCATTTTTTATGGATATGGTCAAACAGCCCAAAGGTTTCAGAATTAAGGCGCTGGAAGTTGGGATGGCGCCCCCAAGGAGGGAAGGCATTGATCGGCATAGGCGTTTCTACGAAGACGAAGAGTTTGATATTTGCGAAATGTCCTTAGCTTCATATCTGACATCTAAGGAAACATCGATGCCATACAGCGCGGTACCAGTTTTTCCACGCCGCCTATTCAGTCAAAATCATATTTTCATCAGTTCCGCAGCTGATATTTCCAAGCCAATGGACCTAATTGGCAAGAAAGTATGTTGCCGCAGTTTCCAAACTACTATGTCAGTTTTAGCCAAGGGGGATCTCCACTATGAATATGGTGTCCCTTGGCGAGAACTCGATTGGCATACAATGAGCCCTGAACTAGTTCCGTTTCGGGGGCAACAAGAAGCTAATTTGACAATCATTGACGAACCTAGTGCACCGGAACGCCTTATAGCAGGTGAATTTGCTATGATGATTCACCCACATCCGCCTCCAAAGGTGCTCCAGGGGTTACGAGACGGATTGGTTCATCGTTTGTGGCCGGATATTCGAAAAGAGTGTGGTCGTTATTTCCACAAATATGGGGATTACCCGATCATGCATTTGCTCGTCTTCAAAAAAGACCTGGCAGATACATACCCTAACTTACCAAAGGCCCTAATGGTGATGTGGGAGGAGGCAAAAGAGAAAGCAGCAGAATTCTATGATGACCCAGGTTATTCTGAAATGGCTTTTGCCAGAAACGCATTCGAAGAGGAGCAAGAGATTTTCGGGCGGGACCCGTGGCCTGCGGGGCTGATGGCCAATAAAGATAGTGTTGAGCGATTTATGAAGTATTTGGTGGATCAAACTCTGTTAGATGCTCCGTTTCCCATAGAGGAACTGTTTCATTCGTCGGTGCTAGATAGTTAAATTAGAGGAAGTTAAAGAATGCCAAATTACTCCGTGCCAGCTTTTGCAACTTTTATAGAAAATCTTCGAGATCATTTTTCTATGGAACGTCCTGAAACCGAGCATTGGGAAGGAGTCCGCAGAATACTGCAAACACTCTGTGCCGATGACAAAATGCGAACAAAATCGAGAGACTGGCCTGCTAAACGGGGAGTTGAACTCGAATTACACCATGATATTGACTATAAGTTTTTTGTTGGGGCTTTGATCCGGCAACCCCGGCATCGAGCAAATGTGCATGATCATGCTCATACGTGGACTGTATATGGCGTACTTGATGGGGAGGAACGCACTCATGTCTATAAACGATTAGACGACGGAAGTGCTGCGGGAAAAGCAGAATTGAAACTCCTAACCGAAAGTGCAGCCCCTACCGGTCACGTCGACATTGTCCCTCCGTGGGTCCCTCATTCAGAATGGGGCATAGGCGAGAGGTCGGTTGCAATCACCGTAAGAAGCCAACGCCCAGGGGGCTATGCTCAAAATCGATTTAATTTAGAAACTGGCGAAACCAATAATAATCATCGGGGCCTTAAACTTATTCCAACCGCGGTATAAATATATGCCTAACGCTTTGCACCTCATGGTAGGGTAATTAGGCCTGCCTATTCATATCTTCCAAGTGCTTTTGTACCGGATGTGGAAGCTTATCAACCATTTCTTTTGGCACAATTTGCCAAAAACGTTGCAATTCTCTCTCCCAATCGACAAGCAACCGCTCTGCAAATCTCGATTGGGTTTCGCGCCAGTGTTCGGTAACGAGTCCCCGCAGAACTTCTTCCCAGTGGGCTATCTGGATACGGTAATTAAAAACTGTATCTGGATTAATATTTGCGGCTAGACTAGCATCGGTGTCATAGACGAAAGCCATACCCCCCGTCATGCCCGCCGCAAAATTATCACCAACCGGACCCAAAATTACTGTTGTTCCTCCAGTCATATACTCGCAACCATTTGCTCCGCATCCTTCCACTACCGCATCGGCCCCAGAGTTTCGGACCGCAAATCTCTCACCAGTTTGCCCTGCAGCAAATAACTGTCCAGCAGTTGCACCATACAAAACCGTATTTCCTATAATAGTGTTTTCGTTTGTCGCCAACGGACTTGCCGTCACCGGTTTGACACTTATGGTACCGCCTGAGAGTCCCTTTCCTACATAGTCATTAGCATCACCTAGAACCTGGAGTTTTAAACCCTGCACAGCAAAAGCGCCCAGTGACTGGCCAGCCGATCCACGCAAGCGAACTGTAATATGTCCGGGCTGTAACCCCGCCATACCAAAACGTCGCGTAATTGCTGATGAAATTCGTGTACCAATGGCCCGCTGAGTATTACGAATATTATATGCGAGCTGCATTTTTTCGCCCCCCTCCAATGCCGGGGCCGCATCCTTAATCATTTGAGCATCAAGTGAATCGGGAACTTCATTGCGCATACCGCGCGTCTCGGAACGATTTACTCCGCCTGGATCTGCTTGTACTAAAAGAGGGTTGAGATCAAGATCATCAAGATGCGGATTTCCCCGCCGAACTTGCATTAATAAATCAGTGCGACCAACAATCTCATCAAGTGTTCGACAACCGAGAAAAGCCAATATCTCCCGAACTTCTTCAGCAATGAAACTAAACAAATTGACTACTTTTTCAGGAGTACCAGTGTATTTCTTGCGCAACTTATCGTCTTGCGTGCAAACCCCAACCGGGCAGGTGTTAGAATGGCACTGCCGTACCATAATACACCCCATGGCAACAAGCGACATTGTGCCAATACCAAATTCATCCGCACCAAGAAGTGCAGCTATAACGACATCACGACCAATTTTTATTCCACCATCTGCCCGCAATATTACGTTATCACGTAAACCATTAAGAGTAAGGACCTGGTGAACCTCTGCTAGGCCCATTTCCCAAGGAAGTCCGGCATATTTAATTGATGTCTGAGGGCTTGCACCAGTACCGCCCGAATGACCGGACACCAAAATTACGTCCGCTTTTGCCTTAGCCACACCCGCGGCGATAGTACCAATACCTGATTGGGCAACAAGTTTAACGCAAACTTGAGCATCCGGGTTTATTTGCTTTAAGTCGTAGATTAACTGTGACAGGTCTTCTATCGAATAAATATCGTGATGAGGCGGTGGCGAAATTAGTGTCACACCTGGAGTTGAATGCCTCAAACGCGCAATCATCGCGGACACCTTAATCCCGGGCAATTGACCGCCTTCACCTGGTTTGGCACCTTGCGCTATTTTAATTTCTATTTCCCGACAATTATTTAGATATTCAGCTGTAACCCCAAAACGACCTGATGCTATCTGTTTAATTGCTGAAGATGCATTATCGCCGTTGGGTTTTGGTTTAAATCGACCTGGATCTTCTCCACCTTCACCAGAATCTGACTTGGCCCCAATGCGGTTCATCGCTATAGATAACGTCGAATGTGCTTCGGGACCAAGAGCCCCAAGGGAGATACCCGGAGCCACTAATTTTTTACGCAACTCGGTAATTGACTCCACTTCTTCTAAATCTACACTCTCACCACTTGGTGAAAATTCCATAAGGTCCCGTAAACTTATAGGAGACTGTCGCTGAACAGCTTCGGAATATTTTTTAAACCCCGCATAAGAATCATTGTTACAAGCATGCTGCAACATATGTATTATCTCGCCCTGGAATGCATGAGCTTCGCCGGTTTTACGAAATCGATATAAACCACCAATGGGCAGGGTCGTGATTTCCTCGGAAAACGCTTTCCGATGCAACCGGATAGCGTTGTGTTGAATGCCCGAGAGACCAATCCCTGAAATTCGAGAAGTCATACCGGGAAAATACTCTGAAACTAGAGTGCGACTGAGACCGATAACTTCAAACTTATGAGCACCTCTATAAGAAGAAATAACCGAAATCCCCATTTTAGACATAATTTTAAGGAGACCCTGATTTACTGCTTCGCAATATCGTCGAACACACTCCGTCAATGAAAGTTCACCAAACAATCCTCTACGATGCCGATCTGCTATCGCTTCTTGCGTCAAATAAGCGTTAACTGTGGTTGCTCCTACCCCAATCAAAACAGCAAAATAATGTGTATCCAGGCATTCTGCAGAACGTACATTGATAGATGTAAATGTCCTTAAAGACTCCCGAATTAAATGACTGTGTACCCCACTGGTTGCCAAGATCATTGGAATAGGGGTTTTTTCGGCGTCAAGAGATTTATCGGATAGAATAACGTGCACAGCCCCTCCGCGCACCGCATTCTCTGCTTCGCTACAAATTCGATCCATAGCATCCCGCAATGCGTTCTCTCCACCATTCGAATTGAACGTGCAGTCTATTTCAAAGGCAGTATCACCCATATGCTTAGTTAGAGCATAAAATTCTGTATTAGTTAGAACAGGTGAACTAAGTTGCATCAGTTTGGTCTGACTTGCATTCATTTCAAGTAAGTTGCCAAGATTACCCAGTCTCGTATTAAGGGTCATAACTCGATATTCTCTAAGACTATCGATAGGGGGGTTCGTTACCTGGCTAAAGGACTGTCGAAAGAAGTGATGAAGCCCACGATAATGCTCTGAGAGAACTGCTATCGGAGTATCATCACCCATTGAGCCTGTTGCTTCTTTTGCATCCTCCACCATTGGTTGGATTAGTAGCTCTAATTCTTCAAGAGTGTGGCCGGCACAGAGTTGGCGGCGACGCAATTCGGCTCTATCAAATTCTGCAATTTCGTCAATTTCAGATCTAATAACTTTATCTAATTGCGTAATGTTATTGACCCATTCTTTAAATGGCGCTTCTGCAGTTACCAATTCACGTAGTTCTTTATCGTGGTAAAACCGGCCTTCATCAAGTTGAACCGCGATTGTCTGACCAGGACCGACACGACCTTTTTCGATTATTTTAGATTCGTCCATTGCCACCATGCCAGTTTCGGAACCAACAACTAAAAGGCCATCCTCACGAAGCGAATATCTTAATGGCCTTAGACCATTGCGATCCATTCCGGCCACCACCCACTTGCCATCCGTCGCACAAATTGCAGCGGGACCATCCCATGGTTCAATTACACAATTACAATAATTAAAAAATGCAGCGTGATTTTGGGGAATATTTGGTTTTGCAGACCAAGCATCTGGGATCATCATCAATTTAACTAATGGCGCTGACCGCCCTCCACGTGCCAAAAGCTCGTAGGTCGCATCCAACGCAGCCGAATCAGAACTCCCAGGTTGGATGACGGGCTTAATATCTTCTATGGAATCGCCAAAAAGATTTGATTCCAAGCGAGTCTCATGACTTTTCATCCAATTAACATTTCCAGATAGGGTATTGATTTCGCCATTATGCGCCAACATCCGAAATGGTTGCGCTAACTTCCATGTCGGAAAGGTGTTTGTAGAATAGCGTTGATGATAAATTGCAAACCGGGACTCAAATCGTTCATCCAAAAGGTCGGGGTAAAATTCAGTGACCTGCTCGGCTAAAAACATTCCCTTATAAATTATCGACCGGCAGCTTAGCGAACAGATGTAAAAGTCAGAAATATTTTCCTCGATAACCTGATTTTCTATCCGTCGCCTAATTACATATAAATCTCGTTCAAAATTTTCATCGGATTTTCCTGATTGACTGGCAATCATTATCTGCTCTATTTCAGGGCGCGTAGCGTTTGCCTTCTCACCAATTACTTCTACATTGATTGGCACCTGCCGCCAGCCATAAATTGAATACCCAAACTGCAATATTTGAGCTTCAACTATGCTGCGACAACGTTCCTGGCCTGCTAAATCAGTGCGCGGCAGGAATATCATTCCCACTGCTATCGGACCGGGACCTGGCGTATGACCGGTACGAATTGTATGCTCATGGAAAAAATCTTGTGGTATTTCGACATGGATACCCGCTCCATCACCGGTTTTGCCGTCTGCATCTACGGCACCACGGTGCCAAAGAGCCTTTAATGCAGAAATCCCGGCTTCGACAACTTCTCTACGCCTTTTGCCATCAACAGATACCACCATCCCAACACCGCAAGCATCATGTTCATGGGCGGGGTCATACAGACCAAAGCGGCACAGCCTTTTTTTGTTGGAGTTCCATTCTGATATTAGCTGTACCCCCGAATTTTTTTTGTCAAAGTTCATGCTACCGCCTCTGTCTCTAATGGACGCCGAGCCTTCAGGTAGTTGTCCATCGAAGCTGCCGCATCGCGCCCATCTCGAATAGCCCAAACGACTAACGAAGCACCACGAACTATATCCCCAGCTGCAAAAACACCATCAAGGTTCGTCATTTTGTTTCGGAAATTAATTTTAAGAGTGCCCCATCGAGTGATGCCTAACTCCGGAACATCAAACATTCTTGGAAGGTCTTCAGGGTCAAAACCCAAGGCTTTAATAATTAAATCGCTGTCCAAATTAAAACTTGAGCCCTCAATGATTTCAGGTGTCTGACGTCCCGAAGCATCAGCCACACCCAAATGGACCCGTGCCGCACGCACCGAAGAAACCACCACATCCCCGAGGAAAGCTTCCGGTTGTGCATGGAACTTAAATTGAACACCCTCCTCCTCCGCATACTGAACTTCCCGACGAGAACCCGGCATATTAGCCTTATCACGACGGTATAGACAGATCACAGACGCAGCCTGCTGACGAACGGCCGTCCTCACGCAATCCATGGCCGTATCACCAGCACCTAGAACAACAACCCGTTTTCCAGAGGAATTAAGGGTGCCATTCTCGAATTCTGGTACACTTTCACCTAAACTTTTGCGATTTGATGCTATAAGAAAATCAAGGGCCGGGACAATATTACGGAGGCCTATTCCTGGAACCTGAATATCACGGGCCTTATAAACACCGGTAGCTATCAAAACAGCGTGGTGACGATCCCGAATTTTCTGGAAGCTTATATCTTGACCAATATCAGTGTTATAATGAATCTTAACCCCTGCATCCTCAAGAAGGGTGATCCGCCTCGAGACAATTGATTTATCTAGTTTAAAATTTGGAATTCCATAAACAAGTAGCCCTCCGCCACGATCATAACGATCATAAATATCTATCTGATAACCTTTTCGACGCAAAACATCTGCAGCTGCTAATGCAGCAGGACCAGCGCCAATTATACCAATAGATTGTTGAATATCGCGAGTTGGCTTTGGTGGTTTTACCCAACCGTTTTCAAAGGCAGTCTCTGTTACGTGGCTTTCAACTGCCCCAATCGTTACGGTCCCGTGACCAGCCTGCTCAATCACACAATTTCCTTCACAAAGACGGTCCTGAGGACAAATTCGACCACAAATTTCAGGAAAAGTATTGGTTGCTGAAGAAAGCTCATAAGCTTCTTCCAAGCGATCTTGTGCTGTGAGCATCAACCAATCTGGTATATTATTGTGAAGTGGGCAATGGACCTGACAAAAGGGAATACCGCATTGCGAACACCGACTAGCTTGTTCTTCAGCTTGATCAACCCCAAAACGGCGATAAATTTCTCCAAAGTCCATTCGACGTTCCTCTGAAGGCCGTTTTTCTGGTGTTTCTCTGTCCACATCTGTAAATTTAAGCATAACCTTCTCTGCCCTCAGCCGACTCCAACGCAAATTCGTCCTCTGAAACGCTACAGGATACTTCGGCTCTTAATCTAAATTCCCTGAAAAATTCAAAAGGGAGTAGGTGTATAGGCTAAAATTTATTGGAAGGCGAGAAAAAAATATCAGATAGGTCAATATTTTTTACCTATCTGATATTCAAAATTGAGTAACTCTTTTCAGTTAAATCCAAACAGTGAAAAATCGAGCAACATTTAGGTCCGTTTTGAGACTATTTAATAGTATTTCCACGAGCAATGATACCGGTATATGCTGTTTTAAAAACTTTTGAAGGAAAATAAACTTGACACCGACGCAGATTACGGTTCTGGCAATTTTACAGGGGCTAACTGAATTTCTACCAATAAGTTCATCGGGTCATCTTGTTTTTATGCCATTAGTTTTGGGATGGAAAGACCAAGGGCTCACTTTAGATGTTGCGGTGCACATCGGCACTTTGGGTGCAGTAATCCTTTATTTAAGGCGGGAAACTTGGATGATCATCTGTGGCTTGGGAAAAATTGTATTAGGAAAATTTGACGAGGGTGCAAAACTAGCAGGGTTGTTACTAACTGCAAGCATCCCAGTCTTTATTGCCGGAATTGCGGTCAGAGTTTTTATTGGAGAGGGAATACGAGTACCGTATGTAATTGGCTGGGCTTTCATTATTGGAGGTATCGTCCTTTATGTGTCTGACCGTTTCGGCCCCAGAATTAAGCAAACATCCGGGTTAACTATTTCCGAAGCATTGCTAATTGGTATAGCTCAGGCCTTCGCGATTATTCCTGGGGCAAGCCGGGCAGGTACAACTATCACTATGGCACGTTTATTGGGCTACGAGCGTACTGACGCAGCAAGAATTTCTTTACTCATGTCCATACCAGCTATCGCTGGTGCCGGCTCAGTATTGAGCATGGACATTATAAACAATGGAAATCCGGATTTCATACTAAATGTCCTTTTAGGAACTATTATAGCATTTATAACGGCAATCCTTGCTATCTCTATCATGATGAACTGGATAAAACGTCGTAGTTTTGCGCCGTTCGTGGCGTATAGAATTATCTTGGGGTTCTTGATATTATTTTTGTTATCATAATAAACGCCAAGATTAACCAATCTGTGCCGTGCGGCCTTTATATTTAGCCGGCCGATAACGATTTAGGTAACCGGGTAAAACTGCTTGAAGCGGAGTAGGCACAATACCCAAGTTCTGAATACCCAAATTATTTTCCCTGACAACATTATCAGCTTTAAGCAACTGAACTTGGTCACGTGTCAACATGGGTTTGGGGACGAAAAATGGGATTCGCAAATGTTCTAGAAATAATGCTTTTATAGATGCAGCCCAGAATGGAATAGGAATGAGTACACGCTTTCTACCAATTTCGTTTAGCATAATTTCCATCAACTCACGAAATGTATAAATTGTCGGACCGCCTAGCTCATAACAGGACCCAACCGTGACTTTGTTTTTCAAGCAAGCCAAAACCGCTTTCGCAATATCACCAACGTAAACCGGCTGAAATTGTGTTTTTGAACCTATCACCGGTATAACCGGTAGCAGTCTTGCTATCGCCGCAAACCGATTAAAAAAATCGTCTTCTGAGCCAAAAACGATCGATGGCCGTAATATTGTAGCGTCGGGGCAGAACTCAAAGATAGCTTTTTCACCATAACCTTTACTTCGTGCATATTCTGAAGAGGAATTAATATCAGCACCTATTGCAGACAAATGAATCAACCTTTTAACCCCAGAATTCGCCGCCTCTTGTGCTACTGTCCGCGCACCCTCGATATGTATTGTGTCAAAGTTTTGCAAACCACGTTTGAACAAAACCCCAACGAGATTAATAACCACATCGCTACCATCTATGGCAGCGGCAACTGATGATTTATTACGAATGTTAGCGGCAACTGGAACAATTTGCCCGACATCACCCATGGGTTTACAGCGCAAACCTTCTTCTGGCCGACGGCATACAATTCTTATTTGCATTCCTTGCCGTGCCAAAGATTGGACAATATATCTTCCTATGAAACCGGCACCACCAAAGATCGTCACCACATCGTGCTTCACTATTTTTCCCCCACGGATTACGGCAAAACAAAGATAATCGGATTAATAAATAATTTATTTGTCTATATATAACCTTGATACACACGATACCAAAGTCTTATTACCAAAAGCTTAAATTTGTTGACAGGACCTAAACCTTTGGCCTACCCACTCTTAACTGATGCCCAGGTGGCGGAACTGGTAGACGCGCAGGTTTCAGGTACCTGTGGCCGATAGGCCGTGGAAGTTCGAGTCTTCTCCTGGGCACCAATTATTTAGTCACCTCTACTATTGAGGAAATGAGTAGGTATCAAGGCTATTAACAATGGATTACCTGCATGCCCTCCATAAAATTCGTGAGGCTGGCTAACTTGCCGAAACTCCTTTTGGTCCAATTCCAACACAAGGAGTTTATAAAATGGGTACAATCAGAAAAAGAAGAAACAAAAATACAATCCGATATCAAGCAGTAGTCCGTTTAAAAAATCACCCAACAATCTCTAAAACTTTCCATCGCAAATCTCATGCAAACCAATGGATAAAAGAAAAAAAATACAAATTGAAAATGGTGTTTTGAATAATTCAACTGCATCATCCAAACAGACTTTAGCAAATGTGCTAACACGCTATCTGGAAGAAATTACGCCAAGAAAAAAATCTCCCGAAATAGAAACAATAAAAATAAAACGACTCATGACGGAGCCTGTAGCGAAAATCCAATTTAGTAATTTAAAACCAGAGCACATAATTGAGTTTAGAAACAACAGACTGAAAAATGTTTCAGGTGGCACAACACTAAAGGATTTATCTCTTCTCAGTCATGCCATTGAAATAGGTATTAAAGAATGGGGTTTACACCTGAGTAGAAACCCCGTGAGACAAATCAAAAAGCCTAAGCAAAATCCACCTAGGGACAGACGATTCAAGACTGGGGAAGAAGATTGCATTTTGTTGGCCTGTAATGCGTCACAAAATCCCTACTTCAAATCTTTGGTTATCTTAGCCATTGAAACAGCAATGCGTCGTGGTGAGTTATTGTCTTTGGAATGGGAGAATATAAATCTAGATTCCCGTATTGCTTATCTTCCAACGACCAAGAATGGGGAAAGTCGTACCGTTCCTCTTTCAACAAGGGCGATAGAAATTTTAAATAATATTCCTGTCCATATTTCAGGAAAGGTGTTTCCAATCTCGGAGACGGCATTAAGGGGTCAATGGAGACGGACTATCAAGAAAGTAGGGATAACAAATCTAAGACTTCATGACCTGAGATATGAAGCAACATCAAGGTTCTTTGAAAAGGGATTAAACATCATGGAAGTATCAGCCATTACAGGACATAAAGACCTGAAGATGCTGAAGAGATACACACATCTTAAAGCTGAGGATTTGGCTCTTAAACTGGGGTGATAATAATATACACCACTATCATTACTGATGAGTTTTTAGCATCAATTTAAACACCCTCTGGAACAGCCTGTATGGACTCCTGAGAGTCGTATTAAACAGAACATAGAATACTGAGGTACACTCTCTATGACTCTCTATAGGGCTGTATGAGCTACTCTATGGATGATTTAGATAATTAGTAGGTCCGTATTCACAATATCCATGAAATATGTCAGGGTTTTGATTAAATAGTCAGGGATGACATTGGTATTGAGGAGAAACTAAAGATGGGTGGTTGGGAAATATACTGTGCCATCATGTTTGGTGGTTGGATTATTGGAACGATGTTTTTATGAAACGCATCCTCGCACCCATACTCCTACTGACCCTTCTGTTTCCCACATTTGCATTTGG
>JAYZFG010000002.1:0-128818 GCA_036336885.1 Pseudomonadota bacterium
AAGAAACTTGCAGCTCATTTTATGGAGGCGGCGGAAACTGATGTAGAGTTTAGCGATGGCACTTTCACGGTCGCTGGTACGGACCGGAAAGTTAACTGGTTTGAACTTGAAGAAAAAACACGCAACGATAATAACCTCCCCGAAAATCTTCGGGGTGGCCTGGCTGAAGAAGCAGAGAATTATATGCGGGAACCCGCTTTTCCATATGGCACTCACATCTGCGAAGTAGAAATTGACCCAGAAACTGGAGCCCTATCTCTCGACAGGTATACTGCTGTTGATGATGTGGGTCGTGTTATAAATCCAATTATCGTAGAAGGACAAATTCAAGGAGGCATTGTCCAAGGTGCCAGTGAGGCGATCTTTGAGGATTTTGTATTTGACCCCGACAGCGGCCAACCACTAGCTGCCAGTTTGATGGATTACGCTTTGCCGTTAGCGTCCGACATGCCCTTTTTTACTACTGAGTGCCACGAAGTTCTGACGCCAATGAATCCCCTTGGAATCCGTTCTGCGGGCGAAGCCGGTACTACCCCAGCCCTTGGTACTATACTTAATGGTGTGGTAGACGCCCTAAAATCATTTGGTGTAAAAGATGTAGAGATGCCAGCATCAGCACACAATATCTGGAGAGCTATCCAAGCAGGTAAATCCACATAATTTTATAACATTTAAATCGAAACTTTGGCGAATATAATTAGTAAGGCATATTAGAATTCGCGCCATCATTGTGATAGGTATCTGTTAGAATAATCAATTAGAAAGGCTTCTGGAGGACATGACCGTAAAATCCGAAACAATAAAACTCCCGGTTGGGGAATGCACGGTTGCTCGTAAGGGCTCGGGACAGCAGCTATTATTGTTGCATGGCGGTGGCGGGTCAATTGCCAGCCACCCCGTCATTGATAGTCTAGCGGAAAAATTTGAAGTCATCGCCCCTACTCACCCTGGGTTTGATGGAACGAAGGTACCTGACCATTTTGATGGTATGACAGAACTGGTTCATTTTTATCTTGATGTCCTCGATGCCTTGGAAATCGAAAATGCCATACTTATAGGAATTTCAATGGGGGGTTGGCTTGCCGCCGAATTGGCTTCCATCAATTGCCAACAATTTAGCAAAGTTATTCTGGTAGATGCCGTCGGGGTAAAAATTGGTGGCCCAACCGACCGGGACATTGTCGATGTGTTTGGTATACCACCAAATGAAGCTGCCAAACTCATGTATCACAATCCTGAAAATGCTCGTGACATGAGCGCTCTTTCTGATGAGCAGGTCGCAGCCCTTGCAGGCAATCGGATTGCCCTTGGGCTCTATACCTGGGAACCCTACATGCATAACCCTAAATTGTCACAGCGTCTCCACCGAATTTCGGTGCCGACACTTCTTATTTGGGGCGAGAGCGATCAGTTGGTCACTCCTGAATATGGTAGGGCCTATGCCGATCTAATCCCTAATGCAAAGTTTACAGCGATCCCTGAAGCAGGTCATTCACCCTACGCCGAACAGACGGAGCTCTTCGTTCGCGAAGTATTTGATTTTACAAACTGACGGAAAATAAAATGAGAACTTATTGGTTTACCGAAGATGCCTATCCTGACCTCCCCCCTCAAGACGACTATGAGTCCATACGCGTCAATTTGCCAAACTCAAACTTCGACCCCGAACGAGGCAATGAACTTTATAACTGGTACCTAGATTTATGGTGCATGGCAGAGAGTTACGGCCTTGATATAATGAATAACGAGCATCACCAGACAGCGACCTGCATGGTTCCAGCCGCGCCGCTGATGATGTCAATCCTAGCACGAGAAACTAGTAAAGCCCGTCTCTTGATTTTGGGTAATCCAATTGCCAATCGACGTAATCCAGTTCGTGTCGCTGAAGAGATGGCTCTGATTGATGTTATTTCTAAGGGAAGACTGGAATGTGGTTTTGTGAGAGGGGTTCCCTACGAGGCTGCTCCCGCTAACCGCACTCCTCTTCGGGGAAGCCAGCGCCTCTGGGAAGCCCACGATATGATTATGAAAGCCTGGACGACCCATGATGGACCATTCAATTATGAAGGGCGATGGTTTCACGGACGACAAATTAATATATGGCCACGACCATACCAACAACCCGCACCCCCAGTTTGGGTCACCATGGGTGGACGATCTAGTACAACGCCAGTCGCTAAGCATAAGCATGTCGGGGCGGTTTTTCTCGCGGGATATCCACGTATTAGGGAAATTTTCGATGGCTACCGTGAAGATTACCTTAAATTTCACGGCGAACATGCTCCTTTTGACAGGCTTGGATATCTTGCCTTGATTTATGTTGCAGAAAATGAAAAGAAGGCGCGCGAAGGAGCTGAAAAACTCCTATGGTATATGAGTGCCAACAAGGTACCGGGCTACTGGTCAAACCCGCCAGGCTACCACCCCCCACCAATAGCGGCACAAATTATGAAAGGAACCAGAGGCGGCGCCGGCATTCCGCTCACGGCAACACTAGACGACCAAATGGCCCGCGGGAATGTTTTTGCCGGTACGCCGGACCAAGTCTTCGAGCAAGCCAAGAATTTCTGGGAGTATTCTGGTGGGTTCGGTAACATGCTGATGATGGGACAAGCCGGCTTTCTTACCCATGAAGAAACAGAAACTTCGATGAAACTTTTTGCCGAAGAGGTATTTCCGCGGCTAAAAGAGCTAGAAGCCTCCACTACACCCGCAGAGGCTTGGGAAAAATCCAAGGCAATGAAGCAGCGGGACAATGTTCCGTTGGATGGGTTTGCATTAGAATTTGTCCGATAATTTCTGTTAAGACAGATTTAAAACAAATCAAAGTATTCTTTATGTTCCCAATCGTTGGGCTCAGAAAGAAAGCGGGCAATTTCAGCTTCCTTAATGGCAACGATGTAATTCACAAACTCATCTCCAAATGCCTGCCGAAACATCGTACTGTCCCGGAGCTCTGCTAATGCCTCAATAAGGCTCCTCGGAAGTGCCGGTTTGTCCTCTTGGTATGGCGTTGATGACGGTCGTCCAGGTTCTCGTTTATTCTTTATACCATCCAGGCCAGAAACAATTTGTGACGCAAAATAAAGATAAGGATTAGCCGCAGGATCGCCAATCCGATTTTCTATGCGTGTTCCCGGGTCGTCAAGCCCGCCAATCGTCCTTATCATTGCGCCCCGGTTATCCCGGGACCAGACTGCGCGATCGGGAGCAAGCGTAAACGGTTTATAACGCTTGTATCCGTTGATAGTCGGCGTTGTAAAAACGGAAGCTGCACCCGCATTTTCTAGTAACCCCCCTACGTAGTGCAATCCAAGTAAAGAAAGCTCGCTCTCGTCATCTGGCATAAAAAGATTTTTACCAGTCTTTATATCCCATAATGATTGATGCAAGTGCCAGCCACTTGAAAATAAATTGGGCAAATGGGGGCGACACATGAAAGTCGCATGATAACCATTTCGACGGCATATTTGTTTAACGGCATTTCTAAATTGAATTACAGTATCCGCCGCCTCAACGGGGCCCATGGGGTGAAATGTAACCTCAGCCTGGCTAGGACCAAATTCAACCTCTGTCGACCGCAGAGGCAATCCTAGTTTTAACACGTCTGCTCGAATGACTTGCATAATTTTTTCATGCTGATCCCCCCGAATTTCTGTCAGGTATTGAAAGCCATGGGCCAAAAGGTCAACGGCTGGTGGTCGGCCTGGCTGGCCCGCGTCTTCTGGCCGAATGGGTTCATCTCGCAGATGAAACAGATGAAATTCGATTTCAAGTCCAAGCTTGAGGCTATAGCCTCGCTCTAACAAGCATGTCTCGGCTTCTTTTAACAAAGCCCGCGTAGAAAATGGGACTGGTTCTCCATTGGGAAAATATAAATCGCAAAGAAGCCAACCGGTCTTTTCAACCCAAGGTAATACCCGAAAGGTAGAAGGATCTGGCAACATGACAAAATCGCTTGCTCCCGTCATCGCCTCTAGACCAAAACCACCTCCTTCACTCCATATTGGATAAACTGTTTTATGTGCAGTATCCTTAGCTAGAAGCGTTGTGGTCATCGTTATGCCACTTGTCATCACAGGCAGAAGATCACTTGCGAGAACTGTCTTGCCCCGAAGAATCCCATGTTGATCTGCAAAGGACAGACGCACCACCTCCAGCTGTTCTGTTTCCACCTTCTTAATTACTTCTGCGGCTGCCTGAATTCGAATTTTTGTTTGCAAATTAAATCTATCAGCAAACTTGCCGCGCCCGTGCGATACGGTATCCACCATTATATTATACTCGCCCACGGAGAGCGCTCACGCCTGTCTCTATCATAGTCACGCCAACAGTTATCCAAGTTATCCCGAGATCCGATGGTATCGACGGCAACAGGGCCGATCATCGTATCATTTGATGAGAGGGCAGGCACCATCTCTCCTTTCTCAGCGGCATCAATCGCTTCCATGAGCAGCTTTCTATATACAATTATTGCCTTATCCGTTGTCCCAAGGCGCTCCGTACTACGATCAAAGATATTGCCTGGAGACTCGACCGCCCAATTATCGTGGACATTGATATCTAGTCCCATACCGGTGTAGGTCTTGGTTTCCTGTTCTTTAGGATCATAACCCCAGTCATTTGATCGATTGCGTATTGGCTTGTAATCCGGAGTAGTATAAAGGTCACGCCTTTGGGTACGCATCAAACCCTTGTCAACTTTATTCTCGAAAGATGTAAAAATAGCATACCAGTAGGATTCCCGGTCATTAACTGGAACATGCCACTGGCTAATAGTCATATCATTGCTCATTGGAATCACAATGGCATTAGGAAAAGCAAGGTTCGTGACCCGCACGTGTACACCAGCGTTACCAAGGTCTCTCAAAGTTTTTATCCGTAAGCCGGAATTAGTACTCTCGACTTCAATGTCAGGCCTTACTGCTTCACGCAATAACTTCGTTACTGGTATTTCTGCAGTGGAATCCCGGAATTGTTGCCCGTATCCCTCGTCAGGTTTTGAATCTTCGAAGAAGCGATGCAAAAAGGAAGCATGCGCCGGATCAATTCCTACCTCCAAGGCCTGAAGCCAATTTGCATCGATGTGCCCCTTAAAAGCAAAAGTAAATTTTTCGGGGGCCACAAAACAATCAAACTCGGGTAAACCCGGCGCCGCTCCGGGGCCGAGATAAGCAAAAATTATCCCGTTACGTTCAATACATGGGTACGCCTTATGTCTAATCTTTGTATGAAAATTGCTGTCTTTTGGTTCAGCTGGTTGTTCTAGGCATTTACCACCCGAGTCGAATAGCCAACCATGAAAGGGGCAACGAATTCCACCGTTTTCCAACCGTCCAAATTTTAAATCTGCTCCGCGGTGGGGACACTGTCTGCCAACCAGCCCATACCCATTTTGTTTGTCACGAAATAATACAAGATTTTCTCCCAATAATTCGACGGCGACTGATGGTCGTTCACCCTCCAACTCTTCGACCAATGCCACCGGCTGCCAATATTTGCGAAGAAGTTCACCAGCAGGGGTTCCTGGTGTAATTCTCGTCACCCTTTTATTTAACTCACTGTTCAACATGATCGCAGGCTATTAGGGACTAGCCTTCCGCGCAAGTTGATAAGATCCACGACTTGCTAAGTTCCAATGAGGTTTGTAGCATGCCCGCGCAACATAAGCTCTAATAAAAGGAAACAGGGAAACAGTCTAAGTGGAGGCAGTAAGAAGATATATTCTTCCAGTCGTTCGACTTTTTTTAGGTACGCTACTCATTGCCAGTGTCTTCCTCATCGTCGCTAACGCTGTTGGTCGCTACGTATTTTTAGCTCCTATTATATGGGCTGAAGAGGTGCTTGGTTATGTTCTTGTTTGGGCTGTCTACCTCGGTGGGGTGTTGGTTACGTGGGACGGGGGCCACCTAAAAATGGACCTTTTATCACGGACCTTACCAGGAGTTTCTAGGACGATAGTTAACTGTTTGTCTGTTTTTATATTCGTATTAATTGGTTTGCTGATTGTGTACCAGTCATGGTTTGCTATCGCTGAGCTCACACATGTCAGCTTGGTTGCTGAGGTGCCGATGAACATTATGCACGGAATCATCCCAGCTTCTTTCGTTTTTATTATTGCCTGCATTCTCATACGTCTCCGCGACTATTTGGCGGGAACCCTTGAAAGCGAGGCCGACCAAGTTGAAGCCCTTAGGGAAGCCGCCGCCGCCTCTGAACGAGCCGCTAAATTGTCAGGAAAGAGCTAAAATCCATGGAAATGTTTCTCGTCATGGGCGTTTTGCCAATAATTCTTCTGATACTTGGCTTTCCAATTTTTGTAATACTTATGGTGTCCTCGGTTATCACAATCCTATTTATCATGGATTTACCGTTAACTATGGTACAAATCGAACTCTTTGGTAGTGTCGATAATTATAAGCTAATAGCGGTACCATTTTTTATTTTTGCTGGTGCTATAATGGCACAGGGTGGCATTTCCCAGCGGCTGGTTGAATGGGTTGTATCTCTTATGGGGGCAATCCGCGGCAGTATTGCCTTAACAACCGTGGGCGCTTGTACAATTTTTGGAGCGATATCCGGCTCGAGCCCTGCAACGGTAGCGGCCATTGGCGGAATGTTATTCCCATCCTTGCGAGAAAAAGGTTACCCCGAAAAATTTGCAAGTGGGCTTTTGGCTTCTTCTGGTGCAATAGCTGGCATAATCCCGCCATCAATCGCCATGATCCTATACGGTGCCGCTGCGGAGGAATCAGTCAGACACCTCTTTATTGCCGGCGTGCTCCCCGGATTATTCATCGCATTTTGTATGGGGGTGTATATTTATTTTTATGCCCGCAAGCGTAACATCCGTGAAGGGACCAAATTTGAAGTCAAACGCGTGGCTCGCACAACCAAGGCAGGGGGCTGGGCCCTTGGAACACCCCTAATTATCCTTGGCGGAATTTACGCCGGCATCTTCTCACCAACTGAAGCCGCGGGCGTATCATGCCTTTACGCAGTTATCGTCGCAATGTGGGTCTATCGAGACATGAACCTAACTGGCCTGTGGAAAGTAACGATAGAGTCTGTTTACCTTACCGCCCAGGTTTTAATAATTGTTGGGGCCGCAACCTTGTTCTCGCGCCTCCTTACTATTGCTGGTGTTCCTCAGGAAATGGTGAGCTGGATACAAAATCTTGGCTTGCAGCCCTGGATGGTCCTACTCATAATCAATATATTTTTGTTAGCCGTCGGCTGCGTATTAGATCCAGCATCCGCAATCCTGGTTCTCGCTCCAATACTCAAGCCAGTTATTCTGGCGGCAGGTATCGACCCTATCCATTTCGGGATCATTATGACTGTCAATGTTAGCATTGGAATGTTTACGCCTCCGTTTGGACTAAATATTTTTGTCACTCAGGCGCTATTTCGGGTGCCGCTTTCCAGTCTTTACCCTGGGCTCGTTCCGTTTATTATTATCAACTTAATCGCGTTAGGCGTAATTTCTTATTGGCCGGACTTGTCACTTGTCTTAGTCCGACTTTTAGGCTGAAGCACCATGTAAGTAATCAAAAACCTTAAATGACCGGTTTAAACAAAAGGGGAAAGAGAAAATGAAAATAAAATCGATTATTGTGGCTACCGCTGCAGCCGCAGCGCTCACAACAGGAGTTGCCCACGCACAACACAAAATGAATATTGGGATGGTTACAATTAATGATCCGCAACATGCCTTCGCAAAACATTACGCAAAATTAATAAACAAACGTAGTGGCGGAAAGATCAACGCAAAGGTATTCCCTGCCGGTCAGCTTGGAAAAATTCCACGCCAGCTCGAAAACCTCAAAATTGGTGCGCAAGCAGCCTTCGCTTCCCCTCCAGGGTTCCTAGCTGGCATGAACCTGGCGTTCCAAGCCCCAGACGCGCCCGGCAAGTACAAAAATTTCTGGCATGCCCACAACGCTTTTACGACACCAAAATTTCGTGATAAATTCCTTAAACTCGCTGATAGGCACGGCATCATCGGCGTATCAATATACAATTATGGTCCGTCTTCAATCGCGTCGCGGAAGCCGATCCGGACATTATCCGATCTTAAAGGACTGAAAGTTCGCGTTCTTGCAACTAAAATGGAAAGTAAGCTTGCCAAGGTACTAGGAATGACTGGTGTGCCAATGCCATATCTTGAGGTACTACCAGCACTTCAGCGGAAGACTATTGACGCGTGTCGAAGCTCAATCGTTGTCATGGGTGCTTCGAAGTTTTTTACGACCACGAAGTCAATCACATTGATAGAGTCTGGAATGATCCCGAGCGTCTTGTTTATCTCCAAAAGATGGATGAAAAAACTCTCGAATGATCTGCAGAAACTTGTAGTAAAAACTGGTCGTGACGCGGAAGCGTTTGCTGGTAAATATGCATACGAAGCAAACAAAAATGCAGAAGCTCTGTGGAAGAAAAATGGCGCGGAAGTTATACGTTTGTCCGGAGCTGACCAAGCAAAAGTTATGAAACTCCTCGCACCGCTTGGAGATGAGTTTCTTGGCGGCAACCCAAAGACCAAGAAAATGTACAATATTCTGCAGGGTGTATTAAAAACAGCTTCAACCAAAGCACCTTAATATTAATTTCTATAGGGTATATGTTATCGGGCCAGGCATTGTTGTCTGGCCCTTTGACATTCGCTCAGCCGGCAAGGAAAATTTATGAGTACTCCGAAGACATACGATTATATCATTATTGGTGCCGGCTCAGCGGGTTGCACTCTGGCGAACAGACTATCTGAAGACAGCAACTCAACTGTATTGGTAATTGAAGCCGGCGGCTCAGACTTTGACCCCCTAATTCATATTCCACTGGGATGGGGTAAAATTCTGTTCAATAGACTTCACGACTGGGGCTATTTTACGGAGCCCGAGCCCGAATTAAACGGCCGCGAAGTTGAATGCGCGCGGGGCAAGGTTATCGGCGGATCCTCATCCATAAATGCTATGGCATATGTTCGCTGTCACCCTGAAGATTTTGACCGATGGGAAAACATGGGACTGTCGGGGTGGTCTTACGCTCATGTCCTGCCATACTTCAAACGGTCTGAAGACTGGCAAGCCGGAGAGACTGATATTCGCGGTAGTGGGGGGCCGTTAACGACCATCAAGAATATTTATCCCGATCCACTTAAGGAAGCCTGGCTTGAAGCTGGGCTGGCTGCAGGCTATCCGGTTACTGATGACTACAATACAATTAACGAAGGCTTTTGCGTCATGCAGTCAACAATTCGCAAAGGTAGGCGTTGCAGCGCAGCCGTGGCCTACTTACGCCCGGCTGTTCGTAGGCCAAATGTCACAGTTGTAAATAAAGCAATGGCTCTTGGTATTCTTGCGGAAAAGGGACGCGCCGTCGGCATAAGATATTCCCGGAACGGACAGGCAAAAACCGTGAGCGCCGAGAGGGAAATCATTCTATCCGGCGGAGTAATCAACTCTCCCCAATTGCTAATGCTTTCGGGCATCGGCAACCCTGAACACCTAAAAGAACATGATATTGAATGTATCAACCCGCTTCCCGGTGTCGGTCAAAATTTACAGGATCATATTGGTGTCGGAATTGAATATGAACGCATCCAAGATGGTCCCTTTGTCGGAAAGCTAAGGTATGACCGTATCGCCCTTGCAATGCTCCGTGCTTACTTTTTAGGAGACGGGTTTGCAACTGAAATGCCAGGCCCCATAATGGCCTTTCTGAAAAGCAATGAAGCTTTGGACCAACCAGATATCCAATTATTAACACGGTTCATTCCGCCAGAATCACAACCCTGGTTTCCGGGTATTCGTAAAAAACCCAAGGATGCGTTCATGTGTCGACCAGCCGTCCTACACCCGGAAAGCCGCGGTGAACTCAAGTTGAAGTCAGGTGACCCGAGGGCAAAACCAGCCATTCACCAGAATTTTCTGACCGAGGAAAAAGATTGGGAAACTCTAAGGACCGGGTTTCATATTGTTCGGGACGTCGCAAACCAAAAACCATTGGACCCATTTCGTGGGGCAGAAATACAACCGGGGCCGGGTGTCGCCGCTAAAGCAGATATTGATGCTTACATTAGACAAACGGCCTGGACGGTCCATCACCCAGCGGGAACCTGCAAAATGGGTCTTGAAAGCGATGAAATGGCGGTCGTCGACAATGAATTTCGACTTCGGGGAATCGAAGGCCTTCGTGTAATTGATGCCTCAGTGTTGCCAGATATGCCGGGCGGTAATATTAACGCCCCCGTAATTATGATGGCCGAAAAAGCCTCAGACATAATTAAGGGCAAGACACCCCTTCCCCCTGCCCAGTTATAATATCTGCTCGAAAATTTTCGCAAAACATCAGAGTATTAATCTTTGGCAGTTTATGCTCCCTCACCCCGCGTATGGCGACTTAACACGCCCACCAATTTCATCTGAGTCTGATCGATAGCGATAGGCACGGAAGAGCGAATTTCCAGACCCGCCGCGCTCAAGACCAAACCAGTTATAACCACCGAAAAAAGGTGAGACATACTCCCACACGATCTCTTGCTCCGGCGTTACCTCAAAAACGCGACCCATCTGCCCCTCACAAATCAGTGTGTTCCCAGACCATAATCTTTGGGCTCCTGAAATATTGGGGCTGAAGAATGTCCAGGTAGGCTGCCCCCGATAATCCCAAACTTCCTCACCAGTTTCCGGATTTAACTCAATCACGCGCGAAAACGGATTTAAGGGCGTATAAATTCCATTCGCAAAAAATAATAAGTTACCGTTGTCTAACATTTGAACATCGTGAGTGGTTCCCCACATGATATCTTTTTTCAACCAACGAAATTTTTTAGTTGTGCGGTCGATGATTGCCAATGTATGCGTCCGCCTAAAACTTACAAGGACGTCACCGTTGTCTAATGGAAAGCAAGCGTTTGCATGTGCAAATTCCTGACGATCGCAAACCTCAATGAGTGGGTGTTCCTCAATTTCCTCATCAAGATGAAAATGCCATTCCCAGACCGTCTCGCCTTGTGGGTTAACTTCCCGGATGTAGTCGCCATAGATAATTCCGTCATGCTCACTGTCTGGAATTCCGCCGACTACACGATCGGCATACTCTTCTGGCAATGGCTCCCACCCAAGATAAATTGTATTTCCGTTGGGACACCGCCGAAAGTCATGATGTTGTCCGTGGTCTTCATATTCCCACAGAATATTCCCTTCCCAGTCATATTCGCGCATTAGGCCGCCCTTACCCCGTCTTAATGGCGGTCCCTCCGTGGTTCTACCCGACCACAGTAGATTGCCGCTGGGTAGTAAATAGGCGTAATTACCTGGTGTTAAAGGAAAATTCCATTTATGCAGAACCTCACCCCGCAAACCTATGATATAGGCCTCCTTGCTAACCAACGGGACAATCAGAGTGTACCCATCGGTCGCCTTTTTCTCATTATATAGTAGAGTACCCGTTTCTCGATGCCGCATAGTTAAAATTCACCCTCTATGTTTTTATTCGATTACGCTTAACATTAATATAGCACAACTAGCCCTAAACACTCACAATAACACTATTCCTATAGCGAGAAAGAAAAGGTCTAAAATATGCAAAAGAAAAACCTCGTAGATTTTTCAATAAGTCCACAGGAAGTTGAATTTCCCGGCAATAAGGGAAGTTTAAAAGGGTATTTATTTTTACCGCCAGGTGATGGGCCTTTTCCATGCGTCATCGACAACCACGGAAGTGCGACGCCACCAGGCACAACCGATTTATCGCACCCTCAAACAGCTGCGTTATTCATGAGTTGGGGTTTTGCATACCTATTTCCTCACAGGTCTGGTTACGGCAACTCACCGGGAATTGCACTTAGCGAGGAAGTGCCAGCTCCTCGGGGTACAGCTGAGCACGACGAGCAGATGTCCGAACGTTTAAAGAAAGAAAATATAGATGTCCTTGCCGCACTGGAGTATGTCAATAATTTGGAATTGATTGATAGTTCTCGTGTCGTCTCAATGGGAAGCTCTTTGGGTGGTATTCATACCCTTCTCGCACTTGCGGCAGATAGTCGTTGGAGTTGCGGAATAGACTTCTCGGGTGGTGCAAGCCAATGGGAAAATCATCCTCAAATTAAACAAATGCTTCTTAATGCAGCTGCAATAGTCACCCAACCCCTATACCTAGCCCAAGCAGAAAACGACTTTAATATTGCGCCGACAAAAGAAATTAGCGAAGTTCTAAAAGGCCGTGGCCACCCTCATGAGGCCAAAATTTTCCCGGCATGGGGGGTTGCAGGCCCTGAAGCCCATCGCTTTTGCGCCGCAGGTCAACAAATTTGGGGGCCTTTTATTCAACAGTTTTTGAAAAATTATTTATAAACCATGTCAAAAATGCTTCCTTATGCGTTACCGCCTGACCCAAATACGAAGGCCCCATCCTTTAAGGTACCAGAAAAAGCTTGTGATACTCATTTTCATATCTTCGGCCCCCCGGATAGGTTTCCGTTTACCGAGACAAGGCGATATACCCCTCCTGGCGGACCCATAGAGCACTACCAAAATGTGCAACGCTTGACTGGTCTCACGCGTGGTATTGCAGTACAACCAACCGCGCATGGCCTAGATAATTCAGCAATTCTCGATGCAGTTGCGAAGTCAAAAGGTAATATGCGTGCTGTTGTCAGATTTAATGATAAAACTACTGACTACGAACTAGAATCTTTGAATAATGCCGGTGCTCGAGCTGCACGGTTCTCTCTAATGTCCGACCGTCCCGGCAATGCAGAAATGATCAAACATGCCATTCCACGTATGGAGAAACTTGGCTGGTCTTTGGTACTCCACGTTGAAACAGACCATTTCCTCGCCCACGAGGACTTCATACGAAAAATTCCTATTCCTACTGTAATTGACCATTTGGCGAGATGTAACCCCAAAGAAGGGTTGGACCAACCCGCCTTCAAACTATTACTTAATTTGCTTAAGGACGATCGGTTTTGGGTGAAAATTTGTAGCGTTGATAAGATAAGCGAACTTAACCAGGCCCGCGTTGCAACTGGACTGCCTTTCAAAGATGTTATCCCCTTTGGCCAAGCCGCCATTGATGCAGCACCAGATCGTACGATTTGGGGGACCGACTGGCCCCATGGGAATACTTTTGAACCCGGACATATTCCCAATGAAGGTGATTTACTTGATCTAATAGCGGAAATGGCCGACACCCAATCGCAACTTCACAAAATCCTCGTTGATAACCCAGATCGCCTATACTTCAGTTGAATACTGATTGACGTCAGGTCGCTTAAATATCATTTTCACAATATGCCGTGGTTATGCCGAGACTGCTTAGAGACCGGGCCGTCAGGTGATGGCGTCGTGACTCTCTGCCCGGATTGCAACTCAACGCGAGTTATCCTGCATGACGAGTTAGAAAAACTTTCAATCGCCCACATCGACTGCGACGCATTTTATGCGGCTGTCGAGAATCGCGATAACCCCCTATTAAATGGGCAACCCGTTTTAGTTGGTGGGAACGGAAGCAGAAGTGTAGTTATGGCCGCAAGTTATGAGGCACGGGAATTTGGTTGTAGATCGGCGATGCCAATGTTTAAAGCTAAACGACTTTGCCCACAGGCCGTTATCGTGCAACCCGACATGGAGAAATACACCAGAGCCGCGGACTCTATACGTATTCTGATGCGAGACACAACTCCACTCGTCGAGCCCATTTCAATAGATGAGGCTTTTCTTGATCTGTCGGGCACCGAAAAGCTCCATGCAGGGTCCCCGGCCCGGACCCTTGTAAATTTAGTAAAGAGAATTGAAAAAGATGTCGGGGTAACCGCTACAGTTGGATTAAGTCATAATAAGTTTCTTGCTAAGATCGCATCAGATTTGGACAAACCTCGTGGTTTTTCACTTATTGGTAAAAATGAAACCCTCGACTTTTTGGATCAGTTACCAATTTCGAAAATTTGGGGTGTCGGTAAAAGGCTACAAAAAGCACTTAACGATGATGGCTTTAGTAACATCGGTAGTCTTCGTCCTTACTCAGAAGCTAATTTAGTCAGACGATATGGCGCCATTGGGACCCGCTTATCAAATTTCTCACACGGCGAAGACAATCGCAGGGTTAACCCAAGGGAAAAACGCAAAAGTATTTCTTCAGAGACTACATTTTCTAATGATATTTTCTCCGCCGAAGAACTGATAAAAAGATTATGGCCACTTGCAGAAAAAGTCGCGGCAAGAGCCAAGAGGTCAAATCTCTCGGCGCGTATCGTTACCGTTAAGTTTAAAACCAAGGACTTTAAAATTCGTACGAGGCGTAAAACGCTGGTTAGCCCTACAAAGCTTGCAGAAATTATCTGGCGAACGGGGGCGCTGCTTGTTCAAAGAGAAGCCAAAGGGTTACATTACAGATTAATTGGAATAGGTATCAGCGATTTTTTTCCAGCTGAGAATGCAGATCCCATTGATTTATCTGACCCAGAAAGCCAACGTATCAAAGCTATTGAAGAAACCATAGACACGGTTCGAGAACGCTTTGGAAGCAATGTGATCAAAAAAGGACGCGATCTAAAATTGCGTTAAATTAGAATGGGCGAGTCGCCTTAATTAGCGCTACCCTATGCCCCTATATGCCGTTAAGTCAGGAGCGTTAAATGCCAATACGATCTATAGGTTTTTTGCGGTTATTGATTAGAGCCTTTATTTTTACCTATTTTCTCACACCCGTATTTGCGCAAGCTCAAACCAATGAAACATACAGCCAGGATGAAATCGTAGAAAAAGCAGTCGGCTTTTTTGGTAGCGCCACCGCGGGAATTGGAAAAGGTATTGAAAAAATATTCTTAGATCTCGGCAGCCCTAACGGTATCATTGAGGGTGAGGAATTTGGCGGAGCATTTTTCGTTGGGCTTCGATATGGTAAGGGCGTGCTCAAAAAGAAAAGTTCGGGCAGTCACACTGTATACTGGCAAGGGCCATCCGTAGGATTTGATTTTGGCGGCAATGCATCAAAGGTTTTTACCCTTGTATATCACCTAAACAAGCCAGGCGATATATATCGGCGATTTCCTGGTATTGATGGAAGCCTCTATTATGTGGCAGGTATCAGCCTTAACTACCAGCAAGCTGGCAACGTAATTCTTGCTCCTATCAGAACCGGTGTCGGTATGAGAGCCGGCGCTAATGTCGGCTATCTGCATTATAGTCAAGACCACAGTTGGTTGCCGTTTTAATCACCCTCTTTAGCAACAATTAGACGTCAGCCCGCCATCAACAATAATCTCGGTCGCCGTTACATAGCGAGCCTGATCACTGGCCAAATAAAATACGGCTTGCGCAACGTCCATGGCCTCACCCATACGACCCAATGGCACCGACTTTGCCCGCCGTTCAAATACATTTCTTAACTTGTCAGGGTCACCCGACCTTTCGCCCTGCCGGACCTCAGTCATTGGTGTATGAATTTTTCCGGGTATAACACAATTAGACCGTATACCTTTTCTTGCAAATTCTAGTGCTAAACCACGTGAGAATCGGATTAATCCGCCCTTTCCAGTTTGATAGGAGTTCATCGGATGCTCCGGAACACTTATACCTGCGGTAGAAGCCGTATGGATAATAGAGCCTCCACCCTGACGTTCCATGATTGGAATTACCTCTCTACTCGCCAAGAATGATGGTTTAACGTTAAAAAGCACATTGTCGCACCAAGTATCAACATCCATGGATAATGGCCCTTCCTGTCCCGCTGAACCACCGACATTATTGTGTAATATGTCAATACTCCCGAAACATTCTACGCATCGGGCCACCATGGCCGCGACTTCATCAGTAGATGTTGCATTGGCCTCATGAACTTCACAGTTTCCTCCTTCTACCGTAATGAGCCCTTTGGTCTCTTGCACTGCTTCCAGATTTTGATCCACAGCAAAAACTCTAGCTCCTTTACGGGCCAACAATAAAGCGGATGCCTTGCCATTCCCCATTCCGGGGCCGAGTGAGCCCGCTCCGACAACTAGCGCTGTTTTGCCAACTAATGGTTCTCCCTTTAACGGTTCTGACCTGGCTTCTGGACTAGTAAATTTGATCACACGACCCTCGCAAGGCTCACGCCAGTTAAGGGGACGACCTGCTGTGATCCCGCCATCTACAATTATTTCGGTTGCGGTAATATATTTAGATTCATCTGATGCCAAAAAAACTGCAGCCCAGGCCGTATCCCAAGCGTCTCCCATATACCCGATGGGAATCATTCGATGGCGCTCATCTAATGCTGCTTGACGAGTTTCAGGTGTATCATAGGTTTTATTGATCCTATCCATAACTAGTGGCGTCGCCATTAAACCCGGCAAAATGCAGTTTGACCGTACACCATATCTGGCCCATTGGGATCCGACTGAACGCGAAAGCTGTATCAATGCGGCCTTTCCAGCCTGGTAGGCAACAAGGCTTCTTTCCAAATTCTTAATACCCGCAATTGAAGCTACGTTGACGACGGCACCTCCACCCCCGTTAGCTATTACCGGTAAAACATGTTTATTGGTTATAAAGGCCGAATCTAAATTAACAGCCATATTCTTTTTCCAAACATTAATAGGCATTTCAACTGGGTCACCGAGGGCTGCCGCGCCCACGTTATTATGTAAAATATCAATGCCACCAAAATTCTTAACACAATTCTCGACTATTTTAGCAACAGTTTTGCTGTCAGTTACATCGGCAATGCCACATTCTACCTCTCCGCCCTCTTCCTCGATCAGATGACGTGTTTCCTCTACCGCGTCCCGGTTGATATCCACTGCGAAAATCTTGGCACCTTCACGGGCAAATAATACCGCAGCAGCTTTCCCGTTGCCCCACCCCTGACCCCGGGAGCCCGCACCAAAAACTATAGCAGTTTTACCCCTAAGACGATCGGCCATGACGTTTCCTCTCAATTAAATATTTATCCCAATAACATAGAACGTGTCCGATCATTCGAACAATAGAAAGGCTTCGGGATAAACGTTTCGAGACAAGTCAAATTTATCAAAGGAAATAGATTGATTGTCTGGGATAAGTTACCATATAAACAGCATTAGTTTTTGTTACTAAAAATGCGTTAAAATAGTGCGTATAACCCGATATATCACCGCAATTAGTCTCACTTTCACTTTAATCTTTGCTAACAATGTTGCGATTGCTATGAGTGAATCAGAGCTTGGTAAACGGGTCTTCAATAAGTGTCGCTCGTGCCACTCACTTACTTCAGGGGTTAGCAAAATTGGCCCCAGTTTACATGGGTTATTTAATAGGCGGGCAGGCACGTGGCGTAAAAAGAATGGTAAATTATATCGGTATTCCAATTCCATAAAAATTGCTGGCAAGGGTATTCCAGTAAAAAAAGTTCCACCTTTGGTTTGGAATGAGAAAACCCTCAGTAAATTTATCAGGGCACCTAAGAAATACCTACCAGGAAACAAAATGAGTTTTCCGGGGTTAAAGAAATCTCGGGACATAGAGTCGCTAATTATTTTTCTAAAAACTGCAACCAAATAAAATGATGTTTAATTTTGCTGGGTTTGCAATCGACGACGGCCTAATTGGCTTGATACAGCCAAACCCAATACCATAAGAGCCAACAAATATATCCACTCCTTAGCCGGGCGGCCACGTTGTTCAACGTCTATATCAGTCACATAGTCTTCATAGGGCCTAATGCCAGCTTTTTCAGCAACACTATTAAAAGCCACATTGGTCACAGGATAACGCCCATTCTTTATTTCCCCAAGCTCTAGCCCGTAGGAATTAAGCCCAGGAGTCCCAGAGGACTTTAAAAGAAATAATTTAAATCGATCTCCATAGTCAGTTTCACGGACAACATGTATTCTAAAAGTGATCCCATTATCAATCGCCAGCTCTCCTTTCACCGCTCGTTTTATATCTGCAGATGCAAAGGCGGGGTAAACCCTATCTAGAAGAAAGTCGGGCCTAAACAACCCAACGATTACGATAATTAATAAAGCAGATTCAAACCATTTAAGACGTGTGAACATCCATTGCTGGGTTAAAGAACTAAAGGACAGAATAGCAAGCAAAGAGACACAAAATATCATTATTCCGTGCCAAATACTGGTTACTCCAATCAGGAGTAACTCGGTATTAAAAATAAATACGAATGGTAAAATTGCCGTCCGAATGTCATAAAAAAATGATTGTACGCCTGTCTTCAGGGGGTCTGCTCTTGAGATGGCCGAGGCCGCAAAAGCAGCCAAACAGACCGGCGGTGTTGAATCAGCCAGAAGTCCAAAATAGAACACGAACAAATGAACTGCGATCAAAGGTAATACTATACCTGAAGCATTTCCGAGCTCTACCAAGACTCCAGCCAGGAGAGAGGCAACAACAAGGTAGTTCGCGGTTGTAGGGAGCCCCATACCAAGCACAATGCAAAGAACGGCAGTTAGCAAAAGCAGGATATAAACATTACCTCCCGACAAAGCTTCCACAACACCGACCATGGCATTATTCAGACCCGTAGAAGATACAGCACCCACGATAATTCCAGCGGCCGCAACAGCCACTGCAATACCAGTCATATTTTTAGCGCCCGTTATGAGCCCATCCCGAATATCTCTAATAGCAACCAGAATACTTTGAAGAACTGGTTGCCCTTGGTAGCGGCCGATAATGACACGTTGGCCTAATATAATTAACATCATAACGACGATTGAATAGAAGACAGCGCTTCCGGCCGTCCAGCGAGCCACCATCAACAAATAGACTAAGATAATTATGGGCGCTAAAAAATGGAGTCCTTGCTTAAAGGTTGCCCAAAAAATAGGGACATCTGAATAGTCTAAACCTCTTAAACCAAGCTTTAGTGCTTCCAAGTGAGAAATATAAAGTAGCGCCATATAACTTATAACTGCCGGTATAAATGCAGCTACAACTACATCAAAATATGGGATCCCAATAGTTTCAGCGATGATAAAGGCGGCAGCCCCCATTATAGGTGGCATAATTTGACCATTGGTTGACGCTGCAACCTCTATAGCCCCCGCTTTAACCGCCGGAATTCCGGTTTTTTTCATCACGGGGATAGTAAACGTACCAGTTGTAACAACATTGGCAATTGAGGAACCCGATATCACCCCGCTCATTCCAGAGGCGAGGATAGCAGCCTTAGCCGGCCCACCACGGTATCTTCCGACCATGGCAAAGGCTAAATCGAGGAAATACTTACCCGCACCCGCCTTCTCCAGTAAAGAGCCGAAAAGGACGAATAAAAAAACAAAGCTTACAGATACATCTAGTGGTATGCCAAAAATTCCTTCACCCGTTAACCATTGATAGCCAATCAACCGTTCGATAGAGACACCCTTGTGAGAAATAATCTCAGGCATCGATTGCCCAAAAATTGAAAATACTAGAAAAGTGAGGCACACAATAACGAGAGGCCAACCAATAGCTCTTCGAGTGGCTTCAAGTAATAATAGGATTCCTGTCCCTCCAATAATAGCTTCAATGGGAACTTTGACCCCCCAAATTTCTGGTACTAAAAGGACGCCTACACGGTTAGTAATACCCTCCTGGGCAATCATTGGGTAAAGCGCACAGAAGGCCGCCATGAACCCCAATAAAAGATCAAATATCGGAAAATTAGTGGTTTTGGAACGTTTGGTGGCAGGAAAAACGATGAAACAAAGTAGGAGGGCAAACGCTAAATGAATGCCTCTGGCAGGAACGTCCACGATAATCCCAAAATTTATTAGGAATGGAAATGGAGATGCGATCCAAAGTTGAAATAAGGACCAAACCAAAGCCAATCCAGAGATTAACTTGATGGCTAGTGGCCCTGGATTCAACCTACCCGCTTCTACATTACGTAAGATCTCATCGGCATCGACGGCTTCATTTGTTGAGTGATTTACTGCCGTGTCCACCATTATGGATGTCACCCTTTAAAGTAAAACGGCGGGTGCTAGGTGCCCCCGCCGTCTTTATCTTTAAAACTGAAGAATTACTTCCAGCCTTTTTCCTTGTAGTATTTTAGCGCCCCCTTATGCAAAGGAGCGGAGAGACCATCACTGATCATTCGCTTTGGATCAAGATTACGAAAAGCCGGATGCAGCTTTCGAAAATCATCAAGATTTTCCATAACGGCACGAGTGACTTCGTAAACTGTTTTCTCATCAACATCAGAACTAGTGACAAATGTTGCCATGACACCAAACGTGGTTACGTTTGAGGTCGTAGTTTTGTAAGTGCCCTTAGGAATAGTTGCCCAGGCATAATATGGACGTTCCTTAACCAGGCCAGCAGCCATTTTATTATTGAAATTCACGATTTTTGCACCACATCCATCAGTCGCAACTGATACGCCAGCATTAGGAACGCCAACCGTGTAGATGAATGCATCAATCTTTCCATCACAAAGAGCTTTGGATTGCTCGGATGACGTTAATTCGGTGGCAGCTTTGAAAGCACTCTTCTTCCACCCGGCACGTTTCATTAGGAATTCCATGGTTCCACGTTGACCCGATCCTGGGTTACCGATGTTAACACGTTTACCCTTCAGGCTGTTCCAACCGGAAATACCTGATTTACCCCCGGCAATGATATGCAACGGTTCCGGATGAACGGAAAATACTGCCCGAACCTTTTTAAAGGCTTTCCCTTTCCATGGGCCACCACTTCCATTGTACGCATGATGTTGCCAGTCGGACTGGGCGACACCAAAATCTAACTCTCCGGCTTTTATCTGCCCAATATTATAGTTTGACCCGCCGGTAGATGGAGCAGAACAACGAATACCATGTTTGCGGCCCTTTTTACGGCCCTCAGCCGCTTCTTTATGAACAAGACGGCAAACTGCATTACCTACTTGGAAATACACACCAGTAGGGCCTCCCGTTCCAATTGAAATAAATCGTTTCTTACTAGCAGCATTTGCTGTCACCGTTAGCCCCAGTGCCAAGACACATGCCAAACTTGAAAGAAAAATTCTTTTCATGAGTTACCCCTCCCTAAAAAATTATTTGTCCAAATGTTATGGCTGCCGTTTTCGCTTTTATCGGCCAAAATGCTAGCAGCCTTAATGGACAACCAGTCAACTAACACACCAACCATGCCTTCAGCATGGGCAATGAGTCAATCGGCTATTAAGATAATTCTAAAAGGTTTCATATGAGTTTAAAAAAACAATATAAAGTCTAAAAATGCTTAAGTTTTAGAAGGTCCAGTTAACCCGTTAAATCTTTTCCATTAACCGCGACCCTGGGGCGGTTGCGCTGCAAATTCTGAACCAACGAGGCAAAACTTCCCTACCTTGTCCTGCCATAGTTCTTCAGCTTCATGGATAGTTCCAAGAGCGCGCGCCACCGCTTGAAAACCATCATTAGAAAAAAGCTCAGCGATTTCAGCAAAGTATAATGGTCTTTCAGAAATAGCCTCCCTAATTTTTTGTGCAAGCCTACTTACCTCATCATCGGAAACCTCTGGCGCGGGGTCTTTCGCCGTTCCTTCTCCAAGCATGTCCTCTAATTTCACTTTATCAGCATAAGCATACGTTATCCGCTCAAACCGCTCACGTGGCAGATCATCACTAATTGTCGCGTCAATTCCCATCTTCGCGGTTGTGGGGATTTTGCCCGGAACAATTGTCAAGCTTGGGTCTAGTGGCTTCGATCGAGCTCCTGAAATTATTGTTACGTCTTTGTCGGCCTGAACACGTGTCGCAATGGCCCATTCAACATCCATACCATCGAAAACATCGATATCTTCATCAACCACAACGACATGTTTCATATCTGCAACCGACAAAGCAGCAAGAATAGCGTTTTTTCCATCCCCGGGTAGGGGCTTTACCGCAATTACGGCATGCCAATGACAACACCCACCCGGAGTTATATTTACGGCTGTCACTGTAACACCCGCCTCGTGCAATGCTCTTCGAACTGCAGCCTCGTATATGGGCCCGCTCGGCCAAATATTTTCCCACGGCATATGTAAAGCGTAATACAACGGGTTTTTACGCATAGAAATCGCTTTAATCCTAACGTGCGGGTTCCAATGTAAGCCTCCCATAAGGCGAGTAAACTCTCCAAAGCGGCCTTCCGGTTTAGTCCAACCAGTAGGAAGTAATTCCGCTTCAAGAACAATTTCTGCGTCCGCTATACAAGGAGTTTTTACTGTTTTACAGGGTGTCAACTCTACAGCCTCACCCAGCATACCGCCCGCCATAGCAATTTCATCGACACCAGCGGCGGCTTTGAAACAACCGGTAATAAGTGCTGATGGGTGAGTTCCAATATTAACAGAAATTGGCAATGCCTCTCCTTTTGCAAATGCTTTTTCAGCTAATTTGCGCAGATTATTGGGCGTTACAACATCGATACCAGTGGTGTTTCTATCTTTCACTAAAAGCCGATAAATTCCGGCATTTAGACCAAGTTCGGGATCCTCAGCTAACGTAATCCCCGCTGTCATCATAGGGCCACCATCGCGCACTGAGAAAAGCGGTACAGGTAAGTTGTAGAGATCAACATTCTCACCTTCTAGCAGGATCTCTCGGGCTGGCCCGGAATTAACCATTCGTGGTGGAATTGGCCTGTCAATTCCCGCGCGAAGGCGACCTTCAATTTCATTAAAATCACAGTCCATCGCTATTGCTAAACGGTCTCGACTATTAGTGAGTCCGGAGACAACGGGGATGTCATACCCAATAACATTACTGAAAATCAGTGCTGTCTCGGATTGGTCTACAAGCGCCGCGATATGACGGATATCGGTAGGTTTAGTGATTTCACGGATTTGACCCGCAGAGCGAAGGTCGTCGACAAACTGTCTAAAACTAGTGGACATTAAACGCTTCCTGATAGGTTGAGATAACTTATCAAAAATCTATCACTGGCATTCAAGCCAAACAACCATAAGGGATATAAGTAAAATTAGATCAGTTAGCCTTGATCGCATCAGCAATTTTTTCAGCACACATAATGGTGGGAATATTTGTGTTGGCTCGTGGTACACAAGGAAATATAGAAGCATCACATACGCGCAAACTTTGGACGCCATAAACGCAGCCCTGATTGTCAGTAACCGACATTGGGTCATCGCCCGCCCCCATCCTGCATGTTCCAGAGGGGTGCCAGCATCCCGTCACACCATCACGAAGCCATTCCTCCATTGCTTCCTCATCGTTAAGTACAGATTTTAGGGTAACACCCTGCGTAATGAAGCCGTGTATTGCGGCCCGCCGAAGTGGGCCGGGTGCATCCATGAACGCCCCTAAGATAGAAGTTAAAATCTTATTTTTGGTATTTACCACACCAATTCGGCGGACGCGCTCTGAATAACTTGACGGAAACGGATCTTTTGCAACAACTGATAGTGCAGGATCATCAAAGAGGCTTGCCATTCGACGAACAGCATCAACCATACGGTCAAAATCTCGACGATCTGATAATAAATCAAATGAGACGTCGGGTTCATCGGTATAGTTTGCAGAGTTCAAACCTACCCTACCTCGAGAATAGGGTTTGTTGCACCATAACAGAAATGAGCCCAGTCTTGCTCCAACTGGGTGCCAAGCAGATTTTGCTGTCGCTGAAACGTACATATCATTGGCACCGCATCCCTCCAAATTCGAACTATATCGAAAGGCTACATGGGCGTGGCGCTTACCAATTTCATTAAGCCGAGCATCTGAGCGCAAATAAGAGGAAACCGCGATAGTTGGGTGTTCATTAAGGTTTGCCCCAACACCCGCACGGTCGGCAACAACAACAATTCCATGGTCACTTAAATGCCTTTCTCGCCCGACCCCTGATCGCATTAATATTGCAGGAGTATGAAGCGCTCCTGCCGAAATTATGACTTCATTTCCGAGGATAACCTCGGAATTTCCATTCTGACAAATACGCACCCCTTTTGCTTTCGTTCCATCAAAGATTATTTTCTCAACATGCGTTTCTGACCGAATTTCTAAATTGGGACGACTTCGAACTTCTGGATTAAGGTACCCCATCGCGGCAGATAGACGGTAATCGTCAGGATGGTTGGAAATGGTGCACGGAAACCAACCGTCTACATACGAGCCATTTTGGTCCTCCAAACGCATTAGCCCTGCATTTTCAAGAGCCTTTGTCACAGCATTTGAAAATCCACACCATTCACTTTCTTTTACTCGACGAATTATAATAGGACCATCATTGCCATGTAATTTACCGTGAAAATCCTGATCAGACTCCAGCTTTTTAAAATAGGGTAGCACGTCATTCCAAGCCCAACCGTCAGCGCCTAATTCTTTCCATTCATCGTAATCTTCTGGTGAGCCGCGATTGGCCATTTGCGCATTAATACTAGAACCACCGCCAATAACACGTGCCTGCTCCATAAACCTCAAAGGGGCACTACCCGATCGATTTGAAAGATTTGCCACATGACGGATCTTTAATTGTCTCCAGTGATATTCTGGGTTAAAGGCCGCGGCCATTGGATAAGACGAGCGAATATCATCCGGTTCCTTCCCAGGCAGAAAATCTTTACCGGCTTCAATCAAAAGGACTTTGTAGTTTTGGTTTTCAGTCAACCGGCTAGCTAAAACACATCCAGCTGAGCCGCCCCCAGCAATGATAAAATCAATTTCCATATTAAGGTCCTAAATTACTTCAAACGTCATCAATCAAGTCCCTGATTTAGTCGACCGACTAGGCCTTGTTAAGATAAAAATTGCAGGGGGCAAAAGACAAACAACAACAATCACTGGTAACCACCAATTATCTGCAACAAATAGTATTATTATAAGGAGACTGGCCGTCATCGTCGTTATAGCGAGTATTTTTGTCTTAACCGAAATAACACCCTCCTGATGCCATTCACGAAGTGGAGGACCAAATCGTGGATGGTTGTAAAGCCAGTCATGAAATCTCCTTGAAGATTTTGAAAACGCCCATAAAGCAATAAGGAGAAATGGGGTAGTCGGCAAACCAGGGATGAACACTCCAACTAGCCCTAACCCAGCAAAGACCCAACCCACCAATAAAAGAAATATACGCATAAAGCGCCCTCGGACACGATCACCCTTACCAAGCCAATAAATTATTAAACACTAATTGTATTAGGTATAAAATACGTCTGAAGGATTTTACATACTGTTTGGCCTTTGCCTCTGCCCTTGCCCTGGTACCAGAACAATCAACATTGCCAATAACGCAAACCCAGCAGCAACAAAGAATACGCCGTTACCTAGCCCTTGGTCCATCAGCCACCCATATAAAATTGGCGTGCCACCCTGTCCAAGAGTATATCCTAAAGTGACAAACCCAAATGCGGTTCCAATACTACGCGATGGCGAAGCCCTACGAACCAATACATCCCGAGACGCGTTGTAAAGCCCTCTCATCAACCCTGCGATTGTTGCTACTACAAAAACCAGCCACAATGTCAAAAATCCACTACCCATCAAAACGACGCAAACTGCCATGATGGCAAAACAAGCAACCACGACGACATATTCCATTCTTACCCAATCAGCTAGCCACCCTCCAGGCAATGATCCAGCAATAGCCGCCACAAGAAAACAAGTTAGGACAGCGCCGGCAATTTCTGGTGAGATATTATTATAAACGATCGGCAGCGCCGGAATTGAAAAGGCTGTAAGGCCAGTTCCAGCCGCAGAGGTTACAACATAAAAACAAAAGAATAAAATCATTGGCCTTGTCAGCATTATACGCCAGTCGGCTTTTTTGGATGACTTCTCAAAAGCATGGGACATCTCTTCTTCTTGAACATAAATTTTCTGAAATATTGACCCGAAGATTAAAACAAGCAGACCCATCGTTACCCCGAGTGCACCAGCGAGAACTAAAGCAACTTGCCAACCAAAAATGCTTCCCAGCGGTACCATAACCACTGGCGCTGCAGCGTAGCCAATTGAGCCACCAAAGGTATGAAACGCGAATGCACGCCCTTGGTGGCTGTCTCGAACGTTAGTTGATAAAATGGAAAAATCTGCTGGATGAAAAACCGCGTTACCCATTCCCGCGATAAAAAACGAAATCAAAAGGACTATATAATTGGGGACCATTCCAGCCAGAACCAATGCAATTCCCATTAATATTAAACCTCCGATAAGAACTACGCGTGCGCCAATTCGATCGACCATTAGACCGATGGGAACTTGCACGATAGCCGTCGCAACAAAATACAAGGTCATGGCTATACCAAGCTCGGTATAACTGACCCCTAATTCCGGTCGGATAAAAATAAAAAGGGGAGGCAAAACAAGGTGATAAAAATGGCTGACAAGATGTGCGCTACTAATCAAGCCTATTACCGCATGTTCACGAGGTTCTAAAGTGGTTTTGACGCCTGGTGTCACACAGAATCCCTTTCACGAGTGCCGCCATTTAGCAGCACCGTTGAAGCACCAATGACAGTGAAGATGGCGGATGCAAAAAAAATCATATTGGGCTCAAATTTATCAAAAATATAACCATAGACCATACCGCCAACTGCCTGTCCCACCGTAAATCCTGTGCTCACGAAAGCAAAGACCGTGCCCACCGGCAAATTCTTAATAACATTTCTAACCGCGACATCGCGTGTAGCGTTTACTCCGCCGCGCATAGCACCCGCCAGAAAAAGCGTAAGTATCACCATCCAAAATGGTAATACACCCGTACCAACGAGAAATGTCGCTGAAGCAGCAACCCCAAACCCTGCTAACATCACAAAATCAAATCTTTTTATTTTATCAGCCAACATTCCGCCGGGTAGAATAAGCACAAGGGTACCAATCTGATAGGCTGTGAGGGCACCCACCACAGCTAACGCCTGCAGCCCGTAAAGGGGTTGCAGGGCTAAAACCGTAAATTGTGTTACTCCATAATTGCCGAGCGAGGAAAAGACATAGAATACAAAAAATAACATCACCGGTTTAGACATCAACAAACTGCGTAAACTATCGCTAATTGCCTTTTTTTTCTTAATGTTGCTACCTTCGGTAATACAGCCACTAAATACGAATATTAAAAGAGAAATGGAAACACCCAGTAGACCTAGAATTATCATTACACTGCGCCAGTCACCTATATACAAAAGCAAACCTGCCAGAGGCGCACCAATAATAAATCCGATTTGTCCCGAAAAATTGTGGATTGAGAATGCGCGTCCAATACGATTTTTATCAACAGAAGCATCAAGTAGAGAGTAATCTGCCGGATGAAAAACTGAATTCCCGATGCCCGCTATTGACATCAGAACGATGAGCATCCAGTAAGATGAAGTCAAAAATCCAATGACAAATATTGCCGAAGCGTTCAATAACAGTCCAAAGATTAATACCCTTCGCCCACCTATACGTTCAACGACCAACCCCATGGGCGTCTGAAAAACGCCTGTCATTATGGAGTACATCCCGAGGGAAAGTCCCCATTCGAAAGCGCTAATACCAAACGCTTCCATCATGGCAGGCGCCAGGGGAGCAAATGCTATCCAATATAAGTGGCTCAACATATGAGCAAACCCAATTAGACTTATGGCTTGCACTTCTCGTTTGGGAAAGCCTGCTACAGCTTCCATTAAGCGTTCTCCGTCTGATATTGGTTAGTTTAGAGGTAAGAAATCAAAAAGAGACTAAAAAAAATAATAAAACCGAATAAAATCAGGGTAAGCTTAGAATCTGATTGTTTCAACGTCTTACATCTATAAAAATTAGAAGTATTAATGAACCCACATTTTTTATAAGGTATTATTAAAAAAAGAATTTTGTTTTAGGGAAAATCATCATGGTCGATGAAAAAAAGCTAAAACCAGTTTCAGCGCCTTGGGTATGGACTGCTGCAGATATTGCAAATCGGAATGACTGGATATACCGATTAGATGGGAATTCTATTTCGGAGCTCAACAGTGCTCTTAAAATAGTTAAAGATCGTGGTCTTCCAATGGAAAAAGTTGAAAAATCTGATTTTCCATTGCCTAGTTTAAGCAAGGTGCTGGGCGAGATAAGTAAACAACTTGAGAACGGATTAGGCTTTTGTCTTCTCAAAGGGCTACCTATCGATCGCTATAACGAAGGTGATCTTGAACTCATTTATTGGGGTATCGGCACCCATATTGGGGTTGGGGTCTCTCAGAGTTTTCGCGGCGATAAATTAGGTCATGTGATGGATATGTCGCATACAGGTGACATTCGAAGGAGTTATCGTTCCCCTCGACCATTACGTTTGCATGTAGACCCGGTGGATATCGTTGGCCTTCTTTGCCATCGCACATCTAAAACGGGGGGTACAAGTTTAATTTGTAGTTCAATGGCGGTGCATAATTCAATATTAGAAAATAACCCCAAAGAATTGCCAATCCTATTTGATGGTTTTCATTACCATTCGACGGAAGACCCCAAAAATGGTGACTCTATAGCTACGCCTTATCGTATTCCCGTCTTCGCAGATGTCGAGGGGCAGCGGGTTTGTGTATTTAACGGCCCCCCTATAGACCGATGGATTAAGGAAAATCAAACTAAGTTTAGTGAGAAAGAAAAGAATGCTTTAGCTTGTTTCCATCAGACCACAGTACGTAAAGACCTCGTTTATCGAATGGACCTGGATGTAGGGGATATCCAGTTTCTAAATAATCGCGCTATTTTGCATGGTCGCACAGAGTTTCAAGATCACCCAGAGTTGGAAAGAAAACGTCATATGCTCCGGCTTTGGCTAATGGTCCCTGAGTGGGCCCAACTACCACCCCATATGAAACAGCGCACGAAACATGATCGATTTGGGGGTGGCGTGCCAGTCACAAATTAAATTGGTCTTAAAGATTTTGAGTAATAGGGAGAAAAGAATGACCATTAAAACTCTTGGGTTTATCGGAATAGGAAATATGGGTTCAAGAATGGTGCCGCATATCGCTTCCACCGGTATTTCTATTCATATTTATGATATTAATAAAGATGTAAGTAGCAACCTCGCTCGTACACACAATAATATTATTGTGGAAAATGACGCTGCCGCGGTTGCAAAAGCCGCTGATGCCGTAATCACCATGCTACCTGCTGGGCCGGATGTAAAAGAATGCGCGCTAGGCGAAACAGGTCTCATCGAAGGCTTTTCTATAGGAGATATCCTTATAGATATGAGTTCATCGCAGCCATGGATGACCGTTGAACTCGCTAAAGAACTAGCTTCTAAAGGTATTGATATGATTGATTCCCCTGTATCTGGTGGTGCCAAGGGTGCTGACGAGGGAACCCTAACACTGATGATTGGAGGAAAAGACAATTTAGTGGAAAAGTGTCTACCTGTATTAGAGCCGATGGCATCCCATATTTTTCGTACTGGTGACGTAGGCTCAGGTCATGCGTTAAAAACGCTAAATAACCTTCTAAGCGGTTTAAACACAGTTGCTGCAGCAGAAGCCCTCATGATTGGTACTCGTTTTGGCCTAGATCCAGAGGTGATGTGCAATGTAATAAATGAATCAACGGGAATGAATTCTGCTACTAAACGCAATATGAAACAGCACGTCATCTCAAGAAAGTTTGGTGGAGGTTTTGCTTGGGACCTCAAATTCAAGGACTACAAAATTGCAATGGAACTTGCCCGAGTAACAGAGACACCTGTGCCATTTAGTGCTTTGGGCTTTCAACTCTATGAGGCAGCCAATACTTGGATAGGCGACACAAACGGCAAGCAAAGTATTGAATGGGTACGATGGTACGAGCATTTTGTTGGATCAGAAATTCGACAATCTGCTAATGATCCCTAAATTTTATAAGCTATATTACATTACTACGAATTTTTCGTATCACTTTAAGGAAAAAAAATGGCAAAAGGGCAGCTTAGGCATATCGCAATCTCGGTTCCTGACAAAAATACTGCTGCAAAGTTTTATGAAGACACGTTTGGTCTTAAAAGAATTTCGGAATCAAGGGTTGCCACACGCCTGACAGACGGGGTGATGAATTTAACGCTCCTACAATTTGAAACACAGGAAGACGCCGGTGACGAACGCGGAAAAGATTTTATTGGTGTGCACCATTTTGGTTTTTGGGTAGACGATGCCGAAGATTCAATTACGAAAATCGAACAACATGGTGGTAAATATCATCCAGGTCCTGAAGACACAAAAAACGCTGAGGTGAAATTCCGGGACCCCAACGGAATTGTTTTCGATATTTCAACTCATGGCTGGGATGGCGCCAAACGCTAATATGGTTTGATGAAGCATTCATATCTTTCTTCCGAATATCAACGGTCTCGATCCTATTCACCTGCCGTTATTACAAAGGGTGGCAAAACTGTTTGGCTCGCCGGGCACTTAGCTTGGGAAGACGAGAATGGGAACTCCCTCGCCAACGATTTTGATTCTCAGGCTCGTTGCGTCTTCAGAAAACTCGATATGACCATGAATGAAGCGGGAGGTAATATTTCTGATATCGTTACAATGACAATCTTCTTAACGAATGTTGCAAACAACACTCGTTTTGTAGAAATTCGAAAAGAATTTTTCATTGACCCGAATTTCCCAGCTTCAACCTTGGTTACTGTAGCTGCTCTAAATCGCCCAGAATTATTAATCGAAATAAATGCCATTGCAGTTATAGCATGACCCAAAGTAACTAGCTTAATTAATTAACCAAAATGATATGGATGCTTTAGGATCTGCAAATGGGGCAGGCAGACACTAAAAGTATACATAATGACGCGAGCATTAATTAGACGCTAATCCCGACCAATCATGGCAACAAGCAAAGCCATTCTGACATGTAGACCATATCTGACTTGCCTGAAATAAGCTGACCGTGGATCATTATCCAGTTCTGTTGGTATTTCTCCGACTCGTGGAAGAGGGTGCATCAACACCAGATTTTCCTTAGCGCGGTCCATATCGGAACGAGTAACTGAATAGGAGATATCAATAGCTAATTCATCTGCAAAGCGCTCTTTTTGGACACGCGTAACATAGAGAATATCTGTATCATCAATTAAAGACTCTAAATTTATACGCTCTATATCACCCTTATAAAGGTATGGTTTTGGCAGGCATAATTCTGGGGGTGAAACTAACCGAATTTTTACATCATACATCCGCAACAATTTAATCAGGCTGTGTACCGTCCTCCCATGCTTAAGGTCTCCCATTAACGTCACATTTAGACCATCAATCCCACCACGTTCCTTAAAAATTGTATAAAGGTCGAGTAGCGCTTGGGTAGGGTGTTCACCAGCTCCGTTACCTGCATTTATAATTGGGACCGAGGCCACTGAGACAGCTCGCTCTGTGGCACCCTCATCATAATGCCGTAAAACTATGGCATCAGTGTAGCTTTCGAGAGTGCGGATCGTATCCTCGAGAGTTTCTCCCTTAGTAACTGATGAATAATTGACTTCGTTAATGGGTATAACACTGCCCCCAAGCCGGCTCATAGCAGCATGAAAGCTCGACGACGTCCGGGTAGAGGGTTCATAAAACAAATTAACAATCGACTTTCCCGTAAGTGGCATTGTTCGGCCAACAGAAAGTCGAGCCGCTAGCGCAAAAATCTCATCAATATCGGCCCTTGCAAATTGATCAACTGTTATGACGGCGCGGTGCCAAGGTACACTTACGTTATTCATGTAATATATATCCACCGCCGACTACTCCAACTACCACTGTAGAATGAAATAAATACTGCAATCTTTGTCGAATCGACAATCTCAAGCGTTTAATTGTATTCCCGAAATTTTATTTTTTTTCGTAGGCTACCAAAAGGCAACAGATTGCCGCGAGTGACATAGCGGCAGCAAACCAAAACACATTAAGAGGTGAGCCAAGGTCTACAAGCCAACCTGCGATTGCCGGAGCCGCACCATTACCAATAGTAAATCCAATTGTAACAAAAGCCACAACGCCCCCTAGTAATGATGGTGGAGCATCATTTCTAACCATTAAGTCGCGTGATGGCGCAACTATGCCCTTAGTAAGTCCAGCTATAACCAACATCCCAACACAGGCCCAGAAGTCGATAATCCCTAACGCAGCTATGCCGGTAACTAATGTAGCTATTAGCATTGTTACAACTAGAACGACGTTATGGCGTTTAGTCTTATCCGCAATAAAGCCTCCGGTAATCACACCGACAGACGCGGCTATCAAGTATGCTAACAATATAAATCCAGCAAGCTTCTCAGAAACACCATAATAAGAGACGAGCACAACAATTGTTAGACCACCTAATGCGCTAGTCGCTGCAGAGGACGTAATAAAATAAACAAAATGGGAAAGAATTTTTTTTGTCAAAAGTGCATCCCGCGTTCTGGATAACTGACCAGCCGGCTGTTTTTGACGTGAAGCGGTGTCACTTAAAAAATTTTGCAAAAGAAAAATGACACTCACTATTAGCAACCCGCAAACCCCAACAATAAATAATGCATTTTGCCAATTTGTCAGTTCCATTAGTAATGGCATTACAAGAGGAACCGCAAAAAACCCGGCTGAACCGCTGAAGCTATGGATGCTGAAAGCACGTCCTAGTTTTTTTTCATCAATCGAAGAGGACATTATGACATAATCACACGGGTGGAATACACAATTTCCTGCACCAGCAAACATGAACAAAATCAGTAAACTCCAATATGAGTTGGTCAAACCAGCTAAGGTAACTGACAGCGAAAGTAGAAACATCCCAACAAATAGGACTCGTTTGGCTCCAATTCTGTCTACTAAAAGGCCGGCTGGCATTTGGAGTGTTGCACCAGCGATAAAAAATCCTGACGAAATTAGGCCTAATTCAGCGAATCCAACCCCTAAATCTTTAGACATTGCAATATATAAGGGAGCCAAACAAATAACGTAAAAATGACTGATAAAATGTCCGGCACTAATAAGACTGATCACCGCCAGTTGTTGACCCTGAGAACGGAAATGGTCTTTACCTAAGTTAGCATCTGAAGAATTCATCACAAAAATAGTTTTCTTGAATTAAAATTGGTTAGCTAATGGGATCTATGATTTTCGTCGAAGTATAATATTTATTACCCCGTCAATCACATTGCTTGAAACAAACTCTTGTCCCGATTGTTCACAGAACACTTTAAAATCTTTAGGAGCTGCAGGATCAGTTGCTAACACTTTTAACTCTTCGCCGATCTTTACAGATTTTATAAATTTTCGAGTTCGCAGAACAGGCAAAGGGCATTTTAACCCTTGGGCATCTAAAAGTCCCAAATTGAACCCCTTCAAAAGTTTTGGCTGGGGCACCTGGATTCGAACCAGGGATCACGGGATCAAAACCCGTTGCCTTACCACTTGGCTATGCCCCAATTTGCAGCGGAAAAATAAAAGGTTTAAATAATACCGCAATAGATTCCAATCAAATTCTGACAATATTTTATAAAAAATCCCATAAATCAAAAATTATATCAGTAACATGTCGGAAAATTAAAATATTATTCTCATTTTGGTGTTATGATAATCTTATTCACAGTGTTTCAAACTCAAATAATCAGAAAAGTGTATCTTAGATTTTTGAGCCCATTCAGTTGTCAAACGAGTAAGGTTTGAAATTATGGCAATTCATATTTCTCCATGGAGTGTAAAAGGTGTTGAACCCGAAGCGCGGGAAGCAGCAAAAATAGCCGCACGACGAGCTGGTCTTACGATTGGTGCCTGGTTAAACCAAATGATTCGGGCAGCCGCTACCGAACAGTTAACAAGCTTACCCCATAAAAACAATATAGGGGACCAAGGCCAAAACTATGAAAATTTCTCAGCTCAAAAACTTCAAAATTTTCCAAACTATAGTTATGAACAACAGTACAATCCCGCCCAGCAATTTAGAGTAAATCAAGAATTCAATTATGATTTAGCAAATCCTGCGTATGAAGATAAACTACAGGTGGATATGAATAACGACCAGTCCTCACGGCGCGAATCAACTACTCAAGCGCTATTTGATAGTATTGAGTCGTTAAGTGTTCGAGTAACACAGGCAGAATTGAAAACATCTGCTTTAGTCGAGCCTTTAACAGAACAATTAGATCGACTTTCGAAACAATTAACGGAGATTAAATTAAAGGAAAGCGTTTCCATTGCGCCGATGGAACTTACTTTAATGAGAATTAACGAGCGTTTGGACAGGATTGAGAATAGCTAAACATGGAATAAGTATTTAAATATACCATTCAAAGCTTCAACACTTAGTTCTCAAATTTTGGAGAGCCAACAAAATGAAAAATAAATTCTTTTATTAAACACATACAAAAATTTTTAGTCAGTAAGCCGTGTGGGCTGTATCCACCAGTCGGAAAAATGGCCATACATAGCCTCCGCAGCAAATAAAGCTTTAGGTTCGTCCTCGTAAAGTCCAAAGCAGGTTCCACCGCTCCCCGATAACCTTGCTAAACGGCAATTTGGATCATCAGTTAAAATTTTTAACACCTCCTTGATTATTGGCGCAATTTTAATTGCTGCGTCTTGAAGATCATTTTTTTGGGTGGACAAAAATTCGAAAAATACCTCACGATTCTCTATGTTTGGGATTTTAACTTGATTTGAAAAATCACCCCGACACAACTGAAATACGTTAACCGTAGAAATTGGTATTCCAGGATTGATCAGAAGAATACCGCACTTTGGAAGTCCGCTTACCCTGGAGAGCTTGTCACCTATACCACTCATTCTCACTGTTTTACTCAGCAGACATACTGGTACATCTGCGCCCAGTCTAAGAGCCATAACCATTAAATCTTTATTTTGAAGGTTGGTCTCCCAAAGGTCGTTAAGTGCCTTCAGAGTTGCTGCCGCATCTGCCGAGCCACCCCCAATCCCCGATGAAACTGGCAAATTCTTTATAAGTTTAATACATGCACCACCTTCATAATTTGTTCCCCTAGCAAGTTCTTTAGCTGCTTTCATCACTAAATTTTCGTTACTAGGCGGAAGTTTCTCCGAAAATGGGCCACTAGCTTCTAAGTTGAAATGATCGCATTTCTTGACCTCGATCTGATCCCCATGGGCCGCGAAGGCTATTAGGCTATCAAGTTCATGGTAATTATTAACCCGCTGTCCAGTAATATTTAGATATAGATTAATTTTTGCGGGTGCGCCCACTGACACAACCCTTACAGGATTTTGAAAAAGATTATCCGTCAAATTTATTGGCCTAAGGTTTTGGTTGTTATTAGGCCGTGGCGTAATTTATCTTCGATACCCGGTATAAACTCTTTTTCTGGAGAGAGCGATAAAGCCCGTTTCCATTGGAAACGAGCTTCATTTTTTCGCCCTACCTTCCAGTAAGCATCCCCTAAGTGATCATTTATGGTTGGATCTTCCGGTCTCAAAACCACAGCGCGTTCTAAATTTTTAGTCGCCCCCAGAAAATCTCCGAGACGGAACAAAACCCAACCAAGGCTGTCCACGATATAACCATCGTTTGGCCTCAAATTAACAGCAGTGCGGATCATCTTTTTTGCCCTTTCAAGGTTTATACCTCTATCGACCCAAGAATATCCCAAATAATTTAAGACAAAAGGCTGTTGAGGATTGAGATCAAGTGCCTTTAAAAAATCTTTTTCCGCATTTTGCCATCTTTTAGCCCGTTCAAAAGCTATACCCCGAGCATATAATATTGACCAATGATTCTTCTCTAATCTACCAACTCTATTTATTGCGTGATCGTACGCTTTTATAGCCTTTAAAAAATTTTTCTGTGAACGATAAACATCGCCAATCCTAATTAACGGCTCAAAACGATGTTTATGTTCTTTGGCCATGGTTCTCAGTAGCGAAATTGCGTCATTTGTTAAACCCAACTCATTCAGAGTGGATGCCTGACGGAGCCTTGCTGCCCACGATATTGGGGATTTTCGATCAATCTTTTTGTATAGTGCTACCGCTTCTAAATTTCTCGACAATGATTCAAGCAGATCACCCAAAAGAAGCTGTGCTAAAGGAAATGCTGGACGTATTCGTAAAGCCAATCGACCGTAAATCAATGCGAGGTCGGAAGATTGCCCATGCGCTAAGGTACTGGCCAAATTAAAAAATACTTCGGCCATCCCTTCTTGCGCATTTTTAATAAATATTGGTGACGGATACCTAGCCTCAACCCTCTCTATCATACTTTCAATGGCATCATTTCCATTACCAGATAGAAAACGCCTGTATATTTCTTTAGCTTCTTTCCATCTTTTCTTGCGCTCAAGAAAAACTCCAAACGCCATTACACCACGGACCGAGGAATGTTTTTCAACCGACTTTTTTAACGATTTTTCAGCTAAATCAGGCTTTCCTGCCTGCTCATATATTAATCCCATGTGCATATTTTGAAGTGAAGAAAAGGATGATATTTTTTCTAATTCTTCGATATTTTCAATTGCGCCAATTAAATCACCTTGCGCAAACTTAAGCCAACCTAACAACAGTGGTGAAAAAAATTTTGCCATACCTTTTTTGGGTAAGGCCTTTAGCCTTTTCTCAGCTAAGATATAATTGCCGGATGCCATGTCCTCAACTAATAAGCTCAACGTGGGAAGCGGGTCACCCTTATCTAGATTTACGATCTCCTTCGCTAGAACAGCTGCTTCTGGCATATGTCCGCCAGCCAATAGCGAAAGGAAAGCCTGTCGCCGGATTTGTCTATTTTTTGAGTCGATGGACAACGCGCCTGATAAGTATTTTGCCGCATTACTATAATCACGACGTCGGTGTGCGGAACGACCAGCTAAGTAATTCCCAGATGCGGAGGCAAACTCGGGTCCTAGAGAAACTTCCTTTATAGTCTCACTGTATTTTATTCCGGTCAGTGGCGTTGAAATTGCGTCTTTAACGGATATACAACAAATAAAAAAAACATTCGCTACAATTAAAATCCAGATTCTAAGTGGACCTTGAACACTAAAACAACACCTACCTGAATTCCCAGGCTGATTTTTAGTCATTTGAAAACTAAATAATGCTAACCGTTTAATCAGAAATTTGTCTCTCAAAGTATACCAATCTCGCCAGCATAGAAGTCATTATTCCAACAACTAATATAACGATGTTAAATCAAAAATGCGAGCGCCATCCACCAGGAACAGCCTTTCAATTACGGAAATTTTACATATTAGGATAGTTAGGCCCTCCGCCACCTTCAGGGACCACCCAATTAATATTTTGTGTAGGGTCTTTTATGTCACAAGTCTTACAATGCACACAATTTTGTGCATTTATCTGCAGTCTTAGCCCGTTATCGTCACCGTCATCAATAATTTCATAAACACCGGCAGGGCAGTATCGCTGCTCCGGAGCGTCATAAATTTCAAGATTAGTCGAAATCGGTACAGAATCATCTTTTAATTTCAAGTGAACCGGCTGATCCTCTTCGTGATTGGTATTGGAAATAAAGACTGATGATAATCTGTCGAACGAAATTTTCCCATCCGGTTTCGGGTACTCAATAATATTGCTTTTCTCAGCGGGCAATAAAGTAGTGTGGTCAGCGTGCTGCCTGAACGTCCAAGGTGCTCTGCCTCGCAACAAAAACGTATCTATTGCAGAATATATTAGCCCAACCCAGAGGCCCCAGCGAAAAGAGGGCCTGATATTCCTGACGCGGTATAATTCATCCCACACCCAACTCCTTTTTAATTGCTCGGGATAATTTTCCAATACGTTTCCGCTCTCACTTTTTAACGCAGCGAATGCCGCTTCGGCTGCAACCATGCCAGTCTTCATTGCATTGTGGCTGCCCTTGATTTTGGGAACATTTAAAAACCCAGCCGCACAGCCAATGATTGCTGCCCCAGGACAAACTAGTTTTGGAATTGACTGGAATCCTCCCTCGTTTAAGGCCCTAGCCCCATAGGCAACACGTCGACCTCCCTCAAAAGTAGGGCGAATATTAGGATGGGTCTTGAACCGCTGAAACTCTTCAAAGGGCGAAAGGAAGGGGTTTCGATAATCAAGGCCTGTTACAAATCCAACAGCCACCTGATTATCTTCTAAATGATACAAAAAAGAACCACCATATGTTTTCGTGTCGAGTGGCCAACCGATCGTGTGAACAATTTTCCCTTGATGGTGTTGATCTGGGTCAACCTCCCATAATTCTTTTATACCAATCGCATACGATTGGGCATCCGCATTTGATCTCATATCGAATTTCTCAAAGAGACCCTTGGTTAGAGAGCCACGACACCCTTCTGCAAACAACGTATACTTAGCCCGTAATTCGTAACCTGGAGAGAAATTATCCTTATGGCTGCCATCTGACGCAACGCCCATATCACTGGTTGCCACCCCGCTAACGACTTCACCGTCATATAGAATTTCAGATGCAGAAAATCCTTCAAAAACCTGAACTCCAAGCTCTTCAGCCTGTTCTTTGAGCCAACGACACACATTTCCAAGACTTACAATATAATTACCTTTGTTATGCATTTGTGGGGGGGTAGGCAAAGCAAATGAGCGGCCTTCAGTTAAAAAAATAAAATTATCATCAATAGCTTTTGTTTTTATGGGTGCTCCTTTGTCCTGCCAATCCGGAATAAGTTCGTTTAATGCCTTTGTTTCGAGAACAGCGCCGGAAAGTATATGAGCACCAACTTCTGACCCTTTTTCTAGTAAACAAATATTCAATTCCATATCGTTTTCAGCTGCGAGTTGCCCCAACCTGATGGCCGCCGAAAGGCCTGACGGCCCCGCACCTACTATAACTATATCGACATCCATTGCCTCGCGTTCCATTTATTCCTCTTCCCTTTGCTATCCTGCTGTTTAACTGTTCTCTTTCATGATACCTTTTTCATATGGTAGAAGAAAATAGCCTAACGGAAATTCTCAAATGGTACATCGAAAACGGTGTAAATGAGGCCTTGCAGGAAAAGCCAGTCAATCGCCTGATTTCAGTTCAACCAATTAAAAATAATCAAAAAAAAGATACACCGTTTTCTGACATTATTACAAACTCTGCTCCTAACTCACCTCCGGTTTCCGACCCATCTTCAAAACTGATTCCACGTGAAAAAGCCATAGAGTTTGCCCTTGCCGCTGCAAAGTCGGCTGACACCTTGGAAGCTTTGCGTATCGTAATAAACGAATTTGATGGCTGCCCCCTTAAACAGACAGCCAAAAATTTGGTCTTTGGTGAGGGCAGCATCGGTTCTAACCTTATGTTTGTGGGAGAGGCCCCCGGTGCACAAGAGGACCGCGAAGGTATACCATTTGTAGGACCGGCAGGACAGCTCCTAAACCGCCTTCTAGCAGCCATCTCAGTTGAACGCAAAGATGTATATATCACCAATATTTTACCTTGGCGTCCGCCAGGAAACCGTACCCCGACCCCCACAGAAATAATTTCCTGCATGCCATTTATTGAGCGACATATAGAGCTTGTATGTCCTAAAATATTGATATTGGTTGGAGGCGTAGCAGCAAAATCACTCTTAGGATCATCACAGGGTATTATGCGAACAAGAGGCAAATGGCTGGAATACCAGCACGAAAACTTACCTACTCCTATTCTCGCCCGCGCTATTTTACATCCCGCATACTTGATACGTTCACCGGCACAGAAGCGTGAAACATGGATAGATTTATTAGAAATTAAAAAGAAACTTGATGATATAAATGAAGATGGTTTTTCTAACCTTTGAAGCGCTTGCCTTAATTTGCAGGCAGAGTTAACCCTAATAACCGGATTGAAGGTTGAAGTTTCATCGGCCCCAGGAGCATCTTTAGTTGCCAAAATTTAGTTATAAATTAATACAAAACGGCTTGATGACAGCGAGAATAATAATTTTTTCAGCAACCGTTTCAATTGCATTAATCAGTTATACCGCTGATGCTAAGAATAATTACCAATTCCCAAAGCCATTGGATAAAACCGATGTCAAATTGTATCAGCAAATTTTTCTAATCCAAGAAAAGGGTAATTGGAGAAAAGCTAATCGGTTGATTAAAAAACTCTCCAATAAGATATTGCTTGGACACATCCAAGCACAACGCTATTTACACCCAACCCGTTACCGTTCTCGCTATAAGGAGCTAGCCAATTGGCTCAGGAAATACGCCGATCACCCTGATGCCAGACGAATTTATAAACTTGCTCTACGCAGAAAACCAAGAAATTCTCCAAGGCCAACAAAACCTAATCTGCCAAAGAAAGTTATTTTTTCCGAAAGCGGAAACGGGGGAATAGAGCGTAATAGTCGACGAGGCTTACGCTACCCGCGCCTGGCACGAAATTTACACTTGCAAATTAGAAGACTTGTACGAAGACAAAGACTAACAATTGCGGAAAATCTTCTAAAGCAGAAACGTTTCAGGAAACTTAACGTCGCACATATAGATATAAATAAGATGAGAATCAGCAGTGGGTGGTTTTATTTAGGCGAAGATCGCCGCGCATTTAATATCGCTTCTAGTGCTGCCCGCCGGTCAGGCAAATACTACCCGCTCGGTCATTGGTATGTCGGGCTCGCCGCCTTTCGATCCAAGCGTTATATAAATGCTGCGGATCATTTTCAGTCAATGGCCGCTATTGGTGGGCAATCCAGGTGGTCACAATCAGCGGCCGCGTTTTGGGCTGCCCGTGCTAATCTTGTTGCTCAGCGTCCCGATCGTGTGAGCCGATGGTTAGGATTGGCCTCTAGCCACCCAAGAACGTTTTATGGTGTCTTAGCCGGCCGAATATTAGGCATTCCCTCCCCTTTTAAGTGGAATGCACTAAAGACCAAAAAAAAGGCCATAATTGAAGTTTCTAAAAATCTTCGGGCACAGCGGGCTCTTGGTCTAATTCAGGCTGGCAACTTCAGTCGGGCAGAACAAGAACTCCGATACCTTGGGCAAAACAAAAGCGCAATTAGGAGAATAGCCTTACTTCATATAGCGGATCACTTTGGTTTGCCATCTCTGGCCCTTAAAACTGCAATCGCTTTAATGCGACAAAATCAAATTAGAATTGAGCGTGGTTTATACCCGGTACCACGATGGACACCCAAAGATGGATTTAAGATTGACCGTGCTTTGATTTATGCGGTTATGCGCCAAGAATCCGCATTCAATACCCGAGCTAAAAGTCATGCCGGAGCACGCGGACTTATGCAGTTAATGCCAAGCACAGCTGGTTACATGGCGCAAAAGAGGTTTAGAGGGTGGAAACGAAACAAATTATACGATCCAGGACTTAACTTGAAATTGGGGCAAAAATATCTCGGTTATCTGTTACAGCATGAAACTGTCAGAGGAAACGTATTGTTCATGGCTGCAGCATACAATGGGGGACCAGGAAATTTAGCAAAGTGGCAGAAGAGGATTTTTAAACGGACGCGAGATCCACTCATGTTCATTGAGAGTATGCCATCACGTGAAACTCGAGACTTTGTAGAAAGAGTATTATCTAATTTTTGGATTTATCGAGACCGATTTGGTCAAAAATCTCCAACATTGGATTCCATTGCCCAAGGTCTAAATCCGGTTTACAAATCATTGGATAAATAAACTTAATAGAGAGACTAAATGTCTGGAATCGATAAATCGATCCCTTTTGTTCCTGTAAATATAGCTGTTTTAACAGTTTCCGATACTCGAACAGAAAAAACCGATAGGTCCGGCGAGCTCCTAGTTACTAAACTGAAAGACGCTGGGCACACATTAGTAGAAAAAACAATTGTTCCGGATGACCAATCTGCAATAATTTTCAAACTTCAGCAGTGGATTTTAGATCCAAAGGTTGAAGTGGTGTTAGCAACCGGAGGCACCGGTATTACTGGCCGAGACGTAACGCCTGAAGCATTTTCTGCAGTTTATGAAAAGGAGATTACTGGTTTTGGGGAGTTGTTCCGACAACTTAGCTATGAATTGATTGGGACTTCAACAATCCAATCACGTGCTACTGCGGGAGTGGCTGCAGGTACTTATCTTTTCGCCTTACCAGGATCAACCGGTGCTTGTCGCGATGCATGGGACGGTATTTTGCTTTCACAGTTGGACATTCGTCATAGACCATGTAATTTCGCCGAACTTCTTCCCCGACTTCAGGAACGTTAATTAGACCAATTAATTAAATCGGTAACATCGTCTATATCATCGAGTTCATTAACAAACACCGTACGTTTGATACCAGTGTTTTTAAGAGTATCTGCCAATGCATGTTCGGTGGACCACCGAACGTTCTTAAACAGACCCCTCGTTAAAGAACCTATCCGAGCCCCAACAAGCCAGTACCCACCATCCGAGGATGGTCCAAACACAAGGTCAGATCGTTTGGCTAGAGAAAATGCTTCTTTGATAATTTTCTGGGAAATTTCCGGAATATCACTTCCAACAATTATGACGGGCTGGTTTGGAAACCGAAGTAATGCCCGTTCCATTCGTTCTCCAAGATTGCCGTGACCCTGTGGTATCCTATCTTTAGCCTCCTTCCAAAACCTACACTGCAAGGCTGCGTCATCTGGCGTAACACACAAAATTGTTCGCCAAATTCGGTCTTTTGAAATTTTTTTTATAATATCAGTTGATGTTTTGGCATAAAATTCCCGCGCTTGCACTTGACCAATACCCCTTGCAAGTCTTGTTTTGACGGTTCCTAAAAAGGGTGCGCGAACGAAAATAAGAAGAATTGGCAACCTTTTCATTTGTAAAGACGAACCAAAAAATGAGGTGAAGCTCCCAAATAGTATAGTATAAACATTAAAAGATTTTTGAACGACTGAAAAAATAAACGGTTTTTGTTATACCGTTCGGCAGAAGTGACAGCGCGACTATTAAAAAACACCAACTGTCTTCTCCCTATTCGCCTTATAATGTCAACATCTTCAAATATGGGAATTGATTTAAAACCACCCAAATCCTCATAGAATGACCGACTAATCAACATACCCTGGTCACCAAATGGCATAGCAAGAAGTTTGTTTCGCAAAAAAACAATCTTTTCTATAACTCGAGCAAGCCAGCGCGGATCATCGAACGAAAATTTAAATACTCCCGCTTTATCCAAACCTAGATTCATAAACTTAGTAGCTTCAGTAAACCAGCCATCGGCTAACACAGTATCAGCATGAAGAAACAACAACCAATCGCCCTCAGCGATCTGTGCCCCAATTTTTAATTGTGACCCACGACCTTTCCCAACGGTAACTACACGCGCTCCGACACTTTTTGCGTACCCAACTGTACCGTCAATCGATCCGCCATCACTTATTATAATTTCGTCTACGAAACGTTTTATCGAATTCAATGTTGGTTTTAGGCGTTCTTCCTCATTTAAAGTGGGCAAAATTACACTTAACATAAAAATCACTTTTTAAATTTGTTATTTTTGATTTGATTAATATAAGAAAATCCTGTAACAACTGTATAAATGTTCTTGTTTTGTTCTTCCCGTCTTTATATAGTTAAATATGGTTAATAAACTACCAAAATCCATTGATAATCAACAGGAAAACATTTTCTTAAAAGAAGAGTTATTTCCAAGGCAAACCGGTCGTGGCTCTATCTCCAATCGTACCGGCCGATTTGAGAAACATAACGAACAGGCCGTACAGGACGGGTGGCTAAGTGGCAAAGAATTTTTGTCCCAAAATAAAGTTTCAACGAGCCTAACCAAGGATGCATGTAAAACTATTATCACTCGAAATCAATCTCCGGATGTCCCTTTCGATCGTTCAATCAACCCCTATCGCGGTTGTGAACATGGCTGTATCTACTGTTTTGCGCGCCCCACGCATGCATTTCTGGGGTTTTCTGCGGGACTGGATTTTGAGACCAAACTTTTTTACAAACCCGAGGCACCCAATCTCCTTAGACGAGAATTGAGCAAAGCGGCTTATAAATGCCGCACTATAGCTATGGGCACTAACACTGACCCCTATCAACCGGTAGAAAAGCAACTTCGATTGACCAGAGGAATTCTTGAAGTGCTATCCGAATTTAATCACCCGGTAAGCATTGTTACCAAATCGACGTTAGTCCTGCGAGACCTAGATATATTAAAAATTATGGCCAAACAGGGGCTGGTAAAGGTATCTCTTTCGGTAACAACACTTGACCACCGTCTTTCCAATAAACTAGAACCTAGAGCGCCAACTCCAATGAAACGCCTGGCGACCATTAGGACTCTAGTTGATGCTGGTATCCCTTGCGGCATAATCGTAGCCCCTATAATTCCGGGATTAAATGATCACGAGCTTGAAGGCATCCTAGCTAACGGCAGCGATGCAGGAGCCCAGCTAGCTTCATATATTTTGCTTCGTTTACCACTTGAAGTTTCTGAACTCTTTAAAGAATGGCTAAATATCCACGAACCAAATCGGGCAAATCGAGTAATGAATTTATTGGCCAGCACTCGCGGAGGTAAAGTCTACCAATCAGCGTTTAATTCTCGTATGACTGGCGCCGGAGAATATGCTTTTCTATTAAAAAGACGTTTTAATTTAGCATTAAAAAAATTCAATTATGACTCGCCTGGTATTGCGCTTAACACAAGTCAGTTTGGTGTTCCAAAAAAGATTGATAATAATCAGTTAGCTTTATTCTAGCAGGTCAATATTGTTCAAGATTGAGCGCGACTCGGTCTTGCGTGCTAGTTTTAACTCCTAAATGGAACATGGAACAGATCTCTCTGGGCTCGCCTACGTCGTTATAACGGCATTAGCATGCGGTATGGCCTTTGCCCACTTTAAACAACCACCACTTGTTGGATATTTGCTGGCCGGTGTTCTTTTAGGTCCAACGGGATTTGAGCTGGTTCAAAGTGAGGGTATGATTGCGGGTTTTGCAGAAATCGGCGTTTTGATGCTCCTCTTTATTGTGGGTATGGAACTTAGCGTACGAACTTTAAAATATACATGGCGCCTCGCCCTACCTGCTGTGGCTATGCAAACTACCGCCTGCTTACTTATAATGTTCTTGGCTTCTTCCCTACTGGGAATTTCAACCTCTGCCGCCATACTCCTAGGGTTTGTTGTTGCCCTTTCATCTACGGCTGTCGCTGTAAAATTACTTGAAGAAATTGGAGCCCTTCGTGCTCGTGTTGGTCGTATCACGGTAGCCGTTCTAATTGCACAGGATTTAGCCTTTTTGCCTATGCTCTTGATCGTTGAAAATCTTGGCTCCCATGGTTTTGATATGGCAGCCGCAGCACAGATTGGCATTTCCGGACTAATACTCTTTGGACTAGTTCGAATTCTACTACAGCAAGGTCGACAACATTTACCATTCTACAAAATTATCATCGGTCATGTTGAATTATCACCGTTAGCCGGACTCGTTTACTGTTTTGGAGCTAGCGCGCTCATGGGGGCAATCGGGCTTTCACCAGCCTATGGCGCTTTTTTAGCCGGACTCGCAATTGGGAATAGCGTTGAAAGAGAGCCAATGTTAGCGGTAGTCCGACCCATTCAGAGTGTAATGCTGATGATATTTTTTCTCTCTATAGGTCTTTTGCTAGATTTAAATTTCGTTTGGAATAACCTAAGTATGGTTTTGTTCTTATTCCTTATTGTTACTTTATTTAAAAGTGCCTTGAACATTTTTATTTTCAGATTGTTAGGAGAATCATGGCAACGGGCATTTATGTCGGGTGTTATTATTTCTCAACTAGGGGAATTTTCTTTCTTATTAGCTGCGTCAGCAACTGTAGTAGCCGCAATCACACCAGAGGAATCTAAGCTGATTATTTCTGTAACCGTTTTAAGCCTTGCACTCAGTCCCTTTTGGTTATCAACAGCAAGACGCCTACAACGAATTGCGGAAAGACGGTTGAATACGCTTAAACTTGTTTTTAATGCCACTTTCGTTGGAGAACGTTTATTAGCAAGACGAAGCGCCCGATGGGCCCGTCGTTCTTCAGGAAGAATTATGTCTAAGGCATACCAGATGAGAGAGAAAACAATCACTAAATGGCCAAAGAAATGATAATTATTTATTCATGTAAGATTCATTTCCTTAATTTTAGGAAAACGGAATTTGGCTGATTTGACTTTAGAAAAACATGCTGGCGATTTAGTCGCTGGAATTGATGAGGTCGGCCGAGGGCCATGGGCCGGACCTGTAGTTGCCGCCGCTGTAATCATTGACCCCAGAAAATTATCTCTCGAGTTTGCCGGTAAAATTGATGATTCCAAAAAGCTGAGCAAGTCGAGACGAGAGCATATCGCCAATCACTTAAAATTATTCGCAAAAATCGGAATTGGCGCGTCCGGAACAAAAGAAATTGAAAAATTGAATATTCTCCAGGCTACGCTTAAGGCAATGCAACGAGCGATCACTGCCCTGCCGATCGAACCCGATTTTGCTCTGGTAGATGGGAACCAAATTCCTAGTTTGCCATGCGCCGCAAAATCAATAATCAAAGGAGATTCTATTTCCCTTTCAATCGCTGCCGCTTCAATAGTCGCCAAAGTTACACGCGATCGGATCATGACTAAACTATCGATGCGTTATCCAGATTACGGCTGGGAACGAAATTCGGGATATGGTACCAGCCAGCATTCAAAAGGTTTGGAAAAATTTGGGGTGACACCACATCACCGCAAAAAGTTCGCGCCGATAATCAAGATATTGAGTCAGAACCAATGATATAACATATATCTGGTTAAAAAATTACCATTAATTTTCTGCTAACCTATTGAATCCAATAAATTAGTTGACGACGACTCTCTTATGACTCATGTTTCTTGACATGATCAAAAATCCTAAATTAGGGCTCGACAAAACAATAGTTGGTGACTGCATCGAAGTTATGCAATCTATTCCGGACGATTCTATTGATATGATTTTCGCTGACCCCCCATATAACCTGCAGCTTACAGGAGATCTACATCGCCCGAACAATACTCGGGTAGACGGTGTAAACGAAGATTGGGACAAATTTTCTAATTTTAGCCACTATGATAAATTTACACGCGAATGGCTTGCTGCTGCCCATCGAATTTTGAAGTCCACGGGCTCAATATGGGTAATTGGTAGTTACCACAATATTTTTCGAGTGGGAACATCACTTCAAGATCTGGGGTTTTGGGTTTTAAATGATATAATTTGGCGAAAATCAAATCCCATGCCCAATTTTCGAGGTAAACGCTTTACCAATGCACATGAAACATTGATATGGTGCGCTAAATCTCAGGATGCTAAACCCACCTTTAACTATCGGGCAATGAAATCATTAAATGATGACGTTCAAATGCGCAGTGATTGGCTATTCCCCATTTGTGGGGGGGGCGAGCGCCTAAAACGAAATGGGCACAAGCTACATCCAACCCAAAAACCCGAAGGCCTTTTACACCGCATAATTTTAGCTTCCACTAACCCTGGAGATATCATACTTGATCCATTTTTCGGTACCGGCACCACTGGAGCCGTGGCTAAGAGGCTAAGCCGACATTGGGTCGGAATTGAGCGTGAAGTCGATTACGTGGACGTCGCTCAAAAGCGCATCAGCGAAACTCAAATGGGTTCATCAGACATTTCTGTCTTATCCACACCTGACAAGAGAACAGAACCCCGTATTCCCTTTGGCAGTGTTATCGAGCAAGGTTTGCTAAATGCCGGTGATAAACTGTTTGATATTCGAAAACGAGTGACGGCAAAAGTTAACGCAGATGGAAGTATCGCCATTAAAGGGTTCCGTGGTTCAATTCACCAAGTGGGTGCAAAAGTACAAGATGCGCCATCCTGTAATGGTTGGACATTTTGGCATACCGAGCGCCGCGGCAAGGTCGTTCCAATAGATAAATTACGGGATAGGATACGGGCCGATATGGCTCTGAGAAACGATAAATCAAAACCAGTGCTATTAAACAGTACCTTGAAGTGATATAAAGCTCAGCCCGATTTTAAAACATGTCCAACTATTTTTTTCATAACTGTGGGCAGCGGGTAATTTTCGATTTTCTCTGGTAGCACCCAAATAGCGCCAGCTGGACCGTCCACCGGTTTCAAATTTGCCGCTAATATTAACAGCTCTAAATGAAAATGAGTAAAGGTATGTTTGACGACCCCTGGAAGAATTCTCCAGCTACCTTTTAATGGCGCAATCTTTATAGCATTAGCAATTGACCATTGCTCTGTCACCCAATCAGTGGAAGGTACCTCCACCATTCCACCGAGAAGTCCTCTATTTGGGCGCTTTCTCATCAAAATTCGACCGTTTTGATTGATAACCCAGAACGCTACCCCGTATCGTAGAGGTTTTGGGACCTTTTTCTGTTTGCTTGGAAGGGTTTCATGAAGGCCTTCTTGGTAAGCAATACAACGGCGGGACAAGGGGCAAATCATACATTTTGGTTTTCGAGGCGTACAAATTGTTGCTCCCAAGTCCATTACGGCTTGCGCAAAATCACCTGGTCGACCTCGGGTAGTACGCGGGGCCAACTGAGCAGATAACTGCCTTATTTCATGTTTACATTTAGCCAATGGTTCCTTTACTGCATAAAGTCGAGCCATTACACGTTCTACATTACCATCAACCACATTTGCGGGATTGCCAAATGCAATTGCAGAAATTGCGGCAGCGGTATAAACACCAATACCAGGTAAGTTTTTTAATTCTGCCTCTGTATCAGGAAATCGGCCGCCGAACTCGGCACATAATTTAGTGGCACACTGATGTAGGTTACGCGCACGAGCGTAGTAGCCTAAGCCCTGCCAACCATGTAGAATGTCATCTATATCTGCGGAGGCTAGGTCCATAACCGTCGGCCATCTTTCTAAAAATCTGCGAAAATATGGCTTGACGGTTGTAACAGTTGTTTGCTGCAACATGATTTCGCTAAGCCATACACGATAGGGATCTGCGATTTTTCCTCTGGGGGCACGCCATGGAAGGTCTCTGCCATAATGTTCATACCATGCAAGAAGTTCACGGCGCATTATCAAGGGGGAATTTTTAATTTTCTTCACTTTGCCCACTCAACACCACTTGTTGATTTTTTTACAGCCACTTATTCTATTAAGTGGTAAATTACTTAAGAAAGACAACACTCAAATATTGCTGCCAACGAAACACCATGCCATTAAAAAGAAAAATAAAATATCCACAAAGACAATTGAGGCCAAATAGGCTGCGAGCTATTTCAGAGTTGTTGCCCACTGTTAGTAAAAATTTTACACAGGGAAGAGGTTTTATTCATTCTGAAATTCTAGATTGTTGGAAAGAAATTGTCGGCGAAGCCTTAGCTCTAAATTCTAGGCCAAACAGAATACTGTTTCCAAAAGGGAAGCGGCAGCAGGGCACGCTATATATTGGCGCAAGTGGTCCAACAGCATTACAAATTCAACATGATGAGCCAACAATTCTTCAACGAATTAATTTTTATTTTGGCTACCCTGCCATAGATAAAATTTCAATTTCTCAGGTTGCATTTAAAAATAACCGTTTAAAAGCGGAAAAATCCGGTTTTGAACAAATTTCGCGTAAACATTTAACAAAAATCGAATCAACCACGAAAATAATTTCAGACCCCAATTTACGTGAGGCGCTAAATAAGCTCGGTATTGCTCTTAATCTTAATAATCCCCGACAAAAACGTCAGAAATAATCATATCTATATCAAATTTATTAAACTGCATCCAATGCTAGACCAAAGACCTAATTTTACGCTATATATTGTGTCTAGGAGGGTGATATGCCGAATATATGGGTGTACGTTGTAGGAGGCATGGTAGCTATTGGTGCAATTATTTCTGTCAAAAGTATTATCGGAGATAATAGCAAAAGCAAAACTTTAGCACCCCAAACCAGTTCGGCTGTTACGGCACCGATCAAAGCGGAAGTCCCAGAGCCAGATGCGATATTCGACAAATTTGAAGTAACAAACGATGACTTCGCCTTAGGAAAGGAATTCGCACCGGTAACAGTAATAGAATATTCATCTCTTACCTGCCCTCATTGTGCACAATTTCATCAAGCTACCTTTCCCGTATTAAAATCGGAATTTATTGACACAGGGAAAGTCAGGTTTGTTTTTCGTGATTTTCCTCTGGATCAACTAGCACTATCCGGATCAATGGTCGCGCGGTGTGCTGGACGAAGTAAATTTTTCGCGTTTATCGATACTCTGTTTGCTCAACAAACCAGTTGGGCAAATGACCCCAACCCGCTTGAGGCATTATCGCGAATTGCCCGGCTGGGTGGACTATCACAAGCAAACTTCAATAAATGCCTTAAAGATAAGAAAATTGCCGACAAAATTATCAAACAACGAATGAACGGCGATAAAAATTTTGCAATTAATTCAACCCCGACCATCATTATAAATGGTCGTAAATTTAGTGGTGGTTTATCTGTTGAACAGTTAAGGGCTCTGCTTAGTAAACTTCTTAAGTAGTTTTACCAGTCGGTATTTTATAGTTGAGGAAAATATTTTAAGTGCAATTCACTAAACTAAAACTTACAGGCTTCAAGTCATTCGTTGACGCTACCGAGCTATGGATTGAACCAGGTCTCACAGGTGTTGTTGGGCCGAATGGTTGTGGAAAATCAAATCTTGTTGAAGCGCTACGCTGGGTAATGGGTGAAACTTCCGCAAAACAAATGCGCGGTGGTGGCATGGAAGATGTTATTTTTGGGGGTACTGACCGCCGCCCCTCACGTAATATAGCTGAAGTGGCCTTATCTATTGAAAATTTTCAAAGAGACGCACCCGCACAATATAATTCTAGCGATGAAATTGAAGTAACTCGTCGTATAGAGCGTGGAGATGGGTCCAATTATCAAGTCAACGGAACTGATGTAAGAGCGAGAGACATTCAAACATTGTTTGCTGATGCTGCATCCGGAGCCCGATCAACGGCATTAGTGAGCCAGGGACGTATAGGGGCAATAATTGCAGCCAAACCAACTGACCGCCGAAACCTTTTGGAAGAAGCCGCCGGTATAACTGGGCTGCACTCTCGGCGCCATGAAGCGGAATTAAGGTTACGGGCTGCAGAAATAAATCTCGAGAGATTGGACGATCTACTTAGTACCCTCGAAGAGCAGCTAAAGGGATTAAACAAACAAGCAAGACAAGCCAATCGCTATAAAAATATAAGTGACCATATACGCCGTGCCGAAGCTATTGCGATACATCATCAGTGGGTAGAAACAACGGCAGAAAAAGAAAGTGCCTTACAACAGTTGGCTAAAGCAGAGGATTCTGTCCAGACTCTCACACAAGAAGTTGCTAATGCTACGGCAGCGGATGCTGAAGCAGCTAACGCGATACCCGCACTTCGAGAGAACGAGGCAAAGAAAGCCGCCATACTGCAAGGATTTGTCATTGCCCAAAACCAACTTGGGGAAGAAGAAGGTCGAATAGACTCAGAGCGTAAAGAACTTTTAAGCCGTATCTCTCAAATTACAGACGATTGTGAACGCGAAACTAGGCTAAAAGAGGAAGCTGAAATTGCCATCGCACGTTTAACTAATGAAGTGGCTGATATCGAAGAAGCAAAGTTTAATCAAGAGAAAGAAATAACCAACGCCCACGAAAAACTTAAAGCAGCCAACGCTGAAGTCGGAAGACTGGAAAAAATTACTAATGAAATATTGCAAAGTCTTGCCGCTGATGAATCGCGACAAGACACTCTTAAACGGCTTTTAGATGAATTCAACGCCCGTCAGGGCAGAATAAAAGAACGTTTGGACGAACTCTCAAACGAACGCAAAGCAGCAGAAGGAATTATAAAGGGAAATGATACCAAACCAGAATTTACCTCAAAAACAGAGGATCTCCGGAAAAATTTAGAACAAACAATTTTAGGTGTAGATAAGAGCGAACAAATGCGATCAGAGTCTTTGATAGCAGAGAATATTGCTCGCAGTGAATTACAAGATTCTGAAGCAAAGCAAAAAAAATTAAAAGCGGAAGAAGAAGCGCTTAGAGAACTACTCATTGTGGGTGATCCAAATTTATGGCCTCCAATGATTGATTCTCTTAATGTTGATACTGGTTATGAATTAGCCTTGGCAGCCGCACTTGGGGATGATTTAAATGCACCAACAGACGAAGAAGCGCCAATCCACTGGAGAGCACTTAACCCACTGGCTTCAATGGCTTCGTTGCCCGATGGCGCACAACCTTTATCTTCCGTAGTCCGAGCGCCAGCGCAGTTAGCCCGTCGTCTTTCTCAAATCGGTATTGTTGAAGATGAAAAACTTGGCAACCAATTAGCGGCAAAATTGACTCAGGGACAAAGGTTAGTGAGTTGTGATGGCGGTTTGTGGAGATGGGATGGATACACAATAAAAGGAGGCGCTGGTAAAAGTTCTGCGATCAGACTAACACGGCGAAATCGTCTAAAAGATTTGAGTTTCGAAATTAATAAAGCGAACCATGAATTAAACCAAGCAAAATTAAAATTCGAAAAAAGTTTATCAATCTCCAAGCAAGCCATCGCCGCTGAAAAAAACACTCGGGAGGAATTGCGTTCTGTTGAGCATGCTTATCACGAGGCGCGCGAATTAGAAGCCTCAAATGATCGGGTAATTTCTGAAGCGAGGTTAAGAATTATTTCTACAAAAGAAAATACTGAAGCACTTCGGACAGATAGCGCTGAAATTGAAGCCGCTATCAAGGAAGCAAATCAGGATCTTCTTTCACTAAAAAATATTGGAGAACGCCGCACATCGGCTGCTGATATGCGCGCGCAATTAAATCAAGCACGTACCTGGGCTTTGGAACAACAAAGTAACTATGACCGGTTGATTGGAGAGGCGGGCTCTAGGAAACAACGTTTAGCAGACAGGGTTGAGAGTAAGGATTCTTGGGTGCGTCGAGCAGATAACGCTGAAGATCAGCTTTATGCCTTATCAGAACGAATGAATTCAACCGAATCTGCTTTGCAGAAAGTAACACTTAAGCCAGAGGAAATTGAGAAAAAGCGTGCCGATCTACATCGAAAGATTACTGATGCCGACAAAGCTCGAACAGAAGCGGCCAATGAATTGTCTAAAGGGGAGCTCAAGTTAACTACTACGAGTAAAATTCTGCGAGAAGTCGAAGCAAGTTTGGGGAAAGAACGTGAGGAACGCGTGCGGTGTGAATCCGTTAAGGACCAAATCGATCAAGTTATTTTGTTGATTGTGGAGCGCGCAAATGAACGAATCAAATGCGGCCCAGCCAACGCTTTAAAAGAAGTGGGGGTTGCCAATGATGAAAAACTCCCGTCAAGAGACAGGATTGAGGTGCGTGTAGAACGGTTGAAACGTGAGCGTGAAAATATGGGAGCAGTAAATTTGCGCGCTGAATACGAGGCAAATGAATTAAGTGAGCGAATTCAAGTAATGGTAGCCGAGCGCGAGGACTTAGTTTCAGCGATCGCGCGGCTCCGTCAGGGAATTGCTAGTCTTAACCGCGAAGGCCGGACACTTCTATTGGCTGCATTTGATGAAGTAAATAGTCACTTCACATCGCTCTTCACCAATTTATTTGGAGGTGGAAAAGCATACCTCGCATTAACCGAAGCAGAAGATCCTCTTGAAGCTGGTTTGGAAATTATGGCAAGTCCACCCGGAAAAAAAATGCAGACGTTATCTCTATTATCCGGCGGGGAACAAGCCTTAACAGCTATAGCTTTGCTTTTTGCAGTATTTTTGACTAACCCGGCACCAATTTGTGTTCTCGACGAAGTTGATGCACCCCTTGATGATGCAAATGTAGAAAGATTTTGTCAATTAATCCAAGAAATTTCTGATCAAACAAATACCCGATTTATGCTTGTTACTCATCACCGATTAACTATGGCTCGTATGGATCGATTGTTTGGAGTAACTATGAGTGAACGCGGTGTGTCCCAACTTGTATCAGTGGATCTCCAAGCGGCAGAGCAGCTTCGAGATAGCGCCTAATCTGTTTATAATTTTGTTAAAATTTACTATTAATTATCAACTACTTAGGTTTTTATTTTTGAGCCTTGACAGGGTTAAAGGTCCACCCTAAGGTGCCCCCGCCTTGAGGGAAGGGACGTAAGCTGTCGAGTGACGCTAGGGGCGTAATTAGCCATGACCGAGCAAAATAAATCCTCGTCTGTACAGGATCTTAATGCCCGGCTAAAGCGGGCACGTCGGGACGCTGAAAGTACGGCAGCGGGACCCAACTCTAAAAGGTATAGTCGCCACGGCCTTGGTTTGGCAATGAGATTAGGTGTTGAAATCGTTTCGGCTCTAGTAATTGGAGTGGGCATTGGATTGCTGATTGATTATTGGCTCGGAACGAAACCATGGTTTATGTTGCTATTTTTTGTGTTTGGTTCAGTTGCAGGATTTTTTAATGTTTATCGCGTCACTACCGGAATTGGACAGAGCGTTGGTTACCGACGAAATAACGATGACAACAAATAATAAAACACTGCAAATAAGGTTTTTGAGAGGTTAAATTGGCAGCGGAAGGCCACAGTCCCCTTGCGCAATTTGAAATAAAAACGCTGATCCCATTGCAACTGGGTGATTTTGACGTTTCTTATACAAATTCTGCGCTTTTTATGTCGCTAACTCTAATTCTAGTGACTCTATTTTTGATTTTAGGTGTTCGTCGGCGTGCGCTTGTACCAGGACGTTGGCAGTCCATGGCAGAGATATCATATGAATTTGTCTCGAATTTATTACGCGATACAGTAGGTAATGAAGGTCGAAAATACTTTCCCTTTGTATTTTCACTTTTTATGTTCATTTTGTTCGGAAATATGTTGGGAATGATTCCCTACAGTTTCACTTTCACTAGCCATGTTATTGTAACGTTTGCTATGGCATTAACAGTTTTTGTTGGTGTAACTATTTTAGGTTTTGTAAAACACGGTATACATTTTTTTAGCTTTTTTGTGCCACCCGGGGTCTCCATAATATTATGGCCACTAATGATCCCGATCGAGGTAATTTCATATTTATCGCGCCCTATTAGCCTTGCTGTCCGGTTATTTGCTAATTTAACCGCTGGGCATACCATGCTTAAGGTGTTTGCTGGTTTCGTTGTTAGTTTAGGAATCGTTGGCGGATTTCTGCCCTTTGCATTCGTCGTCGCTCTTACCGGTTTAGAACTACTCATTGCTTTTTTACAGGCGTATGTTTTTACGATATTGACCTGCTTTTACATTAACGACGCCATACACTTACATTAACTCAGGTATAGGAAGAACTAGGAAAGAAAGGATAAGTCTAATGGAAGCTGCTGCAGCTAAATTAATTGGTGCGGGCCTTGCCGCAATCGGTGTTATTGGCGCTGGTATCGGCATAGGAAATATATTTGCCGCATTCATCTCATCTGTTGCCCGTAATCCAGCCGCTGCTGACAATGTCACAGCCATGACCTGGATTGGATTTGCGCTTGTGGAAGCGATAGCACTTTACGCTCTAGTTGTGGCATTGCTTTTGCTCTTTGTATTTTAATCCATGCAGGAAATTATACGGACCAATAATTAAAAAGCACCAAACTATGCCACAATTAGATCCAACTACGTTTGCTCCCCAGTTATTTTGGCTGGTGGTTACATTTTTCCTTCTGTATTTGGTCATGTGGAAACTTGTCATACCTAAAATTGGTGAAATTTTACAAGACCGTCAAATACGTATTGATAATGACCTAGACAAGGCGGAACATCTAAAAATTGAAGCTGAAGGTGCCCGTGAGGCCTACGAAAAAGTAATTATTGACGGCCGGGAAAAGGTCCAGGAGATCATCAAAACAGCTGCCGAACAAATCAGTACGGAAACGACGGCACAGCACGACGCACTAACTGAAAAACTTGCAGTTCAAACATCTAAGGCAGAAAAACAAATTAACATTGTAAAAGAAAAAGCCTTAGATGAAATTCGTTTAGTTGCAACTGAGGTTACACAAGCAGCGGCGAGGCGTTTAACCGATCAGGAGATCTCGTATACCCAGGCCCAAGATGCCGTATCAACGGTTATCGAAGAAGGGAAATTTCGTTAATGGCTACCGTGCAAACGCCAGAATTTTGGGTAGCAATCGGCTTCCTTCTGCTAATAGGACTCGTTGCAAAACCAGCATGGACTGTAATAACCAATACCTTGGATGCTCGCTCAAAAAAAATCGAAGAGAACCTGAATGCGGCGGCAAGTTTACGTGAAGAGGTCCAGCACCTGCTCGCTGATTACCAGCGAAGGCAACGCGATGCGACACGAGAGGTAGATGAAATGCTCTCAAATGCATCGAATGAAGCCGAGCTTTTATTGAAAGAAGAGTTCGAAAAATTAGCGGAGTCGCTAAAGCGACGCGAAGAACTGGCAATGGATAAGATTTCTCAAGCTCAAGCCGATGCGATTCAAACGGTACGTAACAGAGCGATAGAAATTTCTATTCTAGCAACACAACAGATACTTACCGAGCAACTTGATAAAGATGTAGCAACTAAATTGATTGACAAATCAATCCAGGAACTTCCAGATAATTTGCACTAATCTAACACAGAATTGTAAATCAAATTTACCTCCGCAGAAGACGGTGGGTATGGGTACGATTGTAGTCCAATTGCTTTGGCGTTAGTTGGATTCCTAAATAGATTGAATTTTCATGTACCCTATAATTTTTAGCAATAGGGACCTTAATTAGGATCTGATCAAACAATTTAACCCGCGTTTTATTACCCTTAAATTTAACATTAATAGGAAAAATTCTTTTCCCACTTGCGGAAGGATAAAATTTCGGTATAGCCACAAAATATCGAAATTTAACAGACCGGGTCTGATTAGCGGGGCCACGACTAATATCAAAGACTACGTCAAGGGAAATTCGTGCCTCCGTGCGCTTTTTGTTAAATTCACACTCTCCTTTGAAACTTTCGATCGAAACATTAGCTAAAATATCGGTAATATCGCCAATTTTTCCCGCCTTAAACACGGTCATATTATTAACATTTTGTACCAAAATTACTTTAGGACAAGAAACAACTAAGGTTTTATTTTTAGAAAAAGACCCGCAAGCCGAAAGAATAATAATTATTCCGAAGACTAAACCAAACCGGGCACACCTGATGGTGTCCTTAAAACCTTTAAACCTGAGGAAAAACAAATACACTTAAAATAATCAAGTTTTGAGATCATTATGAGAGCCATCGCAAGTAGGAGCATTTGCGGTCTGTTTACACCCACAGAACCATACAGTTTGGGTTCTTTTAGCAACAAATTGAGTTGGTGAAATGCCTTTACCTTTATGGGACCCATCACAGAAAGGCTGTGCTTGGCTTTCACCGCATGCACACCACCAATATTCCGTTCCCTCTATTACATCGATACCGATAGGTTCATTCTGGGCAATAACTGGTTTCGTCATGTCAATTCCTTTCCAAACTGAATAATTTTCGGGCATTCCTCTTGGCCCAAATCTATACGGTCAGAGTCTACTGGAGGTGTTGAGTTTTCTCAACCAAGCAACATATTATGGAAAATGTTAAGTAAAAAGGTCTGGCAGTAACATGTCTAAACGGAATTTAAGTCTTCATCTTGCAAGCCCGCGCGGGTTTTGTGCTGGGGTCGATAGAGCAATTGCAATTGTCGAAAAGTCACTAGAAAAATTCGGTAAACCAGTCTATGTCCGCCATGAGATTGTCCACAATAAATTTGTAGTGGAAAAGCTAAAGGATAAAGGAGCCATATTTGTCGAAGAACTTGATGAAGTCCCAAACGATGCTCCAGTAATCTTTTCTGCCCATGGCGTTCCAAAATCAGTGCCCGAGGCCGCTGATAGACGTGGTCTAATTCATATTGATGCAACTTGTCCATTAGTTACAAAAGTGCACGTAGATGCCAAACGTCAAAATAGAGAGGGCCGAACTGTACTTTTAATTGGGCATTCCGGTCATCCTGAGGTCATCGGTACTTTAGGACAATTACCACAAGGCGAAATGATATTAATTGAAAATTTAGAACAAGCAACGTCTGTAAAGGTTAAGAACCCAAATAACCTCTCGTATGTAACCCAAACAACACTGTCTGTGGACGACACAGCAGAAATAATTAATGTGCTGGAAAATCGTTTTCCAGAAATTCAATCTCCGCGCAAAGAAGATATCTGTTATGCTACAACTAACCGACAATTTGCTGTAAAAACTCTCACAAGAACTTGTGATGCTATTATTGTAATTGGCGCACCCAATTCATCAAACTCAAACCGATTAAGAGAAGTTTCAAAATCTGCAGGCTGCACAAAATCAATTCTTATAGGTCAAGCAGACGAGCTTGATATTAATTGGTTGAACGGAGTAGATACAGTTGGAATTACAGCCGGCGCCTCAGCTCCAGAAATTTTAGTACAGGAATTAATCTCAATCCTAAAAGAAAAATTTAATGTTGAGATTCAGGATGTCGTTGTGACATCGGAAGACATCAATTTCAGCTTGCCCAGTGCTCTCATGGAGTGCTAACAAAAATCTTTTTAGAATAAACGCATGGCGGTTTACACAAAAATACCAGATGAGGCCTTAGAGGTCTTTATCGAAGAATATGATATAGGAAAGATTCAATTTTTTAAGGGAATTGAAGAAGGGGTAGAAAATTCTAACTTTCTCTTAAAAACAGACCAAGGTACCTACATCTTAACTATCTATGAAAAAAGGGTAGAAATAAATGATCTACCCTTTTTTCTGGGTCTAATGGACCACCTCGCCTCTAAAAATTTTCCGTGTCCCACACCGCTACATGGCCGTGACGGTGAGGCGTTGCGGAAATTATGTGATAAACCCGCAGCTTTAATTTCATTCATGACCGGTTTAGGTGCCCGTCGCATCACTTCTAATCATTGTCTAGCTGTAGGCAACGCTGCAGCTAAATTGCACATGGCTGCCAAAGACTTCGATTTGAGTCGGAAAAATAGCCTTGATATACCAGCTTGGCGGAAAATTTTCGAACTTACAAAGGCCCGTGCCGGGGAAATCGACGATAGAATTGTAATAGAAATAGAGAAAGAACTAGAAGTTTTAGATCAAAACTGGCCAGAGAATTTACCTTCAGGGATTATTCATGCGGACTTATTCCCTGATAATGTATTTTTTAAAGGGAAAAAATTAAGCGGCATTATCGACTTTTATTTTGCGTGTAACGGCTTCTTAGCCTACGAAATTGCTACCTGTATCAACGCATGGTGTTTCGAGAGGGACGGGAGTTTTAATTCTAATAAGGCATCTAGTCTCATAGAAGGCTATAACTCTGTGCGGCCTTTAGAAAAAATTGAGATAGACTTTCTACCTTTGCTTGCGCGTGGAAGTGCCCTGCGATTTTTACTCACAAGGCTGTACGATTTACTAAACCACCCTGAAGGTGCGCTCGTTAATCCAAAAGATCCATTAGAATATTTAGAACGACTTCGATTCCATAAAAGTTATAATGGAAATTATGCTTAGATTATAGAATTCTTATGGAATTTTAATTATGGGTCAACTCAGTTCAAACAAAAATATAATTTCATCAGTTGAAATTTTTACTGATGGTGCATGTAGCGGAAACCCAGGCCCTGGTGGCTGGGGGGCAATCTTACGCTGGCAAAATAAAGAGAGAGAAATCTGGGGGGGCGAAGCAAATACCACGAATAATAGAATGGAGCTATTAGCTGCCATCAAGGCTTTGGAGACATTGAAACGACCAGTAAAAGTGTTTGTATATACTGATAGTATCTACGTGAAAGACGGCATAACTAAATGGATCAACGGTTGGAAGAGCCGAAATTGGAAAACGGCATCCAAAAAGCCTGTCAAAAACATCGACCTCTGGAAAATTTTGGATGATCTAACAAGTAAACACGATATAACCTGGCACTGGGTAAAAGGACACGCTGGACACGCTTACAATGAAAGAGCTGATGAATTAGCACGTCGGGGTAGTCGGGATTTTCATGACGTATAACATTAATACCGATGGACCCGAAGTGATAACTTTTCCAAGTGTCATATTTGCAACGTTTCTAATTGTCGGTCTAGTAACAGACAGAGCGTTAATGCATACCCTAGGGTTCTATGGTTATCCCCATCCGCTAGGTTGGAGCTTTATAATATTGGGTATTCTTCTTTTTTTTTGGTCTTCTGCACATTTTATTAAAGCAAAAACCTTTATAGATATAAGAAAACCGGCAACAAAATTAATTACACAGGGGCCCTATAAAATTTCACGTAACCCGATGTATCTCTCCAATACGCTAATTTATCTAGGTATTTCAATTGTATTTGGTCAGACGGTAACGTTAGTTTGTATACTGCCATGTCTGTTTGTGCTGCACTATTATGCGATAGTTAAAGAAGAACAGTACCTAGAATTAAAGTTTGGAAACATCTATCTATCTTATCGCCAAAGAGTACGTCGATGGGTCTAGAGATTTACTTTCCCCACCTGACGTCAGTCCCCTTTTGCTTTTTTTAATGCCGATAATACTGAACTTTTACTTAGTAACTCTGGTAGAATAATGCCTTGGGGAGCCTCTGGTCCGAATACGATATTAAATGGAATTCCGTACCGCAAAAATCTTTGTAAAAACGATGAGATAATTGGATCGGCATTTGTCCAATCAGCTCTCATCGCGACCACTTCATTTCGATTTAAGTAACGACGAATTTGGTTCGAATCTAAAACCAAGACTTTATTGGCCTTACAGGTCAAACACCAATCGGCCGTGACATCTACAAAGACACTTTTGCCCTTAGCTACATGGCCTGTTATATTACTGGGTTTAAAAATTTGCCAATTAGAAGAAACTATAGACTGAGAATTTTTAATTTTTTCGCCAAAACTCAGGGGATTGATTATGACAAGGAGGGCTAAAACAAACGCAAAACATTTTATAGCTTTCCTCAATTCTACTGAAACATTGTTATGAAATGCAATTAAAACAATCAAAATAATAAGAAGACTTGCGGTAAAAAAAGCGGCTTGAAAACCAAGCTGAGTATCCAAAATCGAAATCAACCAGAATAAAGTAGCGATTAAGGCTAACGCCAAAATCTTTCGAAAGATGATCATCCAATGACCAGGTTTAGGACAAAAGGACGCCAGTCTAGGCCACATTGCCACAACCAAATAGGGCAAAGCTAATCCTAGGCCGAGAAATAAAAAGATTAAATAAATTTCGAAAGATCCCCTAGCAAGTGCAAAACCGACAGCTGTTCCTAAAAAGGGTGCCGAACAAGGTGTCGCTAATAGGGTGGCAAAAGCTCCAGTAATGAAATGCCCTGCAAAACTCTGTTTTTGAACTTCTCCCGTCTTAGAATGGAATAAGAAGGATGGAAGCCGAATTTCAAAATAGCCCCATAGATTCGCCGCAAATAGTGTAATCAGTACCAACATGCCCCCTAAGAAAATTGGCTGTTGAAATTGAAATCCCCAACCTACAGTCTTTCCAAGAGCCTTTAATGCAAGCACACCTGAACCCAATAGGAAAAACGAAAATATGATCCCGGCAGCTGATGCCAGAAAGCCTCTGCGTATAGCGGGTGCTTCATCATCGCTATACCTGATGACAGAAAACAACTTTAAAGAAAGGACAGGTAAAACACAGGGCATTAGGTTTAGGATAAGCCCTCCCAATACAGCTAAGGCCACGATCCGAAAAATAGACCAATAGGGGTCATCTTGTGGTTTTTGATCTAGCACATTTCCATTTAGTCTTAACTTTTGTTCAACGGCACCATTAATATCCCCCAGTAATGTCAGTGTTATTTCCTTTCCTGATAAGTCATGAACAGTACCGAGTTCCCTAGATTTATCGGTTAAAGAAACACGTATTTTAAATATCGCTTTGCCACTCTTATCTCTCTCTATTAGTTTAGCCTTCCCAAACCGAAACTCACTGGGGCCCTCAACGAGAAGATCCGGCAAACCCAAAATTGTTGATTTTACGCGCAAAATTTGATCGCCAGGCGAACCATCAATGGAAACAGAAGTGTTTAAAGTATTTTTACCAATAATTTTTTTAGGAACTAAGGAACGGTACTTGCTGATTAATCGTCCCTCAAAAGAGGAGGTCTCAGGTCCTAAAGGCAAATCCAAAGAGACCTTGGCTGAATAAGGAATGCATATTTTATTACAAGTCAAATAATTAATTTTAGCTTTAGCAATTATCTTCTTGTTTGGGACCAGCGGTATTATATTTAACGGAATTACTACTTCATTTTTATATCCCAGTGTTTCCAATCCCACTACGCTAAATCGTATAGGCACCGGCCAATTAGTATTAACCTTTGCCAAGTTTGTTGACCCTGCCCAGTCCATTTGAGGGGGATAACCTGCATCACCTGGCGATCTCCAATAAATTTTCCAGCCCGGCTTCATTCTAAAATGAATACCAAAATGAAAATCCATAGAATTTTCTACCGCATTAGTTGCTGAAATTAAGCGAACCGAGCCTTGTTCAGTTGACCACCACGGGCCAGCGGCCGCATATACTGCAATTGACATATATAAAAAACTATTCAGCACTAAGAAAATAGTAGCCAGAATCCGAAATAAAAATATTCGTCTTATTGTTTTCAATGCAGAATCTTAAATAATTTACCTACATGATATTACATACTTATGTTTCCAAAACATAAGGATAAAATGTAGTTATCCTGATAAATTTCGTTATACTTTCCTAAACAAATTTGGAATTGCAACGATGGAAGATCCAGATCCTAACGAAAGCGCCGACTACTTGACGGGCAATTTGTTATTGGCAATGCCACAAATGCAGGATGACCGATTTATACGTTCGGTCGTTTATATTTGTGCTCACACTTCAGATGGTGCAATGGGTTTAGTAATTAATAAAATTGTTGATAGCGTTAGTTTTCCTGAATTACTAGATCAACTAAATATAAGTTCTGAATCACCCAACCGAGAAATTCGGGTCCATTTTGGAGGCCCTGTGGAAACAGGCCGCGGCTTTGTTCTTCATTCGGCTGATTATGTTCAGGATGCTACGCTAGTTATAAATGAATATGTTGGCTTAACAGCAACGATTGACATCTTAAAATCTATAGCCGACGGGAAAGGCCCGGAAAAAAGCATTCTAGCGCTCGGTTATGCTGGCTGGGCGCCCGGTCAACTCGATCAAGAAATTCGGTCTAATGGTTGGCTCAGTCTCCCCGCAGACAATCAATTGGTATTCGACAATAAACCCGAAAAGATATGGGAAAGCGCTATGGGAAAAATTGGCATAGATTTCAATATGTTGTCTGGTCAGGCCGGACACGCTTAAAAAAATGTTAGGCCGCTTTCAATCTCTTTTCTATATCATGATAAGGTAGGAGGTGTTGGACTGGGCCAATTGCAGCAACCGTCGGGCTACTAGATAATAAACGTTTGATCGCGCGTTCTATATCAGTACAAGTCAAGGCATCAACTTTTGTTAAAATTTCCTCAATAGAAATACTTCGGCCAAACAAGGCCACCTGGCGTGCAATCTGCTCCGCTCGGGCAGCCGTACTTTCTAAAGACATAACAATACCTGTCCTAATTTGTGCTCGGGCGCACTCTAACTCCCTTTCACGTATGGTTTCGGATGATTTAAGCAACTCATCACATAGATGAGGAATTAATTCTAATAAGCCACTTTCATTAGTTCCAGCATATATTCCAAACAAACCAACATCGCTATACGCAGAATTAAATCCATAAATTGAATATACTAAACCGCGTTTCTCCCTAATTTCCTGGAATAAACGAGAGGACATACCTCCGCCGAGAACCGAAGCTGCAACCGATATGGCGTGATAGTCAGGGTCATGAACCCCAACGGAGTTAAAACCAATCACTAAATGGGCTTGTTCTAGTTCTCTAATTTTCCTGTAATCACCCCCTTCATATACCGCGGCGACAGGATGATCAGCGTTTGCATTCCTAATGTGAGAAAAATAAGATTCAACTGCCGAAACTATAGCAGCATGTTCCAAATTTCCAGCCGCAGAAAATATCATCCTTGATGGAACATAATATTTTTTCATAAAGTTCAAAAGCGTATCTCGAGTTATATTTTTTATATTTTTTTTTGGGCCGAGGACGGAGCGGCCCAAGGGTTGATTAGGAAAAGCTGTACTTTGAAAATAATCAAATATGATTTCGTCTGGCGTATCTGACGCTTGGCCAATTTCTTGCAATACGACTGTTTTCTCCCGCTCAAGCTCCTCTTGGTCGAAAAGAGAATCGTGCAAAATGTCACTTATAATATCAATCGCTAAAGTAACATTATCTTTAAGAATAGTCGAATGAAACGCCGTAACTTCTCTGGATGTAAAGGCATTCAAGTAACCGCCAACTGTTTCTATCTCCTCTGCAATATCCTTTGCCGAGCGCTTCTTCGTACCTTTAAAAGCCATATGTTCCAAAAGATGACATATACCATTGTTCTTAGCATTTTCAAAACGAGCACCAGTTTGCACCCAGACCCCTAACGAAACTGTTTCGACAGCTTCCATACGGTCTGTGATCACTATCATACCGTTGGTAAGTTTACTAAGCTCTGTAACCATTACTTAGTCGCTCTTTCTCGAATATAAGCTTTAATTATTTCTAGATCGTTTGGTAACACCTCAAAAACTTCACGACGCATCAGTAAGTCTGAGAGATTCTCAGGTAATTGAGGAATCACATCGATAGCTTCTTGAACTGCGTTAGGAAATTTTGATGGGTGTGCCGTCGATAAAGTGACTACTGGCACAGCTGAATCCTTGTAAAGGGTCGTTGCTGCATGAATCCCGGTGGCTGTATGTGGATCGATGATAAAACCGGTGGATTTATAGGTCGAGGCAATTTGTTTCCTGATTCCATCATCATCTAAGCTGTAAGCATCAAACATCTCTTTAAATTTCATTAAGACACCGGAACTAACTGACATTTTTCCACTTTGACTAAATTCGTCCATCAATTGGCTTACAGCACGCCCGTCACCGTCACAAAGATCGAATAAAAGTCTTTCAAAGTTGCTAGAAACTTGAATATCCATGGCGGGACTTAAGGTTGCTACGACGTTTTTTGTCTGCATTTCACCAGTCCTCATAAATCGGACCAAGATGTCGTTAGTATTTGTTCCAATGATTAACTTTTCGATTGGCAACCCCATTTTGTAAGCAACAAACCCTGCAAAAACATCACCAAAATTTCCCGTTGGTACAGAATATGCGATAGTTCGTTCCGGCGAACCGAGATATAAAGCTGAGGAAAAATAATAAACCACCTGAGCCATAATACGGGCCCAATTAATAGAATTAACAGCCGAAAGATTTTGCTCAGAGCGAAAATCCGGATCTTTGAACATTTGTTTAACGAGGTCTTGGCAATCATCAAATGTGCCTTCAATTGCAATATTATGGACATTTGATTCTATAACTGTCGTCATCTGACGCCTCTGGATATCGGAAACTCGACCCTTCGGATGCAGAATGAAAATTTCTATAGCATCTCGTCCCCGGCAAGCTTCTATTGCCGCTGAACCAGTATCTCCAGATGTTGCCGCGACAATGTTTATGCGTTTTTCTCGCTTTGCTAGTATATGATCAAATAAATGACCCAACACTTGAAGAGCAAAATCCTTAAACGCAAGGGTTGGGCCGTGATACAATTCCAGTAAAAATTGATTTTCTTCGAGTTGTTTGACTGGCGCCACTTCAGGGTGGCTAAAATTACCATAGGAATCTTCTATAATAATTTTAATTATATCTTCTTTAATAGATCCACCAACAAATGGCATTATAACTTTCTGAGCCAACTCCGAATATGTCAAATCATGCATTGCTTCAATTTGACTTGTTGAAAATTGGGGCCATGACTCAGGCACATATAAGCCACCATCAGTAGCGAGTCCGGCAAGGACAGCATCTTCAAACTCAAGTACTGGGGCAAACCCACGAGTGCTTACATAACGCAATTATTTCTCCTTAGTTTTGGCGTGATTTATACCTAAGCCCTTAAAGGGGCACAGACTATCGGCCAAGTATCATTGGGGCAATCCATCGGAATCAACTTTTAGTTTTTATTTCTGAGACCTTAAGAAAAACTGAAAACTGATAAATTATCCTGTAAATTCAATATACAATCACACTACCCCAAACTAACTATTATATGCTTGAATACACTAAATTATCCGATAAGTGCGTAAGAGAAATATTATGGCAACTACTGCAAGTCCTAAGTGCAAACCCAAATATCCGAAATTGAAAGGCGAGGCATCGTGGCCTATTGAACAAATCCAAATCGACTCGTGGACTGATAAATATTTTTCCCATACCAAAGAAGCTGTCTCAAGGTTTGGTGATGCTACAGTAACCTATGCTCTATTTATGCGTCGACCGGTCATATCCGCACCACGGCTTGCAATGGAATGGTTAACTGTAGTTGCAAAGGAACGCGGTACCAATTTTGAAATTGATCTAAAATATACGGAGGGTAAATGGGTTGGCGCGGGTGAACCCTTAGCGTATGTCACTGGGCGCTTTTCTGAGCTTGTCGACCTTGAAACTTTGTTATTGCAGAAACTTGGCCCAGCCTGCGTTGCAGCTTATAATGCTTATTCTATGTGCTCTGACCTACCAAAGGTCGCTTTTATGGCAATGGATGCACGCCATTGTGCGGGTACTAGTATGGCTGAAATGATGGCCTATGCGGCCTCCGTAGGTTCTACCAAGGCCAAAAACAAAAGCGGTGCATTAGGGTTTATAGGCAACGCAACAGACGCCACCGCCCATTATTTCGGGCAGGCGGTCGGCAAGGGAACAATGCCGCACGCTTTTATTGGGTATGCGGGTAGCACTCTTCGAGCCGCTGAAATGTTCCAAGAAACCTTCCCGAACCTACCAATGACGGTACTCGTCGATTATTTTGGGCAGGAAATTACAGATACTTTAGCTGTCTGTAAAAAATTTCCTGATCTGGTTGAAAATGGTACTTTATCATTCCGGCTCGATACGCCAGGAAGTCGTTATATTGAAAAATTAGATCCAGCTGCATCATATGCAGTTTTGGAACGTCATGTTCCAGAGGTAGTACGCGGTTATCGGTCTGAAACACAGTTATCATATCTAGTTGGACCCGGTGTATCGGCTGCTTCTATATGGCGGCTCCGAGAGGCCCTCGATGGCGAGGGTTACAAAAACGCTAAAATAGTTGCATCAAGCGGTTTTGGGCCTGCTAAATGCCATTTATTTGCCGAAGCCAATGCGCCGGTTGATATAATTGGAACCGGTAGTTATCTCCCTGCAACCTGGAGCGAAACTTATGCAACTGCCGACATTATCGAGTATGATGGGAAAGCACGGGTTAAGTTGGGCCGGGAGTTTCTCCTCCGTCGTTAGATGACTTCGCACTACCAGATTCCTTGTATAAAACATAATAGGAACTCGCAAAAATCATTCCAGCCCCAAGCCAAGTCCAAGGTGATGGTAATTCGCTAAAAAATATAAAGGCTATTAAAACACTTGCCGGTAGCCTTACAAAATTAAAGGGTTGTACAATTCTGGCATCTGCTGCCCGTACAGAGTAAGCGTGAAATAATCCCGCTAAAAGTTGTAAGGTTCCAAGAGCAAAAATTAGCGGGAGATCAGAAAACGTTGGCGTTTTCCAAAAATCTAAGGCAGGTACAAAAGCCAATGGCAAGGCTAAAAGTTGACCATAAAATGTAATTTGAGCGGGCGTATCGGTTCGTGATAAAGATTTAATACAAATATTGGTTCCTGCATATGTCACAGCAGTCACTAATACCGCACCTGCCGCTAAAGTTATCGTAATTATTCCAGGCCTCAATATGACCAGAGCACCAATAAAGGAAACGGCACATGCTATCCATGCCTCACCACCAGCCTTTTCTTGTAACAGTAAGACAGCCATTACAATCGTGATTATCGGTACTAGGAATAATAATGCATAGACTTCGCCAATAGACATATTGGCCAAACCATAGAAAACACAAACCATACCGGTATAACTAAGTAAGGTTCTCAAAAGATAAAGTGGCAATCGTCCTGTAGAAAGCGTTCCACGATTTGCAGTCCGAAACATCCAGGGAGATAACAAAAGTAGACCAACTGCACTTCTGAAAAATACAAGTTGGAAGGTGTTGTACGTGTAAGAAAGCTCCCGAACACAGGAAGCTGAAATTGCAATCATTATTGAAGCGGCACACATCCAAAGCGCCCCTTTTACGGCTGGCCGGTTAATTATTACATTACCCACTACTGGCGCCTCTGCCGCCAATAAACGATTGAAAGAATTATTAGTCCCAATGCCATACCATACCATGTCAAAGCATATTGTAGATGATTGTTACTGGGTACCTCTATTCCTACTCCCCCTATGGGATAACGACTTTTCCCATTAACTTTATTGATAGAGATCCAGTAACCGGCAACAGCCTTAAGTTTGAGTTTCTTTGCCATTTTAATGGGCTCAATCCGAAACCATTGACTTTTTTCGGGCACGTTTAAGGGGTCAAAATAGCTGACTTTGCGCGGCCAACCGACAACACCAACAACATTCAAATCTAAATTTTTATTTTTTGAAGGTTTATGAGGATCAAGTTTGTATGCGAAAGGAACCCAACCACGGTTAACCAGAACAATATCTCCCGACACCAGTTGCAGCGGTGTAACAATATGCCAACCAGCACGCCCATAGTAAGATATTGGTCCAACTAAAATTTCTTTTTTATACAGAAAACGCCCTCTAACTTCGACACGCCTAAATGCTACGGGTTTAACAGTTAACGGAGATTTAAGAGGTATTGGCGGCCTTGCTAATTCTGCTTGGCGCATCGAAATTAAGCCTTCTTTCCAGGTTAGACGGTGTAATTGCCAGGAGCCCAAACTTATAAGAATACATAAAGAACCAATTGCAACTATCGCCAGACCTTTGCTTATCTCCTTGGTTTTCGGGGAGCTCTCCGCATCAATCATCATACTTATAGCGTAAATTTTTGAAATGATAGGCGATCAGTATACCTTTCACCAGCCGAAGAAGAGTAATACCCATAACAAAGACTACGGGTAACAAGATTAGAAAATGATTCAAATATGATGGTGAAAAGGCTAACTCGAGCCACAAGGCGACCGGGATGATCAGAGCCCCAAGAATAAAAATTACAAACACGGAAGCCCCATCGCCAATATCATGTGGTGATAAATTTAGATTACAATAGGCACAACGATTTGTGACAGTGAGAATACCTTGGAAAAGTTTTCCTTTCCCGCAACGGGGACACCGACACCTAACCCCTACCTTAGCAGGAGATATATTCGGATACATAACAGGGGTTTTCTCCGACATCCTACCCCCAAAACTTTATACCAAGAATTTAGGCCGTAACGTCAAGTTTCTCTTCACTTTACCTATCAAATGGCGGCAGCGTTCCCTGCACCCCACCAATAAATACAACAGAACAGAAACAACCAAACCACATCAACAAAATGCCAATACCAAGCCGCAGCTTCAAAGCCAAAATGATGATCGGTCTTAAAGTGATCCTTATAGGCTCTATAGAAACAAACAATCAAGAATGTTGTACCCACGATTACATGAAATCCGTGGAAGCCTGTTGCCATAAAGAATACCGTTGGATAAATTCCACCCTTACCTGGACTTCCTTCCTCGAAAGCAAAGCTAAAAGCGGCATGGCTATATTCATAACCTTGCACCCCTGTAAAAATAAGCCCCAGGAAAATAGTTAAACCCAAACCCTGTAATACATGCTCCTTATTCCCTTCTAATAATGCATGATGGGCCCAAGTCAGGGTTACACCAGATGTCAAAAGAATAAGAGTATTTAAAAAAGGCAAACTCCAAGGATCAAAAACAACAATACCAGGGGGTGGCCATACTCCGTCAATAGTTTCGGGTGGAAACAGGCTCGCATTAAAAAAAGCCCAGAACCAAGCTACAAAGAACATCACCTCTGAAGCAATAAACAATGCCATCCCGTATCTCATACCTATTTGGACTGGTATGGAATGATGACCCTGAAACGTGGCTTCTACGATAACATCACGGAACCAAAAGAACATGGTAAGAGCAACACCAAGAAAGCCCAGTGCCAATAACCACGAGCCCCCCCCATGCATATAAATTACAGTCCCAACCGTAAGTAAGCCAGCACTGATAGCCCCAACTACCGGCCAAGGACTCGGGTCCACGAGATGCCAAGGGTGCTTATGTTCTGAGCCATGCCCGTCGGCCGTATTAGCGGTTGAATTCATTTTCGTACTCTTCCCTTAGTTAATTATTTGATCTTATCAATTAATCGCTACTGAGTGTGATGCTTTTCGCGATTTTCTTGCTTCCATGCTAGTTTCAATAGGTTCCTGTTTGCTATTTTTTACCGACTTAAAAAATGTGTATGAAAGGGTAATTGTTTTGATGTCGTCCAGCCCCTTATCTTTTGCCATTGCTGGATCAATATGGAATTGGACTGGTAATTCAATTGTTTTTCCTGCCTTCAAAATTTGATCCGTAAAGCAAAAACAATCAACCTTATTGAAGTATTTTCCAGCTTTATTAGGAACAACATTAAATGTTGCTGTACCGGTAACATCATAGTCAACGAGTGACGTCGCCCTGTAGAAAGCTAGAATAGGTTCTCCTATTTTTACAGAAATATTATTCTGTACTGGCCTAAAATTCCAAGGTAACTCGGTATTTGTATCAGCATTAAATCTAACGGTAACAGTGCGATCTAAGACCCTCTCTGCATTACCCTTGGCAACCTGCGTTGTTCCCCCGTAGCCCGTTACCCTACAGAATAGTTCATAAAGAGGCACGGAATAGGCTGTTAACGTTATCATGCATGCCAAAATACAAAGCACGCCGAACATTGTAACTGTCTTTCCGTTTAGGTTCATTTACCAAATCCCATCCGAACAATCGAAATCACATAAAATAGAATAACCATACCGATTAATACCAATAGCAGTGCGCGGTTTCGCCTTTTTTGTCGGGAGCGATGATTTTCTTTGTTGTCCATAATCATATGCCATTGGTCACACAGTAAATCCCGCTGCTTTATCTACTACTAGCATCGAAAATATCAGGAATAGATATAGAATCGAAAACGTAAATGTACGACGTGCATACCTTTCACTGGTATCGCGATAAATTGCCAAAGCTAAAACAACAAAAATAGATCCCAAAAGGCCCGCGAACACCCCATATATCCAGCTCGACATACCCACAAATGCGGGGGCCATACCAATGGGCACCAAGAGAACAGAATACAATATGATCTGCTTTTTTGTTTCGCGTTCACCAACAACCACTGGCATCATAGGAACGCCCGCTTTTTCATAATCACAACGCCGATACAAAGCCAAAGCCCAAAAATGGGGCGGCGTCCACATAAAGATAATCGCAAATAAAATTATTGGATTTAATGTAATATCACCGGTTACTGCCGCCCAACCAACCATGGGAGGAAATGCCCCGGCCGCACCACCGATCACAATATTCTGTGGCGTTCGTCGTTTGAGCCACATGGTGTAAATAAAAACGTAAAAAACAATAGTAAAGGCCAGCAAACCTGCGGCAACCCACTCTACGGCCAACCCCATGACCATCACAGACCAGACCGCGAGGGCAACCCCAAATCCCAGGGCGGTCCCTGGTTGAATACGACCCTTTGGCACCGGCCGCTCCGCGGTACGGGACATAACCGCATCTATATCCCGATCATACCACATATTAATAGCGCCAGAGGCTCCCGCCCCTACTGCTATACACAATATAGCGACGGCTGCAATTACAGGATGAATTCCATCAGGCGCCAAATAAAGACCAACGATTGCTGTAAAAACTACTAGTGACATTACACGAGGCTTTAACAACGCAATGTAATCCTCTACATCACCTCCCGTAGATACATTAGTCTCTAACGTTATATTGTTAGATTTTTCGGTCACAAAGGAACGTCCTTACCGTTTAAGTACCATCATTTGACGTTTGGCAATTCGTCATACGAATGAAATGGCGGAGGAGATGACAAAGTCCATTCAAGGGTCGTAGCACCTTCCCCCCAAGGGTTTTCCGCTACTTTCTCACCAGACGAAAATGTTTTATAAAGCATATATAAAAATACTAGGACGCCGAAAGCAGAGAGATAGGACCCGTAAGAAGAAATAGCGTTCCATCCTGCATATGCATCAGGATAATCGGGTATACGACGTGGCATACCAGCAAGCCCCAAGAAATGTTGAGGAAAAAAGACAATATTAACCCCAATAAAGGTTATCCAAAAGTGCAGCTTGCCAAGCGTTTCTGAGTATTGCCGCCCACACATTTTCGGTAACCAATAATAAAAACCTGAAAAGATTGCAAAAACTGCTCCCAACGAAAGAACATAATGAAAATGGGCAACAACATAATAAGTGTCATGCAATGCAGTGTCGACACCAGCATTTGCCAAAACAACACCAGTAACTCCTCCAAGAGTGAATAAAAATATGAACCCGATTGACCAGAGCATCGGGGTCTTAAACTCTATGGAACCGCCCCACATGGTAGCAATCCAACTAAAAATCTTAATACCTGTAGGCACTGCAATTACCATCGTTGCCGCGGTAAAATAAGCCTTAGTGTCAACATCAAGCCCGACAGTATACATGTGGTGTGCCCAAACGATGAATCCCACCACCCCAATGGACACCATCGCATATGCCATACCAAGATATCCAAAAACCGGCTTCCTTGAAAAAGTCGACACAACCTGGCTGACAATACCAAACCCGGGTAAAATTAAGATATAGACTTCGGGGTGACCAAAAAACCAGAAAAGATGCTGGAATAGAATTGGGTCACCACCACCAGCAGGATTAAAAAATGTCGTGCCAAAATTTCGATCAGTTAGCAACATCGTAATCGCACCAGCTAAAACCGGTAATGACAGAAGGAGTAGAAACGCTGTCACTAAAATGGACCAAACGAATAAAGGCATTTTATGTAAAGTCATACCTGGGGTGCGCATATTCAGAATAGTCGTGATGAAATTTGCAGCCCCGAGAATAGAACTGGCCCCCGCCAAATGAAGCGAAAAGATCGCAAGGTCAACAGCCGGCCCTGGTGTTGTAGCGCTTAGCGGCGCATAAAGCGTCCACCCACCTCCAACCCCGTCGCTACCCGCAGGGCCCTCCACAAAGGGCGACGCCAACAACAAGAGAAATGAGGGAACCAACAACCAAAAACTAATATTATTCATTCTTGGAAATGCCATATCTGGCGCTCCAATCATAAGTGGAACTATCCAGTTTCCAAAACCTCCGATCATCGCTGGCATGACCATAAAAAAGATCATAATGAGCCCATGTGCCGTAACTAACACATTATACATTTGGTGATCGCCACCTAAGATTTGATTACCCGGTTCAGATAGCTCCATTCTGAATAGAACCGACATTCCAGCACCAATAATCCCCGCCACAATGGCGAAGATAAGATACATCGTTCCAATATCTTTATGGTTCGTTGAATAAGCAAATCTACGCCAGCCTGTAGGCGTATGATCGTCATGTCCGTGGGTGGTTGATGCTTCACTCATTTCTTATCTACTTCCTTGGTTAACGCGCAGAGTTATTAAGTTGGGCGACATCGCGCCGTTTTTTTATCGATGGTTTCAAGCCTGCCGCCTTACGCTGTGCAGTTACCCAATCTGAAAAGGCTGCCTTGGAAACAACCCTAACTTTGATTGGCATGAATCCATGCTCCTGACCACAGAGCTCCGAACACTGGCCATAGTAGGTGCCCACTTTATTAACATTAAACCAAGTCTGATTGAGTCTTCCGGGTACTGCATCAATTTTCACCCCGAATGCTGGAACAGCCCATGCGTGTAATACATCGTTTGAAGTCACCTGCACGCGCACATTGGTATTAACTGGCACTACAACTTCCGCGTCAGATTCCAAAAGTCTCTTCGGATTTTTTACGTTGTTTTCCTTAGCCCATTTTTTTAGATCGGCATCTTTTACTATACTAGCAACAAAAGAAAAATTTCCGTGGTCAGGGTACTCGTAACCCCAGTTCCATTGATTACCGATAGCCTTTACGGTCATCTCTACCTTGGGAATAGTGTCAGCCTTGTACAGCAACTTAAAAGATGGGACGGCAATCACTACCAAAATTATAACTGGCACGATAGTCCATGCCATTTCAAGCATCGCGTGGTGAGTTGTTTTGGACGGTACTGGGTTTCTCTTAGCGCTGAATTTCCACATCGTATAAAGAAGCAACGCCAAAACAAATATCGTGATCAAGGTAATGATCACTAATAGTAAGTTGTGAAACTCGTGGACATCCTTCATTACCGAGGTCACTGCAGGTTGAAAATCTTTTTGCCAGGGTAATGGTGACGACGCCATAGCACTTGTTGCAAACAAACCAACGGATAGACAAAGTAGATTTGTAAATACCGTCGATAAAATTCTTTTAAACTGCATTCTAACATCCCGTTCTTTGACTCTAAAAACAAAACTCCACTGGTCTAAAGCCTTCTAGGCTCTTACGTTTGAGCTTAATCGATCACTATCAAATTCTACCTTATAATAACCCATGCAATGGGGCTGCTGATACCGTAAGCAGCGTACGCGACCCTATGTCGCAACTGCCCAAAAAAAAATGTTGATGGTATTTTAGACCAGTTTACTAGTAAATTGCGCGAGTGACTATCCTGAAAGGAACTTAAGGTGACAATTCTAGAAAATACCGACCAGATCTTCTTTGAAAAAACTGAAATCGACCGAGCCCGCTTGGAAGGGATAGTTGATGATGTTTTAGGTGATGCAGATGACGGTGAGTTATTTTTGGAGTACCGACAATCTGAAGGCTTATCCTATGATGACGGAAGATTGCGTAGTGCTTCTTACGATACTACTCAAGGTTTTGGTCTTAGGGCAATTTCAGGAGAAGCAGTGGGATATTCTCATGCTTCTGAGCTGTCAGAATCATCAATTAAAAGAGCTGCAAATACCGTTAGCGCGGTAAAGTCGGGACATAGCGGTAAAATGTTTGAATTACCGCGGGGTACCAATCAGTCTTTTTACACTGACACTAATCCATTAGGCGAGGTTAGTTTTGAGGATAAAGTAGAGCTACTTTCTGAAATTGACGCCTACGCTCGATCCAGAGACCCGCGTGTAACTCAAGTGTCAGCATCAATCTCTGGCGAGTGGCAGGCCATTCAGATTATCCGACGGGGCAGTAACCGGATGGCCGACATTCGGCCATTGGTAAGGCTAAATGTATCAGTTGTAGCGGTTGATGGAGATCGTATGGAAACAGGGAGCCATGGAATGGGCGGGCGAACAGGTTACTCCCAATATCTCCAATCTGAAAGTTGGAAAGCCCAGGTTGATGAAGCGTTACGTCAAGCATTGGTTAATCTTGAATCTGTTGATACGCCAGCAGGAGAAATGCAAGTAGTGCTCGGCCCAGGGTGGCCTGGTATTTTGTTACATGAAGCTATTGGCCATGGCCTTGAAGGCGACTTCAATCGTAAAAAAACATCAGCGTTTTCTGAGCTAATTGGGAAGCGCGTCGCCTCGAAAGGGGTAACTGTGGTTGATGACGGCACATTAGATAATCGGCGCGGGTCGCTTTCTATAGATGACGAAGGAACACCAACTTCAAAGACCTTGTTAATTGAGGATGGGATCCTCGTTGGATATATGCAAGACCGTCAAAATGCCAAACTTATGAATATGGCGCCCACTGGAAATGGGAGACGTGAGAGTTTCGCGTACGCCCCCATGCCGCGCATGACCAACACGTACATGGTAGCAGGCGATCACTCCCCAGAGGAAATTCTCGGTGGAGTAAAGAGTGGTCTCTATGCTGTCAATTTTGGTGGTGGGCAAGTTGATATTACATCAGGAAAATTCGTATTTACTGCATCCGAAGCGTACATAATAGAAAATGGACAGATTAAGGCTCCCGTAAAAGGCGCAACACTAATTGGGAATGGGCCGGATGCTCTAACTCATGTAAAGATGATTGGTAGTGACATGATGCTAGACCCAGGTGTAGGCACTTGCGGTAAAGACGGGCAAGGTGTCCCTGTAGGCGTTGGCCAACCGACGATTCTATTGGATAATTTAACCGTTGGGGGAACGGCAGCCTAACTTGGAGTTTTAACTATTTAACCGAAAGTTACGTTAGTCACAGACTTACTCCATCAAAACAAAATGACTTTTACTATTACAACCTGCAAGATCTTGCACTAGATCAATCGATTAGTTTGGGCCATGATCAGGCATTATTTTAATGTTCTAAAATTTTTTGTTTAAATTAAAAATACATAGTTTCATATCCCCGGAGAATACAAATGAACCGAAATGAAGTAGCCCGCGTTCAATCCTACCTCAGAAGGACTTTTGGAAATAACGGTATCGAGATCGATATGCCCGAGAAGCCAGGGCAACCAGTGGAAATTAGAGTTGGATCCGAATTTATCGGAGTGCTTTACCGGGACGATGAGGAGGGAGAAATCTCATATTCAATGATGATGTCAATTTTAGAAGAAGATTTACCACCAGAAGTTCCAAGGTAAAACGATGGTGGAAAATTTTTGGAAGAAAGTAATTCAAAATTTATTGTTTACAATTTCAATAAGCATATTCTTCAAAGACTTGGTCGATATTCCCATTCCATACAGTTTTGAACTTGTGTAGTTTTTCTTCGCCAGCAGTTTGTCCACTTTCAACTATTTCAAAAAGCGCTCCTAAAAAACCGGTTTCGTCAGCACCCACACTGTCCAATCGGTTGCGACGCCTTAACCCAGCGCTTGCAATTTCCAACACTTCTCTGGCAACATCTTGCACTTTTCCATTTCGAAAAGTGGTTTTCAAAGCATATTTCGGTACCTCCGCCCTCAAATATTTGTGTTCTTCGGGCGTCCAGTCCTTGACCAAATCCCACGCTGCGTCCAAAGACACTTGGTCATAGAGTAACCCCGTCCAGAGTGCAGGCAAGGCGCAAAGGCGGCGCCAAGGGCCACCATCAGCACCCCGCATTTCGATAAATCTCTTTAAGCGAACCTCCGGAAATACGGTCGTCAGATGGTCAATCCAATCCCCAATTGTTGGTATTTCCCCAGGCAAAACCGACAGTTTACCGTCCAAAAACTTTCTAAATGATTGGCCTGCGGCATTAAGGTAATTTCCATCTCGATAAACAAAATACATGGGAACATCGAGGACATAATCGACATAGCGTTCGAAGCCCATTCCATCTTCAAAAACAAACGGCAAAATACCACAACGGTCTGGATCAGTATCCTCCCAGATGTGACTACGATATGAGATAAAATCTGTCGATCGCCCCTCATGAAACGGGGAATCTGCAAACATTGCTGTGGCGATTGGCTGCAAAGCCAAAGAGGTCCGGAATTTTTTCACCATATCAATTTCTGATTTAAAATCGAGATTAACCTGTACAGTTGAGGTTCTAAGCATCATGTCTAACCCAAGTGACCCAACTTTAGGCATGTAATCACGCATAATCTTATACCTACCTTTAGGCATCCAGGGTATATCCGTGCGCTCCCACTTTGGATTGAACCCGATACCGATAAGACCAACACCAAGCTCTGAAGCTATTTCCTTAACCTGATTAAGATGTGAGTGCACCTCACTACATGTTTGATGAATATTCTCCAGTGGAGCTCCGGCAAGCTCCACCTGCCCTCCTGGTTCCAAGGTAATTGAGCAACCATTTTGATGTCTTAGTGCAATAGGGTTGCCATCCTCTAGAATGGGCTCCCAATCGAAACGTTGTAGCCCCTCAAGCAACGCACGAATTCCCCAACTACCCTCATATGGGGCTGGAAAATATGTATCCTTTTGGAAAACAAATTTTTCGTGTTCCGTACCAATGCGCCATTCAGTCTCCGTTTTGCATCCCACTTCAAGATATTCTATTAACTCGCGTTTACTTGTTATAGGTGCCCCTGATGTTGAGGGTGGTGCTGCCATTAGCTTCCTACTCCGGAGGTAAAGTTACTTTTCACCCCAATCTCCTATAATTGCCTGCCAGCAAGATAGTGCCGCAATTGCTGCAGTATCAGCCCGTAATATACGTGGTCCTAAATCTATAGCCGTAAAGTTGGGTTTTTTATTTAGTAGGTCAAGTTCAGATTGGGAAAAACCGCCTTCCGGTCCTATTAAAATTGCGGTTGGTTTAGATGTTACGGAAATCTTCGCTGCGTTTAATGTTTGATTTATAGGGGATCCATTTCCAGTTTCATCACAATAAAATAGATCTCTATCAACCGGCCAATCATCAATGAGTGTTTTCAAGGTTTGAGGTTGACATACCACAGGAACAGACAAACGACCACATTGCTCCGCGGCCTCAATAACATTGGCTTTAAGCCTTTGTATATTTACTCTTTTAACATCAGTGAAATTCGTAAAAACCGGTTTGATTGAGCTGACGCCCAGTTCCGTCGCCTTGGATACTACAAAATCTATTCGGCTGCGCTTTATGGGCGCAAAAATCAACCATATATCTTTCTCAAAAAGTTGTTCCCTTACCTGCTCATTAATTTTGGCCAAACACCGGTTACGGCTGATCGAAATAATGTTGCTAGACCACTCGCCATCTTTTCCATTAAAGACTTGTAGTTTAGCACCAGCAGACACCCTAAGAACATTGAACAAATAGTGAGCCTGCGCTTCAGACAGAGAAATCGTCTGGCCTGATAAAAGTTCTTGATCAACAAACAGCCTAGGAATACGCATAAAATAATAAAAAAACTTATATGCCAAAATTTCAATAGCTAAGTATTTTAGAAACTATTGCAGAAAACCGTTAGATCTTTATAGCATGTCCGAAAATGTCAAAAATGAAATGGCCAATTTAAATAGTGATATTCCAACTGACCATTGGTTAGTGAAAAACACCCCAAAAAATTGGCATCCGTATATACGCTTGGCAAGATTTGACCGTCCCATTGGAACTTGGCTCTTGCTGTTCCCATGCTGGTGGTCAATAGCAATGGCATCCCATAATTTTCTCGCAATAGAAAAAGTTTGTTATTTGTTTGGCATAGTCGGAGTTGGGGCGTTGGTAATGCGGGGAGCAGGTTGTACCTATAATGACATAATCGATCGTAATTTGGACGCCCAGGTCTCTAGAACGAAAAGTCGTCCTATTCCGAGTAAACTGGTTACGGTGAAACAGGCTACATTTTTTCTAGGCGTCTTAATAGTAATTGGGTTTTTAGCATTAATAGCGCTCAATACTTATGCCATTTGGGTAGGAATTTTATCCCTAATCTTCATCTTCACCTACCCTTTCATGAAGCGAATAACATTTTGGCCCCAATTATTTTTAGGATTAACCTTTAATTGGGGTGCCTTACTCGGCTGGGCTGCGGTTCGAGAGGAACTTTCCCTTACGGCAATTCTACTATATGTGGGAGGTATTTTTTGGACTCTCGGTTATGATACCATTTACGCTCACCAAGACCGGGTAGACGATCCAAAAGCGGGGGTTAAATCAACAGCACGCCGGCTAGGTCTCAGCAGCAAACCTTGGCTGTATTTGTTTTATTTTATTGCCGTAATTTTGTTCAGCTGCGCCGGTATAACGAGTGACATCGGTTGGCCTTTTTTTGTTGGCCTTGCACTTGGAGCATGCCAACTCATCTGGCAGGTTTGGGATGTCGATATTAGTCTACCGAAAGACTGCCTCTTAAAGTTCAAATCAAACCGCCTATTTTCATGGTTAATTTTAGGGGGCATACTCACGAGTTACTTTTGAATTTTCAGTAAACTGAAAATTTACTCAGAAATTATTGATTTTATATATAAATTTAATCGCCCAGGGTATTTGGGGCGAGGTTATATATCCCTATTTACGTGTTAAATAATTTCTCAATTTTAACAGAATGGATTTTAAAATGGACAAGCCTGATTTGGAATGGATTAAAATTACCCAGAAACGTTCCATTGTAATAATTACCCTTGACCGACCAGAAAAACTAAATGCTATTGACGACATTATGCGAACCGAACTCGTAGCGGCAATTGACTGGGCCGGTCGGGAAGATACTGTGCGCGCCATAATTTTGACTGGGAGTGGTAAAGCGTTCTGTGCTGGAGGCGACATAGCCGCAATGCGCAAACGTCTTGAGGCACCTATTGGAAAGGTCGCAATGAATGGATGGGCTCGCCAGCGGTTCACCCACGAGGCAGTAACAATGCTACACGGCCTGCCAAAACCAACAATCGCCGCCGTTAATGGTGTGGCAGCAGGCCTTGGTGCTGACCTGGCTTTATGCTGTGACTTTATCGTGGCCTCCAGTAATTCATTTTTTACAATGAGTTATCTGTTGCGTGGCCTTATCCCCGATGGGGGTGGGATGTATTTTTTACCTCGCAGAGTAGGTTTATCACGAGCAAAAGAACTCATATTTTCCGGACGGCGTATAACTGCTGACGAGGCTCTTTCGATAGGTATGGCGGACACTGTTGTATCCCCTGAAAAACTAATTAATGAATCCCTAGGGAAAGCTAAAAAGATGACAGTAGGGTCCCCAAATGCGTTGGCTCTTGCTAAGTCAATTATGGACCAAAGCCTTGAGCTTTCGATTGAGGAGGTCTTTGCCCTTGGCTGCCAGGCTCAGGCTATTTGCTATACTACAGATGAACACCGTGAAGCAGTTACAGAATTTTTAGAAAAATCAAAATAGAATTATCGTGCTCCTATCAGCTATCGAAAACCTTTTTAGGCCCAAATCAGTTGCCGTAATCGGAGCCTCTACAGACCCAAAAAAAACTGCAGGACGCCCCCTGGAATTTTTAGGACAATTTGGATTTTCAGGAAGGGTATGGCCTGTAAATCCCCGTACGGAGCAGATTCAAGGGCTCCGCTGTTTTGCAAGTATTGACACACTACCCGGCATCCCCGATGTAGCAATCATTCTGCTGAACCCCAAGGGAACTTTAAGAGCAGTGAAGAAACTATCTGCGCTCGGTACCAAAGCCGCCATTGTACTAGGAGGCGGTTATGGTGAGACAGGGCCGAGAGGACTTAAACGTCAACTGACACTCTCAAAGGCTTCTGGCCCCATGCGAATCCTTGGGCCGAACACAATAGGCCTCTTAAATTTACAGGACCGTGTGGTTCTATCTGCATCAGGAGCAATAGATAATCTCAACGTAAATGTCGGTAAAATTGGCATTATATCCCAATCTGGTGGAATTATAGGCTCTCTTCTATCCCGCGCAGCCGCGAAAGGGATCGGACTATCGCATTTGGTCGCAACTGGAAATGAGGGTGACCTAGAAATTTGTGATATTTTAGAATGGATGATTTACCAGCCTGATACCAGCGTCATAGCACTATACTTGGAAGTTATCCGGGAGCCTAATCGCTTTAGAGAGTTGGCAAAAAAAGTAAGACAAGAAAATAAGAAACTCATTGCATATAAAGTTGGAAAGTCAAAAGCGGGACAACTTGCATCGGCATCTCACACTGGGGCCATGGCAGGAGATGACCGTTTATATGACGCCTTATTTGAACAATCGGATGTCATTCGGGTAGAAAGATTTGACGATATTTTAGATGTAGCTATTACCCTCAGTGCAGGCAAAATTCCCACTCGGCGGAGGGTAGGTATCCTCACATCAACTGGTGGGGCAGGCGCCCTAATAGCCGACCAATGTGGTCTTGTCGGATTTAAAATCCAAACGCCAACTCGAAAAACAGCGGAACGGCTCCAATCCCTATTTACCCACGTAGGTTTCAGTGCGAAACGGAACCCGATTGATCTGACGCTTGCTGGTTTGACGCCAGATGTTGTCGAAGGAGCCATCACAACGTTACTTCAAGCCACAGAATTTGATGTGATAATCATCATTGTGGGCTCATCTAGTATTGGCAATCCGAAGCTTATAACTGACCCTGTAATCAGAGCTGTAAAAACGACAGAAAAGCCTCTCTTGGTCTATTGCAGTCCCAGTACTCCATCTATCCTGCACAGACTAAACAGCGCTGGTGTACCCACTTTTGAAACACCCGAATCCTGTAGTGTTTCACTGGCAGCGCTTAGAAAAAACTAAAGCGAAATTAATTTTTCACGTTGATAGCCTATCTCAATAGCATCAGTTTGAATCCCTGCAACGCGACCCGCTCTTGTAACCGCATCCGAAATATTTTCATAAATAAAATTTTCAATTTCCATTATAGGAGCAAGCCTCTCACACAAAAATGTCTGTACTTCGCTTTGGGTCGCCGAAGAGAAAAGTCTATCACTCGCTCTTATTTCGGAAAGACTTAGACATCCCCCCTTATGATTATAACAACCGCCCTTTGCAGAATATGCAAAAATATCTTTTGGAACAAATCCTAGGTCTAATTCTAGATGAAAATCTATTAAACGGTCGAATGTGTAGTTACTCTCAGTCTCATGCATTCGAAGAAGCTGAGGTTCTGTAAACCAAGCTACAAAAACTTCAACCTTCGTTCCGGGGGAATTCTGAAAAGTAGCCGGTATTGAACCATAACCTGCTAAGTGTGCGGCATAAACAACATCAAAATCCCAGAGACGTCCACGAATTACAGGTATAGGGCCAAAATTGGGGGTGTTAGCATATTTTCGAGAAAGCTGCTCGGGGGACTGATTAGACCCCGCTGCTAGTACTGGCGTCCGGCCACCAAGTTCAACATCACCCGTTTGCAAAGGATACCAACGCCCTGAATCAAACACGTATGAATGATCCGGAGACGGAAAGGGGTAAGCTTTCGCATGTTCTATAACATTAACCAAAGATATCTCTTCCATGACTTGTCACTTTTACGGTACCATTCGTTCTATATCAATTTGTTATGAACAATTGCCACATCCCCCCAACAACGTGTTAAACATCTTCCTGAAAAACAGTTTAAGGTTACAACAGGTACGTATCGACTATGGCCTTTGCCAACTTAAGGGATTTTATTGAGGAACTGGAACGAATTGGTCAACTCACGCGTGTGACCAAGCCCGTGTCAACGGTTTTAGAAGTGACAGAAATTCAAACGCGTCTATTAGCAGAGAGTGGACCTGCGGTTCTCTTTGAAAATCCTATCAGGGCTGACGGTAGTCCGAGTGAAATTCCAGTGCTCGTCAATATATTTGGGACAGTTGATCGGGTCGCTATCGGTATGAACCGAAAAAAACAAGAACTTCGACAATTTGGGGAGCAACTGGCATTCCTGCGACAACCGGAACCCCCCGGGGGCTGGCAAGAAGCTCTCGAAATGTTTCCACTTATAAAGTCCGTCTTTGCCATGAAGCCAAGACTGGTATCTAAAGCGCCATGCCAGGAAGTCGTAATTACTGGAAACGATATTGATTTATCTGTGCTTCCAATTCAGACCTGCTGGCCAGGCGAACCAGCACCACTCATAACTTGGCCGCTAGTGGTAACCGATGCGCCTTCAGGAAATAATCTGGGAATATACCGGATGCAGGTCACTGGCAAAAATTCCACTTTAATGCGTTGGCTCAAACACCGTGGGGGCGCTGAAGCTCACGCGACAGCAACCGGGGATTCTATGGCGGCGGCAGCTGTAATCGGAGTAGACCCAGGGACTATGATTGCGGCCGTCACACCAGTGCCAGAAACTTTATCGGAATATCAATTTGCCGGATTACTCCGTAATAAAAAAATAGAGCTAGTAGACTGTAAAACAGTCCCACTGAAAGTACCCGCAAACGCAGAAATCGTTCTCGAGGGCTACGTTTCTCGGACACAATATGAGAGCGAAGGACCGTATGGCGACCATACTGGGTACTTCAACGCTGTTGAAGACTTTCCCCTATTTACAGTTACCGCGATAACGATGAGAAGAGACCCTATCTATCTATCTACCTTTACTGGACGCCCGCCCGATGAGCCTTCCATATTAGGTGAAGCTTTAAATGACGTTTTTCTGCCAATTTTGGTACAGCAATTTCCAGAAATTATTGATTTTTGGTTGCCGCCTGAAGCCTGCTCCTATCGTGTAGCTGTGGTATCTATTCAAAAGTCATATCCAGGGCACGCCAAGAGAATAATGATGGCCATTTGGTCTTATCTTCGTCAGTTTATGTATACAAAATTTGTTATTGTAGTAGACCACGATATAGACGCTCGAAGTTGGGAAGATGTGATATGGGCTATATCAACGAATGTTGACCCCTCTCGTGATTGTACAATTATCGAAAATACTCCTATTGACTATCTTGATTTTACATCCCCAATATCAGGTCTGGGTTCAAAAATGGGCATTGATGCGACAACCAAATTGCCGCCAGAGACTAACCGTCAATGGGGACAAAAAATTCGCATGACGGACGATATAATCGAGAAGGTTTCGCGCAACTGGCAAGAATATAAATTACCAGGGTCAGGCACCCCAATTTGGAAAGGGAAATTTTAAACAATGACTAAACCGATAGACCAGCTTGACCTGTTGGCCAACCTGCTCGACATGGCAAAAAAGAAAGGGGCCGACAGTGCCGATGCTGTAATATTCGATGCAGTCTCAATTGACGTTGCACAACGGCTGGGAGCTAAGGAAAAATTAGAGCGCTCAGAGTCAGCTGACTTGGGTCTTCGCGTTTTTATTGGAAAAAAACAGGCAATTGTTTCTTCGACGGATCATTCCAGAGAGTCTCTCGATGAAATAGTGGAGCGCGCAGTTGCCATGGCCAAAGTCGCTCCGGAAGATCCGTGGTGTGGTATCGCGGCGCCGGACCAGATTTGTCGATCGTTCGCAGAAATGGATAGCTTCGACCCTAATGAACCAGACACCCAACACCTTATTGATATGGCGTCAGAAGCAGAAGATGCGGCCCGTTCGGTAAAAGGCGTGACAAACTCAGAAGGGGCAGAGGCCGGCTATAGTAAAGCCCGAATCGGTATTGCGGCAACAAATGGCTTTGCTGAACAATATGCTGTGACAAGTCAAAGTCTCTCTGTCTCGGTGCTCGCCGGAGAAGGCACCAAAATGGAACGCGATTATGATTTTGCAACTGCCGTCTATGGCGAAGACCTTAAACCTGCAAGTGAACTTGGCCTTTGTGCCGGAAAACGGGCCGTTGCTCGACTAAATCCACAAAAGAAAAAGACGTCGAATTTACCCGTAATCTATGATTGGCGTGTCTCTGCAAGTCTCCTTCGTCACCTCACCGGAGCAATCAACGGGGCAGGTATTGCACGTGGAACATCCTTTTTAAAAGAAAAATTAGGCAAACAGGTATTTAATAAAAAAATCACTATCTATGACGACCCGCATCGGAAACGAGGTATAAGCTCAAAGCCCTTTGATGGCGAAGGAATAGAAACAAGACCAAAAGCAATAATTAAAGAGGGAAAGCTGACAACCTGGCTGCTCGATCTTGCATCCGCTCGACAATTAGGCCTATCAACAACAGGCAATGCAGCGCGAGGGACGGGAGGGCCACCAAGCCCTTCCTCGACTAACATATACATGGAACCCGGTGACGTTTCCGTCCGAGAGTTAATTTCTGACATTAAGGAAGGGTTTTTTGTAAATGAATTGATCGGTATGGGCGTTAACGGAGTGACAGGCGATTACAGCCGTGGCGCCAGCGGGTTCTGGATCGAAAATGGCGAGACCACATGCCCGGTCAGTGAGATGACCATCGCGGGAAATCTAAATGACATGTTCGCCAACCTTATTCCGGCGAATGATCTCGAATTTCGTTATGGAACTGACGCTCCAACCATTAGAATTGACGGAATGACTGTTGCCGGTCTTTGATTAACTTTTAAGAATTGACCAAAAACAAACGCCAAGCATTTGTTTGTCGAAATTCGGCGTACGTGCTAATATTTTCTCGGCTGAAATACAGTTTTATGAACAATTCTGACTCTCAGATAGCAGTAGCGCCGCTAAACACAGAAACAACACCGGCATTAGTCGGGAGACTCGTGCGTGAGTATCTGCGACCTCATCGCGGTCGATTAATCCTAGCAGTATTATGCATGGCAATTGTAGCTGCAACAACAGCGACCAACGCATACCTGATGAAGCCGGTCTTTGATGACGTATTTATTTTACGTGACCAAAATATGCTCCTCATAATACCGGTTGCTATTTTTGCTGTCGCATTGATTAAAGGTATGGCCACATACGGACAAGCTGTATTAATGAGCTATATTGGTCAGCGTATAGTTTCAACAATTCAACAGATTATGTTCTCACATTTGATGTGGGCAGACATAGCATATTTTCAGAATACTTCCACGGGAAAGCTAATTTCTCGTTTTAACAATGATTCAAATATGCTTCGGGCGGCTGTCTCAAACGTCTTGGTCGGGATCGCTAAAGATACTTTGACACTGATTTTTCTTATTGGGCTTCTTTTCTACCATGATTGGGCCTTGGCTCTAATCGCGTTTTTTGTCTTCCCGACTGCAGTTTACCCCATTGTCCGGATCGGCCAGCGCATGCGGAAGGTATCCGATAATACTCAAGTTCAAATGGGCGAGCTCACTACCCTTCTCGACGAGACATTTCGTGGAGCAAGACACGTTCGTGCTTACGGGATGGAACATTATGAAATCAATCGAGCCAATAAATTAATAGATATAATATTCAAACTTGTTCAAAAAGCAGCCAGAGTACGATCTGCAACTCATCCAATTATGGAATCGCTTGGCGGTATCGCCGTAGCGGTAATAATTTTTTACGGGGGAAGCCAAGTTATTCAGGGTACAACTACACCTGGAACATTCGCATCCTTTATTTCAGCATTGTTATTGGCCTACCCGGCTATGAAAAACCTTGCAAATATGAACGCTAACCTTCAAGAGGGCTTGGCAGCAGCCCAGAGAATATTTTTATTAATTGATTCTGACCCAACTATTCAAAACAAGTCCGATGCCTCAACAATGGCCTCCGTAAAAGGTGACGTTACTTTTACAAACGTCACCTTCAGCTATGAACCAGAACGTTTAGCTCTTGCAGGTATAAACCTCAAAATTGATGCCGGCCAAACAGCTGCGCTTGTAGGACCCTCAGGTGCAGGAAAATCAACCATTCTTAACCTCATTCCCCGGTTTTATGACTGTGACGAAGGACAGGTTTTAATCGACGGACAAGACGTAAGAGATGTTACAGTGTCATCTTTACGCAGCAAAATAGCACTCGTATCACAGGACTTAACTTTGTTTGACGATACAATCCAAAGCAATATCTCCTATGGAAAACTAGATGCAAAACAAAATGAGATCATTTCCGCTGCAAAAGCCGCAGAGGCCCATGGCTTCATATCTTCTTTAGCTAACGGATATGAAACGCATGTTGGCGGACGGGGCTTAAAATTATCAGGTGGGCAGCGTCAAAGGATAGCTATCGCACGAGCAATGCTCAAGGATGCCCCTATATTGTTGTTAGATGAAGCAACCTCTGCGTTAGACTCTAAAACAGAGCGGCAGGTCCAGGCGGCTTTAGATAAGTTAACCCAAGATCGAACGACCATAGTTATCGCTCATCGTTTATCAACTGTTATCGCTGCAGACATAATTTTTGTAATGGAATCCGGAAAGATTGTGGAACAAGGAACTCATTCTGAACTTATTGCGAAAAAGGGGTCCTATGCCAAACTTTATGAAGTCCAGTTTGCTGGTCAAGCTGAGGAAATCAATTCTACCGAGGCAAACGAATAAACGATGGTTTTTTTAAAAAATCTTTTGAAAAAAAAAGGGCCCAAATTAGCTGCCTCATGGCTTGCCGCAAATTATATCCGACTTATCAAATTGACCGGCCAATGGCGAATCGATGGGACAGAAATTCCAACTGATATGTTGAAAGAAGGAAAACCGTTTTTGGTCGCTTTCTGGCACGGAAGATTATTAATGATGTCACTTGCCTGGCCATACCAACAAAATCTCAAAATGGTCATTTCCAGGCATCGAGATGGGGAGCTTATAGCGCGCACAATCAAGTTTTTGGGATTTGACTCAATTTCCGGTTCTTCTTCTCGGGGTGGCGCTGGCACGATGCGGTCTATTTTGCGGGCATTAAAATCAGGGGAATACGTAGGCGTTACTCCCGATGGCCCGCGTGGTCCACGTATGCGCGCGGCTAAAGGAATTGTATTTGCAGCCTGCCATGCCGGTGTCCCTATCCTCCCCCTCTCATATGCCGCGAGAAGTTGTAAAACCCTCCCTAGCTGGGATCGATTTTTAATCCCGCTCCCATTTTGCCGTGGAATAATAAAGTGGGGAAAACCCATAGCAATAACCAGTAATGCGGACGAAAAAGAAATTTTACAAAAAACATCAGATTTAGAAAAACAATTAAATTTTCTTACGAACCAGCTCGATGATGAGTTAGGTTTGGACAGGGTTACTCCGGAGACGGAGACTAAGTTGTGATCATTCCCGTCTACCGGGTTCTATCATATGCGGCTGCTCCGATTTTACGCGGGTTCTTAGAAAAGAGGAAATCAAGAGGCAAAGAACACCCGCATCGTATTATGGAGCGGTATGGCTACGCTAGTGAGAAAAGACCAAAGGGTAATATTGTATGGTTTCATGCAGCGAGTGTTGGGGAAGCAATTTCGGCGCTTTCATTAATAAAAAGAATTAACCGGGATTGTCCGACCACTTCAATTTTAATAACTACAGGCACCGTTACATCAGCAAAAATTATGGCTGAGCGTTTGCCTAAAAATATTATCCATCAGTTCATACCAATTGATCAGCCTATTTGGATTCAAAGATTCTTGGATTATTGGAAGCCAAGCCTGATACTTTGGATAGAGTCGGAATTTTGGCCAAATTTTTTAACCGATATAAAAAAACGTGATATCCCGTTGGTATTAATAAATGCGCGGATATCACCAAACTCTTATCGAAATTGGAAATATTTACCCAAGACGATAGCTCGCTTATTGGGTTGTTTTAATCTATGCCTAGCGCAAAGTGAACGAGACGCAGAAAATTTAATTAAACTTGGCGCTAAAAATGTTAATGTTCCAGGGAATTTAAAATTCTCTGCGGACCCCTTACCTGTAGATGACCGTAGACTTACAGATTTATGGAACACTATAAGTAAGCGTCCTCTTTGGATTGCAGCGAGTACCCACAACGGCGAGGAGAACGCTGTTGCTGATGCCCATTGTTCAATCTCCTCCAACTACCCTGACTTACTTACAATCATTATTCCGCGCCACCCTATTCGGGGTAAGGAAATTGCTACTTCTCTTTCAAATCGGGGATTAATGATTTCATTGCGGAGCGAGAACCATACAGTGCAACCGGAAACGGAAATTTATATTGCTGATACAGTAGGCGAGTTAGGCCTCTTTTACCGGCTTTCACCGATTGCATTTATTGGCGGAACTCTGATTCCACATGGTGGGCAGAATTTATTAGAAGCGGCCAAACTTGATTGCGCAATTATACATGGGCCCTCGACCGACAATTTTAACACAATCACAAGAGAAATCTCTAACGTCGATGGATCCATCGTTATCGAGAATAATTCGGAGTTGGCAGACGCTGTCTGTTTGCTTCTTGCCGACGAAGAAAGACGCCAGACTCAAATTTTAGCGGCAGCAAATGTTGCTGGAAATAAAAGTGGAATCCTGGAAACCATCATGCATCAGCTTTCACCATTTTTAGATTCCTTTAAAGACTCCGCATCAACACGAAGCAAGAGCTAGCATGATTAGGGCTCCAAAATTCTGGCATAAACCGAGTATTGCAGGTAAATTATTATCTCCGCTCTCAATCTTATGGCGTACTGGCACGGCAGTTCAAAAAATATTCTCGTCACCCCCATGGTCTGGACCTGTTCCAATAATATGTGTTGGGAATCTAACGGCTGGCGGCGCCGGAAAAACTCCACTGACTATTGATTTTGTCCAAGCTTTAAACGCATCCGGCCATAAACCTCATGTTTTAACACGTGGTTTTGGTGGTTCGTTAATTGGGCCCGTAAAGGTTAATCCTGATATCCACACAGTGGCTCAAGTCGGTGATGAGCCACTACTTTTAGCTTCTAAAGCGCCAACGTGGCTCGCACGTAATCGTGTTGCTGGCGCACAGCAAGCTATCAAAAATGGTGCTTCAATTATTATTATGGACGATGGCTTTCAAAATTCAACAATCAAAAAATCATTCTCAATTTTAGCAGTTGATGGTGGTTACGGTTTTGGCAACGGTCAAGTCATCCCCGCTGGCCCGCTACGCGAAACACCTAAGGCCGGGTTTAGCCGATGTGATGCCGTAGTGTTAATCGGAGAAGATAAACACGGTATTATGGATTTTATCGGCAATACCTGCCCTATTTATCGAACAAAATTTATTACCTACCCCAATAAGGAACTAACTAACCAAAAGGTTATAGCCTTTGCTGGCATCGGGCGTCCTTCAAAATTTTACGAAAGTGTAATAGATCTCGGATGCGAAATTGTCGACACATTTGACTTTCCCGACCATCATCCATTTAAATTAGATGAGATTAATTCAATTTTAAAACAATCATCTGAATTATCGGCAATTCCAGTTACAACTACGAAAGATTACGTTCGTCTACCGCTGGAAGTACAACCTATGATTAAACAAATCGAAATTGCTTTAAAATGGGAACATATTCGAGATAGGGAAACGATCATATCCAGAGTTCTTCAAGATGGCTAAAAAATCTCCAGGACTGCGACGCCTTTACCGCATTGTCAGTTACCCTCTGGAAGCCCTTGCGGTAGCTTTGATTTTTGTAACTTTCTACTTACTTCCCGTAGATTTATCATCCAGATTAGGGGGTTATATTGTTCGGTTGATCGGGCCATGGCTAGCCTATCAAAGGAGAGCGGTTGATAGCCTTCAACGGGCATTCCCAGATTTAGACAGTAAAGAAATTGAGAAAATCACCTACAGTATGTGGGATAATTTAGGGCGAGTTTTAGCAGAATTACCCCACTTAAAAAAAATAGCCAATGACCGTGTCAAAATATTAAACGAGAAATATTTAACACCCATCAAAGGCGATGGTACACCTTGTATTTTTTTTACAGGCCATTTTGCGAATTGGGAACTTTTAGCATTTGCCGCCCAAAAAGTGGGAACACCTTACCTACAAGTTTATCGGGCAGCAAATAACCAACTTGTAGATCTAATGCTCAGGAAAATTAGAGGTTTGAAAGATGAAGAAATCATCCCAAAGGGCCCAGAAGGAGCCAAGGAGGTTATCAAAAGCCTCAAGGCAGGTCTCCGGTTAGGAATTATGGTAGATCAGAAAATGAATGATGGAATTCCTGTCGAACTATTTGGACGTAAAGCGATGACCGCCCCTGCAGTAGCTAAGTTATCCATGCGATATAATTGTCATGCAATTCCGGTACGAATTATTCGTAAGGATGGGTGTAATTTTGAATTAAAGATATACGATGCAATCGACAAACCTGCAGATGGTAATATTTCAAAAATGATGAGCGACATAAATAATTTGATTGAGGAGTGGGCCACTGAAGATCCTTCACAATGGCTCTGCTGGCTTCACCGCAGGTGGCCGGAAGACTAATTAATAAAGTTTTTTTCTTTTTTAATTGGCATTGGACCTACCAATAAAGAAGGGTCAAGGCGGATCTCCTTCCAGTTTAAACCCCAATGCAAATGTGGACCAGTTGCGCGACCCGTCCGTCCTAGATGTCCAATAATTTGACCTCTACGAATCTTTTGCCCTTTTTGCACCACTATTTTATCAAGATGAATGTAAATGGTTCCCACGCCCAAACCATGATCGATTAAAATTGTTTTCCCGCCGAAAAACATACCCTGGTGAACAAGCGTAACAGTGCCGGTTGCCGCAGCTGACACCTGCGTCCCCAAAGGAGCCGCAATATCGATACCCAGATGAGGTGCGCGAGGTTTTCCATTGAGTATACGTTGACTACCATAAACTCCCGAAATTCGACCATGTACCGGCCAAACAAACCCCTCTCTAAAGTCATCCGCTAAGGTTATTAAGCGACGCGCATTTATTAATAAATCCCTTTCTTGTTTAATTCTATTAAAATCACGTTTCTCTGGCGTGACTTTGCGCTTAGGTAATCCTGTAATGCTCTGAACCCTATAGACCCTTTTTTTTATTTTCAAAAATCGTTTCTCAACTCGACCATTTTTTAGCCTGACCTCTAACCTAATGATTGAAGCAGCATCATGGGACACGCCAAAAACAAAACTGCCATTTGGCAATGTATTTAACTTTCTTCCATCAACCTTCACTATGCTGCCCGGCTTGGTAATTCCCAATATTAGTCCGCCCTGGGTCAAGGGGCCCTTTAGCTCAAGAGCCGATAATTGCGCATTAAAAATCAACACCAGGAAAAAAGACAAAATTCTAGCTCTCACAATAGAGAACCCTGTGAACCACCAGAGCCAGACTGGGACTTTTTGGATGATGACCTTTTTCGAGTTAATTTAGAATTTGGAACTTCAACATCATCGAAAGTAGCCCCTCGCGTACCATCGGAGAATTCAATTCTCATAGTTTCACCGGGAGCGGCGTCCACTGCACGAATTACCGGTTTGCCAGAACTATCACGAACTAAGGCAAAACCCCTCCCCAGAACTGCTTTATAGGACAAACTCTCTAATAGACTACTTTGTGAGCCAAGCCTTTCGCCATTAGTTCTGATTATTCGGGAAATACCAAGTTGCAATCGAGATTCAGGGTCGGTCACTCCTAATAGGTTTAAACAATTTTCGACCTTTATCGAGATTGCCAAATTTAAACGATCGCCAGTTTGTAATACCCGATCCCTGGCAAAATTTATAACATCATAGGGGTGCCGTAATCTCTCGCTCAGATTGTTAATCACTTGCACACAGCTATTGAAACGATTCGTTGCTGACACTTTAAGATGATCAGTCTCTCTGTCGAGACGTTGGGCGGCTTCCTCAAGTAAATAATCTGGCTGTGGAAGGCCTCTAACCAAGGCTTGGAGCCTTAATCTCTTATCTTCCAAACTCCGCTCCAAGCCAGAGATTAGACGTTGTTCAAATTGAAGAACTTGTGCTTCAAGTTCTGCGCGCACGGGAACGGCCATTTCTGCAGCAGCTGTAGGCGTTGGCGCTCGAACATCAGAAGAAAAATCAATTAAAGTCGTATCGGTTTCATGACCGACTGCTGAGATTAGGGGTATATTACTTTCGGCGGCCGCCCTAACAACAATCTCTTCATTAAAAGACCAAAGATCTTCAAGGCTTCCCCCCCCTCTTGCTACAATCAGCAAATCAGGTTTTGGTATTTCCCCTGAAACATTGCATGCGTTGAACCCCTTGATCGCCGACGCAATTTGTTCTGCTGCACCTTCTCCTTGCACCATCACAGGCCAAAGAATCACTCGGCGGGGAAAACGATCGGAAAGCCTATGCAAAATATCACGGATTACCGCCCCTGTAGGAGAAGTGATGACACCAATTACATTCGGTAAAAAGGGTAAAGGTTTTTTTTTCTCAGGGTCAAAAAGACCTTCTGCAGTCAGTTTCTTACGACGGTCCTCAAGAAGCTTTAATAGAGCACCCTCACCTGCGAGTTCAACCGATTCAATAACAATTTGATACTTCGAACTTCTAGCGTATGACGAAATTCGGCCGCTACAAATAATATCCATACCTTCTTCAAGCTTGAGACCAAGTTTGCCGACCGAACCACGCCAACAAACGCCATCGATTGCTGCATCTTCATCCTTCAAAGTAAAATAGAGATGTCCGGAGCCGTGATAATTTGGCCTAGATACCTCACCCCGCACGCGCACTCTCCCAAAAGCACCTTCAAGAGTACGTTTGATTGCGTTGGCTATTTCACCAACAGAAAATTCGTTAATATTGTTTTCAAGCCCCTGAGATTCTTTAATGATAGAACCGTCGGGGAATCTGGGTTGAGTGTCGTTGCCTATCATAGCGACTCACATTCTATGCTAAATGGGAGTTGTCATACTAGGGTTCTAGTAGGCACCGGACAACATAAGCGGAGAAAAGAATTGAAAGTTTTAGTCGTAGGCGGTGGCGGACGGGAACACGCACTATGCTGGGCTATCGCTGGTTCGCCCCTTGTCAGCAAACTATATTGCGCTCCTGGCAATGCGGGAATTGCACAAGATGCAGAGTGTATCAATATCTCGGCAGAGGACGTTGAGGAAATTGTTAAATTTGCACATGCCAACCAAATAAATTTCGTTGTCATTGGCCCGGAAGCCCCATTAGTAGCCGGCCTAGCTGACAAATTGACAGAAGTCGGAATTAAATCTTTTGGGCCGAGTGCTGATGCCGCAATCATGGAGGGTTCAAAATCTTTTATGAAACAGTTTTGCTCTCGTCACCAAATTCCCACTGCAAGATTTGGACGCTTTACTAACTCGATAAAAGCCAAAGAGTTTATTAAGAAGCATGGAGCCCCGATAGTTATAAAAGCTGATGGCCTTGCGGCGGGCAAGGGTGTGATTATCGCGGAGACTATTAAGCAAGCAAATAAAGCAATAGAAGACATGCTGGATAAAGGTGCCTTCGGTAATGCAGGAACAGAAATCGTGATCGAAGAATTTCTCAGCGGAGAGGAAGCCAGCTTTTTTGCCTTATGTGATGGCAATACGGCTATCCCAATGGCATCCGCACAAGACCACAAGCGAGTGGGAGACGGTGACACCGGACCCAATACAGGTGGTATGGGTGCCTACTCTCCAGCTCCTATCGTTACGGAGGCGATGACTACAGTAATCATGGAGACAATCATAAACCCGACTTTAGAAGGTATGAAAGCAGAAGGCCGGCCGTATAAGGGGGTACTCTATGCCGGCCTTATGATTGAAAATCACAAACCCAAACTTCTTGAATATAATGTTCGCTTCGGCGATCCCGAGTGCCAAGTATTGATGATGCGGTTAATGTCAGATCTCTTGCCTGCTTTAATTGCCTCGGCCGATGGCGTACTCAAAGATTTTGATTTGCGCTGGTATGATGAAACCGCATTAACGGTGGTAATGGCGGCTAACGGTTACCCGGGTTCTTATGAAAAGGGTAGTATAATCAGGGGACTAGACACCCTTAGTACAGAAACAGAAGTATCAGTATTTCATGCAGGGACAGCACTGAATGAACGAAAAGAAGTTTCTGCTGTAGGTGGCAGAGTTTTAGCAATCACCGCTCTAGGAGAGGGCATTATCGATGCGCAAACCAAAGCCTACAAAGTTGTAGATTCCGTTGATTGGCCAGGCGGATTTTGCCGGCGTGATATTGGTTGGCGAGCAATTGAGCGTGAAAATTAAAAATTCAATTACAGATAATTTCTTATTAGATAGGAGGATTCACTTGGAAATTCGGATAGATGGCAAAGCTGCTTTAATTACAGGCGGAAGTCAGGGCCTCGGAAAGGGAATGGCCCATAGGTTTGTGGAGGCAGGTGCCGACATTGCGATCTTAGCAAGAAATCCTCAGCAGCTCGAAAAGGCAAAAGCGGAACTTGAGGCCTCCGGCCCGGGCAAAATCGTCAATATTTCCTGCGATCTTTTGGACCCAATAGCAACAGAAGAGGCATTCAATTTAGCTGAGAACGAATTGGGTAAGATTGATATCCTAATCAATAATGCAGGAACATCTAAGGCAGGACCATTCCTAGAGATCACCGATGAAGAATGGCAAAACGATTTTGAACTCAAGCTATTTGCTGCAATTCGTCTATGTCGGCTGGCCCTTCCCGCCATGAAACAGCGGAAATGGGGACGAATAATCAATGTACTTAATATTGGTGCAAAAGCCCCCAGTGCCAATGGCGCGCCCACAGCGGTTACTCGGGCCGCAGGACTTTCCCTTACAAAAGTATTAGCCAACTCCGGTGCTCCGGACAACGTACTCGTTAACGCCTTGTTGGTGGGTTTCATCAAATCTGGTCAATGGGAACGCCTTTATGCAAACTCCCAGACAGAAAAGTCTTACGAGGAATTTCTGCAAGATATGGTAGACGCGCGTGAAATACCTTTAGGCCGTATAGGAAACACTATGGAATTTGCTAGCACCGCATTGTTTTTAGCGTCCGAAGCTGGGGGTTATATTACAGGGGCGGCAATTAATGTAGACGGAGGTCGTTCGCCAGTCGTCTAGTCAATTGTCATAATATTTTTCTGGGTCAACGAGCTCATTCTCCTCTAAGCCTCGCAGTGCTGCTTGCGCCATCGCAACCCTAGTCTCCTCAGTGCTCGCACCAATGTGAGGAGTTGCAAGGAAGTTAGGTAGATTTAACAGGCGATCATTCTCCGCAGGCTCAACGGCAAAGACATCAAAGCAAGCCGCCCGCAATGACTCATCCACAAGCCGGCCAGCTAGCGCCTCTTCATCGACAATTTCGCCTCTACAAGTATTAATAAGTACGGCTTCTGGCCGAATACGTTCCAGTATATCACGGCTATAAAGGCCGCGCGTCGATTGTGTCTTTGGCAAATGTAAAGTTATCACCTCAGAACGTTCTAGTAGTTCATCGAAGGAGACTGGAAGAACTCCATACTCGGAATAAAAACTTGGGTAATCCCTGATATCACAGGATAGAATAGTGCAGTTAAAGGGTTGAAGAAGGCGGATAACTTCCTTCCCTATATTACCACAGCCATGGACACCGACCGTTCGACCAGTTAGGAGTTCACCATTACGGTAGCGTGGTCTATCACCACCGCGCATAGACTGGTTGAGTGGTGTTATCCATCTGAGCGCACTTATCATAAAACTTAGAGCTAACTCAGCGACAGATAACTTATTTACCCCAAAAGTATAACCAAAAAACGTCCCGTGTGATTTCAAAGCATCAAAATCAATAGTTTCGCAGCCTGCCCCGAATTTGCTAACCACCTTTAAATTGGGCAAGGCCGATAAAACTTTATCCGTTAGTGGCTCAAAACCTACAATCGCTGCATCACACCCATCTAGAAACTCTATTAACCGATCCTCATCAGTAATCTTTTCATCATCTACAAGCCTAGCGTCCGGATAGGCATCGAGAATTATCTGTCTCATAATCGGGTGAGTACAAGGGGTATTAGCTGAAACGCCGAGTTGTTTGATCACGATTAGAACCTTTTAATTATCCAAAGATACTCTAGTTTTAATAGAATAATCCTCCATTCTCTATGCTTCAATGGGAACATAATTGACACAAATAACTCCGAGGTTATAGTCGCGGCGTTTAAACCGAAATAAATTATCATTTTACCATGACATCGCCAGAAAACTTCAATGAATTGAACATTGCCTATCAAGGTATGTTTTATCCCATGGAAACGGATCATATGGGGCACGCGAACGTTCGTTATTACAGCCGTGCTTTTAACGAAGCAGCCTATTTCACTTTCACAACAGCGGGTATCACTCCAGATTTTATGAGGAATAATGATCGTGGGATGGCAGCTGTGACAGAGAATTTTGAATACAAACGTGAAATTATGCCTGGTGATTTAATTCAAGTACGAACATGCCTCATTAATTTCACTCCTCAAAGCCTGCATGTGTGGGGTGTAATGCTCGATTCTTGTTCTAAAGAAATCTGCGCAATTAACGATCAGGTGTGCGTATCTCTTGATACTCAATCACGCAAATCCGTTCCTTGGCCTGAAGATATATTTGAGAAGGGACAATTATTAGTCAGGGAACGACCTGTTATTTAAGGACCTTTATTTTAAGTTACCACCATATTCCGAAATTAAATAGATAAGCCTTGTCTGGAGTTTCGTTGATACATGGTCAATGAAGGTTATTTAAAAATTCCAAAATTGAATTATTAAATAATATTGGATTTTCTATAGCTGAATAGTGACCGACATTCGGAAGAAGAAAAAATTTCGCATCCTGCAACGCTTCCTGAGCAGAACGGCACACTTTTTCAGGGGCGACCGGGTCTTCAGCACCACAAAGGACTAGAGAGGGTAACCGCATGGAGGGGGCGTCTAAAAAAAAGTTCGAAGTACTCAGCATTTCAACAGCCTGCCGAAAACCACGAGGACTAACCTGCGCCATAATGTCAACCGCTTTACTACGCGCAGACTCTGAGACTTGCGACCCCATAATCGCGGGGCCTTTTTCATAGGCAAACCTCTTTGGACCAAGGGCTTCAAATACCTCAAGTCGTCCGTTTTTTACTCTCTCGCGCTCCTCAACATCGAGCCCGCCCAACCCTACCAAGCCGTGTGCAAAAATATAGCTAAGTGCATTTATTGGATTTCTCACACAAAACCTCGCACCAATTAATGCAGCAATAGATTGCCCCAGAAGATGTACTTTTTTGACTCCCAAAACATTTAGAAGTGCCTCTAAGCAGTCAACGTAATCGTCTGAGGTTGGCTTGCTGACAGTTAAAGGATCTGAGCCACCATAACCAGGCATATCCCATGCAATTACCCGATATTGATTTGCAATATAAGTAAGTTGTTCTTCCCAGCTCTGAGAATTGCCGCCTATTCCATGCAATAAAAGAAGGGTCTCACCCTCTCCCTCTTCTCGCCAGGAAAGTGTTTGACCACTGATTTGGGTTCTCTGTAACTCTCCAATTGAAAAGGCCATCAGGCCGAGACTACTCGTTCTTCTGGTGCCTGCGTATAGAGTTTTGCTACACGATCAAGTTCAGCAAGGCATCGAGGGTCCCAATCTGTTTCAGGCGACATATCTACGCCCCAATGCCCTTGAGTATCCTCACCTCGAAGAAGCATAGCCGAAGCGCCTGGGAAGCCCGTCTCACGTATTGATGGTGAAACATAATGTATAGAAAGCCCTATTCGTCTATCATTAGAATTATTTGGAGCTGAACCGTGCACGCAATCTTCCTTATGGAACGAAAATTGTCCAGCTTTAAGGATCATTGGCTGGGATTTTCTCTCGTCAACATCAACTATTGTCTGGCCACGCGACAAAAGGTTTTCTTCCGACCTGAATTCTTCATGACGATAAATACCTTGATTATGCGTGCCAGGAATAAACTCCATACATCCGCTTTCAAGATTACTATCGGAAATTGCTAACCATGCTGTTAACGTATCGGGAGGCTCCAGACCGTAGTAGGTGGAATCCTGATGCCAGGAGACAAATCCAGGGTCATGGGCCTCCTTTTGGAAAAAACTAGAGCCCCAGCACAGGATATTTGGCCCGATGATATCTTCTACGGCATCAAGTAAATTTGGATGTGAAATTATATCGCACAAAAATGTAAAAGGCAGGTGCGCTTTTATTTTACAGCGTTGCTGTATTTGCGTACCCATCCTCGCCTCAACTTCTTCTACTTTTCTCCTTAGTTTTCCCGCCTCGTCCAAGGTGAGTAGATTGATGGGTCCGACAAAACCGTTTTGGTTATAGGCTTCAATCTGATCTGTTTCGAGATATTTAGGCATATTTATCCATTGTGATAGGTTCCATTGTTGTAATCTATACGCTAACCGTTCCACCCCGAGACTTCAACATTGTCTTCGGCTGGACGTCGTCGATCGTATCATTTATCAGTACATAACCCATCGTTTGTAATAGTTAATTGTGAAAGACCTATGAGATGACAGAACAAACAGAACAAAAACTAAAGCGTACTCCCGTCGCATTTGGCGATTTAAGGGGGTGGATAGATGCATTACGAAAAGAAGGCGAAATCGCAGAAATAGACGCGGAGGTGAATTGGGACATTGAATTAGGAAATATTATCCGGATGGGTCAGGGAACCGGCCACGGACCTGCTTTCCTCTTCAATAATATTAAGGATTATAATACTCCGGACACTTTATCCTCTAAAGTCTTCACCGGTGGTCAAGGAAGTTATTCTCGCTTAGCCATGATGTTTGGTATGCCAAGAGATACGCCGGTTCGTGATCTTGTTCAGGTTTGCCGCACAATTTTCAACGAGCAAGTAACACCTAAAACGGTAAAAACCGGCCCTGTTAAAGAAAATATTCTAAAAGGAGGTGATATTGACCTTCTAAAATTCCCAGTACCAAAATGGAATCGCGGCGATGGTGGACGATACATTCTGACATATGCAGGTTGTGTGACTAAAGACCCGGATACAGATGTCCATAATATCGGTATCTATCGAGGTATGGTTTTGGATAAAGACCGTATTGGGGTCCTTCTTTGGCGTGCGCAGGGATGGGGAACCCACTACGCCAAGCACATGGAACGTGGTGATAAAATGCCAGTTGCATTTGTTATTGGGTGGGAACCTTCGATGGGTTTTACCGGTGGCGCTCCCATACCGCGATCAATTTCTGAATATGATATAATGGGGTCTATTCGTGGAAAGCCAGTCGATCTTATCGATTGTGAAACTGTGCCGCTGCAGGTTCCAGCCAATGCAGAGATCGTAATTGAAGGCTGGATTTCAACCGACCCATCCACTTTCGAGGCTGAAGGCCCTTACGCTGAGTTTACAGGTTATTATGCTCCTGACCGATCGCCGAAACACGTTGCACAAGTCACCTGTATCACACACCGCGATCAACCAATCCTAAGGGGCTGTGTTGAGGGTGCAATCCCAGGAAGTTACGGTGAAAATCCTATCATGAGTTCTATACAACGCTCCGCAACAGCTTGGAACGCCTTAGAATCAGCAGGTGTTCCGGGTGTGATTGACGTTTTTGGGATGCCCATTCAGGCATGCGTTAACACAATAGTCTCTATCAAGCAGACATACCGTGGCCAAGCAAAACAAGTAGCCGCCGCATTATGGGGTAATTCCGCCTCCCATGTTAGGTACAAGCATGTCACCGTCGTTGATTCTGATATTGATGTTCACGATTATGATGCAATTGACTGGGCAATGGCATGGCGTTTCAACGCTGGAGAAGGCGACCTAGTCGTATATCCCGAAAATTGGGGTGCGGGTCTTGATCCAAGCGTGCGTGCTCGTGATTCCAACGTCCATTTATTTGGTACTGGAAAGTGGCATCGGGTCCTTTTCGATTGTACTATCAATTTGGATTATGAGCCGGATTCAGAAGGGCGGCGATACCCACCAACTATCCACCCCGATGAAGCAGACGCTGATCCCATTCGTAACCGTTGGGCTCAGCTTGGAATGGATAAGTGGGGCGACCCACTCAAACCTGTATAAATTTGATTAAGTGATTGACGTATATCTCTAGTCGAAATATTTAAACCCATACGGCACCGTATGGGTTTGAGGAAAGTTTATAAATGACCGGAAAAGACAGCGATATTGATACCTTTGGTGGTGTCTCCAATAGACTTCAACCACGCCCTTTCGGAGATTTACGGGCCTGGATTGATGCGCTTAAGGCCGAAGGCGAACTAAATGAGATTGAAGCCGAAGTGGATTGGGACTGTGAACTGGGCACTGTTGCCCGAAAAGCCTTTGGTACTGGTGATGGCCCGGCACTACTTTTTAAAAATATAAGTGGTTATAACGGTAATGACGCTCGCTGTAGCCAACTTTTTACGGGTGGTATGTCAAATTTTTCTCGTATCGCTATGACCTTGGGTCTCCCAAAAGACGCGCCAGTCACCGATATGGTTCAAGCAACACGCTATTATCTTGGCCAACGTGTCCCACCCACTGAAGTCTCCACTGGTCCTGTGAAAGAAAATATCGTCACCGGTGACGATATAAATTTATACGACTTTCCAGTACCAAAATGGCACCGTGAAGACGGTGGACGATATATAAATACATTCCAAGCTACAATAACTATGGATCCGGACACGGGCGTTCACAACCTCGGAATTTATAGAGGGATGATCGGTCAAAAAGACACATTGCCTGTATTACTTTGGCGTGCCCAAAACTGGGGAGTTCACTTCCAAAAATGGGCCGACCGGGGCATGAAAATGCCGGTTGCACATGTTTACGGCTGGGAGCCTTGCCTACCATTTTGTGCGTCAGCACCAGTCCCCACTGGCGTTTCAGAATATGATGTAATGGGTGCGATCCGTGGGAAGCCCGTGGAACTCGTCAAATGCGAAACTAGCGATTTGATGGTTCCGGCAAGCGCTGAACTAGTAATCGAAGGTTTTATTGACCCCGACCCAGCTACCTTCGAAATGGAAGGCCCATTTGGCGAATATACTGGCTATTTCGGTGGCGACCAAGGACCCAAGCATGTAACCAAAGTCACAACCATAACTCATAGAGATCAACCCATCTTTCGTGGCACACTTGAAGGCACTTTACCAAAAATGCTGAACGAAAACAGTATCATGAGCTCTGTCCAACGGGCTGGCGTAGCCTGGAATGTCCTGGAGAGAGCAGGGGTGCCCGGGGTTACTGATGTGCACTGTGCCCCTGCCAATAACGGTACAACATTATTTATTCAAATCAATCAGACTTATCGAGGTCAGGCGAAGCAAGCTGCTGCTGCCATTTGGGGGTCAAATTCGTCACATCTACGCTACAAGCACATCTGGGTTGTAGATCAAGATATCGACATTCATGATTATGGCGCAATAGACTGGGCCTTCGCATACCGTGTCAATGCAGACGAAAACGATATCGTCTTTTTCCCGGGCTCCTGGGGGTCACTACTTGATCCTTCCACTCGCCTGAAAGATCGCGATCCAATGCTGTATGGTACTGGAAAATGGTGTAGAGTTCTCATTGATGCGACTGTAAATCTCGATTTTGAGCCCGAAGAACAGTACAATGGTGAGCGCTACCCCGCCATGGTCATTCCCCATAAGGAAGACATGGATAAGGTAAATGCCCGATGGAAAGAATACGGTTTTGAGGATTAGGTCGTTAAAATTCAAAATATTTTAAAATTTGCGATAGAAAATAACTATAAAAAACATTTAGTAGAAAATAGTTCTTAATTCTGGCACCATAAAGAGGGTTATCTGGAGAATTCACCATGGAAAAGCCACAACTCCCTGCCGCACGCAAATTTGTAAATGAAATAAGATCTCTTTACTCTCAGAATTTAGATCCTGATATTTTATGGGATAAGATTCGTACAGCAATGGGCCCTTTACTGGTCGACCCGGAATTAAAGAAAAGCTCCAAAACTTGGCCGCTCACCGTGGAAGGAGCACCGAAGGTTAAAAATCTTCTGTTTTACGAAGACCCTGACTATGGGTTTGTATTTAATGCTACAGTCCGCAAGGCAAATTCGGTAACGAGTGTGCATGATCACGGTGACGTCTGGACACTCTACGGGCTAATAGAAGGCCAAGAAACTATGTACCGGTATTCACGAATGGATGATGGACCACGAAATACGGGGCCAGCAAACCTTAAACAAATCAGCTGCCACAACCTTGGACCAGGAGACGTGGATTCAGTTTCACCAGGTAATATTCACCAGGAGCATGGTGGGCCTGAAAACAGTATGGCGTTTATTGTGCGCGCGCAGAAGGCTGGTACCTTTAAACAGCGGACTTACAACCTTGAAACTGGTGAGGTAAAACTAAATAACGGGCCGACTTTAATTCCACATGAATTAAGGCAAGTTTGAGCATTCAACCAAATTTTGGATTTGCCCAGTGACTTTACCGTTTTGATTTAAAAAAAGTTTTCAGTAGTTTTTGTGACCGTAATTCGTCTATACCGCCGTATACTTCGGGCCGGTGATGACAGGAGGGATGGCTAAAAAATTTAACACCATTCTCTATCCCTCCGCTTTTTAGATCAGAAGCACCATAATACAAGCGCCTAATACGGGCCATTGAAATAGCGGCGGCACACATTGTACAGGGTTCAAGGGTTACATATAAATCACAATTAATTAATCGTTTGGCTCCAAAAACCTTTGTAGCTTCACGTAATGCTAACATCTCTGCATGAGCGGTAGCATCATTGAATTCTTCGGTTCTATTGCCTGCAGCCGCCAGCACCCGCATGGTTTGGCTATCGACAATTACCGCGCCAACAGGCACCTCCTCTCTTTGGGCCGCTTCTTCTGCCTCTGAGAGGGCAATCTCCATGAACTTTTGGCTGTGTGAACAAACCGGGGTTGTCATAAAAATTGAGATCGGGAAACTAAAGTACTACAGTTTAGGATTTCCGTTTTACCATCGGAGGCATCTCTTCAAGGAGACGCCCGTAACCCTCTCTGGGCTCATTTATAGACAACCTTTTTTGAAATTCCCAAACTCTTGCAGTTACTGGAAATACGATGGGAATCCCAAGATCTTGTTCTAACATTGGGATTACCTCCAAGGCCTTCCAGCCCGTACCAAGCATGTATATACCTTGAGCCCGCTTATGTTTTAGCGCTAGTTTTTTTATAAAAGTGTAAATTTCTTGAGACGATAATGTCTGTACCTTATTAAAAGGAACATCAATACCTTCCATGCCAAGGACATCAAATCCTTCTTTTTTAAAATAATTTCCAAACGTTTTATTAATGTCTCCCTGAAAATAACTAGCACCAACAAAACGCTTAACCTTCAAAGCCCGCAAAGCAGCAACATGGTTTGTTCCCGAAGTGAAAATTTGGGTTTTATGCTTCCGTTCCCAGCCACGAATCTTTTTAGCTTCGCCGGCATTGCCAAGCACCATAAAGGGAGGGGCACCTTCAGGGTGTATTACATCACACCCCTGCTCTGCTAAAATTGCGACTTTCTCATCGTAATCCCTCATTACCTCTTTAAACTCCGCACGATCTCCTCGGGTGATATTGTTGAACAGTGGAATAACGCCAATACCCTCAGGCAGAATTCTAATCATATCTTCGAGACCACCCGGTCTCATAGTTGGTTTGATAATACCAATGATGCCTCGCCAGCTTGAAAATGCCATAGCCAATTTGTTCCCAGTATTAGTTTAAGTCAGTGCAGTATTGCTGTTGTCATAACCAACGCGCAAGTGGTTATGATAAATTTGTATTTGAACGCCGCAGTCTATTTATCAATTGAAAACTATGAAGGTTTCGCCCAGACTAAGGCCTTACAGTAAAAAAAGGAAATTCATAGTATTAGGGGGGACTAAAATGAAAATATTGAAAAATTTTTCGGCGTTAGTGACGATGATAACACTCGGAACGCTGATAGCGTCGCCGACGCAGGCTGATAACGTATCAAAATTTTATGACGGTAAGACTGTCAGATTTTACATTGGTGCTTCACCAGGGGGTGGGTACGACCTTTATATGAGAACATTAGTTCAACATATGGGCCCTAGGTTGCCTGGAAAACCAAATGCGATCGTTGTAAATATGCCTGGATCTGGTGGCGTCAAAGCATCTAACTACGTTTACAATGTCGCACCAAAGGATGGAACCACAATAATTACTCCATTTTGGACTCATCCGCTTTTTCAGCTCATAAGACCGCGTGGCATAAAATTTGATATGAGCAAAATGAGATGGATTGGCAATATGGCAGCCCTGAACAGTATGGTTGTCGCCATGGGTAACGTTGCAAGAACACTGGAAGATGCAAAGAAAAAGGAAATAGTTGTCGCCGCCTCAGGCAAGGGTTCTGAAACCTATATTTTTCCAAAATTTCTTAATACAGCGATAGGTACCAAATTTAAAATTGTTACCGGGTATCGCGGTACCGCCAAAATGACTAATGCAATGGAAGCCGGCGAAGCTCAAGCTCGTGGCGGCTCCTGGCAAAGCTGGAATGTCATTAGGCCGCAATGGATTGGAACCAACAAAATTAGCCCTCTTGTTCAAGCCGGATTAAAGCCCCACCCAGACCCCGCTGTAAAGGGTGTCCCGATGTTAGTTGACGTCGTTCCAAGTAGCTACAAACCAATAGCACAGTTATTATCTGTACCGGTTGCAATGGCAAGGATTGTTGGGACACCACCGGGGATACCCAATGATCGCTTGAATGCCCTCAGGAAGATTTTTGATGCAACCATGCAAGACCCGGCATTCTTAGCCGATGCTAAAAAAAGAAAAATGGATCTCGATCACCTAAGCGGTGCACAAGTGGAAGCCAATATTGCTAAACTGATGAAAACACCTAAAGATATTCTCAAGCGAACAGCTGCTGTCCTTGGATATAACAAAAAGAAATCAAAAAAATAAATTTTCGTTTTTAAAAAATAATAAGGGCGCCTGCTGGCGTCCTTTTTCTTGACCAAGTCGAAGATCATTTTAATGTAAAGATATGAAAAGGCCAATCATAGGCATAACGCTCGATTCAGAACCGTCCGGTGGATATTCAAAGTTTCCATGGTATGCCGTGAGACAAAACTACTGTGATACTGTTTCTCAAGTGGGCGGGTTACCCGTGCCATTGGTTCACGAACTTGAGGCGGTCAATACATTTCTACATACAATTGATGGAATAATTATTACCGGCGGAGCATTCGATGTAGATCCAGCACTCTTTGGCGCCCAAGAAAGACACGAAACGGTTATTACTAAAGACCAGCGTACAGCATTCGAAACTGCGATCACCAGTGAAGCTCTAAAGAAGGACATGCCAATTTTAGGAATTTGTGGCGGCCAACAACTCCTTAACGTTGTACTAGGAGGCACGCTTATTCAACACATCCCGAACGAAATCAAAAACCCTCTACCTCATGAACAACCTAACCCACGAGATGAAGCAGGGCACACAATCTCCGTTAAAGCCGATACAATTTTGCATCGTATCGTGGGAAAAGAAACAATGTCTGTAAATAGCGCACACCACCAAGCAGTAAAGACTATTTCTGGAAATACTGTTATTAACGCAACCTCACCGGATGGAGTGATCGAGGGGATAGAACTACCCGACAAAAGATTTTGCCTTGGAGTTCAATGGCATCCCGAATTTTTAATTGACGCCGGCGACAAAATGATATTTGACGCCTTTTTAAGCGCCTCCGCTGAATATGTCCGATCAAAAACTTAAAGTGGAACGCATCGCTAAGCGACTTTCACGTGCTGGCGTTTGCTCGCGCCGTGAAGCAGAAAGATGGATTGCAAAGGGTCGTATAGCCATCGACGGTGTAAATATATCAACGCCAGCGACGCTAGTTACATCTAAAACAGTGATTACTATCGACGGGAAAATGATATCCGAACCCCAGCGTCCCCGATTATGGCGTTATCACAAACCGGCAGGTATCCTGTCGACAAATAAGGATCCAGAAAACCGACCAACAGTTTTCGATCAAATGCCAAAAAATTTACCCCGTGTCATGCTGGTGGGGCGACTTGACTTGAATTCTGAAGGGCTTTTGCTTCTAACCAACGATGGTATGCTGGCACGTCACATTGAGCTTCCCTCTACTGGTTGGGTAAGACAATACCGAATTCGCGTGTATGGACCCCTCGATGAAAGCCGGCTTATTTCATTATCGAACGGCATTACTGTAAACGGCATCCGCTACGGGTCAATAAAGGCAAATCTTGATAGTCAACGCGGGGACAATTCGTGGATTACGGTATCATTACAGGAAGGCAAAAACCGAGAAATACGTAAAGTAATGGAACACCTTGGATTAAAGGTAAACCGACTAATACGTATTTCCTTTGGCCCTTTCCGACTTGGTGAGTTAAATCGTAACAAGGTAAAAGAAACAAACCAAAGCACCATTTCAAAACACATAGATTTCAATACCGCCGATTTAGAGAGGAACAAAATTAGACAGACACATCATAAGAAGAAATCGAGCAAACAAAAAAAGACTAACCCACAATGTGAGAAGAACGGCTAATGCGGGTCGTCGGCGGCAAGTATCGAGGACGTCAACTTCTCGTTCCTCCTGGACGGAATATAAGGCCCACTAGCAATCGTGTAAGGGAATCAATATTTAATATTCTTACCCAGGGTGGGGAAGGAATCGGAAAACGAAATTGGGTTGAAAAAGCGGACGTACTCGATGGATTTGCCGGTACTGGGGCTATGGGGCTTGAAGCAATATCCAGAGGGGCATCAAAAGTTACAGTTATAGACAATGACGAAGCTGCATTAAATTGCTGCCGTAAAAATATTGAAGCACTTCGGGAAGGTAATAATGTTAAGATTTTATCAGTCAACTGCCTAAGTCCCGGTCCGACTGACCAGCCCTACTCATTAATTTTTATGGATCCACCCTATGGGCTAGGTTTGGTAGTACCAGCTATTGCAGCTCTTACAGATAACGGTTGGATCGCCCCTAATGCCATAACCGTCGTTGAAATGGCAAAATATGAAGAAATTAAACCACCATTAAATTTCAGAATTTTAGATCAACGAGTATATGGAAAAGCCAAGATTTTATTTTTGGGAAATTGTTAATTTAAAATTTGTACCATCGCGGAATTTGAGTTTAAAAATTAGACAACATTGCTATTATCTCTTCACTCGTAAAGACATCCGCAAAATGATTAAACATTGCACTTAAAGAAGCATTATGAGCCTCATCTGACCGCGTTGCGGTCGCATCCGATACAACCATGGTTCGAAAGTTCAGCATGTGTGCATCACGTGTTGTTGATTCGACACACACATCAGTCGCGATACCAGTTATAACCAGGGTGTCTATAGCGGCCGCACGAAGTAATCCTTCAAGATCCGATGAGCCCTGAATAAAGGCGCTAAACCGGTTTTTATTTAATATTATGTCTTCGGGCTGAACATCCATTCCATCCCAAATTTCAGCTTCAGGGTGACCATCAGTTAATCCCTCCAACATCCTCTCTACATCTTTATGGCTGAGATATTCCATGTAAGCCGACCAAGTTTTAGGCGCATCATCACCATAAATTGCTCGCACCCAATAAATTTTACTACCCGCTGCCCGCATTGCCTTGCATAGTTTATTAATAGCAGGGGCCGCGCCAACACAATAAGGGGAATAGGCGGTCATACCCTCCTTAAGCCATATATTCTGCATATCAATAACAACAAGCGCCGTCTTCGACGGAACAAGTTGTTCGTAAGCATGCAGCTTGCCATTACGCCTTCGGAGAATGTGCTCTATAGTAGACTGAGACAGCTGGACGTTGTGAATCTTCGTATCAGGCATCTTCCAAACAATTCAATTTTTACTCTCAAGCCAGTAATCTTAACGGCGACCAAAGAGACGTTCAATATCAGTGAGATTCAACTCTACATATGTTGGGCGTCCATGATTGCATTGCCCTGAATGTGGTGTGTCCTCCATCTGCCGGAGTATCGCATCCATTTCTGCTTGATTTAAGCGGCGGCCTGAACGCACGCTTCCATGACAAGCCATTGTTCCGCATACACCTTCTAAGCATTCTTTCAATGTCAAACCCTCACCCAGCTCGGCTAAATCATCAGCCAAATCCTTCACCAAGCCAACGATATCGACATTTCCAAGAATTGCGGGCACTTCACGAACTACCACCGCGCCATATCCGAAGGCCTCGAGAACTAAACCCAGCTCGCCAAATTCCTCAATCCGCTCAACCAACCTCTGACATTGGTATTCTTCAAGTTCTATAACCTCTGGGATCAAAAGTCCCTGTCGCGCTACTTGTCCATTTTCTAGTGACTGCTTCATCTTCTCATAAACCAGTCTTTCATGTGCCGCATGTTGATCAACAATCACTATCCCATCATTAGTTTGTGCAACAATATACGTTTCATGTACTTGGGCTCTGGCAACCCCGAGAGGGAACGAGCCGGAAACAAATTTTTCTACATTTTCAGATGATGAATTTAAGTAGTTCTCCGCCGGGGGTGCAGATGGCCTATCAATCCCCAATGTTGGCGAATAATAGTCAGCTGCACTCTGCACCAATCGACCATGTGATGAATTCCGATGAGATGGCACTTTAGCTCCCGATTGCCCCTCAGCTCTAAATGCTTCTAAGGTCTGATTAGACACAGTAGTAGATGACCGGTAACCTGCATCCGCCAGTGCATGTTTCAAAGCCCCAACAATTAAACCTCTAACTAAACCACCATCTCTGAAACGAACTTCTGTTTTCATCGGGTGAACATTTACATCCACAATTAACGGGGGAATCTCCAAATAAAGGGCAACCATTGGATGACGATTACGTGCTAACAAATCTTGGTATGCGCCCCGAACAGCACCTACCAGCAACGAATCTCTAACGGGCCTCCCATTTACAAACAAAAATTGCGATCGAGCATAAGCTTGGTTCAAAGTTGGTAGCCCGGCATACCCGGTTAATTGTAAATCGTTTCTCGTTGCTTCAATTTTCAAGGCGTTCTCGGCAAAATCACGTCCCATTACTTCAGATAAACGTGATAGCCTGGTACCGGCGAGGTCACCATGGACGTTATCAAAACTCAAACGTTTTCTTTTCTCATCCGATACAGAGAACTTAACCATCGGATTGGCCATAGCTAATCGACGAATTACATCAAGTATATGGTTAACCTCTGTTCGGTCTGTCTTAAGAAACTTTAACCTAGCTGGTGTAGCAAAGAATAAATCCGCAATTTCAATACGCGTTCCGATCGTGAGTGATGCAGGTCGAATTTTCTCTTTTTTACCACCCATGACAGAAAGTGACCAAGTCTCGTTGGCATCACGAGCGCGACTCTCAATCTTAAGACGTGAAACGGAAGCAATAGAGGGCAGTGCTTCCCCTCTAAAACCAAGCGTAGAAATATTAAGTAGATCATCGTCCAAAAGTTTTGAAGTCGCATGGCGCTCTACGGAAAGTAAAAGATCTTCACGCCGCATACCGATGCCGTCATCAACAACGATAATAGAACTCCGGCCACCTGATCTGATCGTGACCTCAATATTCTTGGCTTGAGCATCTATGGCATTTTCCACCAGCTCTTTAACAACAGAAGCTGGCCGTTCAACCACTTCACCAGCAGCGATACGGTTTATTGTCCCCTCAGGTAAAAGACGAATTTTCATATCAAGATTCCTCACCACTGAGAAACTGTCGAACTAAAAGTTTTCCTTCTTCGACGGCTGGCTGACTGAATGGATCAACAGAGAAAAGATGTGCCGTGATAATCGTTTCAAGCATGAAATGCATCATTAATGCACCCAAAGTTGTCTCATCCAGTCTTTCTAATTGAATAACCCGCGTGGGTTTATTATTTTGGATTAACGCTCTGGCCGTTCCCCATTGTTCAGCCTCCATTAAATCACCCACTGATTTACCTGCTAAATGCGTCAGGGCATCGTCATTGGCAAATACAGGGTCAATCAACGGGCCTTTTCCAGCGTGCGACACCATAATGATCGTAAACATTTTATCATCGGGGCCATCAAGATAAAGTTGAAGCTGGCTGTGCTGGTCAACCGCGCCAAGGGCATTGATCGGCGTCGTTCCTTTCCCCTGCTTACCGAGACTTTCAGCCCATAACTGACGAAACCATAAACCAAACTCTGCTAGCCGGTCTGTATAAGGCATAATTATTGTAGATAGAATATTCTTTTCGGTCGCTAATCCTGCCGCGATTGCAGCACCAACAGCAGCTTTAACATTCCTAGGCTCCTCACTTGTCAAAATCGGATCAAGAACACTCACGGCGCCTGCCCGTACTTTTTCAACCTCTAACCCTAAAATCATTGCCGGTAGCAACCCAACCAAAGACAGAACCGAAAAACGCCCTCCAATTCTTGGGTCATGATCAAGAACCAAAATATCATTTTTTATAGCAAGTCGACGAAGTATATTTTCGCCAGGTTCCGAAATCGCAGTGAAGTGTTCCGCTAAATTATCCTTTTTAACTACCTTACTGACCGCCTCTAAACATACCAAAAAGTTAGTCACTGTTTCAGCCGTCGTACCAGATTTAGAAATTACAAGAAATCCTGTTTGTTCAAGCGGCAAACTGCTCAGCATATATAAATTGCTATAGGGATCGACGTTGTCATAAAAATGAAGTTTGGCCACCTCTGCACATGGTCTAATACCTGTGTCAGCTAACCTACAAATAGCTTGTCCCCCAAGACTCGATCCCCCAGTACCCAAAACCACAACGTGTTTAAATCGATCGCGATATCTAGCAGCGACGGAATATAAAACATCTAGATCGTCAGTCCGTTCCGGCAATTGTAGGAAAGGCAAACTTTTGTCAGCGTATTGTTGACGCAGCTTTTCAAGAGCTGGTCGAGTTTCCTCTAAAAACTTTTCAAAAACGTCCTGATTAAGGCCATTAAAACCAATAGCCGCGGAGAAACAATTAGAAGTCTGATGATCATAAGACATGGATGTCATGGGCCTAGCATTTCTTCATACTGTAAACCAGCCTTGCGAATCAGGAAAAGGCACTCATCAAATAACCAGTGGATAAATTGTCCAATTTATATACCGATGTTAATCTTCGAGACACCATCACGTTCAGTTTAACGACATTCGTTAAAAATTTTCAGGAATTTAATGTGGAAACCTATGTAATTATTACGGTTGGGATAGCATTCTTTTTTGGCGGCTTAGTTAAGGGCGTTGTCGGCATGGGTTTGCCCTTAACGGCTATAGCGTTAATGACTATTGTCCTTGAACTTGAGATTGCGATTCCTTTGCTGGTAATCCCAATCATAGCAACCAATTTATTGCAAGCGATTCAGGGCGGTAGATTTCTCGAATTGATAAAAAAGTTTTGGGGCATGTTGTTGGCTGCATTCCTGGGAATTTTTATCGGCGCTTATGCTTTATACCGGCTGGATCCAACATATTTACTTATCGGCCTCGGTATAATCGTCTGCATTTATTCGCTTAACAATCTTTTTACCATTCGATTAAGCATCAGTGAAAAATCCATACCGTTTGTCGCCCCATTTGTTGGGCTCTTATCTGGTTTTTTAGCAGGTACCACGGGTGCAGTTGGCATACCGGTAGCAATTTATTATCAAATGTTGAAAATGAAAAAGGACGTTTTTGTTCAAGCAGTTGGAATTCAATTTTTATTTACGGGGATAATTTTAACATTCGCATTGCTTCGAGAAGGAGGTCTACAAAGTAACATTTTAATCGCATCGATTTTGGCCCTTATTCCGACTACTATAGGTATGTGGTTTGGTTGGATAATTCGAAATAAAGTCTCGGAAGAAAGATTTCGTATTTGGTTGTATATTATATTGCTACTGATTGGTTTAAATTTGGTAAGGAAGGGTATTTTTTAAAAGTTTGACTCTATAAACACCTAAAAGACTATGAATCCAGATTATTTACTGTTCAATGAATTCGACAACATTCTCCAAAGCTAATATTTATGAGAAAACAGGATTGCCCGAAATGGGCCTCCGAAATTATTGGTACCCTGTTCTTGCTGCGTGGCGTTTGAAAATACGCCGACCAAAGGCAATTCGAATACTCGGTGAAGAGATAGTTCTTTTCCGTAACAAAGAAAAGACTTTCGCACTAAATAACCAATGCGCTCACCGTGGAGCCAAATTATCGGAAGGTAGCTGTCTTTATCCAGATACGAATACATTAACATGTCCGTACCACGGTTGGACATATTCCGGTGAAACTGGAAAATGCATAGCCAAGTTAATGGAAGGCCCTAAAACCAATATACCGGTGGAGGCGAGAGTAAAAACTTATCCCGTTCGTGAGCATCTGGGAATAATATGGTTGTTTATAGGTGATATGGCCGCTGTTCCACTCGAGGAAGACCTCCCTGAATGTTTATCCAATACTCACGAATGGCACACTATTGCTACATGGAGAACATACAAATGTAATTGGCGACCATTAAATGACAATCTTTGTTACGATTTACATGCTCCATTTCTACACCGCAACTCACCTGAACTGGTATTTCAACCGATCTTTCCATTTGCTAGCAAGGTAACCACGACTGAACTTGAAGATGGAAAGGGTCTCGGCTACACAGCACGTGAAGGAATCACCGAAGCAGATTATCCTAATTTAGGAAAATTTCCTCCACCTTCAGAGGCATTTTGGCGCAAGCTAAAGCCGATTGGGCGAGGGCAAGAGCTAAATCCGAAAACCTCCCGAGCTACAAAGCTATATGGTATTAAATACCGACATATGTCACGACTTCCAACGGTAACGCTAGTCGGTCGTCCGTCCGGCGATTATTTTATGTGCCGGTGGGTAACCCCTATTGATTCAAAAAAAACATTATTTTATTCAGTGAACGCCTACCGGCGGCGCTCAAAAATAACTACTGTTCTTGATAGAATCAGATGGACACTTTGGCACTCGTGGGCACATGACTGGGTTTTTTCAGACCAGGACAAGAAGATTGTAGAAGGAGTTCGTTCTGACAGAGAACAATTATCACGGAGTGATGCAGGCGTCATCGCCTGGCGGAAGTTTATGGTTGAAAACGCAAGACATCCAAATGATGGAAGCAAATCAAAACTGTAGAAAGTTCACTCAAAAAAATGTACAGAGATAATTGGTCCCTAGTCAAAATTTGCTTTTTTCTTTTGGATAACAAAATCAATACCCTTTGGCTGCCCAACAATCACAATAGTTAAATCCTCTGGACGCAGGAGTGATTTTGCCACTCGCTTTATATCTCTGATCGAAACGGCGTTTATTAGCCTTTTCCGCCTATAAATATAATTTTTTCCAAGATTGTTGACCTGTATAGCAAGTAGAAGCCTAGAAATTCCACGTGTCGACGTCAGGCGTAACGGAAAAGAACCATTCAGGTAAGTTTTTGCAGCAGAGACTTCTGCTTTCGTTGCACCATTTTCTGCAAATTTAGTCCACTCCTCTCTTATGACCTTAATAGACTTTTTCACGCGTTGATTAGCTGTGGCCACTTTTCCCATATATAAAGACGCATGATCGAAAGGGTTGAGAAAGCTATACACCGAATATGCCAGCCCTCTCTTCTCTCTCACCTCTGACATCAAACGTGAGGAAAAACCGCCGCCGAGTATATGGTTCATTACAGTAGCTATATACCAGTCTGGGTGTGCTCTTTTGATACCCGCGTGACCAAAAAGGACCGCGCTTTGCGGTATGTTATGATCTATAATAATCAGTTTTCCTTTGGCTCTCGGTTTAGTTTCCAGCAGTTTCTGAGACTTTCCAGTTATTGGTAAATTACCAAAAATCAGATCAAGACTGTCGCTCAATTCTGTTGGTGAGATATCACCCGCAACTGCAACCATTAAAGACTCTCGCACTATATGACGTCGCATAAATTCCTGGAGATCTTGATAAACAATCTTTTCTACAGAACCAATCGTACCATCACTTTTTTGACCATATGGGTGATTAGGAAATACAGTTTTATACCAAACACTGGAGGCAATTTCTTCCGGGTCTTGAGCATTTCTCCGTATTTTAGAAATTATTTGACCTCGCACTCTTTCTAACGGTTTGAGGTCAAATCGTGGTTGGTTTAACGCTAACCCTAGCAAGCGAAATGCTTTTTCTTTGTTGTTCTTAAGGGTAGTTAAAGACCCCCGAAACTTATCTAGAGAGGCTACAAATTGGACCCGTGCTGCTATATCTTTGAGCCCTAACTGAAACTTCCGCGAATTGAGATGTCCTGCACCTTCGTCGAGCATTGCCGACACCATCCGCGCCAACCCTTCTTTACCAACGGGATCATAGGCGGTACCACCCGTTCTAAAAGCAAAATTTAACGATAATACAGGTACTGATTTATCTTGCACCAACCAGGCCTTTATTCCACTTGGACTATGAACCTCCTTAATTTCAATCGCATAAGTAGGAAACGTAAAAATATATATAAAAAACGTTAACGAAATTAATTTGAATATCTGGCAGTTCGTTAAGAAAGAAAGCATGGCTTGGCTATAAACCCGTTTTTTCCTTATGTAAAATAGCCGTTACAGAAATCTCAGATCTCAAAATTTCTCTTGAAGCTTGGTTAACATCGTGGATAGTAACCGATTTCACTCGCTCCGGCCAATTCTCAACATCCGAAATTGTTAGCCCAGTCGAAAGGGCTTGCCCTATAATGTTGGGAGCAGCACTCAATGAATCTCTTGCATAAACAGCATTCGCAAGCATCGAGTTCACCGTGCGCACTAACTGTTTTTCTGAAACACCTGATTTTAAAAAGACCTTGATTGCGTTGCGCAATTCAGTTTCTAATTTTCCAATATTTACACCTGCCCTTGGGGCCGCGAAAAGTCCAAAGGTTCCATAATCCAGAGCATCTAAGTTTGCCCATGTACTGGCTGACGACGCCACCCCCCTTTGCACCACTAATTTGCGATAAAGATAAGATGTGGGGCCACCACCCAGTATTTCTGCAAGAACCTCTAACGCATATGCTCGTCTGCCTATTGCTGTGGCATAACTTGGAGTTACAAATGTAAGAGAGATAGATGGTTGCCCTGCGCGATTACTAGACAACTCAACGCGTCTAGCCGCTACGGTTAAAGGCTCTTTAATACGCTTTCGGACAATATTTGGACCTCGATCAACTACACCATAATATTTTTCTGCTAGCGGCCTGAGTTCCCTGATACTTATATCCCCGGCAACGATCAGAATTGCGTTATTGGGGTAATAGTAACGATTGTAGAATGTTAATGCGTCTTTAGTTGTTAAATTTTTTATCTCATGTTTCCAACCAATTACCGGGTTTTTATATGGATGATTAAGAAAAAGTGCCGCGCGAGCCGCTTCCCATAATTGCGACCCTGGGTTGTTGTCGGTTCGTGTACGACGTTCCTCCAGAATGACTTCACGCTCTGGCAATACCTCTTTATCAGTTAAAACTAAACCACGCATCCGATCTGCCTCAAGACGCATAACTAGTTCCAATTTTTCTCTTGCTACTTCTTGAAAATAGGCTGTGTAATCTTGTCCCGTAAAAGCATTATCTCTTCCCCCATTACGCATAACTATCCTTGAAAATTCTCCAGGCAAGACAGATTTCGTTCCTTTGAACATTAAATGTTCAAGAAAGTGGGCAATGCCAGATTTACCTCTTGGCTCATCAGCAGCCCCGACTTTGTACCAAAGCATATGTGATACAACCGGGGCACGCCTGTTAGTTACCACAACCACCTGTAACCCGTTGGCCAACGTAAACTTTTCCGGATAAAAAACCGCCGCGTTCAATATATTTGGCCCCTGAAACAGACACAGAAGACACAGCACGGAAAAAGCCAAGATGAATGTCCTTGGAGTCATTTAATTTTCTCTAAAAATGTTTTTTTGCTTTATATGGATTAAAATTTCATCAATTCAGGCCTAATGAATTTCAACTTCAAAATTTCCTGGATACTAAAATATACCCTCGAGCCAACCCTTTTTCTTTCTAGTGATGACAGGTGTTTCTCCCTTTGTAAGGGGTTCTCCTTGTGAGGTGACTTTTCGCAAACGTCTCGCCTCCTTCGTTGCATCAATAACTTTTCCAAGTTCTTTTTTTTGTTGCCAAAAAAGGACCTTCCTAAGTAAACCTTTGTTGACCGCTGTGAGCCCACTACTTTCTTTTTTAAGAACCTTTCTAATCGTGGAATCAACAGTCAAAGCGTCAGCTCTTTGCAGAAAAGCCGCTTCGCCATCAGAAAATTTTCCTGAATTTAGGGATTTGTTCTTCTTTAAGATACCTCGTCGACTCGTATTCTTCAGTAAAATTTTACGTGCCTCTGACCTCGGTGTTGTTTCCTGTGGTCTGCTGGACCCTGGCTTGGGTGGGCGAAGGTCAAACTGCGGGGGTATATTTAGTGGGGCACGAGTTACAATAGCAAATTCATCAGGAGCTTGTTTAGTCAATCCAATAGTTTCTTTTGCATTTTCACACCCGAGAAGCAGCAAAAACCCAGGTATCATAAAAGGAACTACAATTTTGACTGATTTTGCCATTTAAGAAATTCCATTCCATAAAATTAGTAGAGTTAAGAGTTTCCGGATTTTAGTTTAAAGGAATCTAAGATCAACAATATCACACCGATTGTAATTGCCGAATCCGCTATATTGAAAGCTGGCCAGTGCCACCCACCAACGTGTAAATCAAGAAAATCAACAACGGCTCCAAGCCTAATTCGATCTATGACATTGCCGAGAGCACCTCCGGCGACAAGCGCCAATGCAAAAGCAAGAAGATTTCCATCTGCATGCCACATCCAAATTGCTAGAGCAATCGAAATCAAAATTGCAAATACAATCAAAGCAAAACTCACCCAATCAGGGGAGTTACTAAATATTCCAAAACTAGCTCCCCGATTATAGACTAACACTAGATCAAAGAATTTTGTTATTTCTATAACTTTTGGTGGAACCATCACCACATTTAGGATCCACCATTTACTAAGTTGGTCAAATAAAATAGTAAGAGTTGTAACCAAGACCCCCAAAAGCGTAGGTCCAGTTTTGATATTAAAATTCATTACTTACGCAAAAACCGGCGTGTCGCCGATCACATCAGCACAACGATTACATAAGTCTTTATGAATTTCGTGAGCTCCCACTTCTGGTAGCACCTTCCAACAACGAGCACATTTTTCTCCACTTGCAAGCACAATCATCACCTTAACATCTGGTATGTCGGAAACAGTAAACGCCTCCGAAGGAGCTTCACCTTCACCAAATCGAGTGGAAGATGTTATACAAAGATCCGCTAAATTTATATCTGATAAGGCTCCTTTAAATGAATTTGAAGTATAGATTATTGCTTCAGCACTAAGGCTTGACCCTATACGCTTCTCCGCGCGCTCTATTTCCAAAGCACCAGTCACAACCCTTCTCAATTTGCGAATGAGTTCCCATTTTGCTGCCAAATCATCGTCACGCCAGTTAGATGGGATATCGCAGAATTGCCGCAGATGAATGCTGCCGTATTCTTCCTCCCCTGGAAAGCGAGTCAGCCATGCCTCTTCAGTAGTAAAAGGAATAATCGGGGAAAGCCAAGTGGCTAGCGTTGAAAATAACTGATCCAGTACTGTCCGAGCTGCTTGTCGCTCGAGACTTTCCATAGAGTCACAATAAAGAGTATCTTTTCGAATGTCGAAATAAAACGAGGACAATTCCACAGCACAAAAATTATGCAACGCGGTAAACATGGTGTGAAAGTCATACTTTGAACAGCAATCGCGTACTAAAACATCCAATTCTGCCAAACGGTGCAAAATAAATTTCTCTAATTCCGGCATACGTCCATAATCAATTTTCTCTTTAACATCGTATCCATGCAAATTTCCTAGAAGAAACCTGAATGTATTCCTTAATCGACGGTATGCATCGGCCTGATGTTTAATAATTTCAGGTCCTATTTTTAGATCTTCAGAATAGTCAGAAGCGACAACCCAAATTCTGAGTATATCGGCCCCAAAGTTTTTAATAATTTCCTGTGGGGAAACAGTATTACCCTGAGACTTAGACATCTTCACGCCCTTCTCGGCGAGAACGAAACCGTGAGTAAGAACTCCCTTATATGGAGCCTCCCCACGTGTCCCACAGGATTCTAAAAGCGAAGAATGAAACCAGCCGCGGTGCTGATCAGAGCCCTCCAAATAAAGAGTGGCTGGCCAATCCAAATCATCCCGGTCTTCGAGAACAAAATTATGAGTAGATCCGGAATCAAACCACACATCAAGAATATCAAATACCTGTTCATAATCTTCGGGGTCAAAGTCCTCCCCGAGAAAACGTGATGGATTACTATTAAACCAACAATCTGCTCCTTCTTTTGTAACGGCATCAATTATCCGGTGCATCACACCCTCATCTCTAAGAGGTTCCCCAGTTTTTTTATTCACAAAAACAGTAATTGGTACACCCCAAGCACGCTGACGTGAAACACACCAATCCGGACGGTTCACAATCATCGCATGCAATCGATTTTGGCCAGATGAAGGGTAAAACTTTGTTTCGTTGATCGCCTTTAGAGCCGTAGTACGCAAATCATTTTTATCCATCGAGATAAACCATTGGGGGGTAGTACGGTAAATTAGCGGTGCTTTTGACCTCCAGCTGTGGGGATATGAATGAACAAGGGTATCGGCAGCCAATAGCGCCCCCTCCTCAATGAGTGCTTCTGTCACCGGACCATCTACTTTGTATACATGTTGACCAGAGAAAATTGGAATATGTGAATAATAGCACCCATTTCCTTCAACAGTCTGAGGCACATCAATTCCATTTTCTTGTGCAACTATAAAATCCTCAATACCGTGTCCAGGCGCAGTGTGTACGAGACCGGTTCCATCCTCTTCAGTGACATGCTCGCCTGACAAAAGAGGAACATTGAAATCATAGCCTTTGTCATGGAGCGGATGAAGACAGAGGGTTCCTCTTAGCTCGCTCCCTTTAACTACCTCTAAGATCTTAAATTCTTTAATTCCAGTCGAGGCCATAACCTTCGTCGTCAAAGACCGTGCCATCAATAAAGTATCGCCCTCCTTGAGATATGGGTTTTCACCGAGTGCGGTAACTTCAACCACGGCGTATTCAATTTCGTCTCCATATGCAATCGCTCTGTTACCAGGAATCGTCCAAGGTGTTGTTGTCCATATAACCGCCTGACAGCCATTCAAGGCATCGACTTTCGTAGAAACAATTGGAAACCGGACCCATATTTGAGTTGATTTATGATCATGATACTCTACTTCTGCTTCAGCTAAGGCGGTCTTCTCAACTGGTGACCACATGACAGGCTTTTCACCGCGAAAAAGTCCGCCATTTAACAAAAACTTTCCTAGTTCTCCTACAATACGTCCTTCAGCAGCGTAGGCCATAGTCGTATAGGGGCTCTTCCAATCTCCAATTACGCCTAATCTCTGAAACTCATCGGCTTGAATATTAATCCAGTAATCTGCAAATTCACGGCACTCTTGCCGAAAATCAACAACAGAAATTTTGTCTTTATCCTTGCCTTCTTTTCTATATTTTTCCTCGATTTTCCATTCAATCGGCAATCCATGACAATCCCAGCCCGGAACATAATTCGCGTCCCTACCCAACATCTGCTGTGAACGATTTATCACGTCTTTTAATATTTTGTTTAAGGCATGACCAATATGTAAATTTCCATTAGCGTAAGGTGGCCCGTCATGAAGTATAAATTTTTCACGGCCTTTCGAATCTTCCCGAAGTCTCTGGTAAAGGTCAATCTTTTGCCAATGTGCAAGAGTTCTTGGTTCTCGTTCAGGCAGAGAACCCTTCATTGGGAATTCAGTTCTAGGCAAAAAAACCGTAGATTTATAATCAACGCTCATTCTAAATGTCCATCTACAATCGTTTCAGTTAGGTCGTGATATCATTGAACGTCACTTCGTCAAGTATTTCTTGTGCAGCAATGCAGTCCGCAGAAATTTGGGCTTTAATTGCCTCTAGTCCATCAAATTTCATTTCCGGCCGAATAAAATCAATAAAGGCAACACGTAATATCTTGCCATAGAGGTCTCCACTATAGTCGAATAAATGGGTTTCTACCGTAATTCCTTCACCGTCAAATGTTGGCCTGCGCCCGACATTTACAACGGCTTTGTACCATTTTGTGGTAAGTCCCTCAGGGACACCAGCCCAAACAGCATAAACGCCAAGTTTTGGTATTATAGATACTCCGGGGTCCACGTTGGCGGTGGGAAATCCTATCTGCCGACCCCTTTGATCGCCAGTAACGACTTTTCCTTCGATTTCCCAAACGTGCCCGAGATCTTCCGCAGCCCTTAGGGGCCTACCCTCGGCAATGTGTTCACGGATTACCGTAGAGGAGTATGTATTGCCATTCTCTGTTTTTACAGCAGGTACGAGGGTGACATCGAAACCGTATGTTTCACCACTCTTTTTTAAATATTCGACGTCTCCTTCACGCCCTTTCCCAAATACAAAATCATACCCCGCAGCCACATGTTTTACACCTAGTCCTGCAACAAGAACTTTTTTGACAAAGTCTTGGGCGTTCAAAGAAGAAAAATTTTTATTGAATGGCATAACGTAGTGAATATCTACACCCAGTGCTTCTATACGACGTGACTTCGTATCGGTAGGTGTCATTTCAAACAATGGTGCCGTGGGTTGAAAAAATCGACGCGGATGAGGTTCGAATGTCATCACCGCTGACGGTATTTTCAACGAGTTCGATATTTTCACAATTTTACCAATAACTACTTGGTGGCCATTATGAACGCCGTCAAAATTTCCCAAGGCAACGGCTGCACCTTTGCAAGCTTCTGGGATATCAACAAATTCTTGTATAATACGCATGATTGCGGATGTCCTACTCATCAGCGGGCGTCAAGTCAAATAGCAAGTGAATAAGTTTCACTCCGTTTGAAAATGATTTACATAAAATAACTCACCAATCTGAAATAAATTAATTTGTAACTAAAAATTCCCTTTTTGTTTTATGTATAAGACCAATCGATTATAAAATATCAGTATGATCATACTATTCACAGATTTTGGGGAAAATGGACCATATTTAGGGCAAATATCGTCTGTTTTAGCCAAAAACGCTCCTGATCATCCTGTTATCAATCTTCTTTCCAATGCTCCAAAGTTCAACCCAAGAGCGTCCGCATATCTTCTTGCGGCCTTGGAAACTGATTTTCCTAAAAATTCAATATTTGTCTGTGTCGTTGACCCTGGCGTTGGGGGAGATCGTTTACCATTAGTACTCAATATCGACGGAAAAATATTTGTCGGGCCTGATAACGGTCTTTTCTCTATTGTGGCCCGGCGCGGACTTAATGTGTCAGCCAAGGAGATCACATGGCGCCCTGATAGACTATCAGTTAGTTTTCATGGTCGTGATTTGTTTGCACCCATTGCAGCAATGATTGCAACAGGGAAAAATTTTAAATGTAAAACAATAGAAATAAATGCTCTTAAGGGCACTGATTGGCCTGAAGATCTCGCTTCTATTATTTATATAGATCACTATGGGAACGCAATGACTGGCATTCGTGCCCAAAAATTAACTTCTTCGAGTCAAATAGAATGGTCAGGAAAATTGTTTTCCTATGCGAAAACATTCTCTAACGTAGAAGTTGGCAAAGCATTCTGGTACGAAAATGCTAATGGACTTGTTGAGATTGCTATCAATCACGGGGAAGCAAATGCCCTCGGCTTTAGGATTGGTGATGCAATTTCAGTTTTAGAAGCTAGGTAGCTATAGATTTAACGAGATAACACGTGTCAATAATACCACCAATAAAAATAAGGCCGGAAGGGCGATTATTTATTACAATTTTTTTTGTAATCGCAATCATCCTTTTTAATATTGCTCAATTTTTGGGTTGGATTGGTGTTATTCTTGTTGGGTGGTGTATATATTTCTTTCGTGACCCCGACCGTGTAACACCAAAGGAACCCAACCTAATAATTAGCCCCGCCGATGGTGTTATACAGCTTGTGACTAACAGTACCCCACCTGCGGAGTTAGAAATGGGTCACACTCAAATGCGTCGTATCAGTATCTTTATGAGTGTTTTTGATTGTCATGTTAATCGGAGTCCGATTGAGGGAGAGGTCATTAAAACAGCCTATAAGCCCGGAAAATTTTTAAACGCTTCCCTCGACAAATCGAGTGAAGATAATGAGAGACAATCTCTTAACCTCCAAAATCAAGATGGTGTTAATATTGCGGTCGTCCAAATCGCAGGGTTAATCGCTCGCCGAATCATCTGTTGGACCAAAGAAGGAAGGCAACTAAGGGCAGGAGAAAGATTCGGAATGATCCGTTTTGGCAGCCGTGTAGATATATATTTACCCATTAAAACTCGTATTTTAGCAATCCCCGGCCAACGGACGATAGGAGGTGAAACACCTATCGCCCAATTAAAAACCCGCCAAAAAGATCGAAAAGGGGAGTGGCGCTAATGACGAAGAAACTGCGTGATCAATTTTCACGTAGCGAGCGTAAAGAACTTCGGCGCGAAAGGCTGAATAGACTCTTACCTAATGCATTAACAATGCTTGGTCTGTGTTCCGGTCTTACAGCAGTCAAATTTGGTCTACAAGAGAAATGGGAAATATCAATACTACTGATCAGCTTAGCGGCCCTCCTCGACACTTTAGATGGGCGTATGGCCAGACTGATGGGCGGCCAAACCGAACTTGGTGGGCAGCTTGACTCTCTAGTTGATTCTATTTCTTTTGGTGTCGCCCCAATAATGCTGATTTACCTGTGGTCACTAAATAACGCTGGTGGCATCGGCTGGGCTATTGCAACACTTTTCGTAGTCTGTTGCGTTTTACGTCTAGCACGCTTTAATGTTGCATCTGCCGATCCAGAGTTACCGGCATGGGCCGGTAATTATTTCAGCGGTGTTCCTACCCCCGCAGCAGCCGGCATGGTTTTATTACCACTGATGCTCGGCGTAGAAACAAGATGGGAATTTTTACAATCAGCATGGCTTAACTTGCCTTGGACTATCATCGTTTCAGGGTTAATGATTGCGCCTATCCCTACCTATTCTTTTAAGCGCATTCGAGTTTCCAAGAATCTTGTCACCGTTTCGCTTGCTGGTGTTGCCTTGTTTGCTGCAGCACTGATTACCGAACCCTGGTTAACTCTTTCGGCGCTTGTAATTGTTTTTACAGCATCACTTCCATTCTCTTACCTGTCTTTTAAAAGAAAACAGCAAGAAGAAAGAAGCCCTACCTCTTTGTCTAAAAATAACGATTGTTAAGACCTATCTCTTCCTAAGTCGGACCTTAACTCACGAATTTCGGCTCTCAATCGTGCAATTTCATCAGAAACCTTTTGTGTGTCCTCATCGACCACCATTCCGATACGTTCCACAGTTCGTTCTTCTCCGTCCGAGTGCAGGGTTTGCATTGAGTCAACGATGATCGCAATAAATAAATTAAGAACAGTAAAACTTGAGACTATAATAAAGACTACAAAGAATGACCAAGCATGAGGAAATTGTACCATTACCGGTCTGACAATTCCCATTGACCAACTCTCAAGAGTCATAATTTGGAAAAGCGAATACATAGATTCCCCAATCGTGCCAAACCATTGAGGAAACTCACCACCGAACAGCTTAGTAGCAATCACTGCAAACACGTAAAAAACTAGCAATAATAACGCTGCAACAGCCCCGATTCCAGGTACCGCACGCAACAACGCCTCAACAACGCGCCGCATGCGAGGAACCCCAGAGATAAGCCGTAATGCTCTCAAGATACGTAAGGCGCGCAATACACTAAACTGTTCGCTTGCAGGAACTAGTGCAATTGCGACGATCAAAAAGTCAAATACACCCCAAGGGTCACGAAAAAAACGAAAGCCATGGGCATATATTCGCAAAATTAGTTCAACAACAAATATCCAAAGGATAATCTTATCAACATTACGCAGCGTATCACCCATCTTTGTCATTACGCTGGGCGAAGTTTCTAAGCCGAGCAAAATTGCATTGATGAATATTATTACGAGAATAGAGTAACGAAACGGAGCCGATTCTACCCAACCACGTAGCCACGCACGATGGCCCGATTTTCTAGCTGTTTCGATAAAATTTTTCATACATATCACTCTCTTAGAAGGCTATTATTTAGTCATCTACATTTAGTCCGACAATACCATTCTTTGTCGCACACGGCTGTATAACGAGCCTAGCGTAAACCGTAGAGTAATGTTGCATTGCCCCCGACCCTACGATTTTTCATCGGCCGATAAATATCAATCCAGTGCTTAATTTCTGGCTTAGGAAATCGTGAATAATATGCTTCCATCCACGTAAGCTTCCCACCGTTCAGTTTGCCAACCCAGGTTTGTTTTTCACCCGTTTTTTCAAAGAAAAAAGTTGAGTTGCGCAAGCCACTTACCGTCCGACTAACTAGCCTGTGTAAAGCACCATCTTCAACTCCGTAAAGATCTATACCATTCCGAGCGGCCAAAGTCGCAATCATTACAAGGGCCTGTAAGGAATAAACATGGTAGTGTAGTGCCTTGGATCTACGATCCATCTCGAGGGGTAGGATACCATCAACCTGAATTTGACGCATCGCAATGCGTTGTCTTTCAACCATCCAGTTAAAGTGAGACCGATTATTTAGAACAACACCAGCAAGACCAACAGACCACGCTGCCCAGTATGCGTGGTTATTATTACGGCTATTCTTATGCATATCGTTTGAATAATCGTCACGGACCCAAAAAGCCCATTCGGCGATCCAGTTTTTTATATTCTTTTTTTTGAGTGGGCTCAGACCATCAGCATGTCGAATCTTCAAATAAGCCAGGGAAATTGTACCAAGCGCCCACTTCCTTACAAAACCACCCTGTTGACTAACTTTACCCAAAAAAGCTTTCTCCTTCCCCCAAAGATACAGCCAATCTAGGACACACTGCGCGATATCTGACCTTCTTTGTTTAGAGCCTAGATAGACGTCGCTCATTTTTATAATTGTAGACGCAAACCTATCAATGGGCTTACGAGCCTCGCGATACACCTGCATGGCCTCCTTATCAACTACTGACGAACCAGAGTTCGGCTTATAAAACCCGTGAAAAGTCAAACTTTTAACCGGCGGTGGTGGTTTTTTACAGACAAACCCTCGCGTTTTAGTATCTGTAACATGCAACAAATTATTTACATCAAAAGGTGGTTGCAGAAACTGTGCTGGAGATTTCAATTCATTTACTGAGAATTTGTCCGGTGGGGCAACTGTATTACAAGCGGTAAAACATGAAGAAAATAGGGCTAATACACATGCGTGCATTAGGTTTTGTTTAATCATCAAAATTGCTCTTCCAAACCAAAATCCTAAATTTTTTTATAAAGAAGATTTTGGCGTTGATTTAAATTAACCATCTTGCGCTAAGACAAAGGCGATTAATTTAGCGACGGCGTCCTTTGCGGCTGGATCATCTGGGTTCTTTGCCGCAAAAGTATGTGGCTGACCAGCATATTTATGAACTTCTATACAACCGCCAGCCTCTTTATAAATTTCTGCAAACATGTCAGCACGAAAATGATCAACATTGTCATCTAACTCGCCTTGAATGATTGCCGTTGGCGGCATATGGGTCGCGTCCTCGCGATCTACCACCATATAAGGATTGCCAAGTGCCATTTGGTCTTCATCAGCAAAATAAGTATTATGAGCTTCAACAAGCCGCTCTTTGCCGGATTCTTTTGCCATCTGATAGCGTGCCAGAGGGTCAAGAATAGGCCAGCAACCGATAAAAAATGCAATACTGGCATCCGTGCCCACAAGCGACGGTTCATCAACAACATAAGTGGACTCATTCGGCTGTAAAGCCACTAATCCCATCTGTTGCCCACCACTGGACGAGCCCAAACCACCAATAATCGATGCATTTGCACCAATGGATGCAGCATTTTTCTTAAACCAGCGCACCCCATAGTTAGCGTCTTGTACTGGTCCTGGATAGGGCACTTGGGTAGATAAGCGGAAATCAAGTGCGAATACACCAATACCCGCGACTGCAAACTGCTGATGAATAGCCTGATTATTCATCCTGTCACCGTTGCGCCAGGCTCCGCCATGCACATCGACAACGTAAGGGACTGGTCCATCTTTATCAGGACGATACAAACGCCCAAAAAGTTCCAAATCATCAACCTTGCGATAGCTAATATCCTCTTCAACCATGGCCATTGTGCTCCCTATATTGATTAGTTCCTATATTTTCCTACCGGTTGTAGCGCGGGTCAAATACTAACCATCATTATTTAATATTTTGATACGCTTGACTCATCATCATAACTCAGGGTAAGAACAAAACAAGAACATTAATTCATTTTGAGTGACTCTGATGCCCCGGAATATGACTTTACCGGATAAAACAACTTCCCCTTTTTCCTATCATCTCAGACCAAGAGGTAGAAAACAGATTGAAGACTTGCGGTCTCGTATTCATGCACTTGAGCGACCCACCTGGAAAAGAGAAGATAATCTATTCTCGCTGGGCATACCAGAAATAGACCGATTGCTCCCGTCCGGCGGATTCTTGCCTGCCTCCCTATACGAAGTTTTCTCTGATCGTCCTACTGACGGAGGTGCCACAACAGGATTTTGCATCGCGCTTATGGCTTCTTTCCTCGGCTCTCGGAGAGATCGTATTCTATGGTGTGCCAACGACAGTGCCACCGATATCGGGGAACTCTATCCGTTTGGCCTAGTCCAGCAAGGACTCGATGTCTCGCTACTAACTGTTGTTAAAACTACTCGTGACTGTGATGTCTTATGGGCGATGGAAGAAGGCCTGCGCAGTACTGCCTTCACTGTCGTTCTAGGAGAAGTAAAAAAAATTTCCATGACATCCAGTAGAAGATTGCAACTTGCCACCGAAGAAAACGGAGTTCTAACAATCTTACTGCGGCCTTCAACGGAGACATCTGGTCTTTCCGCTGCGATACAGCGCTGGAGAATCAAGGCAGCTCCTAGTTACCCAAAGGGATTTGCGAATTCCCTCAACGAACCGGGAGCCGCTTGCTGGAACACTAAATTATTCCGAAGCCGGGGCGGGACACCCGGCACCTGGCTAATGGAATGGTGCGATGAGACGAGTTGTCTCTCTCTGGCTGCCTCGGTTTGCGACCGACAGGGTCAGCCGTATAATACCAGACTTACGAGATAGACCGTTTGCTCTCGTTGAAGAACACCAGTCACAGCCAACTTTAAGCGCTGTCAACGATAAGGCTGAACTGGCAGGATTAAAACCCCGAATGGCGTTGGCCGATGCCCGCGCCGTATTGCCTTCTCTCACTACCCTACCTTCAAACCTTGTTGAAGATAGAAAAATGCTTAACCGAATAGTTCAATGGTGTGAGCGTTATAGCCCGTGGATAAGGGCTGAAGATACGGATAACCCCGACCTATTACTTGAAGAGGCTAGAGGAGCAGGGCTATGGCTCGACATCACCGGCTGTGCCCATCTTTATGGAGGTGAAGAAAATTTACTCACCGACATGATAAGTCGCATTGAAAAAATCGGATTTACAGCTCACGCAGCAACGGCAGATACACTTGGCTGTGCGTGGGCCGTAGCCCGATTTGCGGTTAAAAACTGTGACTGGAAAATTGTTCCGCCAGGAGAATCTCGGAAGGCCCTAGCACCGTTAGCAATAGCGGCACTACGCCTTCCTCTCACCACTGTTTTATCTCTTCACGAAGTTGGCCTACACTATATCGAGGACTTGATGAATATACCTAGAGGTCCTCTGGCAGGCCGATATGAAAAAAATGTCCTCTTAAGACTTGATACTGCCCTTGGTGAAATAGCCGAACCACTTTCGCCTGTTTTACCTAAGA
>JAYZFG010000003.1:0-30058 GCA_036336885.1 Pseudomonadota bacterium
CAACCCCAGCCCTTGCGTGCAACCAAAGATTATATTGGCTTAAATCTCTAATAGCCTGATCTTTGCTATTTATAGATTTCTTCCACCAGCAATTGGCGGCTTCCCTGTCTTTAGGAAACCCAAGTTTGCCGTGATCCAGGAGAAGACCTAGTTCTGCCCTGGCAAAATCTCTTTCCCATTCAGTTCTTCGCTTTCCACCAACAGATTCGGCGCCCAGGGCAGACAGCCCTGCCAGGACCACAGCGTTATTGATTCTTCCGTTCTTTAGAAGTGGGCTGTACCCATAGATTGAAAGGCCCCCAATAATTTGTTTGAAATCAAATTTAATTAGCCTGGCAAATTGCGTCAGACCCACCTTTAATCTTTCAGAATAAGGTTGATCAACGAGGGAACACCACTCATTGGCTGGTATGATGGTTCTGCCAATTGCTGACCTTAATTCAGGATCACGGATATAGAGCCGCCACTGGCCCTTGGAACCAAGTCCATAGTGGAGCATCGGTTTAAAATTCTTGCCATTATCTTTATCGGGTATGGCTGCATTAGAAGCCCCGATTAAAAATACACCAAAGAGACCCACCATTAAGAATAGTTTTTTAGTCCTCATTGCCGAGTAACAGGAGCGAATGACCAATAAGTTTGATGGCAGAGCCAATTGTTCTCAAGAGCAAGCTCACGCTGTTGTTCATCGCAGAGAAGGAAATCAAAAAACTCACCATGAAGGGGAAATATCCTGAGGATGTATTTTGGTTTTTTCATCTAATATTGCGTATCCCTTACCGATTTGGTTCAGGGTCACGATGCCTACAGGAGTGATAAGCCTCGTGACCCCGATAAGGTGTCAGCAAGATATGGAGACGAAACTCGCTGAACAAGTGCAATCAACAGCATCAAGATGGCTTGTTTAGGGCCAAATAAAGGTAAAAATTAGAAGTTAGATTCTAATCCCTGAGTTTTTTGATTAAAAACAATTTTAAGAACTAGTGATAGACCAAACTTTTTTATTAGTTCTTAATAAAAAAAATTGTAAAGACACACTCTTTCATTCTTTTAACCAAAACAGATTTCTAAAACCCACAAACTTGCTCGTGAATGTGTTCGCAAGAAATACAAAGGCTGTTGAACCTCCCTATCCCCCAATAATTTTTAAATCATCATAAGAGGCCACCATCTCTTTACTCTCAAAGAACCTCTCTGGGGCTTCGTAGAGGTTCTTTGAGAGTAAAGAGATGGTGACATTCCATAATCCAATTATTTTCCCTGAACCTCTTCAGTCAGTCCAACTGGGCTGAACTATTAGATGTCTCAGTAGTGAGTTCTTACGAACTACTAAGACATCCTAATAGGTAGTTCATAACTGAAACCTGATTGGAGAAATCAATGGATAGAAAACAACTACTCAATCCTGACACAGCAAAGATCCTCACCACTGAGGAGTTCCTTGCCTTTGAAAAACAGGAAAGAATTAAAGCCTACGTCCATAGGCGTATGGACAAGGGTAAAAAGGGAAAGACCCATGGTTGGGTCATGTCTGAAATTCTGGAAGCTGTGAAAAGAAGTTTTGGCCTCGCAGGAGCTGTCTTTGCTCGTGAGTACATCGTTCACGATGTATGTGCCATAAAAAAACCTCGCTCCTGAAGGCGAGGCTGTAACAGCATTAATAAAAGGCACTTTAACACCCCTGAGGGGTTTTGTCAAAAAGGAATTAAATTATGAAGAAATCAAGCAAGTTTTATCTCTCATGTCCCTATGCTGAAAAGGATGAAGCCAAGTCATTAGGTGCCAGATGGGATGCCGATGAACGCAAGTGGTATGTCCCCAATGACGTAGATCGTAATCTCTTCAAGCGTTGGTGGGAAAAGGAGGCTGCTGAGATGGCAGAACCCTTTTTTGGATAAGCCTTATCAGGAACTCCTTGAGAGCGTGGAGGCCATTAAAGAGAAGGTAGAGGAGATACAGGACACTATGGATACAGAAGAAGAACCTGATCTCTATGTCTCGCCATTAACAGCACTGGAACAGTATGAAATTGAAATACAGGAGTGTAAGGAATGGCAGGAACGAGAACCTGAACTTTGGCAGACACTCTTTCGTGAAGAGATCGATATAGAGACCTTTGCCTTCTATATCCTTCCTCGTGATACCAAGAATAGACTCATGAACTAGACAATACCCCCATGCCCAAAAGGTGTGGGGGTGTTTGTTGTTAAAACGCTGAATTAGAAATCAGTAATCATTTATGTCTGCATTATTTCTTTTGTTTTTATTGAAAAACAATCTCAGGCCACCTAGCGCAATCAGGGACAGTAACGCATAGTACAAAAGAATATCCCGCCAAGTCTCAAAAAATACAAAATCTGAAAATATTAAATGTCGATCACAAAAAAGTAAAATTGCGATTAAAAATGACGAAATTCCAAACGGCAGTAAAATAAAACCTAAAAATATATCAATAATAATAATTACCAAACCAAGGATAAGCCATACATACGGCTGAAAGATCCAATAAGATAGTGAGAGATAAATTTCCATTTTATTTCTTTAAAGTTTCGAGAAATGTTTGAATGGATCCAATAGCTCCGGTTACATCTGTTGGAACAATTACAGTTTTCGTGTTTTCAGATGAAGCACTTTGTGAAAGGCCATCAACTTGCCTTTTCATTATTTCAAAATCAATTGCTGGCTGGCCATTATCTGCAATTGCTTTTGCGAGAAGTATGGTTTGCTCCGCATTCGCCTTTGCCTCAACCTCAATCGCATAGGCATCTGCCTCTGCTGTAATTCTTACAGCTTCAGCGGCCTTTTCCGCGGTGTAAAGTTCGGCATCAGCTGCCAATTCCTTCGACCTTTTATCTCCTTCCGCTTCGGCGATTGCCGCCCTTCTCTGTCGTTCGGCATTTAGCTGCTGTCTCTGGGCCTCCTTAGTTGTATCGTCGATAATAACATCTGTAATTTCTGTTCGAGTTACCTCTACTCCCCAAATTTTAGCAGCTTGTTGCAAATTTTCTGCGATTTCACTGTTCATACTATCTCGGGAGGATTGTAAAGCGTCTAAATCAAGCCTACCCGCTGCTGAACGAATAATTGAGGTTGCCGACGTATGAAGTGCTAAGTCTACATTCTCAATCCGATAAACGGACGAAGCTGCCTCAACAATTCTATAAAAAACTGTCGCTTCCAGTTTAACCTCTACGTTATCTTTCGTTATTACGGAAATCGCAAATTCCGGTAACTGTCGTTCCAGAATGGAAATTCTATGCCTTACTACATCAAGAAACGGAATTATAAAGTTCAATCCAGCCGAAAGAGTTTTTGTATATTTGCCAAACCTTTCCACGATATAAACTTGGGATTGGGAAACGACTTTAATTCCACGCCAAATTAAAATAATCACGAGTACCAGTATGAGAATTGTCGAAATTGAACTCATAGCAATCACCGTTTCCATGGCCGTCTCCTAGGATAACTGTCAACAATAAACTTAAACTATAAATAATATTAACTTAAATTACAGGTCTTATTTTATTCATTGTCTGTGGTTGCGAACTGGCTCCATCACCAGATTTTCGCATATAATTTAGATCCTAAATTTATAGAACGACGATTAATTAAATCAACTTAATGAGTTGTATTAGGAGATATCAAATGAAGCCCCTAATGTTGGCAATAGCCCTATTCTTATTAACGCAACCGATAGCGGTAAATGGTCATTCGGCGTCGGAGGAAACTCTTAAACAGAAATCATTCACCATAATCCATAAATTACAGACCCAGTTATTCTGCAAAAATCTCAGAGAAGAAATCCATTACGCACAGACAAACTTTAACGCCGCTGTGACGATGATACGGACAAGACGAAAAATTCCCGACCCGGATTTGTCTTCAATCGCAAAGAAGAAGTACCTTAAACTACTGGGCTCGCTGGCTAACTCTTGGAATGCTTTCTGTAAAAATCAAGATATTAACTAATAACGATACGCTGTTTTAAAAACATGTATGACTTGGCTTGAAATTGAATTCCATTCTGAGGACTGTATAATGTTGTCTTAATCATACCTTAATCCCGCCCCACATTCGTCATTTTAATATTTAATATTAAGAAGGTTCAGCGAGCCTCTCCATAACTCGTTGAATGCCTTATCGGGGCCACGGTGTCGATGATTCCTAGCGTCATCGTGGCCCTGAACCAATTTAAAACTTTTTATCTATCCAAGGTGCTATAGCAGCCACGTCCCACCGCGATCATTTTGTCATTCGAATCTGCGACGTTAATATCAACCACGCCAATACTCCGTCCGGCACGAACGACTTTTGCGTGTGCCAATAGGTCCGTTTTCACTGCCATACTGAGATAATCGACCCGCAAATTTATTGTAGGAATAGGACGTTCCAGTAACATAATTAACGCAAGGTCACCGGCAATATCTACTAAAGCGGAGGTCACCCCCCCGTGAATTTGCCCCGATCCGGGAAGACGTTCAAACTCTTCTTTATACGGCAAACACATCACCAGTTCCTTATTCTCAGTATCCACTGATACCAATTCAATACCTAGAAACTTTTGAAAATGGCCAGTTTTCAGGGACACACGGAGCAACTCTTCAGTTTGAAAATCAGTCATATTGAATGCCAAATTAATATCCATTGTACGTTGTGCATGTTACTCTACCTAAATTCAAATATTGAACAAAGAATAGTATGGCCAACATTTTCGACGGTATAGATCACTGCGTAATTTTAGTGCGGAATCTAGATATTGCTCGTGAAAAAATGCTTCGGCTTGGGTTTACGGTAACCCCGCGGGGCACCCACAGTAAAAACATGGGAACCGAAAATCATTGTATGATGCTAAAAAATGGATATTTCGAAATTTTGGGAATATCTCATTCGACCAATTTTAACGCAGGTTGGCGTGCAAAACTAAAGCATCGGGAAGGGCTTGAAGCCGTTCCACTGGCAAGTGAAAACGTCGACCAACTCCGGGATGAGTTGTATGATAGGGGTTTAGAGTTACCGGAGACTATTGAATTTTCTCGGCCTGTAAATCTATCAGGAAAACCGAGCGAGGCAAAATTCCGACTGGTCATGGTCCCCGACAAATACAGTCCAAACATGAGCACTTTCGTTATTCAGCATCTAACCAGGAAAGTTGTATGGAACCCAAAATATCTGGATCACGCTAATGGAGCAATTGGGGTCCAAAGCGTGACAGGCATTCACAAGGAGCCGCATGAAATTATTACAAGTTATAAAAAGCTATTCGGAGAACATGCGTTATCAGTCTTCGAAAATGGGATACAAATCAATACCGGAAAGGGTAAAATAAATTTCGTTACTCCATCCGCCTATACTAAACTTTTTCCTAACATTTCTCCTGACCCGATCGCCAGACCACCATACCTAGCAGCGCTGAGTATTAATGTTACTGACTTGCAGTTGACCACTGATTACTTCCATCATCAGGGCGTAGAATGTTTCACCTCGCCACGAGACACGATCTGCATCTCGCCGCTCTCAGCGTGCGGAACTTTAATTGAATTTACCTGAGGACACGACCCGGGCCTTACTAAATTTCAACAAAGATTTTTGCTTTTTCAATAAGGGTATTTCTATCAATTTTATTGGTCCCGGCAAGAGGTAAATATTCCAAAAATTCTACGTTACGTGGATGTTGCTGTGGCGGCGCATTTTTTAATGCAAAGTCTTTAACATCCTGCTCGGTGATTAAAGAACCTGGTGTTGCTACAATAAAAGCGACTGGCTTGGCTCCACGAATGGAATCTTCTACCGGCACGACACAAGCTTGATGAATACTCGCATGACGTTCCAACATTTTTTCCACTTCACCTGGGTAGATATTTTCTCCCCCGCAAATAAACATATCGTCAGCTCGGCCAACAAAATAATAAAACCCGTTGTTATCCCGACGCATAATATCACCGGTATCATACCACCCATCCACTGAAACAGACTGTGAAGTGCGTTCTGGCAAGTTTAGGTATCCAGGCATTAACGCTGGAGTTTTAAGTTGCAAGACACCTTCCCTTGCATCCGTATTACCATCTTCAACGAGGCGCGCCTCAACCCCCGGCGCAGGATACCCAAGTGAAATTTGTGGTTTTGGTATTTGCTCTGGGTGCACGCCAAAGGTCCCCGCCCCAGCTTCAGTGGTCCCATAGGCGTTATAAATGGCGGTATCTGGAAATATTTTTTTTACTTTATCAATCAGGGGTTGGGTTAGTGGCGCAGACCCCATCATGATGTGCTCTACCGAGGTAAGATCCATCTCATCTAAAAGATCTGTTTCCTTCGCAACTAGCGCAATCATCGTGGGGACAGAAGTAAGGTAGGTACACCGATACTCCTCAATCGCCCTGATATAATCGAGAACGTTAAATTGGGGCATGAGTACCTGACTTGCTTGGCTGGCGGCGACAATCTTAGACATTAAAAGCCCGTTCATATGATAGAGTGGTGCTGCAACAAGGAAACGGTGACGCCTGAATGTACTTTTATCGCCAATAATATTGTTGATTACCCAGAGTTGTCCGGCATGAGTAAGGGGAACGCCTTTTGGTCGACCAGTTGATCCTGACGTATAAAGGATCATAGCTATATCGTTCTCGTTAGTTTCTACGCAATCAAAAGAACCAGCATTTAAAAATGTTTCGAAGCCGTCCGATCCATTGGTATCCAACTGGACTATCGGTATTTCTTCGGGACAATTTTGCGCTCGGTCTTTATCGACAATGATTAACTTCGCCCCACAATCCCCTATCATGTATCGTATAGTTTCTACCGGAAATTTGTAGCTCAAAGGAACCGCAACCATACCAGCACGCATAATACCGAAATATGCACACAAATAATCTGCACTGTTGGCCGACAAGATTGCGACGGCATCCCCCTTTTCAAACCCACGGGCAGTGATAGACCGTGCGACGGCGTCTATCCGCGCCACAAGAGTTCCACATTTAAGAATGAGCGGATTGACAGGGTCTTTAAGATCGATAACCACCACCCTTTCGGGATCCGCATTGCGATCGATTAAGTCTCCCAGATTCCTCGGCGTCATTTATTTAATCGTACTTGGCAATAGTCATATAAGATCTTTAAGTCTTGCTTAGTTTGGAGGCATGCTCAAGGGAAACAGTGTGATCCAGGATGAAAATTAATATTTTCCTTGATAAGCTCTGAAAGAAAATCACGGAGGAAAGTATGAAAGCGGCGGTCTTTCATGAGCATGGCTCAACCAAAAATATAAAGTTTGAGGAATTTCCGGACCCTATAATTGGTCCTGACGACTGTTTAATTAAAGTAAAGGCAGTCGCCCTCAATGGTTTTGAACCCATGATTTTGAGTAAGACAACGGCACTACGTACCCCCTTGCCGATGATACCCGGGGGCGACATTGCCGGTGAAATCATTGAAATGGGCAGTAACGTTGATACGAATAAATGGAGATTGGGTGCCCGCGTCAGTATCTACCCGTTGATAAAAGGCGAAGGTATGATTGGTGAAAGCAGACTGGGTGGGTGTTGCGAGCTCGTAAGAGTTCCAGCTGAGTACCTGATCCCAATACCAGAAAACCTGGGAGATGTAGAAGCGGCGAGCCTTCCAGTAGCTTATGGTACCGCATTGCGAATGATGTCAACCCGCGGACAAGTCCAAAAAGGCGAAACAGTTCTAGTATTGGGGGCTGCTGGCGGGGTTGGGACGGCCTGTGTGCAGCTCGCTCATACAGCTGGCTGTGAAGTCATCGCGTGCAGCAGCGCAGACTGGAAGTTAGAGCGTCTTCAAAACCTGGGCGCTGACCACGTAATTAATACGGCAGAGCAAAATATTCGCGACTGGGTTTATGAACATTATGGAAAGCCTCGTATGGGTGAAGGAGGAGGGGTAAATGTTGTCGTTAACTATATTGGTGGTAAAACATGGGTAGAAAGTCTGAAAGTTATACACCCAGAGGGTCGGATGCTTACCTGTGGTGCCACTGCCGGCTATTCACCAGAAACTGATATCCGGTATATTTGGACATATGAAATTAACATTATCGGGTGCAATGCATGGACGCCGGATGATCAAGCTAACATAATGAGACTGGTGGCTGAAGGCGAAATACAACCTGTAATTCATGCGGTACGGCCCCTATCGGAAACTGCAGAAGCTGTGCAGCAAATCATCGATAGAAATTACTTTGGAAAGATTGTACTCCAACCGTAATAATATCTACTGGAGACGATTTGTGAGCTTCGAAGTCGGCGGTATAGCTGCAGTCGGAGAGTTCTTAAGACAAATACGACCCTCTTCATCCTGCCAAAGATCGCCCGTTTCATGCAACAAACCCAAGGCTCGATTTACGTTATTTGCTCCAACAGACCAAAATCGTTTAAGCAATTCAGCGTAATAAGTAGGTGTGTCTTCTACAATCGAACGAATTTCCGCACTGAGCCCATCTAAATCCGGCTTCTCAGGGGGATTGACTTTCACGTCGTTCGTGCCGAGGTATACTTCTGTGTCTATATCATCTGCAAAGGCATAGGAAATCCTTTCAAAACGGGCACGCGGAATATCAGGGGACTTCGTGGCGTCTATTCCCATCTTGGAAGTCGTGGGCATACGCCCGGTGACTAACGTAACACTTGGATCAAGGGGCTTACTGCGCATCCCTGATGTAACGACGACATCGGTGTCCGCTTGAACCCGAGTAGCCACCGCCCACTCAACTTCGAGCGGATTGAAGACGTCAATATCTTCATCGACTACGACAATTTGTTTAAAATCATCAGCGGCAAAAGCAGCATGAATTGCTTGCTTTCCCTCTCCGACTCTTCCGCTAACAGAAATTACAGCATGGAAGAAACAGGTACCCCCGGGCGTAATATTAATAGCCTTAACGTCAATATTTGCTTCATGTAACGATTGTCTTAGAGATGCTTCCTGAATTACTGCTGAAATCCATGAAACTTCCCAAGGCATGTGCAATGCCCAGAATATTGGATTTTTACGTGTATAAATTGCCTTGATGCGGACGTGAGGGTTCCAGTGAAGGGCCCCCATAATTCTGGTAAATTCTCCAAACCTTCCTTCCGGATTAACCCATCCCGTCGGCAAAATTTCTGCCTCTAAGACAATCTCAGCATCAGCCAAGCAGGGCACGTCTACTGTTGTGCAGGGCGTTAGCTGAACGGGCTCTTCTAAGACACCGCCAGCAATTTCAATCTCATCTACTCCACCGGGTGGCCGAAAAGTAGTGGCAAGCGTAACGGCTGGGTGGGTTCCAATATTAATAGAAATTGGTGTCGATTTGCCGGCGACGGTATTGTTTTCGACAATCCGTCTGAGATCGTTGGGCGTCACCAAATCAATTCCAGTTAAAGTTTTTTCTCGCAGGAGATACCGATACACACCCGCGTTAATTCCACCGGAGCCGTCAGAAGCGATCGTCACACCGGCGGTAATCATCGGCCCCCCGTCTAATTGAGCAAATAGGGGTACCGGAAGAGAAAACAAATCTACCGAATCCCTCTCTTGGTAACACACCTCGCGTGAAGCGCCGGTATTTACTAACTGATGGGGAATGGGACGTGCGACACCGTCCCTTAACTTCGCCTGGATCTCATTAAAATGACAACCGTAAGCCAACCCCATGCGTTCCCGGCTGTTCATTAAACCGGAGACGACGGGGATACTATAGTCCGCTACATTGTTAAAAAGTAAAGCAGTCTCAGAGTCCTCTATTAACGTGCCGAGATAGCGAATATCTACGGGCCTATCGATCTCACGTAAAAGGCCAACTTCTCGCTGGGCAGCGATGGCATCTCGAAAGTCCAGCACACTATTTCTCCTTTTCGTGACCGAAAGATGGTTAATTTTCTAATATAGTATCTTCTTCTATAGTAGGGGCGTACTAATAAACTTTCTTAATAGCTTATCGTCTCTAATTATATTGAATTTAGGAATCTAATCATGGTCAACCCCTTCTCCGATCAAAAAAATTTTATGACAGCTTGTGACCAAACAACGAATGGATCATTGGATACTCGCCAGTATGAACTTTATCGCAATTTAATTGCCGAGGAAGTAGGCGAACTTAACGAAGCAGTTGAGAATAACGACCGAGTTGAACAACTAGACGCCTTAATTGATATACTTGTGGTTACGATCGGGGCAATTCACTCCATGGGTGCAGACGCAGAGGGTGCTTGGAAAGAGGTGTTAAAGACGAATTTAGCGAAAATTAACCCGGAAACAGGAAAAGTAACTAAAAGAAATGACGGAAAAGTTCTGAAACCAGAAGGCTGGAAGGCTCCACAACTCGCCCCCTACCTGACTAATATTGCCGATAACTGATTGGAATACGAGTTTATGACCCATGACTTAGCGCATACCTACACCGTTGAAGAAAGGGAAATGATCGTCAAAACGGATGACGTTCGGGTTCACACTTTACATCTTAAGTCAGACCAGGTTATTCCTTGGCACAAGCATACTGAGGTCGATGACACCTTTGTTTGTCTCTCAGGGGAAACAATTATTTTATCGGATAAGGGGAAAGACTATATAAAGCTACGCCCCGGTGAACGATGCACCATCAAATCTGGAATTGGGCATTTTGTTAAATCACACACAAAAGGAGGCACCACCTTCCTCCTCATTCAGGCGACAGGAGCACATGACTTTATCCTTCTACCCAAGCCCAATCAAAATTAAAGATATCACGCTAAGTTGATTATTAAGAAATTTTATATAACTCCTTAATATCAATTATTTGTATTTTTTACCTCATGTTATTTATTAAGGGTGTGCGACCCCATTTCAACCTGTATTTTTTCCAGAGCGAGTAGAATTGCCTCTGGTGTTGCCGGCGCATTCAGTTCCGGTCGAAACCTATAATCACCAACCCTCGCGACCGCATCACGCAAAGCAAGCCAAACACTAATGGCCAACATTAGAGGAGGCTCACCGACTGCCTTTGATCGATATATCGTCGGAACCTTATTGGGCATATCATCAAGGATGTGCACCTTAAATTTTGGAGGAACGTCTCGGCTCCCTGGAATTTTGTAAGTCGATGGCCCGTGCGTAAGAAGTCTTCCACGCTCGTCCCAAACAAGCTCCTCAGAAGTCAGCCAGCCCATTCCCTGAACAAATGCACCTTCTATCTGGCCCAAGTCTATTGCCGGATTTAAAGAGGAGCCAACATCTTGCAGAATATCGGTCGAAAGAACACGAGATTCACCGGTTAAAGTATCGATGACCACCTCTGAAACACTTGCGCCATAGGTATAATAGTAAAACGGGCTGCCAGTCATTGTTTTAGTGTCCCAATGAATATCGGGGGTCTGATAATAACCAGTTGCAGACAGTGAAACACGACTGGACCAGGTAAGTTCGGCTACCTCAGAAAATGAGAGATTTTCGTTCCCGGCGTATACCCTGTTTTTACGAAACTCAATACCATCAGAGTCAACACCAAAGTGATCCGCAGCAACCTGCGCCATTCGTCCCTTTATTTCCTCGGCTGCATTATATGCAGCCATTCCGTTTAAGTCGGACCCGGCAGATGCAGCTGTAGGCGCGGTATTTGGAACCTTATCAGTTCGCGTAGATGAAATTTTTACATTATCAATATCGATCTGAAAAACAGAGGAAACTACCTGCGCCACCTTGGTATAGAGACCCTGCCCCATCTCGGTACCGCCATGGTTTAAGTGCACACTCCCGTCAGTGTATACATGCACCAGCGCCCCCGCCTGGTTCAGGGCCGGGGCATTAAACGAAATCCCAAATTTAACCGGCATCATCGCTATACCTTTTTTCAAGGTTTCATGAGATGCGTTGTATTTATCAATGGCTTTTCGTCGACGTGGGAGATCCACTTCCAAGGCCAAGCGGTCAACAATTTCTGGCATTATGTTATCAGATACCGTCTGTCCATACGGGGTAACATTTCTGTCACTGGTTCCATACCAGTTTACACTTCTTATTTTTTCCACCGGCATTTTCAGCTCAAAGGCTACATGTTCGATAATCGTTTCAATGGCTAGCATACCCTGCGGACTTCCAAATCCTCTAAAGGCTGTATTTGAAACGGTATTGGTCTTACAGGGCCAACCCCTGAATAAAGTGTGAGGTATAAAATAAGCGTTATCGCCGTGACACAATGCGCGCCCGATCACACCCGCCGATAAATCTGCAACATTTCCCGATCTGGCGGCCATATCGATTATGGCCCCTTCTATTTTTCCGATTGGGTTAAAGCCAACCTGGTATTTGAATAAAAAGTCGTGTCGTTTTCCCGTGGCGATCATGTCGTCATCACGTCGAAGCCTCAGCTTTACGGGCTTACAGCATTTATCGGCTAGTATGGCGGCTATAGCCCCAACAATTGTTGACTGACTTTCTTTACCGCCGAAGGCTCCACCCATTCTTCGAACTTCCACCGTCACATCATTCTGATTTATACCTAAAACACGGCTTACTCCGTGTTGAACCTCTGTAGGGTGTTGTGTTGAGGAATAAACCAACATGTCGGAACCCTCGCCTGGTATAGCCAGCGCAATTTGACTTTCCAAATAAAAGTGATCCTGCCCTCCACAAGCAATTTCACCTTTCACAACCAGGTCAGAGTCTTTAATAGCTTTTTCCGCATCACCGGATACAATTTTTGGAGGCTCATAGGTAAACTGGCCTTTATCCCAGGCATCTTGGATGGAAAGGACAGAGGGTAATTCTTCGTAAATAACTTTAATCTTTTCTATCGCGGCAAAGGCATTATCATAATTATCTGCCGCAATGGCTGCTACAGGCTGGCCAGCATATTCAACGAGGTCTTCAGCTAAGACGGGTTCGTCGCTAAATACAGGGGCTATATCGTTTAACCCCGGTATACAATTTGCCGTGATAACAGCGGCCACACCCGAACATGCCTCAGCCTTTGAGGTATCAATATTTAAGATTTTAGCATGAGCGTGCGGACTTAATAGTAAAGCAACTTCTTGTGTCTCCGGCAAATTAGGCATGTCATCTATAAAAACCGCACCACCGACAACGTGTTTGAAGGCGCTATCGTGTTGAGCACTCTTATGGACCCCTCCCCGAATGTCTTCTGACGCGCTCATTGAACTTTTACTACTTCGAGTTCATTTTCGGAGCCAAAGAGGTCGCGATACAGTCGAATTAATAAATTAGTGGCAACTTTCGTGCGATATTTTGCACTTGCTCGGTGATCACTTATTGGCTGAAAATCGATAGGTATTTGCTTGGATGCCTCTATAAACAGATCTTCATCTATACGATTGCCTTCTAAACCTGATTCTGTTTTTGTTGCCCTACTAGGTTTTGGCGCCAAGCCACCGTAAGCGACACGAGCACTCGATATCCTTGAATTTTCAATCGTCAAGAGGTAGGCACCAATCACCGAAGAAATGTCCTGGTCATATCTCTTGGAAACTTTATACGTCCGAAATATTTGGTTATTCAAAAGCTTTGGTATTTTAATATTTTTAATAACCTCATCTTCTTTTAAACAAGTTTCACGGTAACCAACAAAAAAACTTTCTATTGGCACTTCACGTTCACCTTCAGAGGACGCCAAGGTAAGACTTGCATCAAGTGAGATAAGGCAGGGGAGGCTATCGCCAATGGGTGAAGCATTTCCAACATTGCCTCCTAATGTCCCTAAATTTCTTATTTGTCGAGAGCCAATGCGTCGGATCAACTCTTCAAATGAGGGGTAAAGCTTTTTGATATAATCCAAGGCCTCCGTATACGTGACAGCGGCACCCAGAATTAGCTCATTTTTCGTCTCAGAAATTTCACGAAGCTCTGAGACGTGCCCCGTATAAATCACGTTCTCAGGAACGACCCGCTCTTTACTAATAGAAAGACCCAAGTCGGTTCCACCGGATAATAACATCGCACCTTTAATCAGACCCTTAAGATTAACCAGCTTTTTAAGGCTTTTTGGTATGTAAAAGGTTTGGTTATCGTTTTGATATTTCTCTGGCGGCGACTCTATAGGTCGTTGTTCATAACTAATATTTTTTATGCACCCAATACGCGCTGCATCAACAATCGGCCTATAGCCGGTACACCGACAAAGGTTCCCGGCCAGTGCATCATGAATAACGGGATCGTCTTTTTCTTCCGGTGATTGCCCCAGAGCAAAAAGGGCCATCACAAACCCAGGAGTACAAAATCCACACTGCGTCCCCCCTCCCTCAGCTAAGCAGTTCTGTATTGCACTCAACTCTCCACCATTAAAATTTTTAACTCCTTCAACTGAGATAATTTCACTAGATCCTACCTGTCCTAATTGCAAAAGACAGGAATTTACGGCTTCAAATTTATTATTGACGACACGTACAACCGTGCAGGCCCCGCAATCACCCTCCGCGCAACCTTCCTTAGTGCCGGTTAAATTCGGATTTTCCCGAACATATTCCAATAATGTCATGCTAGGAGAAGCGTCACCCGTATCGTGTAATTTTCCATTTAAGACGAGACGGACCATACGATTGAACACCTGTAATCATTAAAAACCTGGCTGGCGTTAAAAAGTTTATTACAGATTTTCTAAATTTTGAAGATTTGTTACTTCTCTGCCTGCTATCCAACCTGTAACAAAACACTCAGCAATATTTCCTCCGGAAAGATAGAGGTGCCCAAAACTACTACCCAATTCGCCCGCGGCATACAATCTTGGGACAGGTTTTCCTTCAATGTTCAGAATTTGCTGCTTGGCATTATGGACCGGACCACCTTGGGTATTGGAGACAGCCGGCCATACCTGCCCAAAGATATATGGGGGCTTGTCTATCCTCGCCATCGTCCCGGGCGGTCTTTTAAAATCCACATCTTCTCCTTCGTCACACAATGCATTCCAACGATCAACGGTGGAGTTCAAAATTTTGCGGTCGACTTCCAGTTGGTCCGCTAAATCATTTAAATTCTTTGCTTCTTTTAATATCCCTAATTTTAGCTCCTGGGAATTATCTTCACTCCAGTCGTAGGTGTACTCGGGGTCATTTGTACGAATATCGCCAATTTGATATGTAGATGACCCATCTTGATCCGTGATCAACCAGGATGGAATTCTTGGGTAACTCATTGTTTCACTATCCATGTAATGCATGGGCCTGTGTGATGTATCTTGTGCGTAGGGTGGGCACTCATTCATGTAGCGGCGGCCTAGTTGATCCACAACGATCCATACCATTTTGACGTCAGCTTCATTTTTATTTATTGGGTTCCAATCTGGCAGCCGCTTAACCCGAAGAGCAAAAGGAAAGTCAGGATCCGGGTGTTTAAATGCATAGCAGCCATGAAAGTGCCACATGTGCCATAAGTCTGCGCCTACCGACTGAGCCATCCTGATTCCGTCACCCGTATTCCCTCTGGAAGAGGCAGTTAAAACGGGCTTTCCCTCCCAATACTGAGACTTCATTTCATGGTTGTACTCAAAGCCTCCGCATGCGAGGACGACGCCCTGCCTTGCCCCAACTCGTAATTCTTTAGCGTCCTCTGAAATAGTTAAGCCACAAACCTCACCATCATTATTTCTAACAAGATTTTTTACAGGGGAACTCAATTTTACGGTTATATCTCTCGACTTGATATTGTGATCAAGAACCCAAAACATTCCCGGCCCCCCAGAACTAGGCCTCGTCCGAACGTGCGGAAAATATTTTAACCTGTCAAAACTTTCTGGGACTTCAACTTGCGTATGATAAAAAGTCTCCCATCCGGGAAAGGGGTAATTGCCACCCCTTTTACCCGAGAACTCTGTATCCTTAATCGACACACCGTCAACCACAGCGACCAGCTTTTTCACGTATTCTTCGGCCTGGGTCATGCCTTCAGCCAACACCCTTAAAACATCATCGGGAGTTGTTCCGGAATTTGTTGCCTTTAAATATTTAAACGCGTCCTCCGGATCTTCGGCACACCTCACCGCTCCGCCTGAACAAATTGAAACCCCGCCTGGCTGAGGCATTTTTTCACATAACAAAACTTTAGCGCCACTATCAGCGGCTTCAATTGCGGCAACAGCACCACCAAAACCGTAACCGACCACAATTACATCATAAATTTCATGAAAACTTTCGTTATAAAGTTTGGCATCCTCTGTATTTGAGACTGGTTCGAACACTTTAATTTCCTTGTCTATACCGGAACACCCGGCTTCCCTTATTAAAGGGCGCCGGGTGCCACAGTCTTGTTAAAATTGATGATTGCTATCAGAGTTTACAGTCTACCTTCTTGGATTCCGTGCCATTGCCCAACCAGGTTAACTCACACCGCATCCCTGGCTTGACGGCCCCTCTCTTCACTTTGGTACCATTAACGAATACCTTGGTGCGCTTACCGGATACTTTTGTTTTGACTTTCTTGCTACCGATTTTAAGGACTAGTTTTCGTCCTTTTCTTTTTACCGCTGTTACAGTGCCGCTAGCCTTAACGTAATTGAGTTTAACCTTCTCAACTTTACCCTTGTGCCGGGTATTTATTATGGCGGCTTGAACGGTTGCCTTCGGGGTATTTAATACCCGATTAACCAATTTTTGGACATCGGAACCAGAAACGTAATTAACCTCCATCTTGGTTTTCTTTGCGAACGCATTAAACTCGGGATCCTTCATCGTCGCAATGAATGCTTTACGCATCATTTCAACGCGTTCTGAATTTACGCCGGGAGGCATTAAATAGGGACGACCCATAGTTTGCCTCGAAAAAATAAGCTCCATCTGAGCTTTCTCACTGGCGTTCTTAGCCAAGTCTGTAATGAGCGGAACATTGGGTAATTCCGGGTGCTTTTGAAGCGCAAACTGTAGTAAGACGTTCAATTTCTTTGCCTTGTACCACTCTACCGCTACCTTTTGTTTCTTTACACCAGTCCAACTCCAGCCGCAGACCCCGTCTATCTCTCCACGCTGCATGGCCAGAAACATTACTTTCATTCCTGGATATCCGGAAATTAATTTAAATTTTGCGCCCAACAAATTTTGCGCAAACATTGCAAATACCTCATTGTCAGAAGTCTTACCGCCACCCCCAATTATGGTTTCTTTACTCTTAAGTTCTTTAAAGGTTTTGGCTGGTGCCCTAAAGGTTGTAGCACAAACGCTAACCTCATTATTCATGCTGCCCAGCCAGTTAAATTTTGTGGCATCAAATCGGGCACCCTTCCCCCCCAGCAGGGAATGTACCGGGGCTCCCCTGGCAATTGTCGCAAAGACCGTGCCATTTTTAGGAGCTACAGAATACATCCAGTTTGCAAGCTTTAGCGACCCTGCTCCTGGCATGTTCTTTCCAATGACCTTTGGGTTACCAGGAATATGTTTAGAAATGTAGCGTGCCAGCGTGCGGGAATACATGTCATACCCGCCTCCCGCACCATAACCAATCATGACCGAAAGGGTTTTACCCTTATAAAATTCTTTTAAACCTTTTGCGTCAGCGGTTGTCCCGTAAGAATTGGCAACCAATATCGAAAACAATCCAACGCAAAGTCCAAACTTAATTAAACGCATTTACTCCTCCCCCAAAACATTAATTTTTTTATGGATTACCCTGCCAATTATTGCAGGCAAATTAATTCGGTCAAGGCATTAACCAGTAAAACCTAAAACCAACCTAAACCGAAAATTTCAAATAGAGCTGGCGTAGGCCAAAAAACATTCAGAAGAAGATCAAAGACGGCAATAATAAAGACTTCGGATAAAACAAATATGACTAGCGCCTCAACCCATCTACCCCCGTAATGTCTAATGAAAAGGACAACAAATGCACCGGCGGCGATATGAAAGCCTATCGCCCAAACGCCTGCAGCTAATGCGAACAACCAGGCAAACGCCTGCAACGACCTAACAACACCCTCTCTGGACCCCCTGGTCACGCCTGTTAAGTTAGTTTTAGATCCAGATGAAGAGATCCACCTCCAATGAAGAAAAACTTGTAAAACCCCGAGTGGAACTCCAATACCCGCCAAAAAGTATATCACGAGTGCTCCCCGCAGCACCCAATCCGTACTAATGTAAGCAGCTCCAACCAAAATGCTTGATATGACGAGGATGAACCCCACATCCCACAACCGATCATTTTTAGATAAAACTATGTCCCCATCCGTGCTCGTTGAAACACTTTTCCTTTGTCTCCTTTTCCTGATGAAAGGCATTAGCAGTGTCAGTATTATCAAAATCAGGATAGCGATAACGCCTGGTCCCATGAGCCAATCCCAACCATACCGCGCGTTTGATAACCATAAATAGGTCTCCAGTTGACCTCCAAGTACTACCGCTACCAATAGAGGCGGTCGAGGCCAATCCAAGACTTTCATTAGGTAACCCAGAACGGAAAATACCAAAAAGGTTAAGATATCCCACCAGACAAAATGGGCTGCGAAAGCCGCCGAAACACACAAGACCAAAGTCATGGGCACTATGATGTAGAAGGGCATGAGGCTAAGTTTAGCGAATTGACCTGCCGCTCCAATTGCAAGGCTTGCAGCGAATATATTCGCAATTACCAATACAAAAATCATTGCCATTGTGTATGGTAATTGATCGGTTAACATCGCAGATCCCGGGGTGATACCGACGGAGATAAAAGCGATTAAAATTAGCGCAAGAGAGGTAGACCCTGGGATCCCAAAGGCAATGGTCGGTATAAGAGCACCACCCTCTTTTGCATTATTGGCGCTTTCTGGGGCAATAACGCCCCTGACATCTCCCTTTCCAAATTTTTCAGGATTTTTTTCTGTTTGAACAGCGTGAGCGTATGCAAACCAATCTGCAACGGATGACCCTAAACCGGGGAGGACACCCACCCAGACCCCTATTACGGAACACCTTATTGCCAACCATTTATTTCGAAAGACGTCTTTAATCCCTTCAAACAGACCGTGACCCAAACCCTCAGTCTCCGCGATAGAGGTACGACGACGGGCCAACCCGATCATTTCAGGTACGGCGAAAAGACCTAAACCCACTAAAATAAGACTTATCCCATCAACAAGATACTCACCCTCAAAAGAAAATCTCTCTACCCCTGTTTTGTTATCCATCCCTATTGTTGAAATAAACACACCTATAATGGCGGCTATTAAACCCTTTACCGGCGCCGTACCACTCAGGACGCCAACAGCACTTAATCCCCAAATTACTAACATCAAAAATTCAGGGGAACCAAAGCTCAAAACAAGAGGCTTTAAAATTGGTAAGCTTAAAAGAAGGACGACGGCTCCAAAAATACCCCCTAAAGGGGAGGCAACGAATGCCGCTCCAAACGCCCGCTTCGCTTCACCTTTTTGAGCCATTGGAAACCCATCTACGATAGTAGCCTGGGAGCCCGCACTCCCCGGTACCGCGATCAATACTGAAGGAAAGGTATTCGCCGTATTTGACACCGCGCCTATTCCTAACAGAAAAGCTATTGCCGGATACGGATCAAGTGTGATCGCAAAAGGCAACACAATAGTAATAAGAAGCAGCACGCCAATTCCGGGAAGGGCTGCAAAAAATGAACTACCGAGAATTCCTAGGGCCATAAGTGTCAATGGCCATGGCTTCAAGATTTCTGTTACGGCAATATATAATGCATCAAGCATAAACCACTCTATTAATTAATGCGGCGTGGATTTTCCACGCCGCATTCTTAATTAAATTGAAAGGATAGCTTACTTGCAATCGATCTTGGTGGCTTTCTTGATCCCTTTAGTCTTAAAGGTGCACTTCATACCGACTTTAAGCATCTTACGTTTAGCCTTACTACCAGCAATTGTAATTTTGGTCTTTTTGCTGACTTTAAGCTTACCCTTTTTACCGCCACCCTTAAATTTTATGCTTTTACCTTTCTTCTTAATCTTTGTAATTTTACCCTTAAAAACATAAACTTTGTTTTTAAAAGCGGTCAGGCCGTATTTCTGTTTAAGCTCTTCAGCATAATCCACAGCCTCTGTTGGCCCGCTAAAGACATTCCCCACGAGCTTGGAGACCGTATTGCCATCAATATAATTTATTTCCTTACTAAATTGTTTGCGGGCAATCTTCAGGAAAGCTGGATCGGTAACTGAGGCTTTATAGGCAGCCCTGAACGCTTCAACATATGCTTTAGGGGTTTTAGGAGGCATTCCCATCCACTTGTCAACTTGAGATGGAGTGGTTAACGAACTGTAGCCTTGCCATGCTAGAGGTGGAATAGATGACTTAGCTTCCCTTTTCAAAATTTCTGTAAAAACGGGAACAGATTTGTATGAAGGTCTGCGTGAAATCTTGCCGCCAACGACCTGGCCGACTTGAGAAACCAGGGCGATGACGCCGTCATCTCGTAGTTGTTTAATTGTATAGGCATTGTTGGTCGCAAACATATCGATCTCGCCTTGCCGCAGGGCCTTGCTCATCTGGCCAACGCCACGGTAACCCGGAATCCAACGAACATTCCAACCTAGGAATTCCGCACCCCAAATTGGCATAGCCTGCCAGTTGCGAGTACCAGAGATTGCCGCGACAATCACAGGCTTTTTGGACTTATCCTTTAACCGGCTTTGCGCCTTTTTGTTTATAAAAAAAATACTTCCGCCGCGGTTAAGGGAACCGATAAATTCAAACTTCGTGGGATCATATCTCGCAGATTTTCGTCGTAAGGTGCTGGGTGAGACCACCGTCGTATCACTTTGCATAAAAGTCATGCCATCAGGTTTCGCCTTTTTCATCAGAAAGTTGGCAGCCCTAATTTTTCCGCCCCCGGAACCCATATTCTTTATTACTATTGTCGGGTTACCATTAAGGTATTTTTCCATATATTGAGAAAGCAAGCGACCAATTCTGTCGGTTCCTCCCCCAGGACTAGAGGCAATAATAAGTTTTACCTTTTTTCCTTTAAAATCTGGCTCAGCTTTAGCAATATTGAAACTACCGACCGATACAAAGACTATTGCACCCAATAAAGCAAAAAGTGAACTTGGTCTTGTAATAGACATTCTCATTCCCCCTGTAGTTAGCTTATTGTTACTCAGTAATTGCTTCTAGATCTTTAATAGATAAAAGCCTACCCTAATTGTGGAAATTCGTAAAATCCCAGAAGAATGCGTTAACGGAACAGAATAATGAACACCAAAATCAACCACGTGGCGATGATGTCAACACAGTATGCGATGCTGGGTAAATTTTATGAGGTCTTATTCGGTATGAAGACGGCTGCAAGATCAAGACCAGAAAGCGCTGTCACTGTCGGAGACGGCTATGTCGGCCTCAATATCAACCCGCGACGCCCCGGACGTCCCGGAGGTTTAGATCATTTTGGTGTCGAGGTTGAAGATGTGGAAGGGGTTTTGGATAAAATTTCCACTAAGTTCCCAAAGGTGAAAGCTCTCAAAAGACCCAGCAACAGGCCATTCGCCGGAATAACAACCCATGACCCTGACGGCAATATCTTTGATCTGTCGCACGCCGATAAAAATAATAGAAAGGATATTTACACCGACGGAGAATGGAGCCAGGAACGGCATATTACACACTTTGCAATAAGAACCCTAAATCCAGAGAAATGCGCAGAATTTTATTGTGATATATTAGATCTCAAGCTCGCTAATAGAATTGAAGGAGACGAAAATTATTACGTTACGGATGGCCGCATGACAGTTGTATTAGCGCCGTGGGATATCACAAAGTATGCAAACACGGGCATTGCTCGCTCGGGACCAGACCATTTTGTATTCAAGGTCGAAAGCGTAGAAGAATTTAAGAAAAGTTATATTGCGATGGTTGAACGGAACCAAAATCTTACACCTCCAGGTGTGGGCGTTGGCCCTGAAGGCAAGGCACGCCTGGAAATGCTCACATCATCAGCGCCTTACGCGAAACATTTTCTTTCCGACCTAGATAATGTTTTCCTGGGGGTAACGGATTAAACTGGCGTAGCGCTTATGCTTAGACGGACTTGTCGGTGGTATCTCTGACAACATCCCTATTTGGAGTAAGACCAAAACCGGGGTTTTCTGGCAGAATCATAAATCCATTTTTATGAACTGGCTTTTCCCCGTAAAGAATGTCGCATGCGGCAACCGCGTTATATTGGTACTCAACCGCCGTGCCATTGCTAACACCCGCCTGAAAATGAACATTGTGAAGGGGCGCACCGCCACCATTTGAAATTTGAACATTAAAAGCGGACGCCATCCCCGCAATTTTGAGACATTGTGAGAGCCCACCCGTAATAATGATATTCGGCTGAACGATATCTACGGCCTGAGAAACAAGCAAATCTCTAAACCTATACGCCAACCCCTCGTTTTGCCCAGCCGTCAACGGTATATTGGTTTTTTGCCTTAACTTTGCCAATAAACCCACATCGTTTTGGGCAATCGGCTCCTCAAAAAAGCTAATATCGAATTCTTCTAACCCCTGGCATAATTTCAACGCACTGACGTAATCTAATCGACAGGCAGCATCTACTGCAATTTCTATATCAGGCCCAATATTTTCTCTAATCTTTTGAATTCGATTGATGTCGCTTTTAATTAATGAGTTTAGATCCGGAGGTAACCCTTTGTAGTCGAGGCCGGGCCTTCCCACCTGTAATTTGACGCCGGTAAACCCTTTATCGATAACGCGGCCAACAACTTCCACTATTTCACTGTTCGACATGAAAGAAAAACCACAGGTCGCATAAATAGGGACGCTGGTATGCGCGCCCCCCAGAAGGCGCCAGATTGGCAAATTTTGGGTCTTTCCCTTTATATCCCAAATGGCCAGATCAATGGCACTTATAGCATGTGACGCGTAGCCGGATTGGGCCCAGGGAGTGGCAGTCCAATATAACTTGTTCCAGATACTCTCACTGAGAGTTGGGTCCATTCCTATTACTGCCGGCCCCAACACAGAGTTTATCGCCTCAGCTACCGGACGCGATTGAGTAATGGAGGTTAAACCGTATCCACAAATTCCTGTATCTGTTTCAATTTCTACGTGCGTAATATGATTTATACTTCTGTGATCAACACCCAATTCTTCAAAATTAACTGGAATTTTAAGGGGACTTGCCAGAACTTTAATAATTTCCATTTCTATACAATCTCTCAATAAAATGGGTATTGAGGTGAATTTAGTGCCCTCGATAAATTTTAGACGCCAAGTGTAAAACGACTACCAACATTCGTCGTCACTAACGTGTTGGGCATACGCCGTCTCATTTCTTCAATGAATCGTGCTCCACTGCAATGCATTGGAATAACAATATCAGGCTTAAGGTTTTCGAACCCATCTACAGTATGTTGAATATACTCTTGCTTTGCAGCTCCTAAATGAAAGCCTCCCACTACCGCGTGAAGTTTATCTACATTCGTCACCGCCATAGCGGTTTGTATAGTATTAATAATCCCTGTATGGCCACACGATGATATGACCACCAGACCACGCCCTTTAACAATATAGCATGTGGCGTGCTCTTCTGGGTGATCATCCTTTACCAACTTACCTTCCCGCTCTTCATCAGTGTAGTGGTCCTCACTAAACACCATAGAACCGCCGGTAATCACTTCAAAGCTGGTTCTTTCAATATAGCCAGTCGTGAAGGCGCCCCGCAGTGCTTGCGGATTTTCGCAAGCTACTGGCTTAACATTCTGGGCCACTAACGCGGTCCGATCTAGCGCACCCCAGGACACCCAGTCATCTCCTCCCCCTTTGGTCCACCGTTCCCTGAATATCCCCTCTCCGCCTATAATAAACGGCATCTCCTCGTGCATCCGGTGCCGAAATTTATTTACAAACCCCTCCATACCACCAAAATGGTCTCGATGGGCATGGCTCAAGATTAGCCCATTTAGTTTCTTGGGGTTGATGTCCAATAAATCAAAATTACGGTTTAATATTTCAGGAGTATACCCAAAATCGAGTAAATATTCTGCGTTTTCTCCACTGGCTTTTGACTGTAAATGCAGAGACAGCCCCCACTCACAAGCTAAAGTTGACATCTGCCGCCCCGGGATACCTCCAACATGTTCAATCTGGGCATATGGATGCGATGCAGCAGGAAGAAATCGTTCATAAATGGAATCAACAATGACCCTTATAGAAAGTTGATCTACAACAGGGGCCTCAAAATTTTCAATTTTCTTTAAACTAGAAGCCATTAGGTTCTCTGGTGCTTATTGATGTCCAATTGGCATAGTTAATAGCACCAAAGAGAAAGATTAAAAATAAAACAATTTGTTATATCAAAATGGGTTAATTGTGACCTAATTTGGAGATGTAATTATTCAGGAGCTTTCTTCAAACATTTGTTCCTGTAGATAATTCTGTAAACCGGTAGAACCAATCAGCGATTTTTGTGTCTCTAGCCAGTCTATGTGTTCTTCCGTATCTTCCAAGATACTTTCAAGAATTTCTCTCGAAACAAAATCTTTGGCTGCTTCACAGACAACGATAGCAGATTTTAACGCATTTTGATTTGTCTCCTCAGATACCAGGTCTGCATCCATAATTTCAGAGACATCCTCGCCGATATTCAATTTTCCAAGGTCCTGAAGATTTGGCAATCCATTTAAAACCAGTATTCGTTCAACAAGCTTATCTGCGTGTTTCATTTCGCCGATCGATTCTTGGTAAACCTTCTCCGCCAAACGCAGGAAACCCCAATCTTTTAACATTCGAGCATGGAGAAAATACTGATTAATGGCCGTTAATTCATTTTTCAAAATTGAATTCAATTGCTTTATGACGTCTTTATCACCTTCCATCTCAGCAGATCCTTATATCAGAAAACGGTTTTAAGTAGCGAACAATTATAACTTTTATATTAGGAAATGACTATAAATTTTAAATATATTTCAATAACTTAATAATGATTATCATTATTAGATTTAAACTAAGAATATGTCCGGTTTTGTTAAATCATTGAAACTATGCCAAGTCCGCGTTAATAATAATTATCATTAGCATAATTGAATAATTCGAAACTGATTTCAAATGTATGTATGTATCTGCAACGCCATAAACCTAAAAAAAATACAGGAGGCTAAAGAGGACGGGATCAGAGACGCTGATAAGGTTTTCGAATGGTGTGGTGTGGAAGTTTGTTGTGGCAAATGTACAAACGAAATGAATAAGCTCTTACGGAACGAATTCAACCAAACCAATACTCGGAAAGTTGCTTAGCCTTCCAGAAGAATAGTTTTAGACAACACAACGATTTTATGTACTCTGCAAACCGCGTTCACGATCAGCCTCGTATTCAACTTTTTGAAAACCATGAACCGATAAATCAAAGTTATTTCCTTCGGGATCGCAACCTCGAGTTTCGGCATATGGGCGATTACGTGGACGTTTTCCTGGAGCCGCAAAACCGAGTTTTTTCATCCTTTTGGCAATTTCTTCTTGATTGTCAATTTCAAAACCAAAATGGTTTAAACCATTGGGCTTTCCCTCAGCTCTGTTGGGAAGAAGGGCAACATTAATATACCCATCTGTTATATAAATGGCGCCACGTTTAGATTTACCCAGGATCTCCATATCAAATACCTTGGTATAAAAATCTGCTAACTTTTCCGGATCCATCGTAATGATTGCAATGTGTTTAATTTTTGCCATCATTTTTCTCCCCGTTGAAATTTGAATTAATCCATCTACGGAAATTTAGTTTTGTGGCACACTTTCAAACTTCCATATTCTGGCGGGTAGTCTCGCCGCCATATCATCAGATTTTTCTCCAATAGACTCGAGTGCCGCTAAAAACCTACTCCAGGTCCCTAATTTGATACTCTTGTCTTTATCGTAGCGACCACGAGTTTGATTTTCATGTTTTATAAAAACCTCTTCGAATGATGAACGGGCCTTCATATTATCATACCACTCACCCACCTTCGGACGGCTTTTTAACCAAAGTTCTTCGCACCCTAGTAGCCACAAGCGGTGAACGTATGGGGTTAGAGCGGCATCCGCCAGCGAATACTTTTCGCCGGCAAGGTAAGGACCAAGCTCCAATGCCGCATCAATGTCCTTGATCATGGTCTCAAGAAAACCGCAGGCGCAGCGCCCTTCATCAGATGACAGTCCCATTAAAACAGATTGCCGGCGCTGCTGTCGTCGCTTGGGCTCTGGGATATCATCAAATGACTTTAAACGGGTTTCTGCCGCTTCGGTTAACATCCCTTTGGCATCTCGTGAGGTCTCCGAGAATGATACAAATGCAATAGCATTATGATATTTTTCATCTAAATCCTTCATCAAAAGATCCATTCTCATAGACTCCTCCGGAAGAACAGGCGTTAATGCGGGCTCGGGGAAAACCCTATCGATGTATCGCATGATTATACTTGATTCGACCAAAACTCTCCCGTTATGGATAAGTGTTGGGACCATCCCGTCCCGGTTCATCTTAATGTATTCGTCGGTAAGATTCTGGTGTTTGTGGACGTTTACTTCTCGCTCTATTAATTCTTGGCCTTTTTCGACAACGGTTAAGTGTACCTTACAGCAGCATGTTGAGGTGGGCCCACCCAGTAACTCCAGCATAGCTTCAAATCCTTCTTCAAAACAAAATATCAATTAACCTCTAGAACCCCAGTTTTGCTTTTTGAACCTTTCCTGTCTCTCCCTTGGGTAATTCTGACAGGAATTTTATAACACGTGGATATTTATAGGCGGCCATTTGGGTTTTACAGTAATCAATAATTTCCTGTTCGGTACATTTTGACCCTGACCTCAGGACTACAAAAGCACAAATTTCTTCTCCTAAGTCTGGGTCCGGTATGGGAGTAACCGCTGATTCAGCAATTTTTGAATAGGTATTTAATACAAATTCCACTTCGCCAGCCGCAACGGTATAACCACCCCGCAGAATAACTTCTTTTTTTCTCCCAACGACACTCACCAACCCTTCAGAGCTTATCGTCGCCAAGTCTCCCGTAATAAACCAGCCGTCTTTCATCACTGAATTGGTATCATCAGGATTTTTCAGATATTCTGTCATACATGATTCCGTTTTAATCCAAAGCTCACCAGGTTCTGAGCCCTTCACCGCATGTCCATCATCACCAACAATTTTAAGCTTTACATCTATGGCGGCTCGACCGATGGCATTAGGCAACTCAAACTCATCATCAGGAGAATAACAAATAGGACGAAATAACTCGCTCATTCCATACCCCCGAACAATCCTTAAGCCCGTATTTTTTTTCCATGAAACGGCAAGCTCCCAAGGACATGGAGCCGCCCCACTAGTAGAAAACCTTAGACAAGCAAGCAAATCAGGATTAAAAAATTTTGATTCTAAAATTCTTCTGAACATTGTAGCTACGCCACAAAAAATGGTGGCTCGATTATCTGATATCGCCCTTAAAACCTCCTCAACATCAAAGCGAGGCACCAAAACGCTGGACGCTCCTTGCCGTAAAGGGGACAAAACCGTACCAAACAATCCATAGGAATGGGCTAGCGGCAAAACGGATAAAACAATATCATTTGACTTTATAGCCAAAGCAGATTGGCTCCACATATCAAGTCCTTTCTTAACCGAACGATGAGAAAGAACTACCCCCTTAGGTAAACCCGTACTACCAGAAGTAAATAAAATGATTGCTGGTTCTTCTGACTCAACATCAATTGCTGAGAATTCAACATTTGCTTCCGGTATACTCTTGAGAACCAATGATGGATTAAGGAGTCTCATAATTTGGCAGCGCTCTTCATCTATCAGGCGAGAATTGAATGGTGTGATTACGCACCCCGCTTTTAACCCTCCTAAGATTCCAATCACCGTATCGATGGGATCTTCAACACAAATTGCCAATCTGGCGCCAGAAGAAATTCCTCTGGATTGAATATAAGAGGCCACACCCCCTGCCTTTAAATCTAACTCCTTCCAAGTCAGCGAGCGATCCCTACTAATCAGTACAATTTTTTCTATATTCTCCGCTGCAACTTGGTCAAAACTGCACGCGATATTCGTCATAATGAAATTACGAGATGATAGATTTTACGTCGACATTGTCCCAAACTCCCGTCGGAAATTTATGTCGTGGTGTAAATTCATTGAGTATGGGCTTAGCGGTTGCGTCGACACCCCACTTTGAAGTAAACCCGTCATCGCCTGCTGTTGATGGGTCTAGGTCAGATCCACGCGCATTATTTATCAGCACCATATCTCTATCAGGCTGACTTCTGGTTGCTAATGCCCAGTTGACTTGCCTATCATCATAAATATCCACATCGTGATCCACGACTACCACCCGTTTAATATACAGATCCGCACCAAAAACAGACATTATAGCGTTTTTTCCCTGTCCTTTAAGCCGCTGTTCTATAGAAACAAAACAAGTGAAAGGACTTGGCACACGAACCGCTTTTACACTAGGGACCATTGATCGCACGGCCCGAAAAAGGTTGGCTTCCATCGGAATGGTCGATAGCAACATGTGATCAAGGTGACCGACGTTCATATCATAAAAATAGGCCCCTTTCCTATGAGTTATCGCCTTAACATTTACTACTTCTCGATCTCTTGCTCCAAGGCTATAGCCTGTAAACTCTCCGAAGGGTCCTTCCTCCACAGTTTCTCCTGCAGAAATTTCTGCTTCGATAATAAGTTCAGCCTGTGCAGGAACAGATAGGTCGATAGTTTCGCATTGCACCATTTCTAATGGTTCTTCAAGCAAAGCACCCATAATGTGGGTTTCATCTTCATCAACGGATCCAATTGATAAAGCGCCCAAAGCAATGGCGGGGTGGACGCCAACAGCAAAGGCTACAGGCAGTGCTTTTCCCTCTGACGCTGCCATTTTGTGAAATTCCCAAAGATGTTTTCCCAACGTCAAATGTATTGATGTCGTTTTTTCCCCAGTAATCATCAGTCTGTTATAGGCGCAATTGTAAATCCCAGTATTTGGATCTTTTGCGAATGAAATAGCTGCCGTAATATAGGGCCCTCCATCGTCACCATGATGTACTATTTGTGGAAGCGTCCGCATATTTACATCAACTCCCTTTAAAATTACCTCTTTACAGGGACCTGTGTTAACTTCTTTTGGTGGAATGGGATTCTCCATTGCCTCAAGAAATTTTTTCTGCATTTGTCGGGGTCCAACTCCCATAGCCAACCCAAGTCTTTGACGGCTCGCATGTAGGTTCGTCATTACTTTAAAGTCAGTGCCCTTAACATTTTCAAAAACAAATACCGGCCTCTGTTTTGTCTCATATTCAGTTTTTACAACCGTCGCCGTAATTGCATGTGCGGGATCTATTGTATCCTTAACCGATACAAATTCGTCAGGTCTCCCTGACTTGATTTTGTTTATAAAAGAAAGAAAGTCTTGTGCCATAATCACTACTTTAAAATGATAAGAAAGGGTCTCAGCGAACTCTGAACCCAAGAAGATACTAAAGATTTACTAAGTCAACAAACCCTCAATATAAATTTCTAAATTAAAGTTATGATATCATTATCAAAAATTTGATAAACAAACTTTCGATAGACAATTTTACACAAGACGATAACTGGAACTGCTATAGGAATGGTGGGCGGTGACGGGCTCGAACCGCCGACATCCACGGTGTAAACGTGGCGCTCTCCCAACTGAGCTAACCGCCCCACTAAACTGATATAATTTCTATAACACAAGGTTTCTTATCGAAGAATACCTTTTATATAAAAATAAACCGGCCGCCGTCAGGCGACCGGTTATAACCTGAAAATATCAGGGTTTTTAATTCACGGCTTCCTTGAGGCCTTTACCAGCCCGAAACTTGGGTTGGTTAGAAGCAGGTATTTGAATTTTTTCTCCTGTCCGCGGATTGCGGCCTTCTGAGGCCCGGCGGCGCGTTACGACGAAGGTACCGAAACCTACGAGACGAACCTCATTACCCCCACTAAGCGATGAAGTAATCGATTCAAATACTGCATCACAGGCCTTCGCTGCATCAGCTTTGGAAAGTCCTGCACTGGAAGCTACATTGGCAACTAAATCGTTCTTGTTCACTATAGTTCCCCTCTTATTTTGAAAAGCAAGGAAATGGTCTTAATTAAGACCAACATGCATCAGCTAATATAAAAAGCCAGCATA
>JAYZFG010000004.1:0-103185 GCA_036336885.1 Pseudomonadota bacterium
TCCTAACCATACCAAATGGCTTAGCACCATTGCCTGGTGATATTTTGAAATTGGTTACATAAATGCCGATATTTAAAACTCTTATACAGAAATGAGCAAGAGTATAAGCATACGAAATCCGTAAATTTTTACAGCATGGTCTACAAGGCTCAAATTTTATTCAAAGATTTTGACAAAATTAAGCCTTGCAAATTTATCAGTAAACGCTCGCGCGTAATCGTTAGGCTATTTAAGCGCGCGAATTACCGCCGCGCCTGAAGCTTTATTCGATATGTGGAAATCCTGTGGATAAATTATGGATAAGATGAAAGCTAGGACTATCAGGTAAATAAAATTAGCCTTATTTTTCCACCCTATCCTACGAAAACATATGATTCCAATTTAAAAAATTATCCACATTTTAGAAAGTTCCAACATGAAAGTTTTTAACTAACTAATCGAAGAGATCCAATATAGCCCGTGCCGCCGAGAAAGCTCGCGCATCCTGATCAGCGTATCCCATAACCTGCAAACCAAGTGGCAAACCACCAGATTGCAGGACAGGCAAAGAGAAGGACGGGGTACCCAAAACGGATGACGGGACTGCAAAAACTGCATCACCAGTCCAATCTAATCCAGTTGGAGCTGGACCGGGTGCTGATAAGGTAACACAAACGTCGAACTCACTATTTAATGTGTTGTAAAATGAGCGGAGCTTCTTCCGTTTAGTTACCAGTGCCTGATAGTCTTCGTGGGTCATACCCTCCGCAAAACGCAAACGCTCCCGAGCTTCTGAACTGAGCTTATTTTTATCCATATCGCGAGCGTAAGTATTCAATGGCCAACGAAAATCCCAATTATTAAGCCCACCTGAAAGTTCAACCAAGCCTACAAGTGATTTCTCTAAATCATTAATGAGATCACTCGACTGACCATCGATAACTTTAACACCTGCAGCTTCCAAATTTAGCCGTGTATTTTCTATACATTGCTTTGCGTCTTCTTCTGTGCGATCCCAGCCTTCAGTCTTAAGCAACGCCACCCGGCTTGGCATTTCAGCACCCGGTGCTTCAAGCGGCCCCGAGACACCCATAAAACCTGGATCACCGCCAACGCGAGCCGTTATAGCACGGGCAATCTCCCAAGTTTCTTCAAGTGAAGCGGCCATTGTACTGCTGCTGCTTTGGCTTATCGTATCGAAACTTCCGCCTCTATTTATGCCGCCAAAACTGGGTTTGAATGCATATACACCACAAAAACTTGCTGGACGAATGGTGGAACCCAGCCCTTGAGTTCCAAGACCGCCCGGTAACATACCAGCGGCCACAGAAGCCGCAGTACCACTGCTTGAGCCTCCCGGTGTTCGTGTTAAATCCCACGGGTTACGAGTACCCCTTGCAGGCTGTGCTGCAAACTCGGTAGTTACAGCCTTAGCATAAATGACAGCGCCAGCTTCTCTTAAGGCAGCTACTGCCGCACAATCTCTTTTGCCATCCCAGCCGACAAAAAGATCTGAGCCTTGTTGAGTTGGCATTGATGCTGTTTCCATTATGTCTTTGATACAAAGGGGCATGCCGTCAACTAACGAAAGGATATTGCCTCTCTCCCATCTTTCATCTGATGCCTTGGCTGCTTTTTTGGCACCTTCTTCATCTGTTTCGACGAAAGCCCCGATATCAGCTTCTACTGCTGAAATTATTTTCAGACATTCTTCTAAAAATTCACTTGGTTTAGAAATGCCCGATTTAAATTCATCATGTTTTGCTCGGTAGGATCTTTTTGTTGGCACCATTTTTCTTCCCCTGTTGTATTCGTTTCCAAACACGGTAAACAAAAAGAGCCGTTATATCACTACCTGACGCCAATTCTCTTTAACGGACCCCCATAGGTTCATTGCTCATTTTGAACCAACTCAGTAATTTCCAATTAACTGGAATGATCAAAACCGCAGATGCACTCTCAGTATTGACCCCAAGAAATTTTACCTTACGCTTCTCAACTAATAATTTAAAAGAGGCCTCAGAATGCAAAAGACAGCACGGATGGAAAACCGAACAAAACGGTGGAGAGAACAGCGATGGCTATTAGATTCGGTCATCAAGACTGTCGGGCCCGAATGGGACCAGGGACGCCTTGGAGGAAAAGGAAGTAAAGGAGGCGCCTCAGGCCTTGCATCTTTCCGACGCGCCGGCGCCAAAATGAAAAAATTTGACGATATAGGGCCCGAATTCGGGCGTGAGGGACAAAGACGCGAAACCATTGCCCGCGACTATGAAGAACAGGGTCGATTTGTATCTGCTTACGAAAACTATTTTATTGCTTCCCTTCTCTATGCCTCTGCCCAATGGCCATACTTTGATATAAACGACGAAGATCTGGAATGGGAACGAAGGATGATCGAATGTTATGATAAATTTATAGCCCATTCTCCACATCCAGTTGAGCGCGTTGACATTCCTTTTAAAGATTCTGCTCTATCAGCCTTTTTGCATTTACCTGCCACTCCACTTGAAAATGATATTTTTCCTTGCGTCCTTCACATTGGCGGCATGGATGGCAGCAAAGAAAATATGGTCGCTTTACACGGAGATTCTGCTTTAAAACGGGGAATGGCGGTACTGGCTCTTGATGGCCCCGGACAAGGTGAAACTCGTAACCGTGGCATTACAATCTCATCTGATAATTTCGCCGAAGCAGCTGAGACAGCGGTGAACTGGTTGAAAAAACGTACTGAAATTGACGGCGATCGAATTGTAATTCGTGGTTCAAGTTTTGGTACCTACTACGGAACCGTTGCAGCAGCGGGCCTAAAAGATAAGATTAGAGGCTATTGTGGCACCGGTGTCTGCCAAGAACCTGGCTGCGATACCATTTTCAATTCAGCTTCGCCAACTTTTAAAGTACGTTTTATGTTTATGGCAGGATATGAAGATGAAGATGCTTTCGACGTATTTCGTCAAGAATTTGATTTGCGTAAAGTTGCAAAAGAAATTTCGGCACCCTATATGATTGTGGCCGGTGAGGCAGACCAATTATCTCCAATCCATCATACGTATGAGTTGTTTGAATTAATCGACGCTCCCAAACGATTAGTGGTCTATCAAGATGCCAACCATAGTATGGCTTATGCTTCCTCTGGTGAGCTTGGCGAAGACCGAGAAAGCCTAGTTTATGATTGGCTACGAGACAGAGTAGACGAAAAATTGGTAATTTCTGAAAAAGTACTCGTTGATAGTCGGGGTGTGATGCACCCAACACCATATTGATGAAAGACCCAGCATGACAGAAAACTGGGCGGCAGCTTGGACAGCCTCTGCGCAAGGTCCATTTCCACACGGTCGTGAAACAGCACAGCCTGACCTTTCTACACTTTTCCCCGGGCCCGATCATGGCGCCTCTGATCAGTCATTTCGGATGATCATACGACCAGATATTTGGGGTACACAGGCCCGCATACGATTGTCCAATGCGCACGGCAACAAACCAATTAATTTTGAAAACATATATGTCGGCTTGCAGTCTATGAGTAGCCGGATTTTCCCTGAGTCTAACAGACAAATAAAATTTAATGGGTCAGGGAAGGTAACCATTCCGCATGGTGAGTGGACCACTAGTGACCCCGTTAATTTGGATTTTATAACCGAACCAGATGACCGACTTTTAGTTGGAAAAGCACTGGCTGTTAGCTTCTACGTTAGCGGTAAGAGTGGACCTATGACATACCATGCTAAAGCTCTGCAGACTTCGTATCTCTCTGCTATGAATTCTGGTGATGTTAGTCATTCTGAAGATGAGAAAGCCTTCCCCTACTCGACAACCTCATGGTTTTTCCTTGATGCTCTGGATATGAAGATGCCCGAGACCACAAAAGTAATTGTAGCATTCGGTGATTCTATCTCTGACGGCTCGGGCTCCACAATTAACGGCTATGACCGATGGCCAGACGTCTTGGCTCGGCGCCTTCATGCAAAATATGGAAATACGGTCTCTCTTATAAATCAGGGAATTGGGGGTAATCAGATACTCGGACCTAAAAAAGATACAGCGCCTGAAGATCGCCTTGGGGGCATCTCCGCATTGAGCCGCCTAGAACGCGACGTCATCAGTATGTCAGGAGTATCCAGTGTCATATGGTTGGAAGGGATCAACGACCTGGGGTTTAGTGATGCTTCCTCTGATGACATCTTCGAAGGGATCCGCCAAGGGGTCGAATTAATGCGTAATAAAATTCCTTCAGTCAGAATTATTGGCGGAACCCTGACATCAGCGCTTAACGCGACAACCAGTGGCCACGGACGAAAATCCGTTGATGGCCACCGTAGATCTTTCAACGACCTGATACGAAATTCAAATATTTTTGATGGCATCATTGATTTTGACAAAGTGACCATTGACGAGTCTACCGGGCAACTTCGGCATGAAATGGTCCCCAACTCGTCAATTGGGGGTCCGGGTGACCTTTTACACCCTAACCGTATTGGATACCAGGCAATGGGTATGGCTGTTGATATTGATACAATCGTCGGAAATTGAAAATGATTAAAAAGTTTAGTGGAGACATAGGCCTTCAATTTACACTTCACATAGCCAATCAATATTCTGTACCCGAGGTTATCAGGCTCGCCGAGACAGCCCATGATTTTGGCTTTGATCAAGTATGGGTCAACGATAACTTATGCCACCGGAATATATTTGTTGTATTGGCAGCTACAGCAGCCAAAGTACCGATCAGGCTAGGTACCGCTATTTTGGTACCCTACTTTCGTAACCCAGTCGATCTGGCCGACAGTATTGCCGCAATAACCGAGTTAACCGACGGGAGGGAATTGAGTATAGGTATTGCTAGGGGGGCCCACGCTATTGCAGGTAACCAGGTAACGGCGGTGAAGCCGTTAGCGGCCGTCAAAGAAACAGTTTCATCCATTAAAGAACTGCTCTCTGGAAAAAAGGTTACCTACAGGGATTATCCCAACATAGGTTCGTATTTTCATTTCAACCCTGATTGGGAATTCAAACTGGAATTTAAACCACAATCCCCCGTTAAGTTTTACTCGGGCGGCAATGGTCCAAGAATTTTGCGAATAGCGGCGCGGGTTATGGATGGTATACTAATAGGGGGATATTATATTCCTCTTGTACGAACCGGGCGTCTCTCCGCTATGCTTGAAACACCGCGGAGACTATCGGCTGAAGCCCAGCCCAATGACCCACAATATGATACCTGCGAGCTAAATGTCTCCATCTCTCGTGATAGAGATGCCGCGTTCCAGTTTGCCAAGCCCTATGTCAGTCACATGCTGATATCTCTAAAGCAAATGGGATTTACTGATGAAGACTTTCGAAAAATTTTCGTAGAGCCGGAGCTAATCACAGCCGTTGATGATGCATTTAATAACGGCTCAACCGTGGCACAGGTTGCCAAGATTATCCCGGATGACGCTGTGAAAAGCTGTTTTGTAGTCGGCCGGCCAGATGAATGTAGAGATCAGATATTGGAGTTAATGGAAGAGGCAGAAAATTTAAATTTCGACCAGGTTTGCCTTGCAAAACTCGGCCCTGACTATGAGGAAGCTATCACTCTCTTGAGTAAACATGTTCTAACAGATTAAGCCCCTCAAATCCTAAATCAAAAACCAAAATTTATTTATTAATTTGTGTTCCGTCCTCTTTAATATAGTCTTCCCAGACATGTCTATCCTTATAACCGAGCAAAGATCGAGCCTTACTGCTATCAAGACCGCTCCAGCATCCAGACATTCCATCTTTAATTTTGGTTTCCGGTAAATATTTATAAACTAGGTCCGAGGTTGGGACTGGGTAGCGACTTTTTGCTGCTGCTATATTGAAAATTTCATGACCCGATATCTGCGTCTCTACAGCTAATCTGCATGCTTCAGCAGCATCCCTGACATCCACGTAGCTCCAAAATGTGCCAATTCGGTCACAAGGGTCACCCCACCGTTCGGGCAATGACTGATAGCTTAAGTCAAAATTAACTCCCGCAAGACGAAGGCTAACTGCAGACAAGGCACACATACTGACATAAGAATCAGCGATTTGTTCTCCGAACACTTTTGAAAAGGCATAAGGGTCTCTGGGCTTTAGTGGATGGTTTTCATCCAGCGGCAAATAATCCGGGTTCCACATTTTCGGGGCATAGGTAAAACCGTAGGCTGCAACACTTGAGGCATGAACAATTTTTGATACCCCGACATCCATACCAGCTTTAAATACGTTGTAGGTTCCTGTGATATTATTTCGAAATACCTCAGTATCAGCAGCCATAAATGGCGATTGATAGGCTGCCAAATGTATAACCGCCCCTGCACCTTCGAAAGCTTTGTAAAGGTCCTCGGTTTGATTGAGATCCATAACCCAACTTTCGCAAATATTTTTCGTCGGTCGCACTGTATCGAGGTTTAAAACTTCAAAACCACTCTCTGACATCGAGCGCACTACCGATTGCCCAAGATTGCCGCTTCCACCAGTAATAACCACTTTAATTTTTTTCAACTAATACCCTTTTTTTTCTGTTAATGTTCTCGAAGACCGACGAAAGAATCCAGTCTGACTAAACCTTCATTGTTTTCTTCGAGATATAATCCCTTTGGATCATTCCCCTCAGCGACAGCTTTGATCGCTTCAACGACCATTTTGCGCAGCATAATCACCCCTCGATCAGAAGTGCCAAGATGTTCCTTGCGCTCACCAAGAAGTTTTTGTGTACCTTGAGTAACTATATCTTCACGCCTGACGTTTCCTCTAAAAGGCATAAGTGGACGCGTATCATAGGCCTTTAAGTTCTCTTTAAGCTCTTCCCGCTTTCGCATTTTCTTAAGGTGATTAAAGAAATTAGGGTCGGGGCCGGTATAATAATCTATAGTAAACATCATGAAGTTATGATCGTCATTAGGGGTAATGAACATAAAATGTTCAAAATCTGAGCCGCTATTCATTAGCTTTTGTGCATCTGCTTTACCATGGACAAATTCCGTATCACCCACTTGCAAAATGCTCGGAAAACCAAGGCTCATTTCATCGACGATCACGCTATCACTACCACTGATCTTTTTTGACATTACAATTTTCATACCGTACGGCATATCAACTGGTTCAAATTCTGGTGGGTCTTCAGCGGAAAAAAATTGATTTCCCCAGGTTTGCGCACCGTAAGCGCTGCTACCATGCAAAATCCAGACATGGACTGGATCAGCACTATTTTCATAAAAATTAAACCAATTGTAGGCAAAATGCCTTGTGGGCTCGATTTGACGTATCCCTCCATGATCGATAAGTGCGGAATAGTTGGGAAGTGGCGGCGGTTTATCCGCGTTGGGTCCCATGTAAGCAAATATCAATCCACCGAGCTCCCGCACCGGATACGAGATATGTCTAACTTTAGCGCAAAACTCCTTACCCCCTTTTTCAGAGGGCTGTTCGAGGCAATTTCCATTCACATCAAAAAGCCAGCCATGATATGGACAACGCACCCCTCGTTCCTCAATGTCCCCATATTCCAAAGATGCCCCACGATGGGCGCAATACTGACCTATAAGCCCAATTTTTCCTTCGCCATCACGAAATAAAATTAGCTCTTCATCGAGGACCTTAACTGCCATTGGGATATCGAAAAGTTCACTTACACAACCCACCGGTAGCCAGTAACGACGCAACCAAGTGCCGCCGGGAGTATCAGGGCCAACACGCGGAATATCATCAATTGTGATCGTCATTTCTGAAACATCCTAATCCAGAATACCGACATCGCGATAGACCAGCTTCATGGCCTCAATTGCCTTAGCGGGTAAGGGTTCGGTTGCCCATCTCGGAAAGCGTTTTACCGATAAGCCCCGCAAACGAAATGTTTCTGCTATAGTCCCCCGGCCATATTTCTTCTGGGTAGAAATAAACATCTGGGTAATTTTGGTCACTTTAGTCTGTAACTCTGCACCCTTACTATACTCTCCCGCCACAAGGGATTCATAAAGTGCAACCGTCAATTCTGGCACTGAGCTTGTCGGTGGGTTGATCATTCCTGCAATCCCGAATGGGACTAGGCCAAAAATATCCGCGTTACCAGTAAACACAGAAACATCCTCGGGAAATAATTTAACGTAATCTTCCATAGCGCCGTCACCGTAAGAGACCTTTATACCCCGAATTGTTGGCACCTCGTTTTTAAGTGTTACCCCAAACTCAGGAGAGATTGAAATTCCACAGTATTTTGGGTTCTCATAGATATAGATCGGCAAGGGACAAACGTCTGCTACCTTTCGATAATGTTCGAGGATAGCTGTTTTGGGGGCATCACAATAATAATAAGGAGGTATTACTCCTATAGCAGAAGATCCAATTTCATAAGCATGTTTGGCCAGGGCCTGCGTCGTCGGGGTATCAGCGCAACCAACATGTGTAATCACAGGCGTACGCCCCCCGGCCTGATCAATAATAATTTCAGCCACATAACGCCTTTCAGATTCCGACAAAGCGGGACCCTGACCAGACGAACCTAACGCAAATAGACCATGGACCTTAGCCGTAAAATAAAAGTCAATTAGCTGGCGCAGGGTTTTTTCATCAACTGACCCGTCATCCATAAACGGCGTAATTACTGGTATCAAAACACCTCTTTCCATCTTTATTACTCTGCAGCTGCAGCCTCTGATTTTTTATGCTCAAATGTGAACCCCCGATACCCATCGGCTACGACTCCCTCACAGATCCTGCGGTAAGCGCCAACGCCTCCGATATAGGGCATAAATAATTGTGGTTTACCGGGTATATTTGCCCCCATGTACCAGCTGTTTGCCTTTGGAAAGAGCGTCTGGTTGGCCACCTCCTGCACATGTTCCACCCAATCGTCTTCGGCACTACGGCGAGGCTCGATAGTTTCTATGCCATTTTCCCGAAGATGCGTTAGAGTATCGACAACCAACTCTACATGTTGCTCAATTGATGACATCATATTGCTTTTGACGGAAGGGCTACCGGGCCCAGTGATTGTATACATGTTAGGAAAGCCCTCAGACATTAGGCCTAAATATGTTCGTGGTCCTGCCTCCCATTTCTTTTGTAATGTGATACCACCCCGGCCTTGTATGTCGACGCGTAGCAAGGTTCCTGTCATTGCATCAAATCCTGTAGCAAAAACAATGCTATCAAAAGAAAAGGATCGGTCACCAATTTCCAATCCTTTTGAGGTGATCCGCTCAATCGGTTCTTTGGCAATATCGACAAGTTTTACATTTTGGCGGTTAAAGGTTTCGTAATACTCCGTATCAAGACAAAGTCGTTTAGTTCCAATGGGATAAGTTTTGGGAGAGAGTAAATCAGCTATTTTTGGATCTTTAACTATGCCCGCAATGCGCTGACGAACCCACTTTGCGGCTGTTTCGTTTGCTGCATCATTTGTTAAAAGGTCATTATACGATTTTAAAAGGGTCATTCCTCCTGCAGCCCAGCGCTCCCGATAAGCCTGTTCCCGATCTTCCTCACTGACATCCAGAGCGGAAATATCAATTGGCGCAACACTGCGTAGGCTTCCACTCGGTGAATAACGCATCTGCGCTCGACGCTCAGCGTAATCTTTTTTCCAGATTTTCTCATATTCGTCGGTCATCGGAACATTACGTGCGGGGACCGTCCAGTGAGGTGTCCGCTGAAAAACAGTGAGATGTCTTGCTTCCGCCGCAATTACCGGTATCGACTGAATTCCAGAAGAACCAGTGCCAATGATTCCAACGCTTTGACCTGAGAAATCCACTTTTTCATGGGGCCACTTTCCAGTGTGATAAATATTACCACTAAAATCATTAGTCCCCGGAATTTTGGGTAAATTGGCGGTGGAAATGCAGCCCGTAGCCATAATTAAATGCCTTGCCTGAACCTCCTCCCCGGTGTCCGTTACAATTTTCCATTGCTTGCTGACCTCTTCAAAATGTGCCTGGCAAACAGAGCTATTGAACGTTATATCTTTACATAGTTGGTATTTTTCAGCCACATGTTTGATATAATCTAGGATATCAGGTTGGGCTGAATATTTCTCGGGCCATGACCACTCTTGCTGTAATTCCTCATCAAAGGAGTATGAGTACTGCATGCTCTCAACATCACAGCGTGCTCCAGGATAACGGTTCCAATACCAGGTCCCGCCAACACCGCCAGCCCGCTCGAAGACCCTTGTCGTAAACCCTTGCTCTCTCAGCAAATGGAGCAAATACAGGCCGGAAAATCCAGCACCAACAATCACTGCATCTACAGATTTTAATTGTGCCATTTCGTTTTCTCCCAACCGCTGTAAATAACGAAACATGACATAGGAGAATTTGCAAGATCACAAACACCAGAACCTATGAACCTTGCTTATTTAAGCATATAGGGCCACCTTTAAATACAGTCGTTATCAGAACAGGAAAATAGCTTATGGCAGCACAGCTCAAGACATCTGATGGCCGCACCTATCACTCAGACAATATTTCACCCCTTGCGCGTCTTGATATACCTGGTGGTGGACAGGTCACTATTGAAGAAAATTATGCCTATGTAGGATACATGTATGGGCCTGAGGGCACTTCAATTATTGATATTTCCAACCCCAAAGAACCAAAAGTGGTTTGGACGACAAAACTGGATAACCCGCAAGCGCATTCACATAAGGTCCGAGTTTTAGGCGACTATATGGTTACCAATTGTGAACAAAGACCTCGCGTCGGGATCAAGATGACGAAGGAATTCTATGATCACGGTGTCAAAATTTGGGACATCAAAGACAAGACAAATCCTAAACTAATCAACTATCATAAAACTGGTGGGCGTGGGGTCCACCGCTTCGATATGGACGATAACTACCTCTACCTTTCTACAGAAATGGAGGGGTATCTTGGCCATATTCTCGTGATTTATGATTGGAGAAATCCCGAAAACCTTGAAGAGGTGTCCCGGTGGTGGATCCCAGGACAACACACCGCCGGGGGCGAAAAACCCGGACCTTTAAAACGCGAACACCGTCTTCATCATGCCCTTCGAGATGGCGACCAGCTTTTCGCCGGGTTATGGATGTCGGGTTTTGCAATTATTGATATTAGCGATATCCGTTTCCCCAAAACAATAGGTACCTTTGACCCGCATCCAAAAGAGACTGAACCTAGCCATACTTTACTTCGCGTCCCCTTCACCATTGAGGGTAGGAAGATTGCTTTAGGGGTCGATGAAGAACGCCCTACGCGAGGTAAAGATATAGGGAAGCCTCACGCGCCACTTTATATTTTTGATGTTACAGACCCAACAGACATGAAAGTTCTCTATACCCACCGAGTTCCAGAAGAAGGGATGCCCTATACGGGTGATGATGTGCGTTTTGGAGCCCATCAATTTAGGGAAACACTAGATGACACGCTTACCTATGTCACCTGGTTTGCCGCAGGTTTGCGCATTATAGATATTGCCAATCCTAAAGGGGTCAATGAGGTAGCTTATTTCATTCCTGAACCCGGTCGAGGTTATAACGCCCCTCAAACCAATGATGTAGAGCTTGACCATCGCGGACTAATTTACATCACCGATAAAGCACGAGGGTTTGATGTAATTGAGTTCAAACGTTAAATGTTTCTTCTAGACGTCGGGCGGCCTAACGCATATCTGATCAGCTCTGTAGCGTTCCTTGAGAGTACCAAAATGTTCAAATACATCTTGCACCACATCTACGGCATCAGGAGTTATTTCAATATGAGGAGTCCAACATCCGAGGTCCTGATAGGTTCCAATGCATTTGGTCAGAACATCTTCGTCTATTTCAGGAAATAATGATTTCTGATTTGAAGCTATCTGACCTGCAGAAGCCTCGTTCATGTAAATTCTTGCCTTTTTGTAGGCACGAGTGAAGGCCTTAGCAATATCTGTAGATAACCATTGTTCAGTCGCTGCAACACTTGAAAAAGCATTGGAACCAATCAGCAGACCGCTTTGAGCAACGATGTGGCCAATTCCATCTTTTTCAAGCTGCTGGGGAAATGGACCCTGTTGCAAAACGTACATCCCTGTTCCATTGCGAAAAGCCTCATCCATCTTGATGACCCCTCCAACATTAACAGCTTTAATTTTAGAAAAATTCACGCCAGCCTTGTGACAGGCATACATGAACATCGCGAGCGGCTGTCCCCCGCTGAATAGGACTACTTCTGAACCTTCCAACTCTTTCCAGTTAAAGTTAGTTTGGGCCTCTCGTCCTACTAAAAAAAAACCATCCATCTCGTTTATTTGTGCGAAGTGTTTAGCAATTGGCACCTCACCCCTAGCAAGTGACGAAAAGGCCTGACTCGGAGCGGTTTGTATCACCTGAGCCGTTCCCTCTTCCAGGGCCTTTACTGCTGAAACACCGGGCGGAGAAATTGACCAGGAAGCATCAATCCCCTCTTCTTTAAGAAAGCCTGCAGAAAAGACTGCAATCAGAGGCGAATAAAAAGCCGAAAATAAGGTGAATTGAATTTCAATCTTCTCCATTGAGAAACTCCAAGGATTTAAATTATGCAAACAAGTTAACCGTCGAAAGCGTGGCTGCCTAGAAATGAATTAATTTTTGGTAATGTAAGCTAGGCTCGCAGTAGAATTATACCGTGGACACAGGTAAATATAGATACCGATATACAACACCTTGGAGTCTATGATGAGTAGTGCCCCGGCAAATATTGGATTTGTTGACTGCAGTTTTCTCCGATCGCATGCAAATGATGGCTCAATTTGTGGCCATGGGCAGAAGGAAACTTCTCGTAGACGTGAGGTTTCAGTTAATGGAAAAAAGATTACTACGGTAGATATCCACGCTCACTGTGCCGTACCGGAGGCTCTTGCGATTTTGGGATACCCTGCAGAAAATACGAAACTTCTGATGTCCGATACTTCCGAAAGGATTTCGGCAATGGACGCCCAAGGCATTGATATTGCAGCGTTGAGTATCAACCCATATTGGTATCACGCCGATCTGGACGCAGCGGAAGAAGTCATTCGAATTCAAAATGAAAGTTTGGCGGAAATATGTGCTTCTAATCCAGACCGCTTTGTTGCCTTTACAAGTGTCGCGTTGCAACACCCGACACTCGCAGTTGAACAGATTGAATATGGAATAAAGACACTTGGTCTGCGTGGAGTGAATATTGGTTGTAATGTTGAAGGATCTGAACTCTCAGATCCAAAATTCGACCCTGTTTGGGCAAAATGTGACGAAATGGATTTGCTAGTATTTATGCACCCAAAAGGCGCTGGTTCGCTGGTTTCCGACGCAAGATTATCAGGACCTGGTGTACTGACCAATACAATCGGCAACCCTCTGGATACAACAATTGCATTGTCTCATCTCATATTTGAGGGGACGCTTGATCGACATCCTGGACTTAAAATTTGCGCCGTTCATGGAGGCGGTTACCTTGCTTCGTATGCGCATCGGTCAGACGCTGTAATCGAGACCTTTCCCGATCGAGTAGGACCATTACCAAAGAAAAAACCAACTCAATACCTTAAAGACGGCCAACTGTTTTTTGACACCATCGTTTTCGACCCATTAGCCCTTAAACACCTTATTTCTCAGACTGGTCCCGACAAAGTTTTGATGGGTACCGACTACCCCTACGGGTGGACAAGCACAGAAGTTGACCTGGTAATGAATACACCAGACCTAAGCGACGAGGATCGTATAGCAATTCTCGGCGGAACTGCCACAAAACTGTTAGGTCTGTAATCAATGAAATTATGGCATGAATGAATTAGTACACTACCTCAACGAAATTTGGACCTTTAATTTGACTGTAGCCGCGTTGGTCGCCGTTCCCGGCGGCCTTATACAAGGCTATGCAGGTTTTGGAGGGGCGTTGATTTCGCTACCATTTTTTGTTTTGTTATTTGGACCTGTAACAGGATTTGCCATGATCCTTATCGTCATGTTCCTAATTCAGGCGTCACTTATTCCAAAAGCAGTTGCTGAGGCGGATTGGAAGGAAATATGTCCGCTCGCTGGAGCCAGCGCGATTACCATGAGCCTTGGTATTCTTTTTCTAGTTACCGCCGACCCAACTTTCATTAAGAAGGGTATGGGGGTTTTTATTATATTAATCACTCTCTTCATGATATCGGGCTGGAGGTATACGGGTAAAAGACGATATGCAGTTGGAATTACAACAGGCGCAATTGCCGGTGGAATTACCGGCAGCTTTGGTGTCGCCGCCTTTCCTCTTAGCGCCCTCTATTTTCATAGCTCATCTTCAGGTCTCGAAACCATTCGAGCCAATGTCCTTATGGCGCTTGCCAGCAACCTTGTCGTCGCCATACTTGGTCTTGCCATCCAAGGCATCTACCAACCCACCTTAATTGCAAGAGCTCTGGTTATTGCGCCGATTTTTGTTTGCAGCGCATTTTTCGGGCAGTATTTATTTAACTACGCGCCGGTCAACTGGTTCAAGCCAGTCGTCTATATCATATTAATTTTAAGCGCTATCGCCTTATTAATAACTTAATTTCGATTAGATAGTACTGTGTCGAACCACTTAAATTTTTGGCTTTTACCCCGTTCACCTTGTTACCATACGCTGAAGTTTTTCGGAGCTCATTTTAAGCTATCGGCCAATTCAATTTATTGCAAAGCGAACGACCCATGATTAATTCGAGGTCTTTTGTAGATAGAAAATCCATTTCTTCAGTAAAATGAGTAACACAATCCCGATAGTTTCCGCCTACAACGCCGAGGATACGAGACAGGTCCGTACCCCAGAAACAACGTTCCACCCCAAATGCCGCAATAAGTTTGCGAACATAAGGTTCTAAATTTTTATATGGATAAGGTGCTGTGGTTTTCGCTGGCAGGCTGGATAACTTAACTGAAATATTAGGAAAATTTGCCAGAGACGCTGTTGCATCGACATATGGGCGACAACTCTCGTCCTTGGTTCCACCAGGAACCCCCATATGATCAATTATAAGATTTAAATCAGGAAATTTTTCAGCAATCTCAGCAACCTGAGGCGAAAATTTTGCGGCGTGGATCATGGTGGGAACCTGTAGTTCCTGGGCAATAGGCCAATACCAGTCCGAAGTACCATCAAAGAGCCATGTTGCTTCTTCTTTCCGAAAAAACGTCAGTCTGACACCTTTTACTGCAGGTTCATCAGCCAGCTCATGAAGCAATACTTTACCGGCCTCAGGCTCACGCAGGGGTACCCTGCTGATTAATCCGAAGCGATTAGGATACTTAATGGCTGCTTCCAGCCCAAGATCGTTGCGGTCCATATCCCAGGTCGGTGGAACAATAAGTGCGCGATCAACACCAGACTCGTCCATAAGCCCTCTAAGCTCCTCGTACCCTATAGGTTCTGGACGATGCCCCATATCACGCACCAATTCTCTGCCCCCTGGTGTCCAAGGTCTATCAGAGGTCTCCTCTGCCCAAATATGAACTTGTGAATCGCAGATAAACATTCATCAATCCGAACGCAGGTTACATTTTCACAGGCTAAACTATAGAAAATTGAGAACAAGTTAGATCAAAGTTTTGAAAGCCACTCCAGGTTTTATTTTATTGATCACCACCATAATCATTTTCAGATCGCCTGAGCTCCTCATTCCCTTGATCACTATAAAATGTCTGTATCTCATCAATATGATCTAGACCATTGAGGAAATCGACATAACTTCCCGTGTTTTTTATTGCTTCCAATAATGACCGCTGATTGCATAATCCAGCTACTTGTAGGGCCCCGGGAATGACAGCGCAGGAGGCTCCAGCTGATTGATATTGTTTTAATGTCATCGCCCGGGGGAGAACGCCAAACATGGGCCTACCACTAATCTTGCTTAACTTATCAATTTTCTCTGCTGTTCGAACTGAAAGCCAAGCTCCATCAGCACCAGCCTCAATACAGGCCATTACCCGTTCCTGCTTTTGATCCCAGTCATCGATATCGCACCGTGCAATGATAAGAAGATTTTCATCAAACCGTGTATCCAAAGCAGCTTTTATCTTTCCAACCATTTCCTGTAGAGTTATGAAACTGCCGTTATATCCGGAGTGGGTAGGTCTTTTAGGTGTCAATTGATCTTCAATATGAATAGCCGATGCCCCTGCCCGCTCGTATTCTCTAACAGTCCGAATTACATTTGCCGGACCACCAAAACCAGTATCGGCATCAGCTATTATGGGAAGGTCTACCCCATCGGCTAAAGCAGAAATTCGACATACCATTTCGTTCATCGTTAAAATTCCTGCGTCGGCATAGCCTGAAGTCCGGTGTGCAACACTACCAGATGCGTGAATTGCGGGTAATTTTTCGAGTTCTACAAGCCTCGCTGTCACGACATCGCTACAACCAGGGGCAACGACAATTTCTTGAGAGGCAAGCAATTTCTTGAGACGTAACCGGTTTTTCTTACCTCTATTCATTTTTTTTCTCCAATCACCATACGACTTACCATTCTAACTAGCTAACAATCATGATATTTGATTCCATACCAACTCTTCGCATGGTGAACAATCTTTGCTATCGTACCCTCAAACTGGATTTTAATGCCGAGGTCGCAATTGCCGCAAATAATTAAACTATCTACCAAACAAATGGTGAGAAACGCTGAAGCCAGCTTGAGAGTTCTTTCAATTGAAGAAGCCCTCTCCCTCCATGGTAGCAATGATGTTACTTTTATCGATTTGCGTGATGTCCGGGAAATTGGACAAACCGGACGAATTAAAGGCGCACGCCACGTACCCCGGGGCATGCTGGAGTTTTGGATTGATCCAGACAGCGGCTACCATAAAGAAATTTTCTCCGAGGATAAAACTTTCGTTTTTTATTGTGCGAGTGGCCTGCGGTCGGCATTAGCGGCCAAAGTTGCACAGGATATGGGGCTTTCTCCTGTCGCCCACGTTGCAGGTGGTATAAATGCGTGGATCGAAGCGAGTGGGCCCATAGACCCTCCTAAACCGGGCTGAATTCATGACAAAGAAGTTAAACTCCTACCCCCTCGACCTACATGGTTTTATTGATTACCTAACAACAGAACACCCAGAAGAGATTGTGCGTATAACCAAGGAGGTTGACCCTAAGTTTGGCGTGTCTGGAATTTTACACCGCTTGGAAAAAGATGAACAATTCCCCTTGGTTATCTTTGAAAACATAAAAGGATCGAAATTTCCTCTGATCGCTAACATGCATGCCAAGTTCGAACGCCTTCGCTACGGTATTGGAATGGAGGAAGGGTCTGTAACAGATTTCTTAGCTGAATGTTCAAAAAGAGAAGCAAAACCGATACAACCTTCAAATATGGAAAACGACGCTCCTGTACACAAAGTCATCACGATAGGGGAAGATGTAAACGTCCGTGAATTCCCGGTTTGTACTTACCATGAAAAAGACTCTGGTCCCTTCATCACCGCCGGAATGGCGCTAATGCGCGACCCGGATACCGGTATAAATAATATTGGTATTTATCGCCATGAAGTGCACAAAAATAATTTATTGGGTGTACAGTTTTCTGAAACTGCCGATGCAAATGTCATTTGGAAAAAATACGAAACACGCGATGAACCCTGTCCAGTAGCCATAATCATTGGTCACCATCCAGGATTCTTTATCGGATCACTCGCATTTTCTTCCATGGATACCGATGAACTTGAAGTGGCTGGCGCTATTCTCCAGGAGGCCGTGCCCACGGTGCGGTGTAAAACAATACCATTGGATGTCCCAGCCAACGCTGAGATAGTCCTTGAATGCGAAACAATCCCCGGCGAACGAAGAAAGGAGGCACCCTTTGGTGAGTACCCCGGAACCTACGGGCCTCAACGCAATAACCCTGTTTTAGAAATCAAGGCAATCACCAGGAGAAAAGACGCGCTTTATCAAAATGCGTTTGTCGGACACGCAGATAATTTGCTTTTATCTGGCATTATTCGTACGACCTTTATCGAAAGAACAGTTAAAATTGCATGCCCCAATGTCCGTGAAATTTCTATACCGCGTTCGGGTCGCTTTCGTTTCTTTTGTTTCATATCAATCAAAAAAATGATGGAGGGGGAAGCCAAGCAGGTCGCAATGGCAGCTTTTGTTGCGGATCCCTTCTTAAAATTTGTCATTGTCGTAGACGAAGATGTCGACGTTTATAACGACACCGAGGTCTTACATGCAATATCGGTAAGAGTGCGTGCCGACCATGACATTTTCATGGTTCCATATGCCAAAGGATCCCCACTAGACCCAGCATCATACGACCCAGCCGCGGGATCACACCTGGTTACCAAAACGGGGATCGACGCAACGCGTAAAGAAAATTATCCAGACGAGATATACGTGCCCGGGAATGAAGATATTGATTTAGCAGAATTTATTCCTGGCTATGGAAGATAGCTTCCACTTCTTCTTGGTGTTCTTTACACCCGGACCTAGCTTTCAAGCTAACAGCAGATGAACCCTTTCAAGAAAATATGTGTCAGAAGCATGATCGGATGCTTTTTAATGACTATTAATTTTCTGGCTCTTCTTTCCCAGCCACGCGCACAAGACCAGTCGCCTTTGTCTGGCTTTGCGTCTGTCATTGACGGCGACACCATCAAAGTAAAGAACCAACGTGTAAGGTTACATGGTATCGATGCTCCGGAGAGTAATCAGGTATGTATCAAAAATAATAATAATTACTATTGCGGAAAAAGTGCTACCCAAGCTCTAGTCGAAAAAATTACAAACGCTGTCGTACACTGCGAAAAAATGAGTATGGACCGTTACAATCGTATTGTAGCGATTTGTCGTATCGGGAAGGTTGACCTCAACAGGTGGATGGTGCGTAGTGGCTGGGCGGTGGCGTATCTGAAATATTCAAAAGATTACGAAGGTGATGAAAAGGCCGCAAGATCCGCAAATATCGGCTTGTGGTCTGGTCGTTTTATAAAACCCTCTCTTTGGCGCAGAGGAAAGAGGCTACCTGGTCATAAACGGGTACTACCCAATAACGGTGTATGCGTGATTAAAGGTAATATTGGAAGAAACAAAAAACTAATCTATCACCTACCTAGCGGCCGATATTACGCTCAAACGAAAATCAACCAAATGAAGGGCGAAAGATGGTTTTGTACCGAAGAAGAAGCGAAAAGGGCTGGTTGGCGGAAATCTCGCCGTTAGGGAAAACTAGTTTAGCTTCTATATTTCTTGCTACTCTTTTACTTTCAAGTTGCACCACTCGTCCTGATACCGTTAAAGCTGTTAGCGAATTTGACATTAACCGGTATAAAGGAGTTTGGTATGAAATAATGCGTCTCGACCATAGTTTTGAGCACGGTCTTACTAACGTGACCGCAACGTATGGCATTCAGAAAAATGGTACCGTTAGCGTTCTCAACCAAGGATTTGACCGAGAGGAATGCCGATGGGAACAAGCAAATGGGACTGCCCGTTTTCTGGGAGAAAAATCAATAGCCAGCCTCTCCGTGTCCTTCTTTTGGCCTTTTTCGGGCGGCTACCATGTTTTTACTCTGGACAAAAACTATAAATATGCGCTCGTCTCTGGTCCCTCTCTGGACTACCTATGGATCCTAGGAAGGAAACCTGAAATAAAAAAAGACGTAAAAGATAAACTTATCTCGAAGGCGCGTGCCAGCGGCTTCTTAGTTGATAAGTTAATCCAAGTTGACCATAGTGAAATTCCTTGCAAACCAAAAAGCTAAATCAATTAACCGTTTGCCAGTAGAAAATTTATTTACAGTTTGATGCAAAATACTAGGATATAGACTCGTTTTTGCTACCCCTGATGAGTTAAAGATTTTATAGGTATGGAAACGAGAGTTGTTTGATCTGCTTATGGTTCAGCTTCGTCATTCTTTTGGGTTCATTATTATAATTGGGCTATGCTGTTTTTATGTTATTTATCCAGTAACAAGGGCACAAAGTTCAGAAAATGACTGTGTGGTAACCGATTGGCAAATTGCGGGAAGGGTTATCGACCGTGTTCCAAAGGATTCTCGTACAGAATTTAAAACGGGTGATAAACAAGTATATGCGTTTATTGCCTTAAACTGCACTAAACCGGCTAATAAAGTCGGATTCCGATTTATACGAGATGGAAAACCCCACGCATTTATTAAATTGCCCAACCGAGCATCGTCTAATTGGCGGACGTGGGCAACCGTAAAAGCAGTTAAAGGTGAATGGTTAGTGCAAGCTTATGTCGATGAAAGATTATTACTTTCTGACAAGTTTTTTGTCCGCTAACAAAAATATACCACTAAACATTTTACGCAGTTTGGTAATGGCTTTGCGATAATTGGCGGAGGGAGAGGGATTCGAACCCTCGATACGGTTGCCCGCATACTGATTTAGCAAACCAGCGCCTTCAGCCACTCGGCCACCCCTCCGCCGTGGAGTGGTGATGTTCTACGCTGTATGCAAGGCCTATCTATGACAGGCTTCCTCGCGTGTCAACGACGGTAACGTTTAGAAAACATTTAAGTCAAAAGTCGGACGGTCAATGAGAAGTATCTTCAGTCACTAGGATTAAAGCCAAAATTTCTAATACACAGTCTCCAATGGCTAGAATTTATCAGGGGAGTTGAGCTGCCAGACCCCGTTGAACGCCCGGCCGCGCATCTACCGTTTCATACCAACGTTGAACGTTAGGAAACTCATCTAATTCTATTCCTTGCCACTCGTGCCGCATTGCCCACGGGAAAATTGATATATCAGCAATTGAAAAATCATTGGCGGCAATCCACTCATTCTCTTTCAGCCTTCCGTCCAAAACTGCCCAGAGACGCCGCGTTTCTTTTGTGTAACGGTTAATCGCATAGGGGACCTTTTCAGGGGCAGCGCGTCTAAAGTGATGTGCTTGACCAAGGTTCGGTCCAAAGCCTCCCATCTGAAACATTAGCCATTGAATGACTTCGTACCGCATCGAAGTATCGGACGGTATAAGCTTGCCATGCTTATCAGCCATGTACATTAATATGGCCCCAGATTCGAAGATTATATATGGGTCGCCGCCCGGGCCATCCTGGTCAATGACAGCCGGGATTTTCTGGTTCGGATTAAGTGCCGTAAACTCCGGTGTGAACTGCTGGTCCTTCCCTAAGGCTATCGGATGAATTTTATAGTCCACCTCTAATTCTTCAACGGCAATATTGATTTTGCGACCGTTTGAAGTTGGCCAATTATAAATATCGTACATTTTAATTCCTCATAATATTGTGTGGCCTGGGTTTTTAACTTGGTATCTTTATACCACGTTTAATGGCGGCGCGCTTGGATAACCTATTATACCAATTCCTCACGCCAACAAAATCATCCAAAGAGAACCCGAAATATTCATGACGATCAATCCATGGAAATGCAGCCATGTCGGCAATGGTGTAGGTTTTTGCCAGGTACTCGTATTCACGCAGACGAAAATCCAGAACGCCAATGAGGCGGACCATTTCATCGTGATAGCGTTTGCGACCGAATGCGGAGATATCTTCAGTTGTTTCCTTGGGAATTTTTTCAGACCAGTAGTATACCTGGACGAAAGCTGGTGCTAAACCGGTTATAATTAAAGATAACCACTGGCTGCACTCCAGTGTGGTTGTCGGATCGTTACCCCTAAACCGTCCTGCTTTCTCTGACAGATATTGTAAAATAGCACCGGCCTCAAAAACCCTTACTGGTTTTCCTTGTGGGCCTTCCGGGTCAATAATAGCCGGAATCTTTTCATTCGGGTTGATACTTCGGTATTCCGGATTATGCTGTGCGCCGGCCTTAATATCGATTGTGTGAGTTTTATATTCAAAGCCGCATTCTTCCAATAAAATTGAAACCTTGTGGCCATTGGGTGTATTCGCGGTGTAGAAATCAATCATTCTTGGCTACCCAGCAATTAGGATGGACATATATTTAAAGAAAGTTTGTCCTATTCCAAGTATACCAACAAGCTCACTCTTTGCGTAATCGTTTGCTCGGGTTATGGTGGAGTAATTACCAGAGACTATCCATGGAGCAAGCCATGCGTGATGCATCTCAGTTTCCCAGATTTTCTGCCAATGAAATGGCCAGCCGGCACCAGCGGGTATCAAGTATAATTGAAGAACAAGAGCTCGATGCTATAATATTTTTTGGTTCTGGGGCTTTCACTACCGATATATACTGGCTCACTGATTGGCCGGGAGGCAGGGAAAGCTACGTTATTTTCCAAAGGGATGCGGACCCGGTTGTCATTACCCAACTCTTCAACCACGTTCCAATGGCTCGCGTTCTATCTGTTGTGGAAGACGTCCGCTGGGCAGGTGCGAACACTGCCAACACTGTTTGTCAGTTTATCGGCGATTGTAGCCTACCGGCAAAACGTATTGGTCTGGTGGGTCCGATCCCCTACCGCCATTACCTTTTATATGCAGAAAGCCATCCGGAAATAACATTTACGGATGTCAGCGGTCCTTTTCGAATGATGCGAACAATCAAGCAGCCGGAAGAAATTGCCAGACTTCAAAAAGCATCAGAATTAACGGATAAATCGATTTCGGCAGTCGCCGATGGCCTTAAAGAGGGTATGAGGGAAGATGAAATACCTTTATTAATTGAAAGTGCGTATTTGGAAGAAGGAGGGTATGCGGGCATTCATTTTATGTCCTCCATGCCTATGAATGATCCAGACTTCCCGGTCCCTGCACAGTTTCACTCTAGCCGTAAATTACAACAGGGAGACTGTCTCATTACGGAAATATCTGGAGCATGGTGGGGCTATAGTGGCCAAATTCACCGCACATTTTCATTGGGGCCCCCAACCGACGAATGGGTAAAACTGCATGATGTCGCCGTCGAAGGTTACCTGGCCATTGAAAATACAATAAAGGATGGCGCGACAACTGCCGACGTTGAAGAAGCTGCTGACATCATTCACGATAGGGGTTACAACATATTGGACGATTTACTTCATGGTGTCAGTCAGTCCCCACCGATCATCCAAACTAAAACTACGAAACGTCACGAAAGCCCTGACATTACATTTAGAGAAAATATGGCTGTAACCATCCAGCCTAACGTCATGACAATGGACGAAAAAATGGGTCTTCAATTTGGTGAAACTGTTATAGTTACCAAAACTGGCTGTACACGGCTTAACGCATACCCCCGTGAATGGATAGTCTGCCAGGGGTAGCCTGCTACTAAAAATCGTCGTCACGCGGTGGAATCTGTAGCCCTCGTTTAACTGCTGGTCGTTCCCCTACCCGTTTCAACCAACCCCTGACATTCGGATAATTTTCTAAAACGATTTCTTGCATTTCATGACGATAGATCCATGGGTAGGCAGCAAAATCCGCTATCGAAAGTTCTCCAGCAAGATACTCGCCACTCTCCAAACCTTGATTTAAAACGCCATATACCCGATTGTTTTCCTCTTGCCACATCTCGAGGTGCGCGTGCTCCAATCCTTCATCACGGTTACGCACCTGCCAATGCACACACAGCCCGGTATGGGTTATGTGTCCAGCAGAAAAATATAGCCAGTTCAGGACCTCTACACGTTCAGTTCCTTTCCTTGGGAGAAACTTGCCCGATTTTTCAGCGAGATATTGTAAAATTGCTCCAGATTCAAATACTGAAATACTTTTCCCATCCGGCCCATCATCATCCACTATACAAGGTACCCGACCGTTTGGGTTGATTACGAGGTACCAATCTTCCTTTTGCTCTTTCCTCTCCAATGCCATTGGGTGAACCTTGTACTCCAAGCCGCATTCCTCAAGCATTATAGATGCCTTGCGACCATTAGAGGTAGCCTTACTGTATAGTGTTATCATTATCTCTTCCTTCTGGACCTGAACATTTTATTTTGGTCATTGTGCAGCCTTTCCCTCGAGCCTCGCCAACCACAACACCCCTATTAAAATTACCAATCCGCCAATCCACACCCAAATATTGGGGAATTCCTGAAATAAAATTAGACCCAGCAAAGCAGAAAAAATAAGACGGGTAAAATCAAATGGCATTATGACTGTCGCATCCGCCGCCGCATAGGCACGGGTCAAACATCGTTGGGTCAATGTACCGAAGAGCCCTGTGGAGACAAGAAGCATCAACTGCCACAAATCTGGTGTCTGCCACACAAATAAAGCCGGAATAAGAGCGCAAGGGGTAAATACTATCATTTGCCATACAACGACCGTATCTGGTTTTTCAGTACGGGCGAGAGATTTCATGATTATTGTCAGAGCAGCCATAAATATTACTGCCATAAATGTGTAGATTGCGCCTTCTGAAACCACACCAAAACCCGGCCTTATTATTAATAACGCGCCAACGAACCCTATAATCGTTGCAGTCCAACGACGTCCATGAGCAACCTCTTTCAAAATCAGGATTGCCGCCAAGGAGGCTACCATCGGGCGAGTTGACATTATTGCGGCGACCTCCCCTAAAGGCGCGCGCGCAATAGCTGCAAATAACAAGTAAATTACTGCGAGCCCTGTAAACCCGCGTACCAAATGCATGCCAACCCGATTTGTTTTGAGCCCACTCACTCCTTCTTTTAGAAGCCAAGGTATCAAGAACAATGCCCCAAAAAGACTACGAAAAAATACAATCTCAAAGGTGTGGATGTCATCTGATAGATACCGCGCTACCGCAGCCATACTGGCCCAAGACGCCATCGACCCCATCATCCACAGCGCACCTCTCACTTGATCGGGGAATTTAATTGGCACTTTCTCCTCTTCCGATTGGGTATTCGGACACCAAGTTACGTGTGTTATGACAAATGGGATAGGATTACCTCACATTTTCCTTCAAGGGTTACCCTTGCGAGTCCCTAATGAGGGGGGCATGTTTGTCACCTCGCGCTTTAAAAACCCTAATTTCGAATAGTATGCCTAAACCCATAGATCCTTCTATTTCTGAAACATATCCGTGGCGCCTTCAGTTACCAATTTACGCAAGTGGATTTTTTAATGGTAACGTTTACTTCCTGACAGGAATTTTAATCCCGTTGTGGGGCGCTATTATCGTAAAAGAACCACTTCTAATTGGCATTATAGTTGCGTCACGACAAATTTTACCTGTTTTACTCTCAATCCATGGTGGCTCCCTCATGGACAGGTTTGGGGCCCGTAAAATTATGCTCATCTTTGGTGCCATCGGAACCATATCAATGGCTGCCTTTCCATTTTTTCCATTTCTGTCCATGATAATCGCCCTTCAAATGCTAAACGGACTCGCAGAGTCATTAGGTTGGGTTGGCAGCCAGGCCCTCGTCGGACAACATATGAAAGGACACCCAACCTATGCAGGGCGCCTCAGCTTTGCCCTCAGATTGGGAGGATTTCTCGGTCCCTGGCTTGCCGGGGTTGCATGGCATCAGTATGGACCAAGCGCAGGATTTTATTTTATGGCACTCTGGGTTGGTGGAGGATGGCTTGCGGGTTGGTTGGTTCCAGATACTAGCTCGAATGACGAAAATAAAACGGCCGAAACAGCGAATTTTTGGGTATTTTTGCCTCGGTGGTCGGACTATTGCACAACATTCAGAATGTTAGCTATTTCCTCTGTATTACTAGTCACAGTAGTTACGCTAGTGAGGCAAACAGGCTCAGGGATCCAGCTTTCATTTTACCCGGTTTGGCTAAATCAAATTGGTATTACGGCAGCGGACATCGGGTTCATGGTCGGATGTAGCCACATTGTTTCCGCGTCGTCCTCTCTATCGGTTGGCTGGGTAACGCGTTGGATCAAACCGCAATGGCTACTCATATTAACGATAGGGCTGTCAGTAGCCGTTATGGCAGGGACGCCTTTGTTTGGAAACGACTACGTTACATTACCCTATATAGGGAAGATTTATTTCATTCTGTTTGGGGTCATATGCCTTCGCGGCCTTACCCAAGGCTGGAACATGCCGCTCATGATGTCGATCGGTATGCAAGCCGTCTCAGCTGGCGAACAGGGAAAGGTGGTAGCACTCCGCATCACTACTAACAGATTAGCCTCTGCGGTTATCCCACTTTTGATGGGCGGGGTTGCTCAATGGGTTGGGCTGGAAGAGAGTTTTTATGTGATCGGGGGAATCGGCCTAGGCGGTTTGGCATTGACAGTGTTATGGATGGTACGCTCTCCAGAGTTCAAAAAATGAAAATTTTTACAGTTAAAATTTGATGCAAAAAGACGCCCAGCCAACCTATTCAGTCAAAATGCAATCCGCCGTATACAGCACTGCATTTTTTAATGGCACGGTACAATCTATGGGGACAACAATCGTTGCATTATTGGTCGTTGCACTCATTGATAAAAATCTTGGCTTACTTATTGGGGTTGTGCTTGCCTCACGTCAATTTTTAACAGTAACGATGTCTGTTTTCTCAGGCACAATGATGGACAACTTTGGAACTAAACGTGTCATCATTGCTTTTGGTGCCGCTGGCGTGGTTTCTGCTCTTGCCTATCCCACGCTCGGACCCATTTTTGACGTCGACTTTGGTGCCAGCTTGCAAACCCCGAGCACTTTATTTGTGTGTTCAATTATCCTGGTTCAGATGGTTTCAGGTTGGTCAGAGGCTACTGCCTGGATTGGAAGCCAAACATTGGTTGGGCAATTAATGAAAGGGCAACCAGTATATGCAGGGCGTATGACTTTTGTTGCACGGATTGGTGGTTTTTTAGGTCCCCCGGCCATTGGATACGCATGGGATTTTTGGGGGCCTTGGGGCGGTTTCGGATTTCTCGCCATTTGGATTTTGGGTGGCATGGTCGCCGCATCATTTTTACCAGATACCAGGGAAATTATCCAAACAGCGAGTGACCACTCACACCCTAAAACCACAGATCATTCAATAGATGAGGATGTCACTCCATTAAAAAAATCCAGCTATGTTGAGACATTACGCCTGTTACTTATCCCAGCAGTGGCGATGGTCATCATGGTCACTGTTATGCGACAAACGGGGTCAGGAGTTCAAAGCTCTTTTTACGTTGTTTGGCTTGGTGAGTATATTGGCATAGACGGTAGTACTATTGGGTGGCTCATTGGGGCTGCAAATGGTGCATCTGCGATAGCCGCATTGTGCACCGCTCCTCTTCTAAAAAAGTATTCGGCACATTGGCTGTTAATTCTAATGGTAACCATTTCCGTGGTGGCTATAGCTATAACACCAGTATTTGGGACAAACTTTAGCACTTTACTCTTTTTAGCCTTATTGGGTGGGATCTGTGTACGAGGATTTTCTCAAGGTTTAAACCTTCCCCTGATGATGATCATATTAGCGAGAAATGTTGCCCCGCATTTTCAAGGACGCGTATCCGCCTTGAGAATTTCGTTTAATCGTTTTGGTGGATTACTTGTACCGCCAGGGATGGGCGCATTGGCAGATATGGAACTCGTAGGAGGACTAGCCAACGCATTTTATATAGTCGGTATTGCCGGTGTTCTGGCCTTGGGTGGACTATCACTCTGGGTAAGGTCTTCCTCCTCCTTTCAGAAAAATTAAAATTTAATAACCTTTTAGCAGGCCACAACCATAATATTCATATTGCTTAGAGAGGTATTTCTCCCAGGACCGTAGTCCGATGCATTCTCCTTGCCTGCCCTTCGGGTACGCCCAATAGAGCTAAATGAATAGTTGTCCTATTATCCCACATTAACAAATCACCGATGGACCAGCGATGTCGATAAACGAAATTACGATCCTGGATATGGTCGAATAGTTCATCGAGTAGCGGTTGTGCAACTTTATCGTCGACACCCTTTATACCAATCGTGAAGCGTGGTGACAGATATAATGCTCTTTTTCCAGTATATGGATGAGTGCGAACAATCGGATGAAATGCATCCGGTGGTGAACGTTTATAATACTCCGGGTCATTCATGTGACGAACGGGCACGGTTAGTCGCTGATTTCTAAGACGGTTGAAACTGTGAATACCGATCAAACCCTCTAGACGCGTCTTCATTTCACTCGACAGCGTTTCATAGGCGCGGACCATATTTGTCCACTCCGTGTCTCCACCATCTTTTGGGACCTTAATAGCGTGGAGCAGCGTATAGCCGGTTGGTTGTGCAACATATGAGTGGTCCGAATGCCATTCGCTTCCACCATCTGGCAAACCGATAAACTGACCATCCTCCTTCTCATTGGACAGGATCATTACCTCAGGTTGGTCGTCCATCAAATATTCAGGTGAAATATGGTATTGTATTTCGCCAAATCGTTGGGAGAATGCCGTTTGCTCAGCCGGGGATAAGTCCTGCTGCTTTATGACTGCTATCAAATTGTTGTGGAAGATATTTCGAAGATGCGCGAAGGTATCATCATCTATCTTAGCGACATCTATTCCAGAAACTTCTACACCTAAAGCATCTGATAAAGGTTTAACCTCCATATTCGCCATGCAATCCTCTTGACTTCTTTTTCGGATATTAATCCAAATCATTATAACATAATCTGTCAAAAAAAATTTAGGGAATAATGATGCCAGCGAACCCCGCTCCCAACCCTTCAATCCGGCGTGTTATCACTGCCCATGACTGCAACAAGAGATCGATCATCAAAATTGATGATTTAGCCTCGAACCATAGTTGGCGTGACAAGGTTCTGAATACATTAATTTGGTCTGCGGACGACATGCCGGTTGAAATATGGTCTGACGATGATTTCGGTGCCCAGCAGGTTACTCATCAACCTCCACCGCGAGGAACACGTATCTGCTATATCGATGTTCTACCTGAAAACGAACCAATTCTGCACCATACCGATACACTCGATTATATTATCTGCCTGTCGGGTGAAATTGAAATGAAGCTAGATAACGAGTTGGTTGTTAAGCTGAGATCTGGCGAATTGATGGTCCAGCAGGCGACAACCCATGCCTGGATTAATCGTAGCTCAGAACCAACACGCCTTGCTATAGTAATGCTAGATGCCAAACGTAAACCCGGGCCAGGCGATGTGTCACCGCCACGTATGAAGCCCCATGAGGGGACTGGAGCGCCCCCTAACCCGACGATAAAACGTTTGGTCACTGCCAAAAATCGAAATGGACAATCCAAAATTGCATGGCAAGGGCCTGCCACAAATCATAAGTGGTCTGGCAGGGGAATGGTTGCAACGTTAATTTGGTCCACAGATGAATGTCCCGCTGAAGTCTGGACAGATGTGGATTATGGCGCACGCGCACTTGGGACACAACCTCCACGCAATGGTTCGCGCTTTACCATCAATGATTATCCCCCGGGAATGCCCGGGCGAATGCACCGCACAAATACCTTAGACATCATTGTCGTAATGGACGGAGAAATCGATATGGAGCTGGATGATGGCGTAGAAGTTCACCTCAATCGGGGTGACATCATGGTCCAACAGGGAACCAACCACGCATGGTGGAACAGAGGCCAAAAGACATGCAGGCTGGCCATAATCCTTCTGGATGCTAAGGAAGGAGGGTTACAAATTACGGCATAAAGGTTAAGACTTACCGAACTGCTTATCACCGAACATTATCGACCATGATTTTTCGTCATGAACTGCAGGTCTTTGAGACTCTTTTTCCAAAACTTCGATAGCTTTTTTTACTGCAGGTCTCTTGCCAATATTTTCAAACCATCGAGATACATTAGGAAATTCTGCTTGATCAACTCCACGACGTTCCGGTGTCCGGCACCACGGCCATACTGCCATATCAGCTATTGAGTAGTCACCCGCAAGATATTTTCTTTTTGCCAATTGCTTATCCAAAACACCGTATAATCTGCGAGCCTCGTTTGTATAACGATCAATGCCATATTGTAGCTCACGATCAGTTGAACGCTCGCGTGCATAGTGTCGAAAGTGTCCCGCCTGACCGAACATTGGCCCAATACCACCTATTTGAAACATGAGCCACTGCAGAACGTCGTAGTGTCCTAAGGGGTCATCGGCAAGATTTGGCAAAAACTGACCAGATTTATCAGCCAGGTAAATAAGCATAGCCCCAGATTCAAAAACCGAAATTTCGCCACCGCTTATACCATCGCGATCAACCATAGCTGGTATTCGATTGTTAGGACTAAAGGCTAAAAACTCGTCTTTGAATTGGTCACCTTCTCGGATATTAACCGGATAAACTTGATATTCCAGTCCCGTTTCCTCCAGCATGATATGAATCTTATGTCCGTTGGGAGTACCCCAGGTGTAAAGGTCAATCATTTTTCATCCTCTGATTAGAATTTAATAATTTCTACTTTAGTACCCACGATGTCTTTGCTCTGAAAGGTGTACAATGGCATTTTTTGAAGCTCGGAAGAATTACATACCAAAATTTATCCGAGTTAACTATTATAACGGAATTATGCCTATCTTAAAAAATCTCATCTACTATGCGGCACGGCGTGCGATGAATGACGCAAAATTACGCCAGAAGGCTACCGAAACATTTGAAAAAGAAATAAAACCACGCGCTGAGGCGGCTTGGTCAGAAGCAAAACCTCGAATGGAAAACGCTCGTGATGATATAAGAAAAATAGCAAAAAAGAGTAAACCTACGGAAAATCCTGGCAATTTTGCTGGGCAGGTTACCAGACGAATTTTTGATGAATTTACCAAAAACAAAAAAAAGGATTAGAGACCCTACTCTTTGAGTTTTTCGCGTAGAATTTCATTAACCATTTTTGGGTTGGCCTGCCCCTTAGTCGCCTGCATCACTTGGCCAACAAACCACCCAATTACTTTTTCGTTTCCTGACTTAAATTGGGCAACTTGTGCTGAACCAGCTGCAATTACCTCATCGATAGCACTTTCCAACGCAGTTAAATCTGACACTTGTTTGAGACCCTTTTCTTCGACAATTTTTGCAGGGTCTTTTCTACTCGACCACATCTCAGAAAAAACATCGCGGGCCGTTCGACCAGAAATTGTTCCATCAGAAATTAACCCGACCAAAGCACCAATTTGGGAAGGCAAAACTGGGCAATCTAAGATATCAAGTCCTTCCTTGTTAAGATGGCCAAAGAGATCACCGGTTATCCAACTTGCTACAGCCTTAGCATCTCTCCCTTTGGCAGCTTCCTCAAAAAATTCTGCAATAGCACGCTCAGCGACCAAGACACCGGCATCGTACTCAGAAAGTTCCAGGTCATTTATAAAACGCCTTTTCTTTTCGTCTGGAAGCTCTGGAAGATTGGAACGAATTTCATCTATGAATTCTTCAGATAAATGAACAGGAAGTAAATCAGGATCAGGAAAATAGCGATAATCGTGAGCCTCTTCCTTGGACCGCATTGAACGGGTTACACCTTTATTGGAATCGAATAACCTCGTTTCTTGCTTTATAGTCCCACCCCCCTCAATTATCTCGACTTGGCGACGGGCTTCATATTCAATTGCCTGCGATACGTAACGTATAGAGTTCACATTTTTAATCTCGCAACGAGTTCCGAGCTCTTTGCCCGGTTTTCGAACCGAAACATTAGCATCACACCTGAGACTACCCTGCTCCATATTTCCGTCACATGTACCCAGATACCGCAGAATCGCCCTTAATTTACTTAGGTAAGCGGCGGCCTCAGACGCCGACCTTAAATCAGGTTCAGAGACTATTTCCATTAATGGAACACCAGAACGGTTGAGATCAACGTAGGTACTAGCCGGATCCATATCGTGAATACTTTTGCCCGCGTCCTGTTCCAGGTGAATACGGGTAATCCCTACGGTACGACTCTGGCCATTTTCTAATTCGATCAATATTTCACCTTTTCCTACAATCGGGTCACTAAATTGTGATATTTGGTAGCCCTGAGGAAGATCGGGGTAAAAGTAGTTTTTTCGGTCAAATACAGAAACTCTATTGATTTGTGCCTTAATACCAAGACCCGTTCGCACCGCTTGTTCGATTGCCTTTTTATTAATAACTGGGAGCATGCCTGGCATAGCCGCATCGATGAGAGAAACCTGCTCATTCGGCTCAGCACCAAATGAGGTATTTGCGCCAGAAAAAAGCTTGGCGTTCGCTATAACTTGTGCGTGAACCTCGAGACCAATTACCACCTCCCAATCGCCTGAGCGTCCTTCGACCATATTACTGGTATCGTTCAAGGTTACGCGCCTCCCCTGGCCGCCATCGTCGCAACCAGTGTCAGCAAAGCATACATACATGAACGCATAAACCACACCCGAAGTAACCGCTTACGATAGTCAAGCTTTAACTGCTCTGCCGCTTTAAAGCTGTCAGCGGCTTTCAAGGTGGAATCAAATTTTGGTTTTGCATCACGATGAATTTCGAAAACCGCGTATGCCTGAACCAATAATGCTGCACCAAACGCATAAATACCCCCAATATTGGTGAAGGTAAAATACTGATAGCCGACTACACCTAGCCCGATATGTATGAGGACATACCAAAAATGATAACGCATAACTTGTCTATACTCTCAAATCCGGTCTCGCTTCAAAACTAGCGGATTGTTCTAGTACATCTGCCACACGAAACAAAGTTTCTTCATCAAAAGCTTTGGTAATAATTTGTAGACCAAGCGGAAGCCCATCAGAAGATAAACCAGCTGGAACCGAAATACCGGGCAGTCCAGCGAGGCTCGCGGGGACCGTCATAACATCATTCAGATACATCCCCAATAAATCGTCGTCCTTCTCTTCGTGTGCAAATGCCGCACTTGGAACCGATGGGGTCAATATCGCGTCAACCTGTTCGAAAGCCGTTGCAAATTCTTCCGAGATTAATTTTCGTACCTTTTGAGCCTTAAGGTAATAGGCATCGTAATAACCAGCAGATAATACATATGTGCCCATAAGAATTCGCCGACGAACTTCTGAACCAAAACCAGCCGCGCGAGTGTTTTCATAAACCTCTGCCAACGATTTTCCTTCTGCCCTTAGCCCATATCGCAAGCCGTCATAACGAGCAAGATTGGAGGAGGCCTCCGCCGGTGCAATTATGTAATAGGCGGGTAGTGCGTACTTGGTACGAGGAAGACTAATTTCGACAGCTTCCGCGCCAGCATCTTTAAGCCACCTTATGCCCTGCTCCCATAGATCCAAAATTTCTGGGTCAGTACCGTCTATTTTATATTCTCGCGGAACGCCGATCTTCAGCCCTTTTATATCCTGACCAATAAGTGATTGAAAATTAGGGATGGGAACGTCCGAAGACGTCGTGTCTTTGAGGTCCAGTCCTGCCATGGATTGTAATATAATTGCAGCGTCTCTAACTGTCCTTGTTATCGGCCCGGCCTGATCTAATGAGGACGCAAAGGCAACGACCCCCCACCTCGAACAACGTCCATAAGTTGGCTTCATACCTACAACACCACAAAATGCCGCCGGTTGTCGAATTGACCCTCCAGTATCTGTACCCGTTGCGGCAAGGCACAAACGTGCTCCAACCGCAGCCGCCGAACCACCAGAGGAACCTCCTGGTACTAATGGCCGTTCATCTGATAACCGTTTCCAGGGGTTAACAACCGGGCCAAAATAGCTAGTTTCATTGGAGGAACCCATTGCAAATTCATCCAGATTGGTTTTCCCAAGCATTACGATACCGTCTGCTTTCATGTTAGAGGTAACGGTTGACTCGTATGTTGGTATAAAACCTTTCAACATTTTAGAAGATGCTGTGCTTTGTATTCCCTTTGTACAAAATAGATCCTTGATAGCGATTGGTAGTCCTTCCAAAGGACCTGTTTCGTTATTAGCTCGACGTTTATCTGATGCCTCAGCATCCTCTAAAGCTCTTTCTGGCGTTTCAGTTATAAAAGCATTCAGACCACGAAACTTTTCCATAGATAGAATATGAGCTTCTGTTAGCTCCTTTGACGAAAATTCACCCTTTGCCAAGCCATCTTGTGCTTCAGCAACGGTTAGATCCGTTAGCTCTGTCACTATTCTATAACCTTGGGCACAACAAAATAGCCCCTATCGGTTTGGGAGGCATTTTCTAGGATATCACTCTTACAATCTCCATCTGTCACCACATCGTCCCTCTGGCGCAAAATGATATTTTCGACCGTGGAAGACATTGGCGGCACACCTTCTGTGTTCACCTCATCGAGCTGTTCAACCCATCCCACAATCTTGGATAGCTCATCAGCCAGGACTTCAAGATCCTCCTCAGAAACTTTAATCCGGGCGAGCTGCGCTATGCGTGATACAGTAGATTTATCGACAGACATGGCGTATTCGTCTCAAAACATATGGTTCAGGGGTGCCAATTGTACTAATATCATTCAATGGAGATAGGTATTTTCCATTGAATTCCTCCTTATTTTAGCGCGCGGAAGGTAACATTGGTCATGACAGTTCGCAAGCTAATAGACTTCGTCGACCTTTTGCCTCCGAGTCGGCGGGTGGTCGGCCTGGATATTGGTGAAAAAACAGTAGGAGTGGCTCTCTCAGATTTGTCACGAACGGTTGCAACACCAATGGAGACACTAACAGTCCGTAAATTTTCAAAAACAGCTACCCAAATTCTTGATATTTGCGTTGAGCACGAAGTGGCAGCCCTCATCATCGGGTTACCGGTAAACATGGATGGTACGGAAGGACCGCGCTGCCAATCCGTTCGTCAGTTTGCTCGGAATCTAGAAGCACATTTTGACATGGAAATGGCATTTTGGGATGAACGTCTTTCAACGGTTGCTGTGACTAAGACTATGCTTGAAGCCGATTTATCACGGAAAAAAAGGTCCAAGAATGTAGACAAGCTTGCCGCCTCATATATCCTGCAGGGCGCGCTCGATTTTATTCAAAACCACGTTAATGAGGTCCAGTCCCAACCAGATGATAGTTGGGGTTGAGTTATAAATCTTTGTTAGTCTTTTAGGTGTAAATCAAAATGACAATATTACTGGCCAGTTGTGTGGGGCCTGCGGAACGCTGGCTTGAACCACTTCGTTCCGCACTGCCAAAAGAAGAAGTCTATAACCTTTCCGATAGTTTTGATATGGAAACAGTTGAAATTGCCTTATTTGGTCATAAGGCTCTTGGCATATTTCAGAGATTATCCAATTTAAAGTTAATCGTCGCCCTACAAGCTGGGGTAGACGACCTTCTTAAAGACCCTGAATTTCCGAAAAACGTCCCAATTGTTCGATCGAGCCCACCAGACGGCGATCCAATGATTGCCGAATATGTTTTACTCCATGTTTTACGTCACCATCGTCAGATGCCGTTTTTCTTGGAAAATCAGCGCCAGTTGATTTGGGAAAAACCAGATGTATTACAAGCAAAAGAAAGACGGGTAGGGTTTATGGGAATGGGCCTAATAGCTGGGATTTGCGCAAACTTGGTAGCCTCTGTCGGTTTTCAGGTAGCTAGCTGGACTAGAACGCAGAACCATCACCCAAATATCGAAAATTATTTTGGTAACTCGCAGTTAGATGCATTTCTTGCCCGTACTGAAATTTTAATCAATGTCTTACCTCTTACAGAATACACGGAGGAAATTCTTTGCAAGAGAACTCTATCAATGCTGCCACGTGGTGCCAGTATAATTAATATTGGGCGTGGACAACATATTGTCGATCAAGACCTGATAGACATTTTAAATTCTGGTCACCTTGAAAGTGCCACCCTCGATGTATTCCGAGAGGAACCGCTGGCAACTACCCACCCGTTTTGGAAAAACCCAAAGATAACCCTCATGCCTCATACAGCTCGAAAGACACGACCTACAAATATCATACCTCAAATCATAGAAAATATACGTCGCTTTCGTGCTAATGAGCCACTATTACAATTAGTGGATATTCACGCGGGTTATTAGTGATTTATACTAATCTCTTATTAGTAATTTAAAATTTTCCGCTAAACCTTAACCAAAGCCGTCATGTTTTCCATTGCAATTACAATCCTCCCAATTTTTCTATTGATTGTAATAGGCTATCTTTTCAAAAAACATGGATTTCCGGGTGATGGGTTTTGGGGGCCCGCCGAAAAATTAACTTACTACATTCTGTTACCAGCTTTAATTGTTCGCAGCATAACAGAGACCGATATATCCACCATGCCCGTTGGGCCAATGGCTTTGGTAATCCTCTCGCTTGGCACAATTATGATAATACTAGCCTTAATTATAAAGCCGTTCTTGAGAGTTGATGGACCCGCATATACTTCCGTTCTTCAGGGAACAGCCCGGATCAATGCATATATATGTTTTGCCATTGGCGATGCTCTTTACGGCACCAAAAGCGTGGCCTTATGCGCCTACTTCCTTGCAGTGATGATGCCTTTCATAAATATGACTCTAACGCCCCTTATTTCTGCATACGCGGGAACTGGCCGACCAAACTGGTCTCGTGTCCCAATTCAGGTTCTCCAAAATCCAATTATTATCGGCTGCGCAATAGGGTGGACAATCAATACATTGACAATTCAGTTGCCCAATTGGGTTTTGAGACTCTTATCAATTCTTGAGCAGGGAACGCTCCCCATTGCTCTTCTTTGTATCGGAGCAGGCCTCGTGCTTACGCTGGATCGTTCTCGAATTGTTGCATTGGGGGCTGCCGTTATTCTCAAACTTTGTTTTATGCCTATCCTTGCAATAGCCCTTTGCATGTACTTTGGTGTTTTTGGCCTACCCATGGCTATCATCGTTCTTTATGGGGGGGCTCCAGCATCACCGGCATCTTATATTCTCGCACGCCAAATGGGAGGGGACGCACCACTAATGGCAGCGATTTTATCAGCGCAAACTATTATCGCCGCTTTAACTCTACCCCCTTTACTTGCACATATTGCACCAATGGTTAATCAGTAGCCTTCGTCCTTTTAAAAACTTTTGATAAACTTGACAATGACACGTTAATTATTAGTAACAGGATAGCCCTATGTATTTTGATGCCGACAAGAACGATCATGGTCTCCCATACAATCCTATAAAGTCTTTAACGGTTCCACGCCCAATTGGTTGGATTAGTACTATCAGTAAGGATGGTGTCGGAAACTTAGCCCCATTCAGTTATTTTAATGGCTTATCTTATAATCCACCGTTCGTAATGTTTTCTGGCGGTTCAAGATCTGATGGCAGCAAGAAAGACTCTGTTATCAATGCCGAGGAGACCGGGGAATTTGTTTTTAATATTTCAACATATGACACCAAGGACAAGATGAATGATTCAAGCTGGATTGAAGATTCGGCCGTTGATGAATTAGCTGAGGTGGGGTTAACCCCCCTAGCCTCGGTTCGGGTAGCGCCGCCTCGTGTTGCTGAGTCACCGGCTCACTTCGAATGTATATACCACCAGACCGTTGTCCTACCTGGCAATGCGCCAGGCGCTGTTCACCACGTGGTATTTGGTCGGGTTATAGGGGTTCATATTGACGACAACTACATTACTGAAGAGGGTCTAATCGACACTCTGAAAATGAAAATTATAGCGCGTCTGGGCTACAAGGATTACACCACCGTAGAAAGCAAATTCTCAATGGACAAACGAACCCTAGAGGACAACTATCTTCCCAATGCGAAAACTGAAAAGACTAGAAAATAAAATCGTTATGTTAGCTATCTACGCGGCAAACCTTGTTGTTCCGGCATCACATGATTCAATCGCACGTACAGCAGAGTCCCTAACCGCCTCAGGCTCTAACAAGGCCCACTGACAAATACGGCGAAAGTCTATGCTATCGTCGAGCAACCACTCCCTGGCCTCTTCTCTTAAAACCCTAGCTTCACGTGCTTCAACGTCGGCCGTGTCACCATTGATTCCCCTGCGATTTAAAGCATCGTGAAAAGCACGTGCTATAACCGCCCGAAACAATGTCACTTCTCCCGCAACTGTAGAAATATTGGTCATTTCCCGATTACTCGGATCAAAGCTCATTCAATTATCCCCCCAAAGCCTAACCATTGCAGTTAGGTTACGTTTATAATTACCCAACCTTTTTTTGGTCAGCGTTTAATTACAAATATATAATAATCGACACTTTCAATAATGTGTAGTCATTTTATCATAATTTGTCTCAAAAATGCGAATTTCCTCAATAAAGTGATACCTTGCCGAATATGGGTTCGATCATTAGTAGTATAATTGATTTTATTTGAACAATTCCAAGTAATGTATAGAGGAAGAAAATATTGATAGATCCTATTAGTTGGAATTTTGCATGGCCATACATCCTGACAGCTTTTATTGGAGGTTATTCCATCGGCTCGGTTCCATTTGGCCTGGTTTTTACCAAATTATCAGGGCTGGGTGATATCCGCGACATTGGATCAGGTAACATTGGGGCAACCAATGTTCTCCGCACGGGGAAAAAGGGTATAGCCGCAGCTACTCTTTTAGCAGACATTTTAAAAGGTGCATTTGCCGCATTGGCTGGTGCACTATTTGGTCCAGATATAGCAGTTGTTTCAGCATTGGGAGCCTTTCTTGGCCACCTTTTTCCTGTTTGGCTAAAGTTCAAAGGCGGAAAAGGTGTAGCAACCGCCATAGGGATCATTCTTGCCTTATCGTGGACATCGGGCCTTATTGCCATAATAGTGTGGTTAATAACAGCTATCTTATTACGATATTCTTCCCTGGCCGCCTTATTCGCGGCTTTAGTAACTCCCTTTGCAGCCTGGTGGCTTTCGACACCACAATTTACGGAGTTATTCGCGCTGATTTCAGTTCTTATATGGTTGAAACATTACTCGAATATCAGCCGTCTTTTAACAGGAAGGGAAACTAAAATTGGATCAACTTCATCTTCACGGGACGAGGGGATTAATAAAAACTGACAATTCGGCGATCATATATTCCAAATAACAGAGTTACAATTTAGATACCTCGAATGGATAAAAAATTTTAACAAATAATTAGAAACCTGGCCAAGAACTTGACCAAAATTGAAATTATTAAATTTTTAAACTCTTACGGTAAGTATTGACGAACTGCCTCACGAGTGCCAATTGTCTCTGACTGCCTTACCAAGAGAATTGGAGGCAGTGAAAATTTAAGAGTAAAAATATGCCTTTTTGAGGGATACAATTCACTGGGTTTTATTTGGATTGTTACAAAATTTAAAATGAAATTGGTGTTTATAACTGGTCACCGTAACGAGAACTGAACGAGAATACAAATAGCTATGGACGTTGTTGTAGTAGAGTCGCCTGCAAAGGCTAAAACAATCAACAAATATCTCGGTAGTAATTATAAAGTACTTGCGAGCTATGGACATGTCCGCGATTTACCTCCCAAAAATGGTTCGGTCGACCCTAACCAAGACTTCAATATGCTTTGGCAAGTAGGCGCCGACTCTGAAAAACATTTAAAAGCCATTGTGGAAGCCACCCGGGGCGCTGATCACCTTTATTTAGCAACTGACCCGGACCGCGAAGGTGAAGCGATATCCTGGCATGTACAAGAAGAATTAGAAAACCGTAAGGCGCTGGACGGCGTAAATGTTAAACGTATTGTTTTTCACGAAATTACCAAGGATGCAGTCCTGCAAGCAATGGAGAAACCGCGTGGCCTCGATCACGGACTTGTCGAAGCTTATCTTGCTCGGCGAGCACTTGATTATTTGGTTGGCTTTACACTATCGCCTGTACTTTGGCGGAAATTACCGGGTAGCCGTTCAGCTGGAAGAGTTCAATCAGTAGCACTTCGGCTAATCAGCGAACGCGAGAATGAAATCGAAAAATTTATTCCTCAAGAATACTGGTCAATTGAAGCAGACTTCAGGACACGACAGGGCGGTGTTATGTCGTCTCACTTGACCCACGTTGATGGAGAAAAGCTACGTAAATTTTCCATACCTAATGCCGACACAGCCGAACGCGCTGTCGCTGCGGTAAAGGCGGGGGAATTTCGGGTTACATCAATAGAAAGAAAATCCGTTTTCCGTAACCCGTATCCACCATTTACCACGTCAACTATGCAACAGGAAGCCTCACGCAAACTAGGGTTTGGAGCCGTTCGTACAATGAGGGTTGCCCAACGCCTTTACGAAGGAATTGATATTGGCGGGGAGACAGTAGGCCTTATTACCTATATGCGAACTGACAGCAATCAGATGGCACAAGAAGCAATCACTGCAAGCCGTAATTTAATAAGGCAACAATACGGCAATGATTATGTTCCAGAAGTGCCAAATGTATTTCGAAATCGATCAAAGAATGCACAAGAAGCCCACGAAGCTGTCCGTCCCACAGACTTTTCTCGTTTGCCCAAAGATCTAAATGCGCATCTAGATAATGATGGACAACGACTTTACGATCTCATTTGGAAACGTGCCGTTGCCAGCTCCATGCAGAAAGCAGCCCTGGAACAAGTTGCTATTGATGCGGCAACTAGTGACCGGAAAACAATTATGCGCTCGACAGGTTCGGTCATTGTATTTGATGGGTTTCTTAAACTCTACCAGGAAGACCGAGATGACCCAACGGACGATGAGGAAAGCGGTTCAAAAATCCTCCCTCGTGTGGTTGAAGGCGAACTTCTAACTACCAGCCACGTCAGATCTGAGCAACATTATACCAAACCGCCACCGCGCTTCACCGAAGCCAGTCTAGTCCGTAAATTGGAAGAATTGGGCATAGGTCGCCCTTCAACCTATGCCTCAATAATATCTGTTTTACAGGACCGAAATTACGTTCGGCTTGAAAAGAAAAGATTTGAACCAGAAAATAGAGGACGCGTGGTCACGGCATTCCTATCTGGATACTTTGAACAATACGTCGAGTACAATTTTACCGCTGAATTGGAGGACCGTCTTGATTTAATTGCAAGCGGAGATACAAACTGGACACAGGTGCTTCGTGATTTTTGGGACGCATTCCAGGATGCGGTAAAGGGAACAGAGGATTTAAAAATATCTGATGTTATCGACACTCTGGATGCTGACCTTGGGCCACATTTTTTTCCACCCCGAGACGACGGTTCAGATACCCGTGTCTGTCCTTCTTGTGAGGATGGCCGTCTAGGCTTAAAACTTGGAAAGGGTGGCCCATTTATTGGCTGCAGCAACTACCCAGAATGTAACTATACCAGACCCTTATCTGTAGCCAGCGCCGAAGATGACGAGATAGCAGGCATGGCTCTACCTAAAATTTTAGGTATTGACCCAAATACTGAAAAAGAAGTTGCCCTGCGAAAGGGTCCATTTGGGTTTTATATTCAATTAGGGGAAGCAGAAGGAAAACAAAAACCTAAGCGGGCAACTATCCTAAAGCGGTACTCTCCATTAGAAATTACTCTTGAAATCGCTCTTGCACTGCTTGCACTACCAAGAGATGTTGGCCCCCACCCCGAAACGGGGGAAATGATCCAAGCAGGAATCGGCAGGTTTGGACCTTATTTGAAAGTTGGGTCGGGCTACACTTCCCTTAGTAACGACGAAGATATTTTATCCATCGGTTTGAATCGTGCAATTACGATTATAAAGGAAAAGCCAGCCAAATCCCGCGGGACAACTGCTGCCTTGCGTGACCTTGGCAACCACCCGAAGGATGGAAAACCGGTCAAGGTCTTTAAAGGGCGCTACGGTCCCTATGTCAAACATGGAAACGTCAACGCTTCTATCCCTAAATCTGAAACGGAAGAAACGATCACACTTGATAAAGCTATTGAAATTATAGCAGCTCGTGCCGCGAAGGGTAAAAAATCCAGAAAAGCACCCGCGAAAAAAAAATCAGTCAAAAAATCAAACCGTAAAAAGGCCGCGAAGGCCAAAATTGAAACCTAACTAACTCTTAATCAGACGTGTCTAGCGCTCATATTAGAAATTCACTTCCAACAGAAAAGCAACTTATAGAATTTATTAAAAAAGGTAAAAGACCTATAAGCCGACGTGAGCTTGTCAAACATTTCAAGCTAACCACGTCAAACCGTCGAGCGCTTGGTGTACTACTTGAAAATTTAGTAAATGATGGAAAAATTCATCGTGGTCGTGGCAAGAATTATTTCTCGCCAGACCATGTACCCAGCGTTTCTATCCTCCAGGTAACCGGCCTTGATGATGGCGGAGAACCAATTTTAAAGTTAGCAGACAAGCGTTTCGAAAAATCTAAAAAAAAGATTTATGTTAATAACCGGAGTTTGAGTGGGCCAGCACCGGGGGTCGGTGACAGAGTCCTAGCCAAATTGGAACCAAATAAACACGGGTTTTCAGCAAGGGTCATAAAGGTTTTAGAAAGTAGTCCAAACAATTTTATAGGCGTTTTTAATAGCCAGTCCGATTGCGGCCTTGTCGACCCATCTGATAGACGCCTAAAAGCCACCTTTATTATCAATAACAAAGAGATAAATGGTGCTTCTGATGGTGACCTAGTTCAATGCGAAACAGTTCCTGGTTATGAAATAGGGCATCCCCATGCACGTATATTAAAGAGTTTTGGTAACAGCAAATTGGCGACTGCAATTATACCAGCAATAATTGCAAAACATGAAATTCCCTACCGATTTAATAAAGTGGAATTGGTAAAAGCAAAACAATCCGGTGCCACATCAATGAAAAACCGTGTCGACTTAAGGCACATTCCCTTTGTGACTGTTGATGATGAAACAGCTCGCGATTTTGATGACGCTGTTTGGGCTCAGAGGACACCAAATGATAACGGATGGCATATTTTAATAGCTATTGCTGATGTATCTTCTTATGTCACCCCCGGCGACCCTCTGGACAAAGTGGCTCGCGATAGAGGTAACTCCGTTTACTTTCCAAACACTGTTATTCCCATGTTGCCGGAAGACCTCTCAAATGGCTGGTGTTCTCTTGTCCCTAATGAAGACCGTCCCTGCCTTGCTGTTGATATATTGATTGATGACCAAGGAAATAAACAAAAACATAAATTCATAAGGTGCATGATTAGGTCAGCAGCGAGGCTTACCTATTCAGAGGTTCAAGATATTCATAATAGGACACTAGAACCAAACAATAACATTTCTAATGAGCTTATTGAGAATTTATTTGGTGCATTTTTCTCTCTAAATCAGAATAAAAATAACAGGGGTACGATTAACTTTGACCGACCCGAACATCAAATTTCTTTGTCGAAAGCTGGGTCCGTTTTAGGAATAGGAGAGAGACACAGGCTCGACAGCCACCGGCTTATTGAAGAGTTTATGGTCCTGGCCAACGTCTGTGCTGCGGAGACGTTGGAGAAGTTCAAGACACCATGCATGTATAGGGACCATGAAGAACCAACACCCGAGCGTGTTGTAGCATTAAGAAAATATTTAAAATTTCTAAAAATTAAACTAGGGGGCGGTCAGACCGTTAAGCCTCGAGATTTTTCAATTCTTATTGAAAAAATCAAAAATCGACCAGATTTTTTAGGCATTCAAGATGCTATTTTACGTTGTCAATCTCAGGCTTTCTATAGTCCAAATAATTTTGGCCATTTTGGGCTCGCATTGCGACGGTATGCACATTTTACTTCACCAATTCGTCGCTATTCAGACCTTTTAGTCCACCGAGCATTAATCACCGCCTTAAATCTTGGTACAGGTGGTCTAGAGGCTGACGACATCGACGATTTCGACAAAATTGGTGAACACATTTCAATGACAGAGCGCCGCGCTATTGCTGCCGAGAGAGATGCTTTCGATAGGCTCGTGGCGAGCTATTTATATGATCAGGAGGGTAGCTTATTTGACGCACATATAATGGGGGTAGAACGTTTTGGATTGTTTGCGGAAATTGTTGGGATTGGTGTTAGCGGCTTTATGCCTATTTCTTTGCTCAAAGATGGTTATTATCAATTTGATAGCGATCGTCGTACCTTATTTACGGAAGGGACAAGAAAGAAATATTGTCTTGGTGATTCCATCAAGGTTCGTCTTAAAGAAGTAAATATTGCGACTGGGAGATTACTTTTAGAGCCAGTAAAACAGTATAGAAATAATAAAAAAAGGAAATCCTATTCCAAAAAGAAATCTGGAGTAACTGTGAAAAGCCGAAAAACTTGACAGAGAAAATTTGTACAGTATGTTGCCAAAATCAAATGATAAATAATGAGGGCCATACTCATGGCTAAAGCAAACTCTATCCAAATCAAGCTCGTCAGCAGTGCCGATACGGGGTTTTATTATATTACTCGCAAAAACCCTCGGACCCTAACTGATAAGGTAGAAATGCGAAAATATGACCCTGTTATTCGTAAACACGTCATGTTTAAAGAGTCTAAGATCAAGTAAATTAGTTATCTTCCTAGCCTAAGGCTAGTTTCAACACCAATTTAACGTCAAAACTTCTGCTTCGGCCGCCCTTGATGCATCTAATATGTAAACTTACTGGCAGCGTATCAGTGCTTATGTAATTATTCATAAGGTACTAATTTCTGGCGTGAGACTCCTCAAATGCGCATCGGTGTTGATCTAGGTGGCACAAAAATTGAATTTATTGCGATTGACAATGATGGCAATACACTCATGCGCAATCGAATAAAAGCACCGCAAAATAAATATTCAGAAACGCTCAAGGCAATCGAGACAGGTATACTAGCAATTGAAAATTCTCTCGACCAAATAGGAAGTATCGGGGTCGGTATTCCCGGAACAGTTTCTCAGCAAACCGGACTCGTAAAGGGAGCCAACTCTGTTTGGTTAATAGGACACCCTATTGATAAAGACCTCGAGACGATTTTAAAGCGACCCGTTAGGGTCGCAAATGATGCTAATTGTTTTGCGCTTTCTGAATCCATTGATGGCGCGGGAACAGGATATGAGGTCATTTTTGGCGTAATATTAGGCACAGGAGTAGGAGGAGGTCTTTGTATAAACGGACGAATAATTACCGGTCCTAACGGAATCGCTGGCGAATGGGGACATTCACCGATGCCAGGAGTTTCACCAAAACTACTTAAACAAAGAAATAAAGAACGAAGTTGCTATTGTGGTAAACAAAATTGCATCGAAACATATCTCTCTGGACCAGGATTTTCAAAATCTTTCTTAGAAACTGCAGGCAAGACCCTCAGCCCTCAAGAAATTGTAACCAAACTCGAATGGGGCGACCCAATGGCGAATTCGGTTATGCAAAATTATGAACAACAACTGTCGCGTGCTTTGTCGGGTGTCATAAATATATTGGACCCAGATGTGATAATTTTGGGTGGGGGAATTTCTAATGTCGAGCGTTTATACGAGAACGTTCCTTCCTTATGGCAAAAGTGGTGCTTTTCTGACCGCGTTATTACCCCTCTCAAACGTGCAAAACACGGAGATTCTAGTGGTGTCAGGGGTGCTGCCTGGCTATGGCCAATAATTTAAAAATTTAATCACCCTTGGTTGGCGGCATGGCTATTCGAATATGTAATTCTTCTAGCCGCTCATCATCAACCGTTGCTGGGGCACCCATCATCAAATCCTGAGCTTGTTGTGTCATGGGGAACATCGTCACTTCTCTAATATTTTGTTCACCGGCCAGCAGCATCACAATTCGGTCTATCCCAGGGGCCGAACCACCATGGGGTGGTGCGCCAAACTTTAAAGCGTTTAACATGCCTCCAAAACGATTTTCCACCTCGCCCCGATCATATCCAGCAATAGAAAATGCCTTATACATAATTTCTGGCAAATGATTACGAATAGCTCCACTGGATAACTCAACACCATTACAAACAATATCGTATTGATAAGCCTTGATCTTTAATGGATCTTCATTTTCAAGGGCTTCTTGCCCCCCTTGCGGCATAGAGAATGGGTTGTGGCTAAATGTAATCTGACCGGTACGGTCGTCACGCTCAAACATTGGGTAATCGACGACCCAACAAAACTCAAAACGGTCTTCATCGATCAATCCAAGATCTGAACCAATACGACCTCTTGCTAAACCTGCAAACCGTGACGCCTCCGCTTCATTGTCACAGACAAAGAAAACCGCATCATTATCACCGATACCCGTTAACTTTTTTAAAGATTCCGTACGATCCCCATCCAGAAATTTAGATATTGGCCCCTTACCCTCCCCCTCACTAAAAATGATATAGCCAAGTCCTCCTGCTCCTTCCGCACGCGCCCAATCATTCAATTTATCAAAAAAGCTCCGTGGCATTTTCGAGGCTCCAGGGGCAGGTATAGCTCTAACCGTTGCCCCCTTTTCAATAGCGGATGCAAAAATCTTGAAATTGGTACCACGCCAAACATCTGTGACATCTGCCATGACGATTGGATTGCGTAAATCCGGTTTATCATTACCATATTTCAATAACGAGTCCGCATATGGAATTCGAGGGAATGGGACAGGTGTAACAGGCTTGCCGTCCCCAAACTCTTCAAAAACTCCATTTAAGACTGGCTCTAATGCTTCAAAGACATCATCTTGCGTTACAAACGACATCTCTACATCCAGCTGGTAAAACTCACCCGGGGAACGATCAGCACGAGCGTCCTCATCACGAAAACAGGGTGCAATTTGAAAATACCGGTCAAACCCCGCAACCATGATCAATTGTTTGAACTGTTGTGGTGCTTGTGGCAACGCATAAAAATTCCCCGGATGAATTCTGCTTGGGACCAAAAAATCTCGTGCTCCCTCAGGGGAGGTAGAGGTCAAGATGGGCGTCTGAAACTCCGTAAAACCCTCACCTGTCATCCTTCTTCTAATACTTGATATCACCTCAGATCTAAGTTTTATATTATTGTGCAACCTCTCACGCCGAAGGTCTAGAAATCGATAGCGCAAGCGTGTTTCTTCACCATAGTCTTGATCTGAATTAACCTGAAGGGGCAGCGGCTCCGCTTCGCCCAAAACTTCTAACTCCGCGATCGCTAATTCTATCTCACCAGTGGGTAGGTTTGAATTAATTGTCTCGTCACTACGTCTAACAATCTCACCTGTTACGCAAATCACCGACTCTAATCTCAAACCCTCAATTTTTTGAAAAACTGGGCTTGAACCATCAACTACACATTGGGTAACCCCAAAGTGATCTCTTAAATCAACGAACAATAAATTCCCGTGGTCTCGTTTACGATGTATCCACCCAGAAAGTCTTGCAATTTTCCCTGCGTCAGTCATTCGAAGGGCGTCGCAGTTATGTGTCCTAAATCGATGCATTGAATTCCCCGTCGGGACGAAAATAAAAGCTAAGCTAGCCGGGGAATGGCCACATAATAGCTCATCTTGTCAAGAGTTTAACTTACATCAGCCATCAATTTCTTTATTGTTCTGTGTAAATTGTGTATAGCTGAACTATGACGCTAATTTCTGAAAGTGAAGTCTTAAAGGACTTTTGTGAAGGTCTGAGTAGTACAAATTTTATCACCGTAGATACGGAGTTTTTACGCGATAAAACCTATTGGCCACAACTTTGTTTAGTTCAAATTGGTGGGCCTAATGGAGGAGCTGTTATTGACGTTCTGGCTGATGGTATCGATTTAACACCGGTATTAGAACTGATGGCCCAGCCGGATCTAATGAAAGTTTTTCATGCTGCGCGACAGGATTTTGAAATTTTCTACCGTCTTATGGGTGAATTGCCATCTCCGGTTATAGATACACAGATTTCCGCAATGGCGTGTGGGTTTGGAGATGCCGTAGGTTACGAAACACTAGTCAAACAACTTACCCAAAAGCAAATAGACAAATCTATGCGTTACACTGACTGGCAAAAGCGCCCATTGTCTCAACAACAGGTGGATTATGCACTGGCCGATGTTACCCACCTACGCGTTGTATACGAAAAATTGTCCCAACTAGTTGAAAGTGGTAATCGAAAAGAATGGATAAACGAAGAACTTGCAACAATACTTGATCCAGCTCTTTACACCTTTAATACTCGAGAGGCTTGGAAACGTTTCAAAGTGAAAAATCCAACTCCGCGGATGCTGGGTATCCTTCGCGAAGTTTCCGCTTGGAGGGAAAAAGAAGCACAAAAATATAACGTTCCAAGAAATAGAATAGCACGTGATGATGTTGTGTTATCACTTGCCATACAAAAACCTAGATCTATCGGTGATCTTAAAATTATGCGTGGTTTGCACGAAAGACAGAGAAAAGGGAAGACTGCTGAAAATATTCTTGCGGCAATCTCCCAAGGAATTTCAACCCCAATTGAGGAATGCCCAAAAGTTTTTAAATTACATAATAAAACAGCAAAAGCCGGACCAACCTCAGATTTATTAAAGGTTTTACTAAAGTTGAAGTGTGCGGAACACTCGGTGGCACAAAAACTTATTGCCAACTCAGATGAAATTGAAGAACTCGCAAGAAATGATCATGCGGAGATTAGAGCGCTAAGTGGGTGGCGTCGGAAAATCTTTGGCGATGACGCACTGGCATTAAAACATGGGCAAATTGCAATAACATTAGTAGATAAGTCGTTACGCGTTATCAAAGTTGATCAAAGCAATTTCAATTACAAAACCCATAACTCTTCATAACTGATCGTGCTAGCGGAACCGTAATCATCCTTTGCTCAGCTAACGCCCTATTATCCAAAAGTTCAACAATTTCACAGGCTGCGGACAAGCTTCGATCCATACGCCGCATCAAATATGAAATAACTTCTGGTTGAACACGAAGCTGTCGGTCTACAAACAATTTTATCAGAACAGCCTCCAGTAATTCATCATCCGCTTTGGCAATTTTAATTACCGGTGCCGCTCTAAGACGGGAACCAAGGTCTGGTATCAAAAAATTATAAGACGCCGGAGGAAACAAAGAGGTCACAAGAATAGAGCCGCCTTGTTCAGCGACTATATTATAAAAACTTAGTAATGACCTCTCATTTTCGATATCCCCAGATAAATCTGTAAAGAAGCAACACGAGTCTCGTGAAATACTTATAGAATCTGACATTATTTGAGATTGATCGAGTTGATTGGCCCCAGATCTCTCCTGCCAAACAGCAGCTAAGTGACTTTTGCCACAACCCGGTGGTCCACATAACCAAACGAGAGGTCCAGGCCAGTTAGGCCAAAGGTCTATAAAAGAAAGGGCTTCTTGATTACATTCTGTAACAAAAAAATCATCCCGCCCAAATGCAGGCCGGTGCTGTAAATTTAGGATAAATTGTTGCCTGTTAGCCATCAGGAATTTTATTATTCTTTAGGAGCAGCGTAGGTTGAACTCGCCTTATATTTTAATATACCAAAACGTCCCAACACGCCAATAATAGCAGCGGCAGGGATGGCTACAAGAAGGCCTGTAAAACCAAGCAAAGTCCCTCCAGCCATTAATGCAAAAATTATCCAAACTGGGTGTAAGCCAATTTTATTTCCCACCAATTTGGGCGTAATAAAATTGCCTTCAAGAAATTGCCCAACACAGAAAACCGAAGCAACTGCAAGAATGGAAACCCATTCACCGAATTGAGCAATAGCCACTCCGACACCAATTACAAACCCAAGGAGCATTCCAAAATAGGGGACAAACGAAATAAGTCCTGTACCCAGCCCGATAATAAATCCAAAATCTAAACCAATAATACTGAGGGCCGAACCATAAAATACCCCCAAAATTGTGCAAACAAGTACTTGCCCCCTCACGAATGCAGAAAGAACAGAATTAATATTGGAAAATTGTTCTCTAATTACTAATAAATGCGGTCTCGGGAGCCAACTATCAACAACCTCAACAATCCGGTCCCAATCTCGGAGCAGGTAAAACATAACTATTGGAGTTATGAACAATAAAGACAAAAGGTTTAGTAATGCTAGTCCCCCGTCCCAAATTTTGGACAAAATACTTCCCAGCCAAGAAATGAACTCTGGATTTACAGAACTGCTTAACCTTTGCCGAATTGCGACAACATCTTCCTCGGTTAAATGTGATTGAAAGGTTGCTATAAGTTCTAGGGCTTTGGTCTGAATTTCATTTAGATATCCTGGGATACGGACACTTAATTCAACTAATTGGGTATTCAATAATGGTATGATCAAGAGCAGAGATGAAAAAACTAAAATTACTGCAAATAAGGTAAGTATCGCTGCCCCCACCCACCTTGGCCATTTCCACCGTTCAATTCTGTCCAACAAGGGATCAAATAAATAGGCAAGTGCCATGCCGGCAACAAATGGAAATAGGACTTCCGACAATAACCACAAGCCTCCGATTAACATTAAAATGGCGGCGAACCAGTAATATTTTTGGATATCTCCACTCATCGGTTTACGGATCCTTCATCCTTTTCTGCATTTCTTCCCCAGGTAACAATATATGCACCTCCAGATGCGAATGTTGTTGCGGTAACAACGTAAACAAGAACTATTATGAAATGTGGCCATAAAACCTGGGGAAAGGCAAAATTGGCCAGCACAACCGTTACTAAGATAATTTGCGCTAGCGTATTTAATTTACTGATCAATAAAGGTTTCATTTTTACATCATTAGTTGAAATGTGAAGCAAAACCACGCCCCCGACAATAATTAGGTCGCGGAACACCACCATGATTACCAACCAACTCGGTAGTAAATTAACATGCCCCAAAGTAACATAGACACTAACTAGCAATGCTTTGTCAGCTAATGGGTCAAGATAACTGCCTAAAACGGTTTCCTGCCCCAGCGCTTTAGCTAAGTAACCATCAATAGCATCGGACACACCCGCGGCCACAAATAACCAAAAAGCAGCTAGATAATATCCGTTTAAAATTAAGTAGATCATAACCGGAACAGCCATAAGACGAGCAATAGAAATTAGATTTGGAAGGCTCATTGTAAAAAACTTTTTTTAAACAATTTTCTCAGATAATTGCACGTAATAGAAATAAGATCGAAGATAGTACAATCAGTCATTTTCGTAACCAGTCTTTAAATTCCAGTAGACTGCCCCCTGGGTCAACAAAATATCACGTTGTTCTAATGCTAATCGCAATTGTTCAGGGGCTCCAATATATTGGATACGAATTAGAGCATCTTTCAAAGACAATCTAACTATTTCTAAACTCTGAATTAGAGGACTCATTTCAAGCTTTTTTCGCAGAAATACTAAATTTTTCAGTCCTTTTAATTCTACTTCAGCCAACAAAATCCGATCTTGATCAAATCGCAATAAATTTTCCTGTTTCCAAGTTTCTTCAATTTCACTACGCAAGCTTTTAGCTGCGGACAAAAGGGTGTTCGGTATGGGTCTTTCCAAATTATTTTCAAAGCCTTGAATCAAAGTTTTATCATCTCCGCGAATACCAATTCGGCTGGTTGCTACCTCAACTATTTTTCTTCCTTGGATTTCCTTAACACTCGCAATTGTCAAAAGCGTTCCAGAAGCACCGTAACGTTTAACTATAGAATTTATTCTCTCTTTATTAACTTCTATTGCCTGTTCAGCACTAATTGCCGCTATGTCTTGTGTATCGCCCTTGGGAATAATTAAATTAATCAGACCATCGTGGTTGGGCATTGTTCGCCATGCTTTAAGCCAGATATTTCCAGCATCCCATAGCTGCGATGTTGCCTGGGCACGGAATACAGGCAACACAATCCAAGATTTACTTTTTGTTTCTGCAAACTTAACACGAGCGCTGCGCAAGTGAATACGCATTGCAGATGGGTTAAATCTAATATTCAGGCTCGCCAAATATCTTACCGATGATGATTTTTCACCAACTACATCAATACTCGAAACTAATTCGACAAGTTCAGAGAATTTCAAATTCCTGAGTTTTAACTGTTCTTTTTTTGGCACTATACGTTTGATTAAACGTGAATATGCGACTTCTTGACCTTTCTTCAAAGCAATCTTTTGTGCGACAGCTGCCGATTCAGATGTTTCATCAACAGATACTCCACGTACAATATAAACCTCCCCACGTGCAGTTAAAATTACACACGGGTAAATTAAAAGCATAAGGAGAAAAACTTTAGCCAATGACCTCTCAAATGCAAAAGTTGCAAAGCAGCTAGTATTAGGTATCTTCACTATAAAACATGGTAATAGAAATGCCATAGATTACTCCGCTTTAACTATGTGAGAAACCTATTAACAATCGTCGATATAAAGAGGCAGGAGTTGATATTGATGCGGGTACCGCATTTGTCAATTCTATAAAACCTCATATTAGATCCACTGCCCGACCTGGCGCTAACGTCGAGATTGGGGGATTTGGTGGCATGTTTGATATTTCCGCCACCGGGATCAGAGACCCTATTTTAGTCGCAGCTACTGACGGTGTTGGCACCAAGTTAAAAATTGCTTCCTCAATGGATGATCATTCTGGAATTGGAATCGATTTGGTTGCCATGTGTGTTAACGATCTAATCATTCAAGGGGCTGAACCGCTATTTTTCTTAGATTATTTGGCAACTTCAAAACTTATTCCTGACCGAGCAGAGGAAGTAGTTAGAGGTATTACTAATGGTTGCAAACAGGCTGGCTGCGCGCTTATCGGGGGAGAAACCGCTGAAATGCCGGATATGTACCAAGGTAATGATTATGACTTGGCGGGATTTGCGGTTGGTGCTGTTAGCCGCGAGCAGGTGCTTACGGGCGAGACTATTGCCGAAGGAGATGTGGTACTAGGGATAAAATCTAGTGGTATTCACTCAAACGGATTTTCACTAGTCCGAAAAATCGTAGAGGAAACCGGGCACAATTACGAAAGTATAATGCCGTTTAACGATATGCCGCTTGGTTCAACCTTGCTTACCCCAACCCGTATCTATGTAAAATCTTGTTTGGCTTTACATAAGGTGGGGTTGCTAAAAGGATTGGCGCACATTACGGGTGGTGGTTTAGTTGAGAATATTCCAAGAATATTACCTGATGGTCTAGGCGTAAAATTGGAAGGTCACAGGTGGCCTATAGATGAAATCTTTAAATGGCTATCTAAAAAGGGAAATATAACGCCTAGAGAAATGGCAAGAACATTTAATTGTGGGATAGGGATGATAGCTATTGTTGCCCCAGATGATTCAAACTCCGCGAAAAAGGTTTTATCCCAACATTACGAAATAGCATATGAAATTGGATCAGTTCAAAAACTAGAACAACAGGCCGTTGTTGAAATTGTCAACTGGGAAGAAGCATGGCGAAACTAAAGACGGCCGTCTTAATTTCAGGTCGAGGTTCAAATTTACAAGCTTTAATTGATTATTGTAAATCGGAAGATTCGGCTGCTGAAATTAAACTAGTATTATCAAATACCCCTGGTGCCGCTGGTTTAGATCGTGCATCTGAAGCCGGTATTGTTTCAAAAATAATAAATCATAAAAATTTCTCTAATAGGAAATCTTTTGAAAGGGCATTAACAGAAACCTTGGAAAATTATAGTGTCGAACTTATATGCCTTGCTGGTTTTATGAGACTCCTGACAAGTTCCTTTGTTAAATATTGGCACAATAAAATCATCAATATTCATCCATCTTTGCTTCCTGCGTTTAAGGGGTTGAACTCTCATGAAAGGGCGTTAAAAGCGGGAGTCAAGTTTACCGGTTGTACCGTTCATTATGTTCGAGCGGAAATGGATACGGGGCCCATTATTGTTCAGGCGGCCGTTCCTATTTTACAAGAAGATGACCCAGAGAGCCTTGCTAACCGGGTATTAATTGCAGAACATCGCTGTTTTAGCCATGCCCTATCTTTAATTGCACAAGATAAAATAAAAATTATTAACGAAAAAGTTTTAATTCAAGGCCCTAAAGCACCTGGTGTGTATTTTCTAAATCCAATTGAATAATCGGTTAAGGGTCTTTTAAAATATATCTTTAAGCGATATTTTTATTCTAGGTTAAGGATTGGAGAAACACTCGGAGTAAGGAAATATGGCTGATATTACAGATACTGTTTCGAAACAAACAAAACAGGGATGGAAAGGTTTTTCGACTTTTATGTTTCTTAGCACATCTTTTGTACTCATAATCGTCGCGCTTATGGCAGTATTCCTACTTTAAAAAGACTTTAGCCAACCAACTCTGTTTGACTGAAGAAGAAACTGATTTCAATTGATGCATTCTCTGTCGAATCAGAACCGTGTACTGAGTTAGCTTCTATTGATTCACCGAAATCTTTTCGAATTGTACCTTCATCTGCGTTGGCTGGGTTGGTCGCGCCCATAATAGCGCGGTTTGCACCAACAGCATCCTCCCCTTCTAAAACCTGAACCACAACAGGCCCGGAACACATGAATTCACACAGGTCGGAAAAAAAGGCCCGCTCAGCATGAACAGCATAAAAACCCTCTGCCTGACTACGTTTCATATGAATACGTTTCTGGGCTATAATCCTTAAGCCATTCTCTTCAAAACGCGCATTAATTTGTCCGGTTAAATTTCGACGCGTCGCGTCTGGTTTAATAATTGATAAGGTTCTTTGAATAGACATGGGGCAGTTACTCTCTTTTTTTCCGAGCGGCGCCTTATATCCTTTCAAAATGGTCACGGCAACCATCTAGTGCAATTAACTTAAAGAAATATTATTTCAAGCATACTTAAAACAGATGTTTGTCTACCCTATTTTTTTTTGCCAACTACCAACTCTTGTTTGTTCCCAATAAGTTAAAGCAATGCCAGTGCGTTGCAATTCTTCCCAGCGTTCTCTTGCTGCAATAATAGCTAATTCGTCATTACCATCAAAAATTTCTACACAACGCTCAAATTTATCAAAAAATTTTGGGTCTGCTCCATCTGTTAAAACCAAAACCTCTGCTTTATTCGGATTATCATTATCTTTGGTTATCCAAACGGGCTGTCTAGAGGGATTACCCTCTTTATTAGTCCCATGAGGTAAAAAAGATGTGGAATCAATAGTCCAAAGAGCTCCATTCAGAAATTCCACCCTCTCTTCTGAAGAAGTTCTCACCACGGCCCGCTTACCTGCCATCAACACTTTTTCTAGAAGCCTCAATAATGCGTGATCGAGGGGAGTCTTTGTAAGGTGATAAAAACCAACCTCGGTCACCATATTAACCTTTTATTTACGTTCATAATTATCAGCTATTAACCTATTAAGCAGCCTAACACCAAAACCGGTTCCACCTTTTGGAACTATCTCCGAATCTGAATTCGACCAAGTAACACCCGCAATATCAAGGTGTGCCCACTTAACATTTTTATGGATAAATCTTTGTAATATCTGCGCTGCTGTTATACTTCCTGCATCACGACCACCAACATTTTTCATATCTGCAATTTGCGAACGAACTTGTTTATCGTAAGGTTTACCGAGAGGCATACGCCAAACACCTTCGCCAGTCACTTCACCAGCGGCAATTAGTTTATTTCCTAACGTATTATCATTGGTAAACATGCCTGCATAATGATGGCCAAGTGAAATAATTATTGCTCCGGTCAAGGTCGCAAGGTCAATTACTGTATGTGGATTAAAGTTTTTCTGGCACCACCACAAAGCATCAGCCAAAACTAATCTACCCTCAGCATCAGTATTGATAACTTCAATGGTTTGGCCCGACATAGTTTTAACCACATCCCCCGGACGTTGTGCCTTACCCGAAGGCAAATTTTCGACCAAGCCAACAATTCCAACAGCATTCACTTTGGCTTTTCGTGCCGCTAATGCGTGCATGACACCAGAGACAACCCCTGCTCCTCCCATGTCCCACTTCATGTCTTCCATACCACCTGCTGGCTTAATTGAAATACCACCTGTATCAAAAGTTACACCTTTGCCAACCAAAGCTATGGGACGTTTGTCTTTTGAATTAGGAGACCCATCCCATCGCATTGCAACCAATCTAGGGGCGTTTGCACTTCCTTGTGCTACACCAAGCAAAGCCCCCATACCGAGTTTCTTCATTTGTTTTTCATCAAGAACCTGCAACTTAATACCAAGTTTTTTCAAAAACCTTAAACGACCCACAAAGCTTATAGGGAAAATTACATTTGCGGGCTCCGATACAAGGTCACGAGTAAAAAAGACACCATCAAGAATGCCACGTAGAGGTAAAAATTTTCGACGAGCACTTGATACTTGGTCCAACATCAAGGTTATCGATGTCAAAAGATGATTTTCCTCTTCCTTTTCTTTTGTTTTGTATTTATCAAATCGGTAACTTCGGAGGCTACACCCATATGCGACATGAGCCGCAAATTCTGCATTACCAAGTTTTAAACCGCTAAGTAAGTCCAAAAGGATAAACCCTGTTTTACAACGTAAACTAGATAATGCTTGGAAAATGGCCCCTCCAAATCTCTCAGCTACGAGTTCATCGATCTTTTCAATTTTGCCTGTTCCAACAATAATTATAGCACTGATATTTCTACTAGGTGGCGCTAGTACTTTTAATATCTCCCCTTGTTTGCCCATGAACTGACTTACCTTTAAAGCCCGTTTTAGTGCTCCTTTAGTTTCTCCATCTAACTTCAAAGCACTGTTAGATAGTTTTTTTTCATTACTGCAAAAAACCACATAAGCCCCTACACGATTAGAGTTGGGATTGGCAAAAGACACACGCATTTTTTCACTCCGAATTTTAGAATCCACAATAATTTACTAATTTTAATTTCAAAGCACTAAGGAAAATGCCAAAGAACCCCAGATTTAATAAAATTTCAAATGATTTGTTACATTGACATTGTGTTGGTTCAGGAATTTTATGATAAACATCGGTTATACGTTTCTTAACATCTAGTTTGTTGCGTATATTCCAAAATTCACGAATTATCTTTTTATTATGGTTCTAAAGCGGCGCAAATAGACGCCGGTAACATTTTAACAAATAAAGGTCTAATATGCGTTCTTGTGACAAGACAATAGAGACCAGGTAATAATAAACAAGTGAAAAGAATTAATTGGTATATATTTCGACAGCTTGTGGTGGCAACAGTTCTAGTTGCTACAACCCTTACCTGTATGGTCTGGCTCACACAGTCTCTAAGATTTGTTGAAATGATAGTAAACCGTGGTTTATCGGTTACGCTTTTCATCAATTTTACAATATTACTCCTTCCTACATTTCTAGCCTTTATTTTACCGATTGCTATCTTTACAGCAGTAATTTTTACCTACAACCGGTTAATAATTGATAGCGAACTCGTTGTTATGCGTGCAAGTGGCTATAGTCATTTCATGATCGCCAGGCCAGCTATCATATTGGCGGTTTTCGTCACCCTTATTTGCTATTCGATAACGCTTTACTTTTTGCCTACTTCTTACCGAGAGTTTAAAGATTTACAGTTCTCATTTAGAAATTCATTACCAACTATCCTCTTACAAGAGGGCGTATTCAATACCGTTATGGACGGGGTCACAATTTATATACGAAACAGAAGATCTACTGGAGAGCTATTCGGTATTGTTATTCATGATGGTCGTTCACCAAAACAACCGATTACAATGATGGCAGAACGCGGGGTTATTTCATCTAGTAAAACAGGGCCTCGCGTCGTGATGTTTAGCGGCAATCGTCAACAAGTAGATTCTAAAGATGGAAGACTGTCATTATTATATTTTGATAAATACACATTTGATATAGGTACAAAGACTAGGGATCCAATAACACGTTGGAGAGAACCACGCGAACGATATTTACGAACCCTGATAAATCCAAACCCTAACGTTAAACAAGATTTGCAATGGTATAATAAACTCGTTACTGAAGGACACCATCGTCTTTCTATACCTTTACTTCCTTTGGCATTTACCTTTTTGGCACTAGCATTGCTCCTAAGTGGCAGTTTTAACCGTCGAGGGCAACTTTCGCGTATCCTTTTAGCAGTTGGATTTGTACTCATACTAGAGACAAGTCATTTAGGTGTTAAAAATTTAGGAGAAAAAGCCATCCATCTTGTTTTTCTGATGTACCTTATTCCAATAACAACAATAGTTGTTAGTGCGTATTTTTTAAGTCATTTCAGGTACAGGGAAGTTTCTGAAACCAACAAAAAAGTATCCGAAACGAGCAAAATGTAATGCGACTTCGCCCTACATTAGCAAGATACATTTGTCGACAGTTTTTGATCTGTTGGATTGGATTTTTTGTTGGTTTGGTAATTCTAATAGGCTTGTTCGACACAATAGAAATTTTGCGTCGTACCTCACGATTTACTAGTGTAACCTTCACAGATGTTTTATCATTGGTGCTCTTCAAACTACCTCACCTAGCACAAAGAGCTATTCCATTTACCGTTCTTTTCGGAGGCATGATGGCCTATTGGCGGCTCAATCGCCACCATGAGCTTGTAATAGCCCGTTCCTCGGGAGTTTCTGCATGGGAATTTCTGACACCGGTGCTGATTATTGCGACTATTATTGGGGTCATCAAAATCACAATTTATAGTCCTTTTGCTTCAGCCATGATGTTTCGCTACGACCAACTACAAGCACAAATTTTTAATAATCATAGTCTCGCAACAATTTCCGGAAAGGGTCTATGGATTCGCCAACAGATTAAAGAAGGTAATTACATTTTACATGCTTCTAATATCCGGGCTCCTGCCATGTCTCTAGAAAATGTAATTATTTTTAAGTTTAAAGGAACCGAAAAATTTTCTTCACGTATAGACGCGGATCATGCGGAATTAGGGACCAAAAATTGGCACCTGAGAAACGTACGAATTACGGCACCTGAAAATCCTATAATAACCTTACCCAAATTATCAATTCCTACAAACCTGACCCAAGAAAATATCCAGGATAGTTTTGGTAAACCCGAAACAATATCCTTTTGGGCTCTTCCGGGTTTTATAAATATATTAGAAAACGCCGGGTTTTCGGGATTGAGACATCGTCTGTATTGGCATTCCCAGCTCGCCGATCCGGTTCTACTCTGCGCTATGGTTTTATTTGCAGCAGCATTCACTTTAAGGCCAACGCGCCAGGGAGGTGCAACAATAACGGTTATTACTGGTGTAATTTCAGGTGTCTTGATTTACTTTTCGACGGATGTTGCGTATGCGCTGGGTCTTTCTTCACGCCTTCCTGTCTTTCTTGCCGCCTGGAGCCCAGCGTCCGTGGGGATACTGCTTGGTTCAGGTTTATTGTTTCATTTAGAAGACGGTTAGATACGTGAAATTTTTATATACCGTTTTTCTGTGTTGCCTTATTTACCTTTGCCAAAGCTCGCATTCGTATTCAAAGCCTTTCAAATTTCAAACAAACACCGAAAAATCAGACGATATATTATTTAAAGCAGACTACCTGCGGCATGAACGCAAACTCGGGCTTGTTATAGCGTCCGGTTCCGTTGAATTAATTAAAGGGAAACGACTTTTAAAAGCAGATAATGTTAGCTACGACCAAAAACAAGATCTGTTAACAGCGTCGGGAAACGTAGTTTTAATGGAACCAGACGGAAATGTTTCTTTTGCTGACTATGCCGAGCTCACAGGCGACTTCAAAAATGGTATAGTAGAGAATTTAAGAATCTTAATGACGGATGAGTCAAGGTTAGCAGCGGTCGGGGGACAACGGATAGGTGGGGAAAAAATAGAATTGCGTAAGGCCGTTTATTCCCCTTGCCAAAGTTGTCCAACAAATCCTCAGGTTCCGCTGTGGCAAATTAAAGCTTTTGATATTGTTCACAATAAATCAGAAAAAAATATTGAATATCGCGACGCATTTATGGAATTCCTTGGAATACCAGTTTTCTATACCCCCTATTTTTTTCACCCTGACCCAACAGTAAAGCGTAGAACTGGTCTTTTAGTGCCAAAATATAGTTCAAATAATATTCTTGGTGTGCGGGTAGAAACGCCCTACTACATCAATATTGCCCCGGATAGGGATGCAACACTTCGGCCAATTTTTACTACTAAGGAGGGATTAATATTAGCCGGAGAATACCGACAAAGGTTTATTGATGGGGAGACCAATTTAAAGGGAAGCTTTACAAATGGTACCAAACCCTCAGGCTCAAAAGGGGTTCGCGGACATTTTTTCTCTGACATTAAAAAAGACATCAACCAAACTTGGCGCGCAGGCGCTAACCTGAAACTTACATCTGATGATACCTATTTACAAAGATACGGCTTTCGGGACTCTGACACCTTAAAAAGTCATGCATTTGTTGAAGGGTTTCATAATCAAAATTATGCGTCAGTTCAAACTTACTTTTGGCGAGGCTTAAGAAATACTGATGACCCTGCAACGATCCCTTTAATAATGCCGATGGCAGATGCAAACTTTATAACCCCTTTGGGGAAGAAAAATGCGCGTTGGAAACTTGATGCCAATATATTGTCATTAACACGAAGTGAGGGTGTAGATAGTCGGCGTTTTTCTCTAAAAAACTCGCTGGAGTTACCTTATATTGCCCCAGCCGGTGATGTTTATCATTTTTATGCTTCTCTACAAACAGATGCCTACCACAACAGTAAATACCAAAACTCTTCTGTATTCTCGGGACGTATCTTCCCAAGAATAGGATTAGACTGGCGACTACCACTTTCTCGTCAAACAAAATTTGGAACACAGGTTTTAGAACCTGTAATAGGCTTCCAGCTCGCTCCGAATGGAGGAAATTCAAAAAAAATCTCTAACGAAGATAGTCAAGATATCGAGTTCGACGAAACCAATCTCTTTAGTCGAAATAGATTCACAGGACTTGATCGTGTAGACGGCGGGCAGCGTATCTACTATGGGCTTAAGTTAGGAAATATAAGCCCAAACATCTCCTCTGATGGGTTCGTTGGCCAAAGCTACAGTGTCAGCCGTAATTCTGATTTTGCTGAAAATTCTGGATTGAACGACCATTTCTCTGACATTGTGGGAAGACTATCTCTCAGCCCCTCTGATGGAATTAAAGTCCAATATCGCTTCAGATTAGATAAGGATAATTTTTCGGCACGCCGAAGCGAATTCTCCACACATGCTGGACCGGAAATTCTCAATTTTAATCTAAATTATAGTTTTTTTGATGAAGGCTCTGGTTCTGGAGAATTCACAGATAGAGAGGAAATTACGTATGGTTTATCGTCAAGACTTTCAAAGGCTTGGTCAATAGACGCATCTACTACTAGGGATTTGCAGTTATCAAACACCCTGAATCAAAAATTTGGCATTAATTATCATTGTGACTGTTTTACGATGAATTTGAACTTTGAACGGACCTTCACAGAGGACCGTGACGTCAAACCTTCTGATACCGTTTTTCTGAAATTAATTTTTAAAAACCTTGGTTCAATTTATACTGATTATTGACACTCGAAAAATGATCTAATTTATTTTAGACAAAGATGAATTCGATTTAAACTTTCTTACTACCTTGAACTATAGAAAAATGTTTAAAAATATTGGAATACAATTAAAACAAAGGAAAAAACTATCGTTCGTTTTGCTAATTCTAGTTTTAGCATTTTTATTTCCAAATTCCGTAATTTATGGACAGAGCGTCGAGAGAATTGCAGCAATTGTAAACGATGATGTAGTTTCGATGTTTGATTTGCGTGCTCGTATCCGATTAGTTATAGCATCTTCGGGAATTCGTCCCTCGCGTCAAACACAACAACGCCTAAAACAGCAGATATTACGAGCACTTATAGACGAAAAATTACAATTACAAGAAGCAAAAAAACGTAATATTTCGATCTCTCAAAGGAACATCACGAAAGCAACGGCCGTATTGGAGAAACGAAATGATATCAAACCGGGGGAATTTATTACGTTTTTGAAAAAGAAAGGCCTGCCACGATCAGCTGTCTTTGATCGCATGCGAGCACAGATTGCTTGGACCAAATTAATCAGACGTCGCCTGGTACCAAGAATAACAATTGGAGACGATGAAATAGACGAAATTCTAAAACGTTTAAAAGAACAAAAAGGACAATCTGAGTTCAGAATTTCGGAAATATTATTTGCTATAAACGATGAAAAACATGTATCTGAGGTGAAAATAACTGCAAAACGTTTAATCGAAGAAATAAAAGCTGGAGCTAGTTTCAAGGAAATAGCCAGACAATTTTCTGCCGCGCCCACAGCTTCAACTGGTGGAGACTTAGGTTGGTTGCATGAAAAGGTTTTAAATACTGACCTCGCTCGCATAGTCCCAAAGATGAAGAAAGGCGAGATTTATGGGCCGTTTCGTACAAATTCTGGTTTTCAGGTCTATCGATTAGTTTCAAAAAGGAAAATTCTTGAAACAGATCCCAGCGAAGGGATCGTGGATCTACAACGAATAACTCTGCCACTGCATAAAAATAATTTAAAAAAAGATCATTTGAAGCAAATGAATTTAGCAAAACTTATTAGCAAAAACATTTCAAGTTGCAAAGAAATGGTGAGAATGGGCAAATTGGCAAAAGCAAGAGGAAAAATTACACTCGGAAAAATATTCCTAAAAAAACTAAGAAACCCATTACGGGAGATAATTCAAAACCTCGAAATCAACCAATCTAGTAAACCTGTGAAAACACCAAATGGCATTTCAATTTATATGGTTTGCCAAAAAATCCTCCCAGTAACCAATTTTCCCACTGCTAAAATTATAAGAAATCGTTTAAAACAACAAAGATTATCAGTGCTTATCCGCCGATATATGCGTGACCTACGAAGTGCAGCCGTAATTAATATAAGAATATAGTAAAGCCATGGTCAGTGAATTACCTCCAATCGCTATTACAATGGGTGATCCTGCAGGAATTAGCGGCGAAATTACGATCAAAGCATGGGCAGAACAGCATCAAATATCCAGATACCCCTTTTTCTTAATTGATGATCCAAAACGAATATTGAAAATTGCAAATGGTTTAGATCTGCATTTACCTATATATTTAATCGACCGGCCAGAGCTCGCAAACAAGGTGTTTAAACGAGCACTACCAATTTTAGTAGAAAGGTTAAGCTTTGATGTAATCCCTGGATCCCCAAGTCCTTCCAACGCATCAACGGTCATCCGTTCAATAGATATAGCTACTGAAGCCGTTCTTTCGGGAACAGCTAGCGCAATGGTTACTAATCCTATCCATAAATCAACACTTTATGAATCAGGATTTTCATATCCAGGGCATACGGAATATCTCGCAAAATTAACAAATGCAGAAAACCCTCCAGGAATGATGCTGGTATCTAAGGGCCTACGGGTTATCCCCGTAACGATTCATTTATCATTAAAAGAGGCTATTGATGCATTATCAACAGATAAACTTGTAGATTGTATTAATCTAGCCAACAAAGCTCTCAAAATGGACTTTGGGATAGAAAATCCCCGGATTGCAGTTGCTGGATTGAATCCTCACGCAGGCGAAAACGGTCATCTCGGTCGTGAAGAAATTGAAATTATAACTCCCGCCATTGATAAATTAAGGTTAGCACGAATTAATGTAAACGGACCCTTTCCAGCCGATTCACTATTTCACAAAGAATCAAGAGAAAACTATGATTTAATAATTTGTATGTATCACGACCAGGCATTGATACCCTCAAAACTACTTGATTTTAGGTACGGGGTTAACGTGACATTAGGGTTACCAATAATTCGAACCTCGCCAGATCATGGAACGGCATTGGATATAGCAGGGAATGGTGAAGCCGACCCTCGCAGCCTAATGGAAGCCATAAACTTTGCTGGAAAACTGGCAGAAAATAGAAAGAAATCCTCTAATGGGGTATTCCTTGCCTAATTTAGACATTTCCAAACAATTACCTCATCTACGAGAGGTAATAGCTAAACATGAATTGGGAGCAAAGCGATCACTTGGCCAACATTATCTTTTAGATTCAAATTTAACACGACGTATCGTCAGAGAGGTTGGCGATACAAAGAATAAAATCTTATTTGAAGTGGGGCCCGGACCTGGTGGCTTGACCCGTGCACTTCTGGAGACAGATGCTAAACAGGTGTTTGCCATAGAACGTGATAGTAGATGCATAGCTGCTTTATCTGATTTAACTAAATGCTATTCAAATCGATTGACTGTGATTGAAGCGGATGCTCTAAATTTTAAAGTCAAAGAGATAGCAAAAAATACAAAAATTACTATTGTTGCTAACCTTCCATACAATATTTCCATTCCACTTTTACTTGGCTGGCTTCGTCAACTTAACTCAATAAATAGTATGACATTAATGTTTCAAAAGGAGGTAGCAGAAAGGTTGATAGCAAAACCTGGTTCAAAGAACTACGGACGTATAAGCGTTATAAGTCAATGGCTTTGCTACGTAGAAAAAAAACTTTCTATTCCTCCAACTGCGTTTGTACCACCGCCAAAAGTAAATTCCGCTCTGGTAAATTTTATACCAAGGTCTCTACCTATCAGTACAATATCTTTTGAGATTATGGAAAAAGTCACAGCTGCTGCATTTGGTCAAAGGCGAAAAATGTTAAAAAGCTCTTTAGCATCTTTATTTTCTGATCCTCTAAAGATATTGAAATTTTTAAATATTAATCCGGCTGCCCGAGCCGAAACACTAAAGGTAAATGAATTTTGTAGGATTTCTGAGCATTATATAGATTTGAATAAAAGTAAAAATCAATAACCTTCTTGTAACCTCTTAACCAATTCTGACAAACCTGACAGCCTTTGACGACGCAATCGCTCTCCAACCAATATTGCTTGCACTTGCGCGACGCTTTCTTCTACATCCTCATTAATAATGATAAAGTCGTATTCTGCCCAATGGCTCATTTCGTCTGCTGCCCGCGCCATCCTTGAGTCTACAACTTCATCTGAATCCTGTGCCCGTTGATATAAACGACGATAAAGTTCTTCAGTCGATGGAGGAAGGATGAATACCCTTACCAAATCCTCACCAGCGACTTGACCCAATTGTTGCGCACCCTGCCAATCAATATCGAAAATAACATCTGAACCTGAGACGAGAGCTTCCTCAACTGCGGCTCGAGGAGTACCATAATAATTTCCAAATACCTTTGCGTGTTCAAGGAATTCCTGCCTATTAACCATTAGATTAAATTCGGTTGGATCAACAAAATTGTAATCACAGCCATCTTCTTCACCAGGACGCATTGGACGCGTTGTTGTAGAAATGGACATTGACAATTTAGAGTCGCGCTCGAGTAATAGTCGAGAAATAGTTGTTTTACCTGCACCAGACGGAGAAGAGAGGACCAGCATCAAACCCCTGCGCGCAATTCGAAAAGCTGACATTTCATTCCCTATCTATTCTAAGTTTTGGATTTGTTCGCGCATTTGCTCTATTGAAGCCTTCAAGCCTAAGCCTACTCGGGTCAAATCTAAATTAGAAGATTTAGAACAAATTGTATTAGTTTCCCTATTAAACTCCTGGCATAGAAAATCTAATTTTCGACCTAATGGTGAACCATTCAAGATCAGCTCACGAGCACCCTGAATATGTGCTGATAACCGATCTAGCTCTTCATTAATATCAGCCCTAACAGCAAGTAGTGTTGCCTCCTGCACCAAGCGTTCTTCTGTCAAAGCTGGAATTGCATCAGATAAAGATTTGACCTGCCGAAGGAGACGTTCACTAAAAAAGGATTGTTGCGTCGAAACAATATTGCAAGCTTCCCCAACATATTGCTCTATACAATTAAGATGATTTTCCACGCTAACTCTTAGGTTTTCTCCCTCATCATATCTACTTTTTACCAGCTGATCCAACGCCTTACCTAAACCTACTAAAATAATGTCTTCTAATTCTTTTTTTTGCTGTTTTGTCTCTTCCTCTTCTTTAACCTCAATTACTCCACGGATAGATAGAAGACCATCAAGTCCCAATAGTGGGACATTATGGGTTTTTGAAAATTGTTTTGCAATTTTTATTAGATTCCCGAGAACGTCAGTGTTAATTGAGATGTCATGGCTATTAGACGTTTTGTTCAAAGTCAGATTAGCAAAAATGTTACCGCGCATCAGGCGTTTTGGCACCAGGCTTCTTAATTCCGACTCAATACTGTCCATTCCAGCGGGCAAACGGACCCTGATATCTAAAGAGCGTGCATTTACACTTTTAATTTCCCAAGCCCAACTAAATCCACTTTCTGCGCCTTCAACACGAGCAAATCCTGTCATACTAGATACGGACACAAATACCTCTTAAATTAAAACGAAATTTTGAGGCACTATAGGTGTGCAATTAATTCACAACAAGACTATGAGATAGTGTTTAAATGGAACCAAAGACTATACTTATTACAGGAGCATCTAGCGGGATAGGTGCCGCCCTTGCATTAGAATATGCCAATGCCGGTGTCTTTCTGGCAATTTCGGGAAGGAACGAGAACAGACTAAACCAAATTGCGAAGGCCTGCCGTCTTAAAGGTGCAGTTGTTATAATTAAGATCATTGACGTAACTAATAAATTCGCAATGCATCAGTGGGTACTTGAATTAGAAAAAAATATAAGTCTCGATCTTGTTATAGCCAATGCCGGAATCGCCGGAGGTGTTAACGGGGCCGGCTCGGGGCGCGATTCTATTCGACAAATTTTCTCAACTAATATTGATGGTGTTTTAAACACCGTCGTACCCGTATTAGATGTAATGGAGAAAAGAGGCTATGGCCAAATTGCGATTATGAGTTCGCTAGCATCGTTCAAAGGTTTTTCCGGAACACCTTCATATGCCGCGACTAAGGCAGCGGTAAGAATTTGGGGTGAGGGCTTAAGAGAGCGTTATTCAGAAAGTGGTCTAAAAGTTTCAGTAATTTGTCCAGGGTTTGTGAAAAGCCGAATTACAGAAAACAATTTATTCCCAATGCCTTTTTTAATGTCAGGGAAAAAAGCCGCAAAAATTATCCGCCACGGCCTTTATAGGAATAAAGGCAGAATCGCATTTCCGAAAATCATGTATTTTCTTGCTTGGTTTTACGGTGTATTACCGCCGAAACTATCGAGTTTTCTAACACCCAAGGTTCCCCCAAAGGAATAAGATTTGAAATTATATACATATGAAAAATTGCCTAATTTCTATTAGCCTTACGTTTCAACTTACGCCACTTTAAAACATTACGATTATGTGATTTCAAGGTACTAGAAAATACGTGACCACCCCCTCCATCCGCAACAAAATAGAGATAAGGCGTCATCGCAGGCATTATTGCTGACCGAATTGCTGCCAATCCAGGGGTGGATATAGGACTAGGGGGCAAACCTTTAATATGATAAGTATTGTATGGGGAAGGAAATTTTAAATCTGATTTCGTTAAAGGCCTTTTGAGTTGGATTTTGCCTAGAGTGATTCCATAAGCGACCGTTGGGTCAGACTGCAAATGCATTCCCAATCGCAAACGATTATGAAAGACACCCGAGACTATGTACCTTTCTTTAATTTTACTCGTTTCCTTTTCAATTATAGAGGCTAGAACTAAAGCCTCCTTAGCTGTTCTCAACAAACTGTTTGCTGGCCTTCTACTCCAAATTTTTTTTACTTCGTGATATAGCTTTTTACGCATTCTTTTGACGATTGAGAAGCGGGTGTCCCCATAGGAATAAAAATAAGTCTCTGGTAACATAGTACCATCTCTCCACATTGAATCAGGGACTTCACCGATTAAACCGGGAGCTGAAAGAATAATCTTTTTTATTTGGATTGCTAAAAGTCCCTCTGGAATTGTCAGACGCCGCTTAAAAGTATCGCCTGAGGAAATTATCAAAACAGTGGATTGTATGCTGGTCTTGGGTGAAAATTGATACTCCCCAGCTAAAAGGTGGTCGTTAACACCGCGATACCATGACCATAACCGAAACACAAATGGATGATTAATCACACCCTCTTTTTTAAGAAGGGTAGCAATATTCTTTAACCCACTTCCTTTTTTAATAATAAGGATTTTTGATTGTGTAAGCGGTCCTAGTTGGTAAGCGAAATTTTTTACTAGCCCAAATATTCCAGCGGATAAAGTTAAAAATATGACAATAGTAATAAGTAAAATACGGAACCGGGCGCGTAGCCAATTAATCAGCGTATTTCTCTAAAAATCAGGGTCGCGTTTGTACCTCCAAACCCAAAAGAATTAGACATTACCACTTTGACAAATCTTTCCTTCATAATATGCGGTACTAGATCAATATCACATCCATCAGAGGGGTGATCTAAATTTAATGTTGGAGGCACTATATTATCTCTAATAGCTAGTACGGAAAAAACAGTTTCTACAGCGCCAGCAGCACCCAGCAAATGCCCAATTGCAGACTTCGTTGACGACATCGAAAGAGAATAAGCGCTAGCACCAAACAATCTTTTGACCGCTGCCAACTCGATTTCATCCCCCAATGGGGTTGATGTACCGTGTGCATTTATGTAGTCAACATCTTCGTGATTTATTTTAGCTCTTTGAAGGGCCATTTTCATTGCACGCGTTGCGCCTGACCCATCACTGGCGGGTGCAGTGACGTGGTTGGCGTCGCCAGAAAGACCATACCCAACAATTTCTGCATAAATCTTAGCGCCTCGCTTTTTTGCATGCTCGAACTCTTCCAAAACCACAACGCCTGCCCCCTCACCCATAACGAAACCGTCTCGGTCCTTATCCCAAGGACGGGAGGATGCCTTGGGGTTGTCATTAAATTTACTTGCTAGCGCACGCGCGGATGCAAATCCAGCTATACCAAGGGGACAAATAGCCGCTTCCGCGCCACCAGCAACCATTACATCAGCATCATCAAACTGGATTAACCTAGCGGCGTCACCGATTGCATGTGCTCCTGTAGAACAAGCCGTCGCTACTGCATGGTTAGGGCCGGTAAACCCAAACCGAATTGAAATCTGTCCGGATACAAGGTTAATTAAAGTAGAAGGTATAAAAAATGGGCTGACGCGGCGTGCTCCCTTTTCATACAATGCAACAGAAGCATCATAGATACCCGGCAACCCGCCTATTCCTGATCCAACCATAACCCCAGTACGAGAGAGTTCCTCCTCATTTTCTGGCCGCCAGCCTGCATCATTTATGGCCTGTGATGCTGCCGCGATTCCGAAAATTATGAAATTATCGTTCTTTCGCCGATCCTTTTCACTTACCCAGCTATTAAAGTTGAACATTCCATTATTTTCATCACCGATAGGAACCTCAGCTCCTATTTTGACCGGAAGATCCGAAACATCGAAGCTTTTGATTTTATCAATGCCACAGCGACCTTCGAGCAGACACTTCCATGAGTTCTCTGCTCCCGACCCTAAAGGCGTTACCGAACCAATGCCGGTTATTACGACACGTCTCATTTAGTTCTTATAAATAAATTTCAAGGTTTTAAAGGCGATTACAAAATTAATATGACAAATCTTTAAGAACCCGATTCGTCGCTTATGAAAGATATAGCGTCCTTAACAGTAAGAATTTTTTCCGCCGCATCATCTGGTATCTCACAACCAAATTCTTCTTCAAATGCCATAACCAGTTCAACAGTATCCAAACTATCTGCGCCAAGATCCTCAATAAAACTAGCTCCTTCTATTACCTTATCTTCTTCGACTCCCAAATGCTCCACAACAATCTTTTTGACGCGATCCGCTATATCACTCATACCAGCTTTCCTTTGTAAAATTTATAATTTTTTTAGACCGAAGATAATATGCGAGTTTATGTCGAATCAGACCCAATAGCACAGCGCATTTTATATCGACCAAACTCCTATATCATTACCATTCCCCCATTTACATGCAGAGTTTGTCCTGTCAAGTAGCTACCTTCATTACTAGCTAAGAATAACACACATGCAGCAATATCCTCCGGTTCTCCAAATCGACCTACTGGTATTCTATCCAGCATATTTTCTCTCTGTGAGTCTGAAAGCGCATCCGTCATTGCGGTCTTTATAAAGCCCGGAGCAACACAATTTACTGTAATATTCCGTGATGCCACTTCTGCTGCCAAGGCCTTAGTAAGGCCAGTCATACCAGCTTTAGATGCAACATAATTTACCTGCCCAGGGTTACCCGTCTGACCAACTATTGAAGTTATATTGATGATACGTCCAAAACGAGATTTCAACATCAATTTTATAGCTGATTGAGCTAGGCGAAACCCAGCCGTCAAGTTCACTTCAAGGACCTCATCCCAATCTTCACCTTTCATACGAATTGCTAGGTTATCCTTAGTTAAACCCGCATTATTTACAAGGATATCAAGACTACCCATTTTATCTTTGGCTAAATTTACCAAATTTTCTGTAGTAGTTTTATCTGATAGGTCCGCAATTAGAACATGGGCACGTTCACCAAGTTCCGAAGCAAGTTTTATAAGAGCGTCTTCATTACGGCCAGTAAGCGATACATTAGCTCCTCTTTGATATAATAATTCTGCAATCGCCTTACCAATCCCTCCGCTAGCACCGGTAACGAGTGCAGAACGACCATTTAGTTCAAACATGTCCTTACTCCAGGTAATTAGATCAAAGGGATTTAAGAAAACTCTCTACACTAGATGGGTCTGAAACCGAAGTCGTTTCAATTTCTTTATCAATGCGTCTTATCAGGCCGGCAAGAACCTTACCCGAACCGATCTCCACAACCCTATCAACCCCATTTTTTTTCATCTGAATAATAGATTCTCGCCAACGTACCATAGCTGTTACCTGTTTTACTAAATTCCGACGAATCGTGTCAGGTTCGTGGATAGCTTGAGCCGTTACATTAGAAACTAAGGGTACTAGAGGTGGATTAATATCGATCTGTTGGAGGGCTTCCGCCATAATATCAGCGGCAGGGGACATCAGGTTACAATGAAATGGTGCACTAACTTGCAAGGGAATAGCACGCTTGAATCCGTGTTCAGAGGCAAGGGAAACAGCGCGATCTATTGCCCTAATATTACCAGATATAACAACTTGATCTGGCGCATTATCGTTAGCCGGTGAACAAACCTCACCCTCAGCAGCTTCTTTTGTTAGCTCAGTAGCGGCGTTTAAATCTGCTCCAATTAAAGCCGCCATTCCACCTTCGCCGACTGGCACCGCTTCTTGCATTGCCCCACCTCGTTTTTTAAGAAGACGAGCGGTTTCTGTCAGCGTAAAACTTCCAACAGCAGCCAAAGCAGAGTATTCTCCGAGTGAGTGACCAGCAACAAATGACACTTGGTTCCCTATTTCAAAACCACCTTCAAGTTCAAGTACACGCATCACGGCCATACTGACAGCCATAAGCGCTGGCTGCGTGTTCTCTGTCATTGTGAGTGACTTTTCCGGTCCTTCCAAAATTAACTTGTATAAATTTTGATTAAGAGCGTCGTCAACCTCTTCAAAAGTTTCTCGTGCTACGGGAAATGATTCCGAAAGGGATGCACCCATTCCAATTTGTTGCGAACCCTGTCCTGGAAAAAGTAGTGCAGTTGACATAAACCTATTCTCCTTTTTTTCAGTTCAAATTCCTACCCTTCAGTGATAGCTTGGAGCAATAAACTGTCAAGTGAATGAAGGACATTTGACATACTTGCTTATAAGCTGCAATCGTGTATATATGCGCGCCCTGGGGCACTTAATAAACTGCTTTAGATGTTTTTAAATTGTCATTATAAAATGAATTGTATTTTCATATTTTGTCCGGCTGCAACATTTGGCAAACGGATTTTCATGAGGAGTTGCGAACGTGCCTTACTATGAGAGCGTGTTCATTGCACGGCCAGACATTTCATCGGCACAGGTAGAGGCGCTGACTGAAAGTATGTCTAAAATAGTCACAGAAGGTGGCGGCAAAGTTGCCCAGACCGAATATTGGGGTTTGAAGAGCTTAGCATACCGGATCAAAAAAAACCGTAAAGGCCACTATACCATGATGGCCTTAGATGCCCCCTCAAATATAGTAAAGGAATTTGAGCGGAATATGCGGTTGAATGAAGATGTACTGCGTCTCATGACTATCCGAGTGGACGAATTAAGCGATCAACCCTCAGTTATGATGAAAAACAAACATGCACGCGACGAACGTACTCACCAACAAGACCAAAACGAAGAGGAAATGATAGAAATTGCCTCGCATGAATTATCCGCTCAAAGTGAAAACTCAATAGATTTAGAACATAAAGAAGAAATTGCAGGAGAGGATAAATGAGAGGTGGGCGCAAACCATTTTTTAGACGGCAAAAAAGTTGTCCTTTTTCTTCCCCTGATGCGCCGAAAATAGATTATAAAGATGTTAAGTTGCTTCAACGTTTTATTTCGGAGCGCGGAAAAATTGTTCCCAGAAGGATTACAGCTGTTTCCTCAAAAAAGCAGCGGGAACTTGCACGTGCTATCAAGCGAGCACGTAACCTTGCCCTGCTCCCCTTCGTCGTCGAGTAATTATATCGGGGCTCGAGCATGAATAGAGGGCTTCTCATCGCCCTCGCTGGCGGACTTGCGAGTGGTCTATTTTTCCTTGCTATCAGAACAGGGGCACCCGGAGCTATTGCCCTGACCTATATCTCATCTGTTCCCCTCCTGCTAGTTGGCCTTTCGCAAGGTTTAGTACCTGTTCTGATTTCCATAATGATTGCGATTTGCTGCATCTTTTTTGGACTTCACGCTAAGGCCGTAGGGATATTCATCGTAATCGCTTCTATACCTGCAATAATTGTTGTACGTCAGTCCCTTTTCTCCAGGCAAGCGATAAAGCCAAATGAGGTCGAGTGGTACCCCATTGGCCATATAATTGGATGGCTGACCGCATGTGGGCTTTTATTCCTTGCGTTAATTTCCATATATGCTATGAGGGAAATAGGCAGTTTATCGGGTGTTTCAGAGAATTTATTGAAGAATATATTTTCTCGAGCACCTGAAAATAGTCCGCAAGCCACAATTTTTATTCAAATGATGGCTAATTATCTTCCTGGTATGCTTCTATCGGTATGGCTTTTAATTTCCATTATAAATTCCGTACTTTCACAAAATGTTCTTTGTCGTTTTGGATTTTCAATTCGCCCTAGGCCTTTATATACTAATTTCAACTTGCCAAACTGGATGAGTATAGCATTAGCTTTCGTTATATTATTATCATTAATTCCTGGAATATTAGGCGAGTTTGGCCGTAATGCCGCCCCATTACTATCAACACCCTTTTTTCTTTTGGGCCTAGCGGTTATACACAATCTCTCGCACCGAGTAGGAGCACGAGGTGCAGTCCTTGCTGGAGTTTATATCCTGCTCATAATTGTTGGTTGGCTATCAGCCATAGTTGTTTTATTAGGTGTTCTGGAACAATGGATATCGTTACGAACTCGTTATCCTATACCGGGCCGAAATCAGGAGAATAAGTGATGGAAGTAATTCTGTTAGAAAGAATTGAGAAACTTGGCCAAATGGGTGACGTCGTTAATGTACGTCCAGGCTTTGCAAGGAACTACTTACTTCCACAGAAAAAGGCTTTAAGAGCAACTACAGAAAACCGCAATTACTTTGAAACCCAGCGGGCGCAACTTGAAACGACTAACCTTGAGTTAAAAAAAGAAGCCGACGCTGTATCACAAAAGCTTGATGGCCTATCGGTAACCATCGTTCGGCAGGCCAGTGATAACGATCAATTATACGGGTCAGTTACCGTTCGTAATATTGCTCAAGCAATTACAGAGGCAGGATTTACAATTGATAGTAAGCAGGTCCAAATGGCCCGACCAATAAAGACGGTTGGTATGCATGAAATTATTGTGAAACTTCACCCTGAAGTTAGCGTAAACATAACAGCTAACGTCGCGCGTTCAGAGGAGGAGGCAATAAGTCAGGTAGAAGAAGAATCTAATGAGATGACCGAAAAATTAGGATCGTCTTTAGAAGAAAATACAACATCTCAAGAAGAAGAAACAATAGCGTCCTCTACAGAAGAAGAAACCGCGTCTTCTGAGTAAAAATTTTAAAGCCAATGTTTAGCTAATTTTATAACAAACCGGCTATTTTCATAGCTGCTTACCTGCTCTATAAAAAAGTCATAAATTGGAGTATTTAAAAGGCAGGAATGATGGCCAAAAAACCAGCCAGGTCAGTAGACCCAATTAAAACCGCGGCGACCCGTATCCGGAGAGCTGCCTCGAGTGGAAAACCCTGCAAACCTATTCGTGACCTTATTAAAAAGGGTGATCTCGAAGCCGCCTATAATATTCAGCAATTCAATACTGAGTTTTGGATAAATGAAGGTCGTCGACCGGTTGGACGTAAGGTTGGCCTCACGGCAAAATCAGTACAAAGCCAACTAGGCGTCGATCAACCAGACTTTGGGATCCTTTATTCAGATATGGAAGTTGTCGATGGAGACGAAATAGCCGCTGAACGATTAATGCAACCAAAAGTCGAGGGAGAAATTGCACTGGTACTTGATGACGACTTGGTTGATGAAAATCTTACCTTGATTGATTTAATTAACTCAGTGGCATATGCACTACCTGCAATTGAAGTTGTAGGTAGTCGTATAGCCAATTGGGATATTACTATCATTGATACTATTGCGGACAATGCCTCGTCGGGACTGTATGTGCTAGGAACAAAACCGACCGGCCTGCACGAGATTGATTTACGAATGTGCGGCATGGTTATGGAAAATATGGGGGACCAGGTATCTATTGGAGCGGGAGCAGCCTGCCTTGGAAACCCGCTTAATGCTGCACTGTGGCTTGCACGTAAAATGGTGAAAGTTGGTATGCCGTTAATGGCTGGCGATACCATTATGACCGGCGCCCTGGGTCCAATGGCCCCGGTGCAGCCAGGCAACGTAATAGAAGTAAGAATTTCTGGTCTTGGTTCTGTTCGGGCGGTATTTGGAAATTAAAGGGTAAACCTCCATGAAAACTAAAGTAGCCATCATCGGTTCAGGAAATATTGGAACCGACCTTATGATTAAAATTTTAAGAACCTCAGAAATTTTAGTTATGGAAGCACTAGTCGGAATAGATCCCAAATCAGATGGTCTTGCCCTTGCTAGGAAGATGGGGGTTGAAACTACCGATCAAGGTATAGATGGACTGGTTCAAATGGATGTTTTTAAAGACATCGAGATACTATTCGACGCAACTTCTGCCAAGGCTCATGCCTATCATGATGAAATTGCGCGAAAACATGGAAAACAAATCATAGATATGACACCAGCAGCTATTGGTCCCTATGTAGTTCCAGTGGTTAACATTGATGAACATTTAAATGCTCCAAATATCAATATGGTATCATGCGGTGGCCAGGCTACTATCCCGATGGTTGAAGCGGTAAAAAAAATAGCGAAAGTACATTACGCAGAAATCGTTGCCTCCATAGCCAGTAAATCCGCAGGACCGGGTACTCGCGCTAATATAGATGAATTTACTGTTACTACGGCCACTGGCCTAGAAAGTGTCGGCGGCGCGGACCGCGGCAAAGCAATTATAGTACTTAATCCAGCGGACCCTCCAGTCATGATGAGAAATACTGTTTACACTCTTAGTGAAAACGCTGACACCTCTAAAGTGGAGGCGTCTGTAGCGGCTCAAGTAGAGGAGGTACAAAGCTACGTACCTGGTTATAGATTAAAACAGGAAGTTCAGTTTGAGCGCATCGGCGATAATACACCACTTAAAATCCCAGGTCTGGGAGAATTTGTCGGTTTAAAAACTTCAATATTTTTAGAAGTTGAGGGTGCAGCACATTATTTGCCAAATTATGCCGGCAACCTGGACATTATGACGTCAGCGGCACTCAAAACTGCCGAAAGATTAGTGCAGCTCAAAAAGGCAGCCTAAATATGAAAATAGACCCAAAACGTGATATATATGTGCAAGACACAACGCTTCGTGATGGAATGCATGCTATTAAGCATGCGTACACTCCAACTCATGTAAAAATCATCGCCAAAGCCCTCGATGAGGCTGGAGTTAATGGAATAGAGGTCACCCATGGCGATGGATTAGCTGGCACCTCCTTTAACTACGGCTTCGGCACTAATACTGACCTAGAGTGGATCGAGGCCGCCGCAGAAGTTGTAATTAATGCAAGACTTACCGTTCTGTTATTGCCTGGAATTGGAACTGTCCAAGATTTAAAAAATGCCCAAAAGGCAGGAGCTACATCGGTAAGGATCGCCACCCACTGCACCGAAGCTGACGTATCCAAACAGCACATCGAATGGGCGCGTGAAAATGGTATGGATGTCGCCTGTCTTCTAATGTTAGCCCACATGACTGAGCCAACTGCTTTCGCTGAACAAGCCAAGTTAATGGAAACCTATGGAGCAAATTGCATTTATGTAACCGATAGTGCGGGTGCATTATTATTGGATGGGGTTACTGATCGTTTTAAGGCAATGGCAGACGTGCTGGACCCTAACACCCAGACCGGTATGCACGCACATAATAACCTAGGCCTAGGGGTGGCTTTCAACCTTTTTGCTTTAGAACAGGGAGCTACTCGAATTGACGGTTCACTAGGTGGTATGGGCGCGGGTGCCGGCAATGCCCCGCTCGAAGTATTTATTGCTGTTGCTGACCGCATGGGACTCAACCATGGCTGCAACGTTTTTGGATTAATGGACGCCGCTGACGACCTCGTCAGACCCTTACAAGACCGACCGGTAAGAATAGATAGGGAAACCCTTTCTATTGGTTATGCTGGTGTCTATTCAAGCTTCCTTCGCCATGCTGAAACCGCATCACAAACTTATGGTATCGATACCCGAGATATTCTTGTGGAGTTAGGAAATCGTCGAATGGTTGGGGGGCAGGAGGATATGATCGTTGACGTCGCGCTGGACCTCGCTAAAGAACGGGATAAAAAGGAAGTAGTTTAATGTCAGATATTAATTCGATGGCAAAAATTGTTGATGAAGCGGCTCAAGCTGGTAAGGCAATACCGCAACTGAGCAAAAAATTCGACTATACGCTCGACGAAGCCTATGCAATCCAATCAACAGCCTTTCAAAGGCGTGTTGCAAGAGGGGAAAAACAAGTCGGAATAAAAATGGGCTTCACCAGTCGCGCCAAAATGTTACAAATGGGTTTATCTGACCTGGTCTGGGGACGCCTCTCAGATCAAATGCAGGTTGAAGACGGTGGCGAAATCAATTTCGAGAAATATGTTCACCCACGAGCAGAACCGGAACTCGCTTTCCTCCTCAAACGACAATTGGAAGGGCCCCTCACAACTGCAGAGGCTTTGGCTGCGGTCGAAGCGGTTGCACCAGCAATTGAAATTATAGATTCTCGTTATAAAAATTTTAAATTCTCTTTGGAAGATGTAGTAGCCGATAATAGCTCCTCGTCGGGTTTTCTACTTGGCGCATGGAACCAGCCACACGTCGATTTGAGTAATTTGGGTATGTTGCTAGAAATAAATGGACTTCCTACACAAATAGGATCATCTGCCGCTATTCTGGGACACCCGGTAAGATCACTAACACATGCTGCTCGATTAGCAACACAGGCTGGCGAAAGCCTTAAACCCGGCTCGATTATAATGGCCGGCGGCGCCACTGCCGCTCATGCATTACGCCCGGGTGATTACGTCCGTAATATCGTTCAGGATCTTGGTTTTGTAAGTTTTTCAGTTTCTGATTAGAATTCAGGAGCTGGTTTCGGGTTGGCAGAATTTGATTACATTGTAAAATGCGGCCGTTCTAAAACGAATAGATATCCATAAATCCACCCTAGGTGTTTGAAAGAAGAGAGAATTAATGAGTAAAGTGGAATTTCATCCTGTTGCGAAAATTGGGGATGTGAGTGAAGAAGATGTCATCGGGGTCTTTATCGGGGAAGAAGAGATTGCATTATACAATGTTGAAGGTGAATTTTTTGCCACCCATGGAATTTGTACGCATGAAAATGTTGGTTTAGCCGATGGTTTTGTAGATGGAGATCTCATTGAATGCCCACTACATAGCGCCTGCTTCGAAATTAAGACAGGAAAAGCCGTAAACCCCCCTGCGGAAGTTGATTTACAGACCTACCCGGTCAAAGTCGAGGGCGACACCATCTATGTTGGCGTTGAACAAAGAGTCTAAAAAAATTTATTTAAAAGGAAACATAAATGACTGATGAAATTATAGAGTTCCACGCGGTTGCAACAACATCAGAGGTGACCGAAGACGAACCAAAGGCGGTATCTATAGGGCGGTTGGACGTCGGAATTTACCAATTAGATGGTGAATTCTATGCAATTGATGATATCTGCACTCATGCCTACGCATGTATGACTGATGGGTACATTGAAGACGGACAAATTGAGTGCCCCCTGCATGGAGCTTGTTTTGACATTAAAACTGGTAAAGCTCTTACAGCTCCGGCAACAATTGACCTCAGGCCATACCCCGTAAAAGTCGACGGTGATCAGATATCTGTAGGGGTCCCTAAGGTTGATGACTAAAGTTAAGATTAGGCCCAAATTTTATGACCGATGACCGAACATTTGTAATAGTAGGAGCCAGCCAAGCTGGAGGATGGGTAGCTAACAGTCTGCGCTCAGAGGGTTTTGAAGGTAAAATTATATTGATTGGAGAAGAAGAACACATTCCATACGAAAGACCTCCACTGTCTAAGGAAGCACTCTTGGGAGACGTCTCAGTCGAAAGTACTTATTTTTGGAAAAAGCAAACCCTTGAAGAATCGAAAATAGACCTCCGGCTGGGAACCCGGGTGTCCTCTATCGATCGTACGGCCAAAAAAGTAATTACAGAAAACGGTGAAGAAATATCTTTTAATAAGTTAGCTATAACGACTGGGGCGCGGGTTAGAAAACTTTCCATAGAAGGCTCCCAATTACCAGGTGTCTTCTACCTCCGAACCATCGATGACACGTTAGAAATCAAAAACCAAATCACAAAAGGTTCTAATGCCCTAATCATAGGTGGTGGTTGGATTGGACTAGAATGCGCTGCAACGCTCACAAAGTTGGGTTGTAAAAGCATTGTCGTCGAAGCAGCCGACCGGCTATGTGGTCGTGCTGTGACACCAGAGATTAGTAACTGGATGTTAGACTACCATTCCAAGAACGGAGTAGATATTCACCTAAATACGGGTATTGATATATTTCAAGGCAAAGAAAAACTAGAAAGCGCAGTTTTGTCAAACGGCGAAAAGGTTGACTGTACCGTTGCCGTTGTAGGAATCGGTGTAATACCCAATTCAGAATTAGCCGCTGATGCAGGTCTTGATGTTGATAATGGGATTGTGGTTAACGAACAAACTCAAACCTCTGATCCAGATATTTATGCGGCAGGAGACGTAGCTAATCACCCTAACGCGATACTTAGCCGCCGGATACGGCTCGAAAGCTATGAAAATGCTCAGAACCAGGGCATTGCAGCCGGTAAAGCTATGCTTGGTAATTCCGAACCTTATTCCGAAATCCCTTGGTTTTGGTCTGATCAATTTGATGCAAATATACAGATGATTGGTATACCTGAGAATTGGGATACAACTGCGACCAGAGGAAAACCGGAAAATAATGAGTTCGTAACCTTTTATTTAAAAAATGGGGTTATAGATGGAGCAATTTCTATTAACAATCCACGTGATTTACGTTTTGGGAAACGTCTCATGCAAGAAAAAAAACAAGTCTCAGTGGAAGATCTCTCCAACATGGGTATAAAATTGCAAGCCTTGCTTCGGAGCTAGCTCAATTTACAACAAACCCAGCGATCTTAATTCTTCAGCCATATTTGAAGGTAGGGAGGATTCTATTTCCTCTTCAGTCAGGTCATTAGGTACTGCTTGTGTTTCCATATACCGCCATCCTTGAATTGGCTTATGCGGCATTAAAACGGTTTTTTTGAGAGAAGGATCTAGAAGCAGTGCACATCGTGGCTTCCCATTCCTTCCGACAACTTGTTCCAGACCTATTATACTTTGTCTTACCCTAATATAGCCTTTGATAATCCAATAGATAGATCCGTTTTCTAATACTTCATTTCTTCTACGCGGCGTGTTACGAGTTAGGTGTCTTAATTTTTCAGCGCCGCCCAGCTCCTTAGCGCGACCGATTCGTTCAAGCTGAACTTTCTGGAGGTGTTCAATACTTTCTATACCAACCGCGATTTTAACAAGATGAATAGTCATTTCTATAATATGAATTAGAACGATTCTCTAATCTAGCCCTTCCCGTGATTTATAGGGCATCAAAACCTAATACGGCATTATCTTTATAATTCTATCAGCCTTAACCCTGCAGGTATCCGAGGTATTTCCACCAGTGATACTGTAAAGGTACGGAAACAAGTGCTCCAAATATTGCAAATGGTATCATAAGCTTCATGAACTTTGAAATTGCAAGACCGGAAATTACTCTTGTAACCACCAGTACAGGCGCCTGGTATGGGAAAATAACCATGACCCATGCAGGAACTTGTGCCATCAACACGGTTGGCAAAGACCAACCTGTAGCTAAAGCTATCGGTTCAGAAACTGCCGTCATAATCGCTGGTTGTCCCGGCAACGTCGTAAATAACTGTAAAAACCACCCCAGCCCAATAACAGAATAAAATTTTCCTAAGCCCGATCCTTCCGTTAAATCAACCTTCGATATAAGGAAATGAGCCAAGCTTTCACCAAGCCCTGTCTGCGTTACTACAGCCCCCATACCTATGACTGATGCAAGAAATATAATCGGACCGAAATTTATTTTAGATATAACCTGTCCAGCCGGTAAAACCCCGACTACGGGCAACGAACATACAATACCAGCGCCAAGAGAAACCCATGCAGGAGAAATTCCATGTAAATTATCAGTCGCCCACAAACCGAGTGTAATAAATAGAAGAACTAAAAGCTTTTTCTCGTTAAATGACCATGGCTGTGGTACTTCCGGTTCTTTTTTTAAACGATTCTCAATTTTGTCAGGAAAGAGAAGATAGATAGCGATAGGAAGACCAATAAAACCTACAACACCGAGAACAGGAAAATGTAGGAGAAGCCATTCCGTATAAGAAAATTGAATGCCATGCACAGCTTCTGCCGCCCCGGACAAAACAACATTTGGAACATTCGCGGGTAAAATAGAAAACGGCGTTATCAGCGTTCCCATACCAACCGCAAGTATGAGACCGGTCCTACCGTTACGACCCTCTTTAAAACCAAGACGATCCGCCAGAGCGAGGACAACAGGTAACATCATGGTAACCCGACCGAATGCTGAAGGTACTAAAAAGGCCAGTACCAACATCAATAAAATCGTACCAGATATAACCTTGAAGTAGCTGCCCCCAAAGACACGTTCCAGCGTTCCTGCCAAGCGCGCGCCTAGGCCTGATACTTCTATGCCAATACCTATAATCAACCCACCAAGCACAAGCCAGACAGCGCCAGAGAAAAACCCCGAGAAAATGACATCAGGTGGTGCGATCGTAAAAATAACACATAAAAAGAAAAATATAAGAGCACCTAAAAACTCGGGGATAGCAGCTGTCGCAAATAAACTCACTGCTATGACAACAACTCCAGCTGCCCTCATCACAACCGCAGCAACTTCACCTGGTGGAGGGGTAAAAAAAAGAACAGTGCCCACAATTATGGATAACCAGGCAATTAAATGATTAATTTTCAAAACTTGAGCCTAATTGGTCTATTAATTAATTCAAAGCAAAAGAAAAGAAGCAAAGCCAAGAAATACTGCAAAAGCGATAACATCGGTGATTGTCGTTAGGATAACACTGGAAGCAATAGCCGGGTCAATGCCGGTCCGATTGAGAATAAGTGGAATTGCCATACCAGAAATCGCAGCTATGACCAATGTAATCATCATTGCGATAGCCATGATACCCCCAATTTGCCATGAGTTTGACCAAAACCACGCTATTCCTCCAATCAGTAGAGCGAAAAGAAGACCATTATAGACCCCAACCAGCGCTTCCTTCCCAATTACTCTCATGGCATTAGATCGGGTCAGCTCTTTTGTTGCCAGAGCTCTCACTGCAACTGTCATCGTTTGTGTTCCCGCATTTCCACCCATTGAAGCGACTATAGGCATTAAAACTGCAAGGATAATGATCTGCTCCAATGTTCCTTCAAATAAACTAATGACCATTGAAGCAATAATTGCTGTTATCAAGTTAAGGAATAGCCATGCAGATCGTGACCTGCCCGTTTGAAGTACCGCAGAGTATAGGTCATCCCCCATAACCCCACCCAGCCTCATAATATCTTCTTCTGCCTCATCTTGTATCACATCAAGTACATCATCAACGGTAATGGCTCCAATTAACCGGTTCCCATTGTCGACTACCGGAGCAGAAACTAAATCTTGCTGAGAAAATATAAAAGCAACTTCCTCCTGATCCATTGCAACCGGCACGGTAACAATATCGGATAACATAATGCTACTAATTTCGACTGGCCTTCTATTTCGAAGAATATGGCTTAAAGAAACTTTTCCTACCGGCCGATGACGTGGATCAACAACAAATATATCATAAAAATCATTGGGCAAATCATCTGCTTCTCTCAAAAAATCAATTGTCTCGCCTACAGTCCAAAAACCCGGAACAGCAACGAATTCACGCCCCATAAGGCGACCAGCACTATCTTCCGGGAAAGCCAAACCCTCCTCAACAAAAATTCTAAGTTCAGAAGGAATACTTTTTAGAATTTCGTGTTGTTTGGTCTTTTCAAGAGTTATGATTAACTCTAGTGCGTCGTCTGACTCTAGCCGGGCAATCGCATTAGCTAATGAGTTGGGCCCCAGTTGTTCAGCAACTTCGTCTCGGATATCCTCTTCAAGCTCAGGTAAAATCTGAGGATCAAAGTCAGGCCTTAAATATTCAATTAGCCGTCTTCGCAGACGAGGCCGCAGGAGTTGGAGTAAGTCTGCACATTCTGGGGCACGAAGAGGTTCTACAATTGTTCTAGATTTAAATCTATGTTTTTCCTTAAGCGCAACTTCAACATTTTCAATAAGTTTGGGGCTAAGACCCAATATTTCGTCCGCGAAGACCAATACATTTTCATTTGTTTTTGGGTCTACCATTGAGTATTACCCTTACTGCCAGTTAAACAGGTTTGGGCAAGCCATAGCCCTATATAATTAATATAGAAAACAGGCCCGCTCATTAGGGCAACAGGCCTGAGGGGTGGTGCGGTCGAGAAGACTCGAACTTCCACGGGATTGCTCCCACAGCGACCTCAACGCTGCGCGTCTACCAGTTCCGCCACGACCGCAAATTCATTAGTATTTCCGCCACAAGGCATCCATACTGGAGCGGGAAATACCAAATTGTTAACGTTATCGCAAGACCAACTAATAAAATGCTAAAAAATTCTATATATTGGAAAGAAGCCCTAAAGGAAGTAACCGACTATAACTTTGCAGTCACCGAGATGGAAAAAAGGGTCTCTGCCATTCGCGACGAAGTAAAACCAGAATTAGTGTGGTTGCTTCAGCATCCCCCAATTTACACAGCCGGTACAGCTGCTGCCAAATCCGAACTACTGGACCCTGCAAGGTTCCCTGTATTCAAAACTGGTAGAGGCGGACGCTATACCTATCATGGTCCCGGACAGCTAATTGCGTATACCCTGATTGATTTAAAAAAAAGGAACAAAGATATTCGAACATATATATACGAACTAGAACAATGGATTATAGATACCCTGGCTGATTTTAATATAGTGGGCCAAAGGCGAAAAGGCCGCGTGGGTATCTGGGTGATAAAAAAAACTGATGACAATAGACAAAAAAAAGACACGAAGATTGCGGCGATAGGTTTACGAGTCCGAAAGTGGGTCACATATCATGGAATTTCAATAAATATTAACCCTGAACTACAGCATTATTCGGGTATAGTTCCCTGTGGAATTAAAGAACATGGAGTGACTTCATTGTTAGATCTAGGAATAAAAACTGATGTGAATGAAGTCACTCATTATTTGAAAAAAAATTTCCAATCCGTATTTGGTTATCAAACCGAAGGTCATTAAAATTAATTTTAAATTTTGTGCTAAAAAAATTCATTTAAGTCACAAACTATCAGTACCGGATGCGAGTGTATAAAACTGATAGGCAGTGTTGATATCGTGATTAAGTTCTTTATGCCGACGCAATGTTTCAGGATCAACTCCCCATAAATCCATTTGGTAAAGTTCTTCGAGTGTTGCGCATCGCAGAGCTCGATCGGTATCGATCTGTCCGCCAATTAGTGCAAGGGCAATCACAATTGATCCACAACTAATCGTTAATGCATGTAGAGATGTAAGTTCAAAATCATTAAATGAAGATACAATAGATTCGATTTTCTCTAACGTCTTTGTCTCCTGCTTGACTTGAATTATGCCTTCAGTAATAAATAAACGAACACCCCATTTTGCGTCTAACCATTCCAGCAAAGGACGCCATTCAGTTTCCTGTCGTTCAGAGAGATCTTTTGGTTGGCCAACTTGATAGCACAATGCATCGCTTTTTGCGTAGTTAATAACTTCATTGATAGCTTCTCGGCGCATTATTTGTGTTCTATCGATTGTGGAGTTTGCCAAACGCGTTAAGGGCATGCTTAAAGGATCGATCTCTGATTCTTGTTTAACCCACTCAACCAGAATAGCCTTGGCGAGCACCTTTGTTGGTAATTCCAACGGATGTTTTAATGGTGTTTTAAGAGCTTTTTCATCTAAAAGTATAACCCATCCTTTAGAACCTTTAGTTGTCTCAACTCTCTCATAAAATCGTTTCATAAATTAAAAATGATTAATAAATTAAGGTTTAAGAACAAGGTCTATCGTAGCCGGTAAATTGTATACATTATCTATGATCTCTTGAGCTCCAGCTTCTGAGAGCTCCTCAGCCTCATGAACCCCCCACGTCACCCCAATAGCCGCAGTACCGGCATTGCGAGCCATTAAAACATCAAATGTTGTATCCCCAACCATAACGGCATCTTTTTTATCTATTCCAAGCTCAGAAAGCATTTGATTCATTAAAAAGGGGCTAGGTTTACCAGGCCCGTTATCTGTCGTTTTCAAAGTAACAAAACGTTCACCGATACCGTTATTGTCCAGTAGCTCCTGTAATCTTCCTGAAGAGCGGCTGGTAATTATAGATAATAGATACCCTGACAAATCGATTTGATCTAGAACCTCTATAATTCCTGGAAATACGGCCTCTTGGCGTTCTGGGCGAGGCCTAACACCACTTGCAACCTCTGCATGATAGGCCTTAATTTGAGCAAATTCATTTTGTCCTGCTTCAGGCAACAATTCTTTAATAGACTCTTCCCACGGCAGACCAATAATTCTTCTAATATGTTTTTTGTCAGGAACTGGAAATCCACACGATTCCCAACAGTTAACCACACCATTAACTATAGAATTTGCACTATCTAAAAGTGTGCCGTCTAAATCAAAGGCTACTACGCGCAGAGGCTCGGACATTTAGGCTTTTTCCTTTACATCCATATCAGTAAATACATCAGTGGAGCAATTGATATCGAAGCCAAAAAATTGCCATGTTTTTCCCATATCTGGCGAGAGAGGAGCCTCAAAGAACATTTTTTCCCCTGATGGATGCTTAAATTCTAGAGACCGGGCGTGAAGATGCAGCTTTCTAACAAATGGAAGACCATCAATGAATGCCTCTTTTCCACCATATTTTCCATCTCCAAGTATAGGGGTTCCAAGTATTTTACAATGCACCCGAAGTTGATGGGTACGCCCTGTCTGCGGTCTTAAGGCCAACCATGCAACTCGTTTTCCTGCAGTTTCAATGGTTAAAAAATCGGAAACCGAAGGCGGTCCATCTCCTTCACCTAAATTCATTTTTTCTATTCCAAAATTTCTTTGCTTGGAGATTGGCGCATTTATTTGCCCTTCTCGAGGTTCAGGGACACCAACCACTAATGCCCAATACACCTTTGTTATAGCTCGTTCTCGAAACGCAGAGGTTAAATTGGCAGCCGCAAAAGAATTACGGGCTAACAGCATTAAACCGCTGGTGTCTTTGTCGAGCCTATGAACTAATTTAGGTCTTTCTCTTTCGCTAAATTTTAAACCATCTAATAAACCATCTAAGTGGGAAAAGATTTTACTACCTCCTTGAACCGCTAATCCAGGTGGTTTGTTAACAACGATAATGTCGTCATCTCTATAAATAACCATAGACCTAACCAAGGAAATTTCATCTTTAGAGAGATTGGAACCTGTCTCCTGGCTCTTCCTTTTTGTATCCATATTGATAGGAGGTATTCTTACAACTTGTCCCTCTTTCAATCGAGTTGATGATTTGATTCTTGCCCCATTTACACGGATCTGACCTGTCCGCATAAGTTTTTGTAGATAACCATGACTTATTTGAGGGAAATGCCGTTTGAACCAACGATCAAGCCTCAGGTCTTTTTCACCACTTCTTACTAGTAGGTTGCGCACTAGAGCCATTAGATGACCGCCCTTGTTGCTAACATTGATCCCATAGTAGCCCCAACACAGCAAAATACGGATAACACGATATAGCTTGCAGCGGTTAACCAGTGACCTTTCTCGAGCATAAGAACAACTTCAAATGAGAATGCTGAAAAGGTGGTTAAAGACCCGATTAAACCAACAATAAAAAATGAACGGATCTCTGCAGAAGGGGACCAGGTATTTGAAATCACTGCTAGTAAGACCCCGAGCAGTGCACAGCCCACAATATTAACGCTTAACGTTCCCCAAGGGAGCTGATTGCCAGTCAAGTTTTGTATATAACCTGTTATAAAATATCTACCCAGGGCACCCAAGGCACCACCAATAGCGATAGCTAAAATCATATACATTTTGGTATCTCATTCATTTTCGCTTGCACCACGCAAATTTTCCCATTGTTTCAATCGTTTTTTAATTTCCTGCTCAAACCCAAGATCAACTGGCTCATAAAACTTTTTCCTTTTCATGCCATCAGGAAAACAATTTTGCCCAGAAAACCCTTCAGGAGTGTCATGGTCATATTGATAGCCCTCACCATACCCAAGGTCCTTCATTAAATTAGTTGGTGCATTCAAGATTTTTTTGGGAGGCATAAGTGACCCCGTATTTCTTGCTGCAGCAGTTGCTGCAGAAAATGCACGATAAACCGAATTAGATTTAGGCGCACTCGCTAGATATAAAACGACCTGAGCAATTGCTAGTTCACCCTCAGGTGAACCGAGGCGTATAAAACTATCCCATCCAGCCAAAGCCTGAAGAAGGGCATTAGGGTCTGCCATTCCTATATCTTCAGAAGAAAAACGAACAAGGCGACGTAGCAAAAATATAGGATCTTCTCCTGCTACCAACATACGAGCCAACCAATACAATGAGGCATCAGCATCAGAGCTCCGCAATGATTTGTGCAAAGCGCTAATAAGGTTGTAGTGATTATCCTGTCCCCGGTCGTATAAAGGCGCTCGGCGTTGGGCAATCTCTGCCAACCCAGCCCTATCAAGTACTTTATTTTCCGGTATTAGAAGAATACTTTCCGCGACATTTAAAAGATACCTTCCGTCGCCATCTGCCATTCCTAGCAAATCAGCTCTGGCATCTTCATCAATTGGCAACTTTCTTCCAGATTCAACTTCTGCCCTCAATAGGAGTTTTTCCAAAGATTCATCATCAAGACGATGCAAAACCACTATTTGAGCCCGTGACAAAAGCGGGGGCGTTAGTTGAAAAGATGGGTTTTCGGTTGTAGCACCAATAAGAGTTATTGTTCCATCTTCAATAAAGGGCAAGAATCCGTCTTGTTGAACTCTGTTAAAACGATGGATTTCATCTACAAAAAGTATAGTTTCACCTCCAATTTTCCTATCCCTCCTTGCATTTTGAAAAATTTTTTTAAGATCTGCTACACCCGAATAGATTGCCGATATTGATAAAAAGTTATGGTCGTTTAAATCAGCTAGCAATCGGGCGATTGTTGTTTTACCGCTTCCGGGGGGACCCCAAAGAATGATGGAGGCTATTTTTTTAGCCCTTATCATACTTCCAATCGAACCATTCGGTTCTAATAAATGATCTTGGCCAACTACGTCACTAAAGGAACCTGGCCTTACTCGATCGGCTAATGGACGAGAGGGGTTTCTATTGAAGAGTGTTTCTGAGAATTCCATTTCATTCCCCAATTACTGCGGTAAAGACCTTACCATTGCGCCGGAGAGTAATTTGCCATCTAGAAACGTTTTCTTTAAGAAAGCGGATGAGGTTTTTCACAAGAAAAATTTTCTTTCTATTAATTTCTAATACCCAGTCACCTTTTTGTAGTCCCACACGTCTAGCTGTACTATCAGGCTGGGTATTAATAACGATCACACCCCGACGCATTGGATTAAGTGAGAGCTCTTCGGCTAATGCTGGAGACATGTTCGCCACCACCGCCCCGGCTAGAGGGTGACGACCAATTAAAGTCGATAGGTTGCGCGGTGGATTTTCTGGGGGTGCCTCTAAAGACAAAAACACCTTTTCTGATTTTCCCTTTCTAAATAGCCTTAGTTCGACCTTTCCACCGATTTTCAGCGTAGCAATCCTAAACTTTAGTTCTCTTGTGCCTATAACTTCAAATTTAGCGATATTAGTAATAACATCACCTAATTGGATCCCTGCTCGATGTGCGGGCCCATCAGGATGAATTTCTTTTATTAAAACTCCATTAGGCTGAGATAGACCAAATGATGATACTAAATCTGATGTTAAGTTTTGTCCCACGGCTCCCAACCACGGCCTTACAACCTTCGCGCCATCGAGGGCATTATCAATAATACGTGCCACCATGTTTGAAGGAATGGCAAATCCTATTCCTTGGGAACCCCCACTGCGGCTATATATTGCCGTATTTACGCCAACGAGCCTCCCATCCATGGTGATTAACGCTCCACCGGAGTTTCCTGGATTGATCGCGGCATCTGTTTGAATAAAAAAACTGAAGTCAGAAATACCATCTGCAGCACGCGCCAGAGCAGATACAATCCCGCTGGTCACTGTTTTGCCTACTCCAAAAGGATTACCAATTGCAAGAACCAGATCCCCGACTTCCAGGTCGTCCGAGTCTTTTAACCTTAAAAATGGCAAATTTTGATCGACGTTTTCAATTTTTATTACGGCAAGGTCCGTTTTCTCATCAGCAAGTATTACTTTAGCAGCAAACTCACGACGGTTTGCAAGAACAACCGTAATTTGAGCCGCATTTTTGATTACATGACTATTCGTAATCACTATACCGTCTGGCCGAACAATCACTCCTGACCCTAGGGATCTCTCGACATGTTTCCGGGGTATCCCAAATTGGAAAAAACTATCGCCAAAGAACTGTTTGAAGAATGGGTCGCCAAAAAATGGCGAACTATTGCTTCGAATGACCCGCTTGGCATAAATATTGACTACAGCTGGCGCAGCTTCCTTAACCAACGGCGCAAATGAAATTAATATTTCAGACTTTGACAATGGAACTTTCTTTTCCGACGCGTTCAAATTTGAAGAAGAAAGTGAACCCAACAAAAAAGCTAAACACAAAAAGAAAAGTGTGTCTTTATTTCGAATAAATTTTAAAGCGCTAGCCATTTGTAACATCTAAATCATAATATCATAAATCATAAATCATCCCTTTTGAATCAAGACAAAAAAGGCAGCCACTGGCTGCCTTTATTAGAATCTTCATAATTGATTCTGTCAGGCTGCTTCTGGTTCAGTATCTTCCGAAACATTTTGTGGCGGTCCTGATTCTTGCCCTTTAGCATTTTCATCACGGTCAACCAATTCAATAAATCCCATTGGAGCATTATCCCCATAACGGAAGCCCGCTTTTAGAACTCGTGTATAACCGCCCTCTCGTTCAGCATATCTATCTGATAGAACCGAAAATAATTTTTCTACGATTTCAGTGTCATGATTTAAACGACTCAAAGCCTGACGTCGGGCATGCAAGGAACCACGTTTACCTAAAGTAATTAGACGATCAACAACCCCGCGCAACTCTTTAGCTTTCGGTAATGTTGTTTTTATTTGCTCATGCTTAAGCAACGCAACTGACATATTACGAAACAAAGCTTTGCGGTGCGAACTAGTTCTATTGAGCTTCCGCCCGTTCATTCTATGGCGCATTTTTCTCGCTCCAAATCAATATGGTTCTTCAAGCCTCTTAGCCATTTCTTCGATATTTTCAGGAGGCCACTCCAATATTTCCATTCCCAAATGGAGGCCCATCTGAGACAACACTTCTTTAATTTCGTTTAGGGATTTACGACCAAAATTGGGTGTACGCAACATTTCCTGCTCGGACTTTTGGACTAAATCACCTATATAAATAATGTTGTCATTCTTTAGACAATTGGCAGAGCGAACAGAGAGCTCAAGTTCGTCAACCTTTCGAAGAAGATTCCGGTTAAACTTAGGTTCTTCTGCTACCTTTGTATCCTCTGGAACGGCCGGTTCTTCGAAGTTTACAAAAGGCCTTAATTGATCTTGTAAAATACGAGCTGCCAACGCTACTGCATCATCTGGTGCAACAGTACCATCTGTCTCTATATCAATTGTAAGTTTGTCATAATCTGTAACTTGTCCAACACGGGTATTATCAACGCGAAAAGAGACACGTCGAACAGGACTATAAATTGCATCTATTGGAACAAGGCCAATTGGTTGATCCTCCGTTCTAATTTGAGCCGCAGGCAAATACCCCATACCAGTCGTCACCGTCATTTCCATATTAACCTTAGCACCATCATCCAAAGTGCAAATAACTAAATCCGGATTTACTATCTCCACATCATGTGATGCTTCGATCATTCCCGCCGTGACTTCTACTGGTCCTTCTGCCGCTAAAGATATACGACGGGCGTCATCACCGTGATAGCGTAATGATAAAGATTTAAGATTCAGTACAATATCAGTAACATCCTCTCTGACCCCAGGTATTGATGAAAATTCATGCAATACCCCATCAATTTGAACCGCCGTAACCGCGGCCCCTTGCAGTGATGATAATAAAACTCTTCGCAATGCGTTACCCAGTGTTAATCCAAAACCACGTTCCAGTGGTTCAACGATGATAGTCCCTATTCGGGATTCATCGAGTCCGGGTGTAACTTCTAATTTGTTGGGTTTTATAAGTTCTTGCCAATTTTTTTGAATCACCAGAGCAACCTCATTCTTACTTAGGGACAAAAGCCCCTTATGAATTAATCCGTACAGGCGATTTCTACCGCCTATAAACCTAGTATATTTTCGTTAAACTCGCCGACGTTTTCTCGGTCGACAACCATTGTGCGGTATTGGTGTGACATCCTTAATTGCGGTAATTGTAAATCCAACAGTTTGCAAAGCCCTAAGTGCCGACTCTCTTCCTGAGCCCGGACCCTTTACCTCTACCTCTAATGTTTTCATACCATGTTCCATGGCTTTTCGGCCCGCATCTTCAGCAGCAATTTGTGCCGCATAAGGGGTAGATTTTCTCGAGCCCTTAAAGCCCGCCTGTCCAGCGGATGACCAAGCGATAGTATTTCCTTGTGCATCGGCAATAGTAATCATTGTATTATTAAAAGTAGCGTTTACATGGGCAGTACCCGATGTGATATTCTTACGTTCGCGTTTGCGAATACGAGGAGCTGCAGCCTTAGCCATAATTTTTCCTATCGTACGTCAGTTTTTACCAGCAATTGGACGTGCACGACCCTTTCGAGTTCGAGCGTTTGTGTGAGTGCGCTGTCCCCGCACTGGCATGCCACGGCGGTGACGCAATCCACGGTAACAACCTAAGTCCATCAAACGTTTGATATTCATTGCAATATCACGTCTTAACTCACCCTCAACACGGTGATCACGATCTATGACCTCTCTAATACGTCCTACCTCGTCATCACTTAATTCATTCATACGCACTGTAGCGTCGACACCAACAGCAGCACAAATATCTGATGCTGTCGTTTGTCCTATTCCATGAATATAGGTAAGGGCAATTCCTGTTGGCTTATTTGGAAGATTTACTCCTGATATCCGCGCCATTATGCGCTCTCCTTTTTATGGTCGTTTACGCCCCTATATGCACAAATTTCTGCCCAAACACGAAGGTGCGGGATTATAGGAATTCTCAATTGCAAGTCAACAATCATGAGCCACCAATTACTCTTTCAATTTCAGAAGTCACATCCGCTATTTCTGCCATAGCATCGACGGTTATTAAATTATTTTTCTTTCGGTAATACGGTAATAATGGAGCGGTCTGTGCCTCATAGGCGGAGAGCCGCGCCTTTACTGTCTCTGGTTTATCATCAGAACGGCGAGTAAACTCTGTACATCCACACTGGTCACAAATCCCACTCTTAGACGGCTTCTTGAACTCATCGTGATACCCTGCACCACATTTGGAACAATTATATCGACCCGATATACGTTGAGTAAGTATGTCGGGTTGAATTAAAAATTCGATCACAAAGTCAATTTTTAAGTCTTTTTTATTGAGCATAACGTCCAACTCCTCAGCTTGAGCAGTGGTACGCGGAAATCCATCTAAAATAAACCCATTCTTATCATCCGATTGTTCTATTCGTTCCGATATCATTCTTATCATTATGTCATCCGGTACTAAAGAACCAGATTCCATGATAGACTTTACCTCTATTTCAATGTCACTACCGGAAGTTATTGATTCACGCAACATGTCACCCGTTGAGATTTGTAAAAGACTATGGCGTCTTTCAAGTTCCTTCGCTTGTGTACCCTTTCCTGCCCCAGGAGGTCCCAAAAGGATAATATTCATCCTCTACGCCCCCTCAAGCGAGATTTTTTTATTAGACCTTCATATTGATGTGCCAATAAATGAGACTGAACTTGAGCAACCGTATCCATTGTAACGGTCACAACGATAAGTAAGCTAGTCCCGCCGAAATAAAATGGAACCGAGTATTTTGAAATTAAAATTTCCGGAAGAATACTTATGGCAATAAGATAAAGAGCCCCAAAAACTGTCAAACGCGTTAAAATAAAATCCAGGTATTCTGCAGTATTTTTTCCAGGACGAATACCGGGTAAAAAGCCACCGTTATTCTTCAAGTTATCAGCAGTCTCTGTGGGGTTAAATACAACTGAAGTATAGAAAAATGCAAAAAAACCAATTAGCGCAGCATATAGAAGCAAATATGCAAGCTGTCCACGGCCAAGATAAGCAACCATGGAGTTAAGCCACTCTGGACCAGCATTTGCAGTAAACCCCGCCAATGTAATTGGTAGCAATAATAGTGAACTTGCAAAAATTGGAGGAATTACCCCGGCGGTATTAAGTTTAAGTGGCAAGTGAGAACTGTCACCCCCAAACATCTTATTACCTACCTGCCTCTTAGGGTATTGTACTACTACTCTGCGTTGTGCACGCTCTACATAAACAATTACGGCGATTACGACTAAGGCCATCAATAGAAAAAATACAATTAATCCTGCAGGTAAGGCACCCGTCCGCCCAAGTTCTAATGTTCCAGCCAATGCAGAGGGTAATTCAGCGACAATACCAGCAAAAATAATTAGTGAAATCCCATTTCCAACACCGCGAGCGGTAATTTGTTCACCAAGCCACATTAGAAACATCGTTCCACCAACTAAGGTGATAACCGTTGTAGCCCTAAAAAACATGCCGGGATCAATAACAGCAGACCCCTGAGAACCAGTCATACCCTCTAACCCAACGCCAATTCCATAACCCTGAAGTGCGGCAAGAAACACCGTACCGTACCTTGTATATTGATTAATTTTTTTGCGCCCCGGCTCACCCTCTTTTTTCAAAGCTACAAAATAGGGCGATACGGCTGTTAGTAACTGCATAATGATTGCCGCCGAGATATAAGGCATTATCCCAAGTGCAAAAATAGTCATTCGGCCAAAAGCTCCACCAGCAAACATATTGAACATGCCCAGGATACCACTGGCTTGCTGTTGGAATATTTCTTTAAGGATATTCGGGTCGATTCCCGGCAACGGTATATACGTTCCGAGCCGATAAATTATCAACGCACCTAGAGTGAACCATAGCCGTTTTTTCAATTCAGTTGCTTTTGAGAGCTGACCGAAATTGATATGAGCAGCTAATTGTTCAGCAGCAGAGGCCATACCGTTCTCCGATATATAATAAAAACCGTTAAAATTTAATTAGTAGTGTCTTCCTCAGGCGGTCGTACTTTTGATGAATTCTGATTCTCAGACTTTTTGCTTGAACCCTCAACTTTAAGCAACCTCACAGTACCACCTGCGTTCTCGACAGCAACAATCGCTGCTTTTGAAGCCCCTGTAACCTCTATTTCAATCTTAGATTTAAAATCACCTTTAGCCAGCAACCGGATCCCATCTCGAACGGTTTTTATTAATCCGCAAGATACTAAAACTTTGGCAGTAATGGGCTTAGAACTATCAAGCTTATTTTCATCAATGGCAGCTTGAAGTTTACCCAAATTGACCTGCCGAAAATTCTTTCTAAAATTATTTTTAAATCCACGTTTAGGGAGACGCCGAAAAAGTGGCATTTGTCCTCCCTCAAAACCGGCTAATGCAACACCGCTACGCGATTTTTGTCCTTTTTGGCCTTTACCAGAAGTCTTACCTAAACCCGAAGATGCCCCACGACCAACCCGTTTACGCGTTTTTCTAGCTCCTCGGTTATCAGAAAGCTGGTTCAATAACATTTCATTACCTCGTTGTATTTACTAGCCAGGTCCTAAATTTTTTCAACTTTAACAAGGTGGCTAACCTTCTTGATCATTCCGCGGATTGCTGGAGTATCCTCAAGCTGTCTAATACGATTCATTTTGTTTAGACCTAACCCAATTAATGTCTGACGCTGATCTGTTGGACGTCCGATAGGGCTACCCGTCTGGGTCACTTTTAATTTACCGTCAGCCATTTGTAGAATCCTTTTCCGTGGGTCTACTAGCATTTGCAGCGCCGGTACGAGGACCTAAAATATCAGAGACCTTACGCCCTCTGCGAGCCGCGACCGAACGCGGTGACTGCAAACTACCAAGAGCCTTGAACGTTGCCTTTACCATATTATATGGGTTTTGAGAGCCTGTAGATTTAGCGACGACATCTTGAACACCTAAGGTTTCAAAAACAGCGCGCATCGGTCCCCCAGCTATTATTCCTGTTCCAGCTGGCGCAGTCCTACAAACAACATGGCCCGCACCAAAATCGCCTCGAACATCATGATGGAGCGTGCGCCCTTCACGGAGTGGTACGCGAATCATACCAGATTTTGCGCGTTCAGTAGCCTTACGAATTGCTTCTGGCACTTCTCTTGCTTTACCAGAGCCATACCCTACACGCCCCTTCTCGTCACCGACAACAACCAACGCCGCAAAGCCGAATCGACGTCCTCCTTTTACGACTTTAGCAACTCTATTTATACCAACTAATTTATCAACAAAGTCATTTTGTTCCGTATTATTATCGCGATTTCTTCCTCGACGCTGGTCATTACGTGCCATAATTATTCTCCGTCAAAATTTAAGGCCAGCATCGCGCGCAGCATCAGCCAATGCCTTTACGCGACCATGAAACAAATAAGAACCACGGTCGAATATAACTTCTTCCAAGCCCTTCGCGGTGGCACGCTCGGCAACTAATTTTCCAACGGCCGACGCGGCTTCTTTTGATGAACCCGATTCTAATTGATCCGACACTTCTTTATCAATTGATGAAGCAGAAACGATAGTGTTACCTTTTAGATCATCGATTATCTGAGCATAAATATTCTTATTAGACCGGAACACGGATAGACGAGGGCGAGCCCCTCCTGCCCTACGAATATTTGCGCGGACCCGCTTCTTCCGTCTTTCTTTTAAACGCGAAATTTTCAACATTTAACAGCCCTACTTTTTCTTTCCTTCCTTACGGAGGATAAATTCATTCTCATACCTGACGCCTTTACCTTTATAAGGCTCAGGTTTTCTATATTTTCGTATATTTGCCGCCACCTGGCCAACTTGTTGCCGATCAGCACCGCTGACTGTGATTGCCGTCGGGCGTTCACATTTAACCGTAATCCCTTCAGGAACCGGATAGCGAATTTCGTGGCTAAATCCGAGTTGCAAAACGAGACTTTTTCCTTCCACTGCTGCCCGATATCCAACACCGACAATTTCAAGGTTGATCGAAAACCCTTCATTTACGCCAGTTACAATATTTTGTAACAAGCTACGTGTCGTTCCCCACATCGCACGAGCATGAGCTGTATCATTTCTTGGTTTTACACGCACAATGCTTTCTTCTTGAATAACCTCAACGTCATCAACGACATCAATACTCAATTCTCCAAGTTTTCCCTTAGCTGTCACAATCTTTCCAACAATACTAACTGTAACGCTATCCGGTACTTTAACAGGGCTTAATCCAACGCGTGACATGAATAATCTCCTAGAACACCGTACAAATTACTTCACCGCCAACGTTTTGAGCACGCGCCTCACCATCTGAGAGCACACCCCGAGGCGTTGACAGAATTGATATACCTAACCCGTTGTATACCCGCTGCAAGTCTTTTATCTTTGAATAAACTCGGCGGCCAGGTCTTGAGACCCGATGCATTTCCTTAATTACTGGCTCACCTTCATGATATTTGAGCTCTATTCGAACTTCGGGTAACGATTGCGCATCCTGTTGCACCTTGTATCCCCTGATATAACCTTCACGCTCCAATACATCGAGGACGCTCACGCGGAGTTTTGAGGCCGGGCTATTTATCGCACCTTTGTTAGCGGTTTGCCCGTTTCGAATTCTCGTCAGCATATCGCTGATAGGGTCACTCATTGTCATTGTTACTTCTCTCTCACCAACTAGACTTAACCATTCCGGGAATATGCCCACTAGATGCAAGATCTCTTAGGGCAATACGTGAAATCTTAAACTTTCTATAATAACCCCGAGGACGACCCGATACTTCACAGCGGTTCCTTATTCTTGACGGAGCAGAGTTTCTCGGCAATTCTGCAAGTTTGAGCCGTGCTTCAAACCGAGTTTCGGCAGGTGTGGAATGATCGGTAGCAATCGCTTTTAGTTGTGCTCGTTTACTAGCGAATTTCTTCGCCAGACGAATGCGTTTTCTATTTTTTTCAACAGCGCTAACTTTCGCCATATAAACCTCCCGCGTCTCTCTGTTTAATTTATAGGCAAATTCAGACCCTTGAGCAGAGCTTTCGCCTCGCCGTCTGATTTTGCGGATGTAACTATTACGATATCCATTCCCCGAATTTCATCTACGGTGTCATAATCTATTTCCGGGAATACGATTTGTTCTTTAAGGCCAAGAGCATAGTTTCCGCGCCCGTCAAAACTTTTAGGTGATAAACCACGAAAGTCCCGCACCTGGGGTAATGCTACGTTAATTAATCTATCTAAAAATTCGAACATACGTTCACGGCGAAGTGTTACCTTGCAACCAACCGACATTCCTTCACGTAATTTAAAAGTTGCCACTGATTTTCGTGATTTAATGATTACCGGCTTTTGACCCGAAATAAGTGCCATTTCATTTGCTGCTGAATCTATTTTTTTTGAGTCTGCTGCCGCCTCTCCCACTCCCATATTAATGATAACTTTTTCAACCTTGGGCACTTCCATTGGGTTTTTATAGCCAAAACTAGAAATCAATTCGGGCTTAACAACCGCTTTATAATGTTCCTGCAAACGTGTCATGTTGTTGCCTTTAATCAATCATTTCGCCGGAGCCGCGAGCTACGCGAACTTTTCGACCGTCTTCTAATAATTTAAAACCTACCTTGGTCGGTCTACCACTTTCAGGGTCAACCAACGAAACATTAGAAATATGGACCGCTGACTCCTTTTGATCTATTCCTCCAGGGTTATTCTGAGAAGGCGCTGTATGGCGTTTAACAATATTGACGCCCTGAACAATTACACGGTGCTCGTCCCGTAATACCTTTAGGACATCTCCGGTTTTACCTTTGTCTTTACCTGTAAGCACCTGAACGTTATCGCCTTTACGAATTTTCTTTGTAATTTTATGATTATTTTTCATCGCACTTTTCCTACAAAACTTCAGGAGCAAGAGAGATAATCCGCATAAAACGACGCCCTCGTAACTCTCGTGTTACTGGACCAAAAATCCGAGTGCCAATTGGCTCACCCTGCGGATTAATTAAAACGGCAGCATTACGATCAAATCTTATTGAAGTACCATCAGTTCGATGAATCTCCTTGGCGGTACGAACGACTACTGCCTTATGAATATCACCTTTTTTTACTCGGCCGCGCGGTATTGCCTCCTTAACGGTTACGACAATGATATCACCAATGCTGGCAGTGCGCCGACGGCTACCACCAAGAATACGTATACATTGTACCCTACGTGCACCCGAATTATCTGCGACTTCTAAATTAGTTTCGACATTAATCATTGTTTTAACTTTCAAACAGAAACGGAATTAATCACCGTCAACCATGACCTCCCAACGCTTAGATTTCGAAATAGGACGACATTCTCGAATTCTTACATTATCGCCCATTTTGAATGTATTTTTGGGATCATGGACGGCATACTTCTTTGATTGGCGAATAAATTTTCCATAAAGAGGGTGACGTATTTTGCGTTCTACAATAACGGTTAACGTTTTATCGGACTTGTCAGATACAACGACACCCTGCAACATTCTTTTCGGCATGATTTACCCCTGCACCACATTTCGATTACGCTCGCTCATTACGGTACGAACTTGCGCTATTTCTCTTCTAACTTGACGAATTCGTGCTGTTGCCTCCAACTGACCACTGGCCCGCTGAAAACGCAAATTGAGCGCCTCCTTTTTGAGCTCTTGTAATTGGTCAGTAAGCTCATCTTGAGTTTTCGTTCTGAGATCAGCCGCATCCATTATAAATTCCTATTCAGCTAGCCGTTTTACTACACGAGTTTGGAGAGGCAGCTTCGCCGCAGCTAGACCCAATGCAACTCTTGCTATTGGTTCAGGTACTCCATCAACCTCAAACATAACACGACCTGGCTTCACCCTGCAGGCCCAATATTCTGGCGCACCCTTACCTTTCCCCTGCCGAACTTCTGCGGGCTTTTGGGAAACAGGTACATCTGGAAAAACCCTGATCCATACACGCCCTGCCCGTCTCATGTGTCTTGTAATAGCCCTCCGAGAAGCTTCAATTTGCCGAGCGCTAATTCGACCCGGACTAGTTGCTTTCAGCCCAAATGAACCAAAATTCAACAATGTACCTCCCTTAGCATTTCCGTGAATTCGGCCCTTATGTGCTTTTCGGAACTTAGTACGCTTAGGAGACAACATAGCTAATATCCTTCCTATCACTTACCATCAACGTGCTGGCTGCTGTTCTTGTGCACGTTTATCCTGTGCCATCGGATCATGAGTGAGAACTTCACCCTTAAAGATCCAAACCTTAACCCCACAAGCCCCATAGGTAGTTTGGCCGGTTGCTGTTCCATAATCGACATCGGCCCGCAGTGTATGCAGGGGAACTCTTCCCTCCCGATACCATTCTGTACGGGCAATCTCAGCACCTCCCAAGCGACCACCACAATTGATACGAATGCCCTCCGCACCAAGGCGAACCGCAGACTGAACTGCTCTTTTCATAGCGCGGCGGAAAGCTACCCGGCGTTCCAACTGTTGGGCAATATTTTCCGCAACAAGCTTCGCATCAATTTCGGGTTTTCGTATTTCTACAATATTTAAATTAACATCACTTCTGGTCATCCGTGATAGTTCAAGGCGCAGCTTTTCAATGTCTGCCCCTTTTTTTCCAATAACAACGCCTGGGCGCGCCGAATGAATTGTTACACGTGCTTTCTTAGCGGGACGTTCTATTACGACCTTAGAAACCCCAGCTTGACTTAATTTCTCGAAAAGAAATTTACGAAGTTTAATATCCTCGTGCAGCATATCGCCATATTGCTCGTCAGCGTACCACCGTGAGTCCCATGTCCTATTTATACCGAGTCTAAGCCCGATTGGGTTAACCTTTTGTCCCATTAATTGGTCTCCTCCCGCTCACATACTACAACAGTTAAATTACTGAAAGGTTTTGTAATGCTTCCGGTACGCCCTCTAGCCCTTGGCCTAAAACGCTTTAATGCAAAGGCACGGCCAACAGTTGCCTCAGAAACATACAAACGATCAACATCGAGTTGATGATTGTTCTCCGCATTGGCAATTGCAGACTCTAATACTCTTTTAACATCGCCAGCCACGCGTTTTGACGAAAATGTTAAATCGGCCAACGCTTTAGAAGCCTCTTTACCGCGTATCATACCAGCAACGAGATTAAGCTTCTGTGGACTAACCCTAATCGCTTTTGAATAGGCCATTGCTTCGTTGTCGTTAAAACGGCGTGGGGAAGACTTTTTACCCATTACACCCTCCTAACTTTCTTATCAGCCCCGTGTCCTCTATAGGTGCGTGTTGGCGAAAACTCTCCAAATTTATGCCCAACCATATTTTCTGTAACCAGCACTGGAACAAATTTTTGCCCGTTATATACTCCAAAGGTAAGGCCTACAAATTGTGGCAAAATGGTCGAGCGTCGCGACCAGATACGAATAATTTCTTTACGCGCAGAACTCCTTGCTGCCTCCGCCTTTTTAAGCAGATAGCCATCAACAAATGGTCCTTTCCATACTGATCGAGCCACTAGTCCACTCCTTTATTTTTTATTCCTGCGTCGCATTATATATTTATCACTTGGTCGCTTACCGCGGGTGCGTTTACCCTTTGTTGGAACACCCCATGGAGAAACTGGATGTCGACCACCAGAACTTCTACCCTCACCGCCTCCGTGTGGATGATCAATCGGATTCATAGCAACACCTCGAACCGACGGTCTCTTGCCAAGCCAACGATTTCGGCCTGCCTTTCCCATATTGGTGTTTTTATTATCAGCATTGGAAACTGCACCAACGGTAGCCATACAGCGTGCTGGCACCATCCGAAGCTCGCCCGACCCTAACCGCAACTGAGCATAACCTGCATCTTTGCCAATAAGTTGGACATACGTACCCGCAGCACGAGCTATTTGTCCTCCGGCGCCAGGCTTCATTTCAACATTATGAATAATTGTACCCACTGGCATGTTTTCCATAGGCATGGCATTACCAGGTTTAATATCTACCTTTTCGCCCGATATTACCTGATCACCTACATTGACGCGTTGTGGTGCAAGAATATAGGAAACATCGCCATCAATGTATTTAATTAATGCTATAAAAGCAGATCGATTAGGATCAAATTCTAGCCGCTCGATAGTGGCCGCGATATCGGTTTTAGCCCTCCTAAAATCAACATTACGATATCGTCTTTTATGCCCCCCGCCACGACGCCGCATAGTTATGCGCCCAAGATTATTTCGTCCACCTTTGCTATTCAAACCTTCAGTGAGGGATTTTACCGGTTTACCCTTCCATAGCTCGGCACGATCGACTAAAATCAGAGCGCGTTGTGATGGAGTCGTCGGTTTATAATTTTTCAAGGCCATAATCTTATATCCCTGTCGTCACATCGATCATCTCGCCTTCCGCGAGTGAAACAATGGCTTTCTTATAATCTGGTCGCTTGCCCAGTTTACCTCGGAACCGTTTAACTTTCCCTTTTTGTCGAAGCGTATTTACTGAATTCACCTTAACCTTAAACAACTTTTCTATCGCTGCCTTGATTTGCGGTTTAGACGCAGTCAACGGAACCCGAAATGTAACCTGATTATTTTCCGAACCCATGGTAGACTTCTCGGTAACTAATGGCGCGAGGATCAAATCATATGCCTGGTTGGTAGAAATCGAGACTGGCTTTTCTCTGCGGGCACTCATTTCAATCTCTCCACCAGATGGTTTACCGCGTCCTTTGTCAGCACGAGTTTATCTCTTCGTAAAATATCAAAAACATTTGCACCCTGCTGAGGAAGAACATCAATTTCAGGTATGTTGGCGGCCGCCCTAGCAAAATTTTTATCGACTTCAGAACCCGAAACAATTAGAGCTGACTTGAGACCAATTGCGGAAAGACTCTTTGCCAAATCGCTGGTTTTAGAGATGCCTAACTTCGCTTCATCTAAAACAATCAAATTCCCAGAGGCCTGTTTGCTAGATAGAGCTGTCTTGAGCGCTAGCTTTCTAACCTTTTTATTTAATGAGATATTATGAGACCTTACAACCGGTCCAAATACTGTCTGTCCACCGCGGAACTGGGTTGCTCTCCTACTACCTGCCCGCGCACGCCCTGTCCCTTTTTGATTCCAAGGTTTTGCTGTGGTTCCCCTAATTTCACCGATAGTCTTCGTCTTATGATTGCCGCTACGTTTTTTTGCACGCTGATAATTTACCATACGTGCGAGAATATCTTTACGGACAGCCACACCAAATACTGAGTCGTCTAATTCGACTGAACCAGATTTTTTGTTTTCAAGCGTGATGACATCGCATTTCATCGAGCTTAATCCTTCTTTTCTTCGTCATTATTATTGTCTAAAGAGACGTCGGAAACAGTATTAGTGTTATCACTATCGGTTTTTCCTAAGTCCTCGGTATTTGTATCATCATCAATTTTTTCTAAACCAATTAAAGAAGCGGGAAAGGCCAAATTTTCAGGCATGAACTTTTTCTTCGCATCTGATACAAGGACATAACCTCCTTTAGATCCCGGCACAGCACCTTTTATTAAAAGGAGACCCCGTTCCGCATTTGTCGAGAAAACTTCTAAATTCTGGATAGTTCTTCGTTCAGCACCCATATGGCCGGCCATCTTTTTTCCCTTCCAAACCTTGCCTGGATCCTGACTATTTCCTGTTGACCCATGGCTTCTATGGCTAATTGAAACGCCATGAGATGCCTCTAAACCAGCGAAGTTGTGTCGTTTCATCCCACCGGCAAACCCTTTACCGATGCTAGTGCCGACAACATCTACGCGTTGGCCTGCTAAAAAATGTTCAACCGAAAGTTCTGCACCTATTGGTAAAATGGCCTCTTCACTAACACGAAATTCAGCTAGTTTACGTTTTGGCTCTACTTTAGATTTCGCATAATGCCCGCGCATAGGCTTTGAGACATTTTTTGCCTTTGCGTTGCCCCAACCCAGTTGGACAGCGTTATATCCATCTGCGTCTTTTGTTCGGACATTAACGACCTGTAAATTTTCTACCTTTAATACAGTAACAGGCACATGCTGCCCATCCGATGAAAAAGCCCGTGTCATCCCAATTTTTTGTGCAATTAAACCGGTACGCATCAAAACCATCCTATAGTTTAATTTCTACATCGACGCCGGCAGCGAGATCGAGTTTCATAAGGGCATCAACCGTCTGAGGAGTCGGATCAACAATATCCAGAAGGCGTTTATGGGTTCGAATTTCAAATTGTTCTCTTGATTTTTTATTAACATGCGGAGACCGCAAAACAGTAAATTTTTCAATCTTTGTTGGCAGCGGTATAGGCCCCCGGACTTCAGCACCAGTTCTCTTGGCAGTGTTCACGATTTCATGAGTTGAGGTATCGAGTACTCGGTGATCAAACGCCTTAAGCCGAATGCGTATACTCTGGTTATCCATCTGCCTAGCCTTTCTCCAACAACCCTTTAATTACAGAAACTCTCAAGTTTTAATGGAAGCGACGACACCAGCACCAACGGTACGGCCACCCTCTCGGATAGCAAACCGAAGACCGTCATCCATTGCAATTGGCTGAATTAGGGTCACTTCCATCGTAATATTATCTCCAGGCATTACCATCT
>JAYZFG010000005.1:0-99244 GCA_036336885.1 Pseudomonadota bacterium
AAAGAAATAGGCTTCATTCGATTTTGGCTGATTTCATTAATGTTTTGGGCAACATTTCCATTTTCTATCGGGGCGTGTTACCTGGCGATGGGGCCAGATAAAACAAAACAATTTTTCAAAGCATTGGTATATGATTTTCTACAAACTTTGTTAGCCATTTTAGTGGTTCTTTGCATCTTTTTTTATGTTATCTACCATTTTGTAAGTACTTGCTTTTGAAAGTGTAAAGTAACCGATATTATTTCATCCTTTCATTCATCAAGAATATTTTTATAACCAATTTATCACGTCCACTAACGTAATTACCGATAATTAAGGCAGCTTTGGATAAGTTTGAATGACATATATTCTCGGCTTGTGCACCATGGACAATAGTTCTGCTGCTCTCTTAAAGGATGGACGGCTTATAGCTGCTGTTGAAGAAGAGCGCCTTAGTCGAATAAAGAACGACGGCTCATTTCCTCATTTAGCCATAAAAGAGGTATTATCTATTGCGAATATAGCGTTAAAGGACGTAAGCGAGATCGCAGTTTACTGGCAACCCTGGCGAATTTGGACTAGGGGTTTGGGTACTGCAAAAAAGTTAATGAGTTCGTCAAATTCTAGAAAAAATATAGTCCCCAGAATTAAAGAAGTTTTTTACGCCTCTGATAAAACGAACAGTGGGACTTGGCCTGACCTCTTTAGAATTAAACGTTTGCTGCGGTCACAACATGGAAATTTCAACAGTAAGATAAATTTTTGCGATCACCACCTTGCTCACCAGGTTTATGGCGAAGCAATGAAAGATTGGTCTGAATTCGTATCACTCTCCTACGATGGTGGAGGTGAAGAATACTCCACGATTCTTTCTGTAGTAAAAAATGGTAAACGGGAGGTTTTGACTAAACATAAGTGGCCCAATTCTTTGGGACATTTTTATTCCACATTTACAGGTTTTTTAGGATTTAAGATGCTTGAAGGTGAGTACAAAATGATGGGTTTAGCTCCTTATGGTTCACCGAAATTTAAGACTCAAATATTAGAAAAGATCCTTAAATTGAAGCCGAATGGTAGGTATGAACTTGATACTAAACTATGTGATTACCATGCAGCTCTTCGTAGCAAATTTTCGAGTGGGTTAATTGAATTATTTGGTATTCCACGAGGGAGTGATGAAAAACCAACAGAAAAGCACATTGATATTGCATCGAGTGTACAGGCCGCATTTGAAGAAGCTTTAATTCATATCCTAAAGCCCGTATCTATTAATTTTTCAGAGATCAAAAATCTAGTTATATGTGGAGGCTGCGCCCTAAATGTAACCGCTAATGGAAAGTTGCTTAACGCTTTAGAATTTAAAGAAATCATTATTCCTCCTGCCCCACATGATGCGGGTTGTGCAGTTGGTGCAGCTCTTTGTTCAGATAATAATTCCCGTGATTACAAAAGCATTAGATCACCGTACCAAGGAAGAGAATTCTCTAACGAGGATGTAGGTTCGCTCATATCAAATAATACTGATCTGGTTTTTAATCAGATTCCAACCGAGGAGTTAATTACGCAAACGGCCGAAATTATAGCTTCAGGAAAGTTAGTGGCGTGGTTTCAAGGTCGATCAGAATTTGGCCCAAGAGCCCTTGGGGCAAGATCTTTTTTAGCGGACCCTAGATCGGATCAAATTCGCGATGAAATCAATAGAAAAATTAAAAAAAGGGAATTGTTTCGGCCATTTGCGCCCAGTGTTACTAAGGAGTATGCCTCAGAATATTTTGATCTAAACCAAGAAAGCCCATACATGAATATAGTTGCTAAAGTGCTTTCAAATAATATACCTGCGGTGACCCATACAGATTTAACCGCTCGAGTTCACACTGTTTCCGCTCGATCCAATCCAAAATATCATGCACTTTTAGAGCGGTTTGGAGAGTTGACGGGGGTTCCAGTATTACTAAATACATCTTTCAATATTCAGGAGCCGATTGTTTACTCACCCGAGAATGCCATTGCTACTTTCAAAAATTCTGGCGTCGATCATTTGATAATAGAAAATTTCCTTGTATCCAGGGCGATTTAACAATGTTTTTGAGCGTCGATTTTGAAGACTTCAACCATGACCTAAAATTCAAACTGGGTGGAGGAAGAGACTTACCTTTAAAAACAAGTGACTTGTGGGAAAAGTATTATTTAATTGATGATTTTCTTAATAAAAATGCTACTGATAGTGGCCGATACATAACCTTTTTTTGTACTGCGGTACTTGCAGAAAAGGCGCCAGATCTAATTCATAAAATATCGAAAGATGGTCACGAAATTGCCTGTCATTATTACCATCACGATATTATGGAAAATCAACCAATTTCAAAAGTTGAACGGACACTATCTGTTGCCAAGTCTTTACTTGAAGACGCTTCGCAGACAAAGGTAGTAGGGTTTAGGGCGCCTAATTTCCGGATAAATAAGATAAATGCAGAGCAGTACTTAGCTGTAGAAAAATTGTTCCATTATGACAGCTCTTATTTTTGTAGTTCAAAAGACGCATTATTTAAGTTCAAAAACGAAATGGGACTTACCAACCTTCGGCTTTTCCCAGTTTTTGCAAAGGGACTTACCGATATAAACCTTAAGCTTGGCGGAAGTTCTCTTAAAATTTTTCCACTATGGTATTCCATGCTGTTTGCCCGAAAGGCAGAAGAAATAGGCTTTACCCCACATATTTATCTACACCCATATGAGTTTGGACCCTCTGATGAATTTAGAGTAAGTCGTGAATCAATGCATGAATTGGGGTTAGGTGTTCTTAGGTCTGTTTACTGGGAATACAGACAATCCCAATGGTTAACCTTAAGAAACAAGAGTACGTTAGGAAAGTTAGAGTATCTTGTAAGGAATTACGAATTAAAAGGTCGGCTTAGAGACAATTTGGATCGCGTTTTCATATAAAACCCAAACGTTACATTTTAACTTGCGGCAAAGTTCTTGACTAAAAATTGGAATAAATAATGGCGGATACTAAAAGATTATTTCCAAATGAAATAGACGTGGAAACGGAAACTCGCAAGCGTGAACATATTGAAACAGTACTTAATACAAATGTTACAGGTAAAGGTATTAAAACGGGATTTGAAGACTTTTCATTTGAACATTGTGCAATGCCGGAACTCGACTTGGATAATATCGATCTGTCGACTTCTTTATTTGGTAAATCACTCCGAGCTCCAATTTTAATCTCTAGCATGACCGGTGGAGCATCAGAAGGGGGTATTATTAACAACCGACTAGCTGAGTGTGCGCAAATATTGGGTTTAGCCATGGGAGTCGGGTCCCAACGCGCTGGTATTGAGAATAGCTCATTATCAGGGACCTATAACGTTCGTAATGTTGCCCCAGACATTCTTTTATTCGCCAATTTAGGGGCGGTTCAACTTAACTATGGTTATGGTATCGATGAGGCGCGGCGTGCGGTAGAGATGATAGAAGCAGATGCTCTTTTTATACACCTGAACCCATTGCAGGAAGCGGTACAGGCGGAGGGAGATAGAGATTGGCGTGGGATCTATGAAAAGATAGAAGATTTGATTTCAAAAGTGGAGGTTCCAATTATCGTGAAAGAGGTAGGGAATGGGCTCTCTAGTGATATCGTTAAAAGATTTATCTCTATTGGCGTTTCTGGCATTGATGTAGCGGGTGCTGGGGGGACCAGTTGGAGTGAAGTTGAGGCTGAACGACAATCCAATCCAATTATTAAAAAAGTAGCTCATAGTTTTTCAGGTTGGGGAATTCCAACAGCATATTCTTTAATAGAGGCAACCCGTGAATCGGGCCGAATACCGGTGTTTGCTAGCGGTGGTATCAGGAACGGGATCGATATTGGCAAAGCAATAAGGTTGGGGGCTTCTTTATGCGGTGTTGCTGCGCCGATTCTAGAGGCAGCTGACTATAACACTGAAACTGTAGTAAAACACATGAGCTGTCTCATTGAAGAATTAAGGATAACCGCATTTTGTACCGGCTCTGGTTCACTTGCCGAATTGTCTAGAGTACCGCTACGGCGCTTAGATGACTGGTCTATGGTCGATATCTAAAGGATAAGATTGGATTTACCAGTTTTGGAAAGGAATATTATGTCTGTCCCTAGTCAACCAGTCCTCCAATCTGGAGACAAAGCTCCCCGTCCGAGGGACGCATCAACTCTAATTATATATCGAAAAAAAAATAGACGATTTGAAGTTTTGATGGGTAGACGACATCGAAAGCACAAATTTCTACCTCAAAGATATGTTTTTCCGGGAGGGCAGGTTGATCGTCAGGATAGTAGAGTTAGGAGTGCAACAAATTTAAGAGTTGAAGTGGAAAAATTGCTTACCCGGCGTGTTACGCGAGCCCGTGCACGTGCAATAGCAGCAGCTGCGGTAAGGGAAACCTTTGAAGAGTCGGGATTGATAATAGGTAAAACAGATTCAGAACCAAATCGCCCTGTTCCCAAAAACTGGAGAAATTTTTTTGAAAAAGGTTTTGCTCCATGTTTTGAAAATTTAAATTACATTGCGCGTGCCGTTACCCCTGCTTGGAGGCCTATTCGGTTTAACGCTCGATTTTTTATGATTGATGTTCAATTCGTTAAGGGAGAACTGGGTGGTGATGGAGAGTTAACTGATCTTAGGTATGTTCCGTTATTGGAGACCAAAGATTTGGAATTGCCTCTCATAACAACCCGGGTATTAGAGCTAGTGAAAGAGATAGCGAAAGATCCGCAACAGGCGTTTAATCGTCGTACCATAATAAACTTCAAACATAATGGTAAATTTCACGACATGATTGATGAGTGACCGTTTATGTTTATTTTATCTCGAAACTATTCTTAAACGTCGATCAAATACAGAAAGCACATCAGTAAGTTTCTTTCCTCGTTTAATCACGTTGCCGCCAGTACCGACTACGTAGTCACCTTGTCGGTGAGTACCTTTAGCATATTTGAACACCGTGAATACGGGACGATTGCCAGTGTCACGATAAATAGAAAAGGAAGACATCCCCTTTTGTTGGTCTATCGCATAGTCCTTCCATTCTCCACTGATAACGCGTTGGCTATAGTGAGACAAAAGCTGATTTAATTCTTTTTTAGTAAAATAAACTGCCGAGATTTCTTTTCTTTTGAAATCGTTAATTCGAACAATCTGATGCATCTGTAATTTTAAAACTCCCCATTTTTATTACGAATTTATTGAAATAGTATATTCGTTTTAAACAAGGACAGTCTAGCATTTCTAAACTAACCCCAAGGTTTAATTTGGTTATTTGCCTTGAGGTATCCGGATGGCTATTCTAATAAAGGTTTTGTATAAATTGTCAGAGTCCATAGGAGTTGGGTGTGGGCGATATATTTCGTGAAATAGATGACGAGCTGCGTCAGGAGCGCTTTGAAAAGTTATGGCGGCGCTATGGAAAAATTATAATAGCTGCCGCTGTGGCGCTTGTTGTTTGTGTTGGGGGTTTTAAAGCTTTTGAACACTATCAGGATAAACAACGGGTTATCGATTCCTCTAAATTTGCCACAGCCTCGAAGTTGTTACAGGGTGGTAATCATATCGAAGCACAAGCTCTATTTTCTAACCTTGGAGAAAGTGGTAGTCGTGGCTATGCCATATTATCGCAGTTTAAAGTAGCAGCGATAAAAGCAAATAGTGGAGATTTGATTGGCGCTATAAAGATCTATGATCAAATTTCAGGAAATGAGAGTCTAGATAAAACTCTGAGAGAAGCTGCCGTAATATTTGGTGTTTCTCGACAACTGGATTCCGGACAAATTGACCGATCAACACTTGAAAGTAAATTAAATACCTTAAAAGTCAACAAGGGGGCATGGCGTCATGCGGCCAAAGAGCTGCATGGTCTTATAGCCTTGCAAGCTGGCGATTTGGTTGTAGCACGTGACATTTTCACGAAAATTGCCGACGACTTTGAAGCACCCAGAAATATGCGCGCTAGGGCAACACAAGTTCTTGCGGTTATGGGTAAATGAACTAAAGTTTTAGTATTCAATATGTTTCGTATTATTTTCTTCTTGTTTGCCCTATTTGTAATGGTGGGGTGCAGCGGTTGGTATGGTGCTTCCCCTGATAAACCATTATCGGGAAAACGTATCTCTATATTGTCTTTGGAGAAATCCCTTAAACCCGACCCTAAACTATCTGTTCTAGATGTTAGTCTCCCACGGCCGTTAAAAAATAAAAATTGGCCTCAGGCGGGTGGAAACCCAAGTCATGTTATGCATCATTTGGCGGCGTCTGGCGACTTAGAAGAATTATGGAGCGTAAGTATTGGGGACGGTAGTGGTAGTAACGTGCAGCTTATTACCTCACCGATAATTGCGAATAATAGAATATACACTATGGATGTCGAAGCTAACGTTAGAGCACTGGATTTAGAAACCGGGCGTACAATATGGCGCGTAAATGTTGCTGATAACGAAGAGGAGAATAGAAGTTCGGGTGGCGGATTGGCCGTGGCTAGCGGTAAACTGTTTGTGACAACCGGTTTTGCACAGGTGATGGCGCTAAGTTTAAAGAGCGGAGAATTACTATGGCGTCGAGTACTGAATGGTCCGGTTAGAACCCCACCTACAGTTTTTAAAGGACGTGTATTTGCAGTAACGATTTCTAATACTTTTTATGCACTTAATGAATCTAATGGTAAAACTCTTTGGACTCACATTGGAATTGCTGAGACTGCGGGGTTACTAGGCGGAGCAGCTCCAGCGGCAGAGGGTTCTGTTATTGTTGGTTCTTTTTCATCTGGGGAGGTCTTTGCGTTTCGGCATGAAAATGGAAGGATAATTTGGTCTGATGTATTAACAGCAATTCGGCAATCTAGCCCATTGTCAAAATTGGCACATATACGAGGGCGTCCAGTAATTGACAGTGGGAGGGTAATTGTTACCTCCAATAGCGGGCGTACTGTTTCGATAGACCTTAGAACTGGTGACCGAATTTGGGAAAAAAAGGTGGGATCTGGTGACAGTCCGTGGGTGGCGGGCCAGTTTATTTATCTGCTTTCTTCCTTAGGCGAGTTAATTTGTTTGGAAAAGATAAGAGGTGGTGTTCGCTGGGTTTCCCAACTACCTAAATACGAAGATGAGAAAAACCAAGAAGGGCCACTATTTTGGACTGGTCCTATACTTGCTGGTAATCGACTTTTGGTTGGGTCCAGTCATAAAGAAGTTTGGTCGGTTTCACCCTATACAGGGAAATTTCTTGGTCGGATTAAATTGTCGGCTCCTATATATATACCTCCAATCGTCGCCAATAATACCGTGTACATACTTTCTGATGACGCGCGGTTGGTAGCATTTCGATAAATTAATGACCTTTAAGTTAGCAATTCTTGGTTGCCCGAATGTTGGAAAGTCTACTCTTTTCAATAGGTTGTGTGGGTTCCATTCGGCTATAGTTGATCATACTCCAGGGGTCACCAGAGACAGACGTTTTGGTACAGGGTCTTTGGGAGACTTAAAGTTTGAAGTTATAGATACCGCTGGTTTTGAAAAAAACCCGGAAGGGCAGATCGAGCGTGCAATGCAGGATCAAACTCGGTTAGCAATTTCTGATGCCGATGCTGTATTACTATTAATAGATGCGCGTGCAGGTATTACAGCAATTGACCATCATTTCGCTGATTTACTTCGTAAAGTATCAATACCTGTACGTGTAGTTGCCAATAAATGCGAAGGCCACTTGGGTGCCTCAACAATCTATGAAGCATTTGAGCTGGGCCTTGGCGAAGCTACTAGTATTTCAGCAGAACATGGAGAGGGTTTAGCCGATTTATACAATATTATCTCATCTTTAATCAGATTCAAAACCGGCCCAGTTTACCAAAGGGAAAATGCGGAGCAGAATTCTGATCCATTAAAAATGGCTTTGGTTGGCAGGCCAAACGTTGGCAAATCGACTCTTTTAAACAGTCTTTTAAAAGAAGATCGTGTCATAACTGGCCCTGAGCCGGGTGTTACACGTGATTCGATCTCCGTAGATTTGGATTGGAAAGGAGAAAAATTTAAATTATTTGATACCGCTGGTCTGCGTCGTCGTTCACGTATCAAAGAGAAACTTGAGAAACTGTCGATAGCCGACACTCTTCGCGCAATTCAATATTCACATGTTACGGTACTTTTGCTTGATGGGACTTTAATGGCTGAGAGGCAAGATTTGATAATTGCCGAACACGTCATTGAAGAGGGAAGAGGACTAATTATTGCTGTTAACAAATGGGATTTGGTTGATGATCGCATATTGGCTTTGAATAAGCTTAATGACCGTCTCGGAAGATCTCTTTCACAGGCGCGAGGAATCCCAGTCGTAAACATTTCGGCATTAAATGGAACGGGAATAGATCATTTGATGCATTCTGTGACAAAAGTTTACAAAATTTGGACGATTCGTTTGCCAACGGGTCCATTAAATCGCTGGCTTAAAGATATAATAAAAACTCATCCACCACCTCTGTCGAAGGGTAGGGGGTTACAATTAAGATACATCACACAAATTAAGGGGCGTCCCCCAACCTTCATAATATTTTCTAGCAGACCTACAGAAATTCCGGAGTCCTACAAAAGATACTTAGTGAATAGTTTAAGGGATACATTCGGTTTTGAGGGTGTACCCATTCGCCTAATTTTGCGTGCAGGTCAAAACCCTTACGCGTAAGATATTTTTACTGGGCAATTATGGTTTGTCCGTTGAGGTCACAACCAGGTTCCCCTAGTTTTACAAAAACTTCTGTAATTTCCTCCGGTTTAGGAACAGTCATAGGGTCTTCCCCTGGGTATGCTAAAGCCCGCATCTTGGTTCGAACCATACCAGGGTTAATCAAATTTATCTTTACTCCGGTTTCAGACATTTCCTGGGCCCACGTTCGTACCATTGCTTCAAGCGCAGTTTTTGTAACAGCATAGCCACCCCAATAAGCTCTACCACCTGCAACACCAGAGGTTAAAAACATCGCTCGGCCAGAGTCCGAACATAGTAGCAAAGATTTAAGTGATTTAATTAGATACCAATTAGCCGTTAAATTGATATCGATAAGGTTTTGCCATGACCTAGGTTCAATATCTGTAAGGGGTGTCAGGGCACCTAATTGTCCAGCATTAGCCACAAGTACATCTAGTTTGCCAAAACGTTCGTTAATAGCTGAAGCGACCTTTTTTAGTTCATCAAAATTCTTAAGATCAATAGGAACAAGCGTCGCCCTTGATTGACCATTTGAATTTTTTTGAATTACGTCATCAACCTCTTCGAGCCCAGCAATAGTTCGAGCTATCAAGATAACTTGAGCACCTTCTTCGGCATATCTCTTGGCAATAGCAGCTCCAATACCTCTTGAAGCACCAGTTATCAGAGCAACTCGACCTGAAAGTCTTCCTTCGGTCTGCTTCATTGGCCTTATCCGAGGTTTGATAAAAAAGACATTTGGGGTGGTATCTCACCACCGTCATGATCGATTAATTTTAACGGGTATTGCCCGGTAAAACAGGCGTCACAATATTGGGGGGTTTCAGCATCTCTGCCGCGTAATCCCATCGCTCGATAAAGACCATCAATTGAAACAAAAGCTAATGTATCAGCGTCCATGAATTGACGCATTTCTTCAACAGAATTTTTTGAAGCTAAAAGCTGGCCTCGCTCTGGTGTATCTACACCGTAAAAACAGGAATGGGTGGTAGGTGGGCTAGAAATCCGCATATGTACCTCTTTCGCTCCAGCGTTGCGTATCATTTCAACAATTTTTACGGAAGTCGTTCCTCGCACGATACTGTCGTCTACCAGTACTACTCGTTTACCTTCTATAACAGCTCGGCTGGCATTATGCTTCAGTTTTACACCCAAATGTCTAATGTGGTCTGTTGGTTCAATAAATGTACGGCCAACGTAGTGATTACGAATTATTCCTAATTCATATGGTAAAAGAGTTTCATTCGCATATCCCATCGCACTTGGAACACCAGAATCAGGAACTGGAATAATTACATCTGCGTCTGTATGGCTTTCTCGAGCGAGTTCTGCACCAATTCTTTTTCGAACTTCATAAACACCTGTACCATCGACAATACTGTCGGGGCGAGCGAAATAAATATATTCAAAAATACAAAGCCGCGAGGGCAGCCGGCCAAATGGTTTGAGGCTAGTGATACCCTCGCTATCAATAACAATTACCTCCCCCGGTTCCACATCCCTTACAAAGCTGGCCCCAATGATATCAAGCGCGCAACTTTCAGATGCAAGAACAGTTGCTCCATCCAGAGATCCGAGGACTAGAGGGCGGATGCCCATCGGGTCCCTAACACCAATCATTTGGTTGTTAGTCATTGCGACTAGTGAATAAGCCCCGACAACGCGTGTGAGCGCATCTATAAGGCGTTCCACAACAGACCCATGAATACTAATTGCTATAAGGTGAATAATGACTTCGGTATCTGTAGTAGAGTGAAACAAACAGCCACGTTTAACAAGTTCTCGATGTAGCACAGAGGCGTTTGTGAGGTTTCCGTTATGGGATAGCGCGAAGCCACCTGAATCATATTCGGCAAATAAAGGCTGAATATTTCTGTGGGCAGTTTCACCGGTCGTTGAATAACGATTATGTCCTAAAGATAGTTTTCCTGGTAGACTTTTAATTACCGTTTCATTACTGAAAATATCACCGACGTGCCCTGGGGCGCGATGGCCATGAAACTGTTTGCCATCAAATGTTACAATACCTGCCGCCTCTTGTCCTCGGTGCTGCAGAGCGTGCAGGCCAAGCGCGGTTAAAGCAGCGGAGTCTTCGTGACCATAAATTCCAAAGACACCACATTCCTCTTTTAACTTATCATTATCAAGAGGATTTTGTTTGATTAAGTTATTGAATTCAGACATCACTGCTGACCTTGTATTAGGCGGTCCATTTCACGTCTTTGGCTTTTGTTATAGCCCTTGTTATTTTTTACATTTGGTATTTGCAATTCGGGGTTAACTAATTTTTCAAATTGTTGATTCAACATTTTAGTGGTTTCTTTGGGAGAGTTAGGGACCCTGACCCAATGATTAGGTGTTAAATTTTGCAACTGGAGTGCTCCCCATCTCAACAAGTATTTAGTCTTTGCTTCCTTAACCCATTTTGGTTGTTGAGCTGGTTCTTTTGGTAAATCAATCGTCCAAACTAAGACAATATAGCCCAATGATACGACTACTACACCAATTCCAATTCCAAATATGAGCCCTAGCGTTCTGTCTAGAGCACTTAATACGCTGGCGCGTATTTGATTTCCAATTAAATGACTGATCATAGTGAAAATGATCAAAGACCCTATAAAAATTATTAAACCAGCAGTACCGTCAGCTAAAATTTGGATAGATATCCATTTTCGAGCAATTGGTTGGAGATAGTGAAATAGATATAATGTGGAAAATATCGCGCCTACCCAACCAATCAATGCTAGGCAGACTCGTACAAACCCCATAGAAAAAGCCGTCAAGCCAGTTAGAGCTATTAAACTTATAACAGCAATATCAAGAAAATTCATGGCTTACCCTATAAGTTGTTCCGGTTTGCCGGGATTCAAAGAAAATAGATCGATTAGCCCTCGAATATGTTTGATCTCATTGACCCTAATGCTTTTATAAACACGTGGTTTCTCTTTTTGGTTAGACTCAGGACAATAAGCGATACTAAATCCCAATTTTTGTGCTTCTTTAAACCTTAGGTCCGTTTGTCCTACAGGTCTTACTTCTCCGGAAAGCCCAATTTCTCCGAATACCACCGAATCAGAATTAACTGGTTCATCTTTTAGTGCCGAAATTAAAGCTGCGGCAACAGCGAGATCTGCAGCTGGTTCAGATATTCGCAAACCACCCGCAACATTTAGATAAACATCGTGATTGCCAAATGCTAAACCACATCTTGCTTCGAGGACTGCGAGAACAACAGACAGGCGCCCTGTGTCCCAACCAACTACCGCACGTCTTGGAGTTCCAAGCGAACTCGGTACGACGAGCGCTTGTATTTCTATAAGGATGGGACGACTTCCTTCAATTCCAGCGAAAACCGTTGCACCACTTGTTTCACCGCGTCTTTGTGCAAGAAATAATGCGGATGGGTTCTCCACTTCCGATAAGCCCGACTGACCCATTTCGAAGACGCCTATTTCATCTGTAGGCCCAAATCTATTTTTGATAGCACGAAGAATACGAAATTGGTGGCTACACTCCCCCTCAAAATAAAGAACGGTATCGACAATATGCTCAAGAACACGGGGGCCTGCGATTGTTCCCTCTTTAGTGACATGGCCAACCAACAGAAGCGTAAACCCGTTCCTTTTAGCAACACGTATCAATTCTTGAGCACTGGTTCTTACTTGAGAAACGGTGCCAGGAGCTGACTCTAAGTTGTCAACATACATAGTTTGTATGGAATCAATAACTACTAATCCCACGTTATTACTTTTTTCGAGCGTAGCTATTATGTCTCTAACGTTTGTAGCGGATGCTAAAGATATTTGTTTATCGATAAGACCTAAACGGGCTGCCCTAATTCTAACCTGGTCAATGGACTCCTCTCCTGAAATATAGAAACACCCTGCTGTGGTCGAAACTTGCCCTACAATTTGCAGTAATAAAGTTGATTTGCCGATTCCAGGGTCGCCTCCTACTAAGATTGCAGATCCAGGAACAACTCCACCACCACACACCCGGTCAAATTCTTTAATTTTACTTATAAATCTCGGCGTCTCCGCAGTTTTTCCCTTCAGGCCAACAAACTGTATTACTACTCCTTCAGTTTTGCCGAGTCCTTTCGGAATGGAGTCAACGTCTTTTTCGATAAGAGTATTCCATTCGCTGCAGTTTTCACACTGACCGATCCATTTGCCATACGAGGCACCACAGTTATTACAAAAAAAACTTGTAATCTTTTTACCCAACAGCAGGATCTTCCTTTACGGCATAGAAATCTAATGCTGACATCAGGATTCCCTCAAGTCCATTTGAATAGGCCCTTCAGCATGTCCTTTTATAAATTGATTAACAAATTCATCACCGCTATTTTCAACTTCCGATACTAGCCCGACCCAAATTATTTTTCCCTGATAGATCATAGCAATTTTGTCGCCTATTTTCTTAGCGCTAGAAATGTCATGGGTGATCGATAAAGCAGTAGCACCTAACTGCTGAACTTGTTGAATTATCAAGTCGTTTATCACGTCACCCATAATTGGGTCTAAGCCTGTAGTCGGCTCATCAAAAAAAATGATCTCAGGTTCAGTTGAAATAGCTCTAGCCAGTCCCACACGTTTTCTCATACCACCTGAGAGCTCGGTTGGCATTAACCTACCGATATCTGGTGCCAAGCCAACATCAGCCAATTTTTCAATTGCTTTATCTTGGGCCTCTTTGATGTTTAATTTATTATCCTGAAGTAGACTAAATGCAACATTTTCCAATACTGTTAAGCTATCAAAGAGACCAGCATTTTGAAATAACATCCCAATGTTTTTGAGATAACGCTGTTTTCCTTTCCAGTTAAGCCCCACTGTTTCTTTACCGTTAATCTTTATGCTGCCTTTTTCTGGTTGTAAGAGCCCAATAATATTTTTTAGTAATACAGACTTGCCCGTTCCTGAGGCACCAATGATGACCACTGATTCTCCTTCATTTACTTCTAAATCGAGACCATTCAAAACAATTTTATCATCGAATGCTTTGTGGAGGTTTGTAATAGATATCTTTGAAGCCGAGCTAAACATCATTCAGATAGCGAAAAATAGTTCTGTAATTATGTAATTAAAGGCAAGTATTAACACAGATGCGGATACTACTGCGTTAGTCGTCGAGGCCCCAACACCTTGAGCACCTCCACGTGAGTGATAGCCATGAAAACAGCCCATTAGAGAAATTATGAAGCCAAATACGCTGGCTTTTAACAGACCTGAGATAACATCTAGTGGTTCAAGAATTTCCCATGTCCGTTCAAGATATATATTAGAGTTAAAGCCCAGTTTATAAATGCTTATTAAATAACCACCAAAAACACCAACGATATCGGCAACTAAAACAAGAATTGGTAGCATTAATATACCGGCGATTAGACGGGGTGCTACCAAATACTTAAAGGGGTTAGTGGATAAAGTTTTTAACGCATCCAACTGTTCCGTAACGCTCATTGTGCCGATTTCCGCTGCCATAGCTGCGCCTATACGACCTGACACCATTAAACCTGCCAAAACAGGAGCCAATTCTCTGGTAATTGATAGTATAACGACTCCAGCCACCGCTCCCTCCGCATTAAAACGTGCAAAGCCTGTATAACTTTGTAATGCCAAAACCATACCGGTGAATATGGCTGTCATTCCAACAACTGGCAGCGAATAAAAACCTATCTCAATTAGTTGTCGAAAGAGTAAACGACCGTAAAACGGTGGCGTAAAACAATGATATAAAGAACGGCAAGTAAATAACGTGATTCGTCCAATATGATTGAAAAACGCTAATGTTGTCCGTCCAATGGAAGCAAATGGATTCATTTTTTATGTTAACCGACATATTTACGAAAATAACGCTCGCCTAAACTTGTTAAAATTTCATACCCAATGGTACCAGCGTCGGCCGCTAAATTGTCTACCGTATATTGAGGACCGATTATCTCGATCATAGCACCAGCACCCGAATCTTTCTCTGATACATCGGTAACATCGAAAGTAACTAAATCCATGGAGACACGTCCAACAACAGAAACCTTTTTATTTCCTATATACCCATGTCCACGATTGCCAAGTGTACGGAAGTAGCCATCGCCATAACCTAATGCAACAGTCGCTAATCTAGATTGGCGGCTTGCCTTATAAGTTGCACCATAGCCAACAGACTTACCCTGGTCAACTGTCATGGTTTTTATAATTTTTGCTTTTAAATTAATAACTTGATGGATTTTATTAATCTCATTGATTATAGGTTGGAGTCCATAAATGGCGGCGCCAGGCCTTACCAAATCGTAGTGATATTCTTTACCAAGGAAAATTCCTGCTGAATTGGCTAGACTAGATTTCTTGGGTAATAATTTTAATCGATATTCCTCGAATAAACGCCGTTGTTGTTCATTTTTTCTGTTTTCTTTATCGTCAGCGCAGGCAAGATGACTCATTAGGTAAGTCAAATCGATATGGTTAGTCAGCTCGGGGTTTTTGAGCAAGTAATGCATCTCACGGGTGTCAAGGCCTAAGCGAGACATTCCAGTATCTATATTTATGATTGCTTTAAATTTATTTAAATTTCTTTTCCCATAGGCAGCCCAGAACTCGATTTCGGTAATGCTGTTCAGCACAGGAGTTATTTCGTATTCGGTTAGGTCCTTTTCTATCCCTTTGGGTAATCCGTTAAGCAAATATATATCAGCATCTTTATCTTGTTGTTTTAAATAGCCTCGAAGTTCGATTGCTTCATCCATCACTGAAACAAAAAATGAATTGCAGCCTTCTGTCAAAAGACGGATAACAACTTTCTCAAGCCCTAATCCATAAGCATTAGATTTAACGACAGCGCTGCAGACGGCATTACTCGCTAAACGTTTCTTCAAGTAAGCAAAATTCTTTGCCAACACATTTAGGTCAACTGTGAGAATAGAACCAATTTGCTCTTGAAAATTCATTTTTACGAATAATCATCTTCTGGAATGTAATCGGGGCGGGCTAGATTATCAAACTTTGTAAGCATAGCATTGAAATGTAAAAGTGCACGGCCCGTCGGCCCGTGACGTTGTTTAGCAACAATAACCTCGGCAATATTATGCACTTTTTCCATTTCTTCCTGCCACATCTGATGTTCTGGCGTATCCTCACGGGGTTCTCGTCGAGCAACATAATATTCTTCACGAAAAATAAACATAACAACATCAGCATCCTGCTCAATTGAACCAGATTCCCGAAGGTCAGAAAGCTGTGGCCGTTTGTCATCGCGCTGTTCGACCTGTCGAGAAAGTTGAGATAATGCAAGTACCGGTACATCCAAATCTTTCGCTAATGTCTTTAGACCTCTGGTAATTTCTGAAATTTCTTGTACACGATTATCTTGTCGAGATGAGTTGCCACTAAGTAATTGTAAATAGTCGACGACTAATATTCCGAGCCCTATCTGGCGTTTCAGCCTCCTTGCCCTCGTCCTTAATGCCGAGACCGTCAGTGCTGGTGTATCGTCGATGAAGATTGGGGCTCGTTGTAGTTCATGTGAAGCCTGAACAAGGTTTCCAAATTCAGTATTACCAACTTTACCGCGCCGGATAAGGTCGGAGCTAACGCCGGATTCTTCTGCAAGTATGCGTGTTGCTAGTTGTTCTGCCGACATTTCCAGTGAGAAAAACCCCACTACTGCACCATCTATGACACTTTCATTGCCTTGTTCATCTGTTTCCCGTTTAATATTCTTAGCAGCGTGAAATGCAATATTTGTAGCTAAAGCTGTTTTTCCCATTGATGGCCGCCCAGCAAGAATGATTAAATCTGATCGGTGTAATCCCCCTAGAAGGCTATCCAAGTCATTTAACCCGGTTCCAACGCCAGTAAGATTGCCATCGCGTTTATAGGCTGCCTCCGCTTGTTTAATAGTGACTGTTAGTACCGATGCAAAATCCTTAAATCCCCCTTGATAATCCCCAGCGGTTGCCAAATCATAAAGCCTTTGCTCTGTTCGCTCGATTTGGTTTGTAGCTTGATCTTCTATTTCTGGTTCATACGCCTCGTTGACGGTGTCCTCACCAATCTCAATTAGTTGCCGCCGGAGAAACAAGTCATGAATAGTTTGGCCATAATCACGTGTGTTGATAATGGTCACGGAACTCGCAGCTAAACGAGCAAGATATGCATGCCCTCCCAAATCAGTTAAACTTTCATCTTTTTCAAAAAAGAATTGCAATGTTGTCGGGTTGGCTTCTTGACCGCGCTCAATCTGTTTTCCGATGGTTTCGAAAATACGACCATGAACGGAGTTGATGAAGTGCTCGGGTTTAATAAAATCCGACACCTGTTCAAATGCCCTATTGTTCACCAGTATCGCTCCAAGTAGGGCTTGTTCCGCTTCTAGATTGGAGGGTGGTTGACGCCAATTAAGTTTATCGTCTTCAGATTTGTGAAGGGTGGCGACGATGTCGGGTTTGGAGTTTACTTCCATTTTTAGACCTATCAGCTAAATTTTATTTTTAATTTTAACTTTAACTTAAGATATTATGATGGCTATCAAACAAATTCCGATCAAAGAAATAAAATTTGCTAATTATGTTAATGATGGGGAAAAGACAATCGACGTTGCAATTAATTGTGCATAACCACTTTTTTACCTAAAAAAATGGTTGCAACTTTTTCATTTATGCTGCTGAGAAATTATGATTTGAATTCTGATCTACTTGTTTTCTTTCCCAGTCTATCATGTAATCCCTAGTGAGTGGGACCGAGTCCATATTTTTTGTTATTTGTATTTGAAAAACTACTAAACCAAGATGTCTGAAGCCAACCTCGCATAGTGCAAGGTACATCTCCCACATGCGGCAAAAACGTTCATCATAAATTTCAGCTACTTTTTGCCAATTTGCAGTAAATCGTTTTCTCCATAATCGCAGTGTTTTTGCGTAATGAGTTCGCAAGATTTCGATATCAGTCACCATAAGCGATGTGGGCTCAATCATTTTTATAACTTCAGATAACGATGGCAAATCTGCCCCAGGAAATATATATTTTCGGATAAATGGATTTATCGCATGGGGAGCATCAACGCGCCCTATGAAGTGTAAAACCATTATGCCATCATCCACAAGGAGATCATTAATTTTTCTAAAGAATTCTTTATAATTTTTTTTTCCAACGTGTTCAAACATGCCAACTGAAACAATTCGATCGAATTGATTGTTTTCATTGCGATAGTCCTTAAGCTCAAAACGAACTAAATTTGATAAATTTTCTTCTTCCGCGCGTTGTTTAGAAATTAGGTATTGTTCCTCGGAAAGGGTAAGGCCTGTAACATTAGCCTTAGAGACCTTGGATAAATAAAGGGCTAGTCCACCCCAGCCTGACCCTATATCCAAAATTTTTAGACCTTGTGTTAGTCTTAACTTTGAAGCCAGGTGTCTTTTTTTTTGTAATTGTGCAGCTTCTAAGTCAGAATTTTTATTCAAAAAATAAGCACATGAATATTGACGGTCGGAGTCTAAGAACATGTCGTATAGTTCTTTTGACAGATTATAATGATGTGCAACGTTCAACTTTGCTTTTTTAATGGGGTTATACTGTCCGAAAGAGGCAGGCCCAATGTTTCTTAGGTATCGGAATAATCGGGATTTTTCCAAAAGACGGAAATTTTTTCCGGCTAGATTTAGGAATTCGTATAACTTTCCGTCTTCAATGGTTAGGGTGCCGTTTGTATAAGATTCCGGTATAAGTAAAGTTGGGTTTATGGCCAGGGAATACTTCAAATGCCATTTGTGCAACCGAATGGTACATTGCGGATCGCTACCGTCACCAATCAAGAATATTTTACCTTTACTATCAATCAGGCGGATAGCTCCTTCCTTAAAGAACATTGTAAGAAAGTTGGCAAAAAGCATGGCGCTCCCCCTTTAAATTTTCTATCTAACCGATAAACCCCACATGTTTTGTGATTATTTTATGCAAACCCATAAAAAAATTGAAGTCCCAGTTTGGGTTGACTATCTGTTTTTATATTAGGGGATGTCAGTTTTAATAGTTTTTTTTCAATTTAAAGGTTGATAAAAGTTTGATGCTGAATTCAGATATGATTAAATTTTATTTTTGTTAACCTTAAGTAATACTAGCATTTTCAAAATGATGGCTTTATTAAAAATTAAAATTATAATTTTGTTAAATAGTGGTTTGGATTAATCAAACTGTTTATCTATAAATATGGTACCAGAATCAGTGACCTACTAGCGGAGGACTTCATTTTGATGTATGGGTATTGGAATTCAATCGGTATGACTTGCCCGGGTGAGCCGAAGCAAGGGCCGTCAGGAGGATTAAAGATGGATTTTCGAAAAACGCTTTTAATTACGGCACTACCACTCGCCCTTGCAGTAAGTGGGTGCGAAACCCCTAGTGAAGGAAAGAGTAGCATTGCGTATAAAGCTGCTATGAAGGCTCAAAAGGCAGCTAAAAGAGCTTCTGTGGCTGCCTCTAGTGCGGCGATTGCCGCTAATGCAGCAGCTTCTAGTGCAGCAGCAGCAGCGAGGGCAGCTGAGGCTGCAGCGGCGGAAGCTAAAGCTGCAGGTGATAAGGCTGATCGTGTATTCCGGAAAGGAATGCGTAAATAAAAAAGCCTTTCCAAGTTAAAGTCGAGGGGCCGGCTTGTCCTCAGAGCCTTCCCCTCGGTTGCTGTGCTCCGATAGATTTAGAACGGTGACGGGTATACCGGAGCGTTCTCGTGCTGCTTGTTTCAATTTTTTCCAGTCTATTAATCTAGAATTTTCTCCTGCTGCTTTGAATACTCTGTAGGACATTTCAGAGATTGGTGCTGGAGTTGGGTTTTTACCTCTTTCGATTTCAATGTTTTGAGTAAGGTTAGGGTGTATTTCTACCATAAGTTGAGGACCCACCCAGGCTATTTTCATTTCTTGACTAACTACTGTAACAGCTGTCCCGATTGGAATTTTTGGAAACAATTCTTCAATTGCCTCGGGGTACATCCTAATACAGCCATGACTAACTCTGCGTCCTACGCCCCATGGGTTATTAGTTCCATGGATTAGGTAAGATGGCCATCCTAAATACATAGCATGTTTACCTAATGGGTTATCTGGGCCTGGTTTGAAAACCGCTGGTAGTTCGGGTTGCTCTTTCCTAATAGATTCAGGAACATACCAAGTCGGGTTTCGGACCTTCTTAATAACTTTGGTGGTGCCGTGGGGGGTATCCCATGCGTCTTGGCCTGTGCCTATTGGATAGCTTTTTATTTTTGTACTGAATTTTGGGAAATAATATAGTCTTTGATCGATAAGATTTAATAGTAGTCCCTCCCGCGGCCCCGAAGGTAGTATATGAGCATTTGGGAGAATTAACTTTGTTCTGTTGCCTGGAAGCCATGGATCAACCCTAGGGTTGGCAGCTAATAGTTCTACAAATCCAAGATTATTATTACGTGCAATATCTAAAAGTGTGTCTTGCTTTCTCGTTAAAACATGGCTAATTGAGCCAATCATTTCATTTTTATTAGACGAGTTACTTTCTATTTTTGTTGCAGCGAAAATAGGTTTTCGAATGTTAAGGGTAGCAATTAAACTTGTTCCAAGGCTGATACAAAATTTTCGCCTATTTTGAAGTTTTCTGATCATTTATAAATACTTTCTATAAATAATTTTGGGAGCATACATGTATCAGTAATATAAGAGGAGACGATTAATATTAACGATTAGCGCTTTTTTTGTATCGCTTAAAGGCACAAGTTTATTATTACGATAAATATGCTTTTTGGAATATTAGGAGATCATCGACAGGTTTCAGGATATTTCATAAAATAAAGGGCTTAAACCAAGGAATTAGGTTAATGAAACGTGTTATTATCGGTATCACTGGCGCCACGGGTACAATTTATGGTTGGCGCCTTATGGAGATGTTGCGTGAAGAAGGTGAGACTGAGATTCATCTTGTAATGAGTGCTTCAGCAAAGCTAACGCTGAAAATGGAACATGATGTTGACCCTGATTACATTAACTCACTGGCGCATGAAGTCCATTCACCGGGCAATATAGGTGCTTCTATTTCCTCGGGTTCATTTTCCAGTGCAGGTATGATTATCGCGCCTTGTTCGATTAAAACGATGTCTAATATAGCTATGGGTAATACGGGAGACTTAATAAGTAGGGCTGCTGATGTTATTCTTAAAGAGAGACGAAAGCTAGTCGTTGCTATTAGGGAAACGCCACTTCACGCAGGACATCTTGAAAATCTAATTAAACTGGCGAATCTTGGATCAGTAATTTTTCCACCCGTTCCAGCGTTCTATAATCGTCCTAAAACTTTAGAAGAAATAGTTGATCAGAGCTGCATGCGTATGCTGGATCAGCTCGAGATTAATCTCGAAACCGCCCCTCGTTGGGGTGAAGAAGGCGGAGTGCCAGCGGTTGGTCAAAAAGGTGCGACCGTTCAATCTGTCTGAAAAATTTTAAACTTTTCTAAGAGCGGAAAGCCGAAAGGACTAATCTGATTTTAAATTGTATTTTCGTCTTCGAATTGTTTTTGTGCTGCTTTTAGTTTTTCATCTGCGACAGCTCTTGCTTCATCGTCATATAAGCTTGACGGATAGTAAGCTTTAAAATCTTTGGCTACTCGCTCCAGTGGAAAATCGGACCATATACCATGATCACAGTTATATTCCATATGTTGGCGCCCAGTGGCATCATATGGTTGAAATAATGCATCATTTTGTCCGTCGAACTCTGTAGGTAAGACATTAAATTTCGTGCATAGCTCGATATTGAATGCTGGCGCAGCTTTGACCCATTTGTTTTCAATAAACATGACGGCATATCCGTGGTGAAGAAAAAGCTCTTTTCCACCCATCATATGCCGAAGTCGTGGTGTGCATAAATGGTTGTATACATCAGATAAGCCAATCCCTGTCGGTATGCCAATACTGCGGGTGCAGGCAACAAGTAAATTAGCCTTAGGAAGGCAATAAGCCTGACCATTAATAAGAACCTCACTTGCTTTATAGGCTTCTGGATCGAGAGAAATGCTGTAGGGGTTATAGCGAATTTGGTCCCTTACAGCGTAAAAGAGTTTTATTGCTTTTTGCTTGTTTGTCGATACTCCTTTTATTACCTCTTTTGCAAACTCCTTAACCCTTTCATTATTAAAATCAAAATACTTAGTTTGCCGGAGATATTTTTCGCTGACCTTTGGAAACCCTTCGGTGATGTGTTGCATTATTTAAGTGCCTTTTCAATAGTAAGGCCGATTGATAATAATCTGTGATCACCCATCGTTTCTCCAACTATCATAAGACCTGTAGGAGCTTCACCTTGGTGCTGCATTGGAATGGATAGTGCGCATCGATCTAAAAAATTGAAACAAAAAGTGTTCCTTAGAGTGAGGATGTTTGTCTCTAAATATAACTTTTCATCTTGTTCTAATGTTTTAATGGGCGGTGCTATCGTAGGTGTGGTTGGCATTAACAAAGCATCATATTGGCTGGTGACTTTATTAGCTTCATTAATTAATTGGTCGCGAGCTTTCATGGCAACTATATAATCAGTAGCCGAAATATTTTTGGTTCGTAATAGTCGATTCCGGACACGTGGATCATATTGATTGGCATATTTATCAATGAAATCACGGTGGGCAACGTAAGCTTCCGCGTAAATAGCTCCTCCCGAGTTAATTCTAGGAATTTCTCCTAACTCAGGGAAAGGAATATCAATTATCTTTGCTCCAGCGGCTGATAATTTGTTTACTGCTCTGGAAAAGCACGATGAAACATGTTGGTCAAGGTTTTCGAGTACAAGAGTTTGTGGTACGGCCAAGTTTAGGTCTTTTAAAGATTTGCTTTTAAGAGTCTTTGGATTTTCTCCTGAGAGAATTGAATCAACTAGTGCACAGCAAGTAACTGTGGGGGCGAGGGGGCCAGCTGTATCTAATGTCGGAACAAGTGGAAATGCTTCACTTGCTGGCACACGCTTTTTTGTTGGTTTGAAGCCGGTTAAACCGCAAAGTGATGCGGGTATACGAATGGAACCTCCGGTATCTGAGCCCAGAGCAAAGCTGGCCATGCTATCCGTTACCGATACTGCCGCACCTGATGACGAACCACCAGGTATTCTACCGGTTTTTCTATCCCAAGGGTTTTTTGCTGTTCCATAATGAGGGTTAATACCGAGGCCTGAATAGGCAAACTCGGTCATATTTGTGTGCCCAATAATTATAGCCCCCGCTTTACGTAAACGTGCTACTGAGGTTGCATCTGTTTTTGCTGGAGAATTTTTTCTGAGAATTTTAGAGCCAGCAGTTGTCACTTCTCCGGCTATATCAAAAAGGTCTTTTACAGAAGCTGGTAACCCGGCAATTGGAGAAACAACCTTACCGTCAGCCCTTAAGGTATCTTGGTAATCTGCTTCTGCATATGCTTTCTCTGCAAATACCTTTATAAACGTTCTTCCACCTTCTCCATTTTTATCAGCGATATTAGCCAATGCCCTTTCCACAAGCTTAAGAGAGGTTGTCCGGCCAGTATTTAGATCATCAAATTGTTGTAAAATAGGCTTCATTATCGGCGCACACTGCAGATGGAATCGGGTATCGTCAACTAATACCTAATTTATCTTGGGTTGCAGTGTATCGTTTAGCACAGTAGACAATTAACGGGAATTATGAATTTGGGCATTCATGCGTCTCGATATAGGGAGTATATGAATGGGTGTAATTCCGCCGAATAAAAATATTCAGACAATTACGGAAAAACATTTATTTGCAACCGTATTAATTCCATTTGGTTTAGGATATTTCCTTTCTTATTTTTTTCGCACTGTGAATGTAGTTATTGCCACTGACTTGGCGAGCGATCTTCAACTCACCGCAGCTAATCTTGGGTTGCTAACAAGCATTTATTTTATTTTGTTTGCTGCCTTTCAAACACCGCTAGGTGTAATTCTAGATCGTTATGGTCCACGCCGCGTACAAATAATTCTTCTTTTAATTGCTGCCCTGGGTAGTTTTCTGTTTTCAATAAGCAATTCAATGTTTGTATTGATATTAGCGAGAAGCCTAATCGGGTTGGGCGTTTCTGGTTGTTTGATGGCTGCTTTGAAAGCGAATGCCCAATGGTTTCCAGTTAAAAGGTTGCCCTTTTTTAACGCCTGCACGATGACATTCGGCACATTTGGAGCCTTGACGGCTACTATACCAGTTGAGGTAATGGCTGGCCTTTACGGATGGCGAATGATCTTTTTGATTCTAGCTGTATTTACAATCGGCTTGGCCATTTTAACTGCGCTAGTAATTCCTGATCACGAGCTTTCTAATGACAATCCAAAAAATAAAAACTACGAAATGAGTGATCAATTTCACGATCTAATGACTATTTATAGTGACCGTTTCTTTTGGAAAATTGCTGTTATTACTCTACTACATGGAGGCGTTTTCCTTTCCTATCAAGCTTTGTGGATGGGACCCTGGCTTGCAGATGTGGCAGGCCAATCTCAGGATGAAGTGGCTAATTCGATGTTGGTATTCAATATTGGAATGTTGGTTGGAGTGATTGGTATTGGCATAATTGCTGATAAGATTCAAAACATGGGAATTGGGCTAATTACTGTTGTTAAGGCTGGAGTGGTGTTATCACTGATTTTTCAGATTTTTATAGCTGCTGAGTTTACCTCTTTGGCGAAACTTTTGTGCGCTGGTTTTGGCTTTTTTGGTTCATCTACTCTTTTGGTTTATGCATTACTTGGCCAGACATATCCTAGTCATATGGTCGGTAAAGTTAATACGGCCCAAAATATGTTAATTTTTATAAGTGCATTTGTTTTGCAGTGGGGGATTGGCGCAATAATTGACCTATGGCCTGCACTCGGTGATGGTCAATACGATCCAATTGGACATCAAGTCGCACTGGTTAGCGTTATCATTCTGGAGATTTTTGCTTTTATTTGGCTACTGATGCCGACAAAGCGTAGCGACCTTATGAAAACTAAATAGGTTTATAAGATAGAAAATGAACGATAATTCAAGGGCTTACCCTGACCGGCCTTATGTTGGAGTTGGAGTGGTTGTGTTTCGTGATGATAGCGTTCTGCTGGCACAGAGGGGAAAAAGGCCAAGATTGAATGGATGGAGTATTCCCGGTGGAGCTCAGGAGATCGGGGAAACGATAGAACAGGCAGCTCACCGTGAAATATTTGAAGAAACCGGGGTAAGAATTGAACTCTTGGGTCTAATAGATGTGGTTAACAGCATTAATCGCGACGAGGATCAAAGAGTACAATTTCATTACACGTTGGTAGATTTTGTAGCGCAATGGAAAAGTGGCGAAATAATTGCAGGAGATGATGCCGCAGACGCACGCTGGGTCCCTATTGCTAAACTTGAAAGTTATAATCTTAGGCCTCTAACTCAAGTGGTTATTCGGTCGGCTGATAAAATGAGAAATTCTGGGCGAGTTTCTAAACAAAAACGTCTTGGCGGTGTGCTTTGAAATTTAACTAAATAAAAATTAAAAATTTGAGTACATTATTTATTTAACCTAATAGTCTTCGGAATAAAAAAGGTAATTGATGCTAAAGTCTGGAAAAGAGTACCTCGAAAGTTTGCGCGATGGTCGCCGGGTTTATATTGGAAATGAGTTGGTTGAAGATGTTACGGAACATGTTGCCTTTCGTAATGCCGCAAAGTCATTTTCGTTGATCTATGAACTCAAAGCATCTCCAGAAAATCGAGATGTCATGTCGTTTGAAGAAAATGGTGATCGCTTTAGCACCTATTTTTTAATGCCTAAAACAGATGAGGATTTAAAAAAGAGGATGGAGACTCACCGTCGAATTGCAGAGTGGTCCCATGGATTGTTAGGACGTTCACCAGATCATGTATCCAGTTTTGTCACAGGGTTGGCGATGAAACCAGAGATGTTTGAGGAGATTGGCCAAGGCTATGGAGCTAATATTGTAAATTATTACAAGTATATGCGCGCAAACGATATTTTTGCTTGTTATACCGTTTTACCACCACAAGGGGCAAGAAAGCCTGAACTTTATGAACGTGAGGGCATGACGGTACCGACGCTGCATGTCTCTGACGAAGATGACAATGGGGTGACCTTAAACGGTATGAAAATGCTAGGGACATCAGCAATATTTAGTAATGAAACATGGGTAGGGAATTTACTCCCGTTGGCACCTAATCAAGAAAAAGAGTCTATAACCTGTGCTGTCCCTCTAAATGAAGGAGGTATTTCAATTTGGTCACGGAAGCCTTTAGAAAAATATGCTGTAACCGAATTTGATAACCCACTTTCTTGGCGTTTTGATGAATCGGATGCAATGGTTGTATTCGAAGATGTTAAAGTGCCTTGGGAAAAAGTGTTTGTACATGACAACCCAGAAATGTCACGAGGTATTTATGTTAAGTCTCCCTCGCACTCTATGGGTAACCATCAATCTAATATCAGATTTCTTGAAAAACTTAAATTAATTGTAGGAATTGCTCATAAAATTGTTGAGGCTAATGGGGTTGGACATATACCAGCTGTTCAAGGAATTTTAGGCGAGCTGGCAGCTCAACAGGCAGCGTTAGAAGCAATAATCCAGGGACAACTCAACCAACCAGAAAAATTGGTTGACGGATATCTTAACATTAATCGACGCTACATGTATGCTGCTCTTCATTGGTGCACGACCAATTACTCAAAAATTTGTGATGTAATTCGTGATTTAATGGGGGGCGGCCCATTTCAAATGCCAGCTGATATTTCTGTCATCGAAAGTCCGGAAATGAAACGTACTTTCGAAAAATACTGGTCTGTACCCGGTCAAACCGCCATTGATAGAATGAAACTTTATAAACTTGCTTGGGATTTAATTGGTTCGGAGTTCGCTGGACGCCATCTTCAATATGAGAGGTTTTACGCAGGTCCAAGCTTTGTTGTGACTAATTATAGTTATCTAAATGCACCATGGGATTCTTTTGGTGGTTTGGTAGACGATATACTCGATAGCTATTAAATGAGAATTCATTTGAAAGAGCTGTTTTAATGAGTGCCCCAATTAAGTTTGTGGATGAATGGGATAGTAAAAATTACGATTTAATCATTGATGTACGTTCGCCTGGAGAATTTAAAGAGGATCACATTCCTGGAGCAGTAAGTTTACCAGTTTTGACTGATGAAGAGCGGGGGATTGTTGGAACCAGACATAAAGACGTGTCGCCTTTTGAGGCCCGTAAATTGGGCGCCGCTTTTGTGTCTCAAAACATAGGAATTCATATACAGAATACCTTGAACAAAGAGGGGCGTAATTTTACACCACTTATTTATTGTTGGAGGGGTGGTCAACGGTCAAAGTCTTTTGCACTTGTTTGTAGTGAAATAGGTTGGCAGACATTTATTTTGAAAGGCGGTTACAAAACCTATCGACAATCAGTTATAAGTAAAATTGAAGAATTAGTTCTAGGCTTTTCTTTTATCGTGATTGCGGGTCGTACAGGAACTCGAAAAACAGATATTTTGTCAGGTTTGGCGAACCGGGGGGCACAAGTATTGGATCTAGAGAATCTCGCTGCTCATCGTGGTTCTTTGTTGGGGCGATTGGAAAAAAAAGTGCAACCGAGTCAGAAAATGTTTGAAACTTTTATCATGGATACTCTCCGACAATTTGCCTCTAATAAGCCAGTGTATTTGGAATCTGAAAGTCAAAAAATAGGTCAAAGACAAATTCCAGAACCACTTTGGCGTTTAATTAAAGTTTCACCGCAAATAACAATAAAGGCTCCACGTCGTTATCGGGCATCATATTTATCAAATATGTATAAACACCTCACTAGAGATAGTGCGTCATTGAAAATTTTGATCGAAAAAATTCCGGGGCGTCATGGCCCCAATCGTACTCAGCATTGGTGTTCTTTAATAAAAGGTAAATCATGGGAAGAATTATCATTTGATTTATTAAAATTTCACTATGACCCTGCTTATGATAGAAGCTTAAAGAGTAATGACCGAACAACAATTTGTGAATATGATCACCCAGATACTAGTGATAATGTCCTCAATGAAACCGTTGATGACATCTTTGCTAGGAATAAATAATTTAGCTGCTTCCAATAATTATGATTGTTTTATCATCGTCTAAAATTGTTGGTGTTTAAAGGTTTTAATGGTGCCGCCGGTGAGATTCGAACTCACGACTTCTCCCTTACCAAGGGAGTACTCTACCCCTGAGTTACGGCGGCTTTTGAAAATTTGGCGGCACAATGCCACGACCTTAATATTCATGCAATAAAACAACACAAATATCGCCGAAATTTTACCTACCGTGTTTATTAAACTTTAAATTAGTGATAGCTTTTGATGGTGAAAGAATATACATCCCCGAATGCAAAATCTGCTATTTCTGGTAAAGTCGCTGACGAGAGAAGTAAAAGGCAGGCTGCTGCTTTAAGAACTAATTTGCATCGTCGAAAAAAACAAATGCGGGAAAGAGAAAATTCTAAAAGCACTGCGGATGATGATTAAGTTAAATCATTTCTATATCAAAAAATCAAATGGTAAAGACCGTGGAGTCCAGTTGTGCTGGTTATAAAGTCCTCAAATTCTTGGTAACTTTTGGATTCAAACTTGATAACGTATTAATTTAGAGGGGTCCTGCTTTCGCATGGATAAAATTCTTATAAAAGGCGGTAAACCGTTATATGGAAGTATACAAATAAGTGGTGCAAAGAACGCTGCTTTGCCTCTTATGGCTGCCAGTTTGTTAACAAATAAATCACTTGTACTTACTAACCTGCCCCATCTTGCAGATATTAGTACTATGGCAAACTTACTAACACACCTTGGAGCTAAAATTAGCATGGCAGGGGAGGCCGGCGACAATGGTCATACTGGACGATCGTTGAGGCTTGAAACACCTAAGATTAGAGATACCACTGCACCTTACGATTTAGTACGTCGAATGAGAGCTTCCATCCTTGTTCTGGGGCCTCTGATTGCGAGGACCGGTGAGGCGCGGGTATCTCTACCAGGGGGGTGCGCGATAGGCGCTCGCCCGGTTGATTTGCACCTAAAACATTTAAGGCAACTCGGTGCGAAGATTGAAATGGAAGAGGGTTATATCAGTGCTACAGCTCCTCATGGCCTGCGTGGTGCTGATATAACCTTTCCCACAGTCTCAGTCGGCGCGACCGAGAATTTGCTTATGGCGGCCTGTTTAGCAGAAGGTGAAACAGTACTGAATAACGTCGCTCGTGAACCTGAAATTGCAGATCTAACGGAATGTTTAATTAAAATGGGAGCCGATATCCGAGGTATGGGTACAGATACTTTAGTCATTCAAGGTAAGGAGGTTTTATTTGGTGCCGAACATGTGGTAGTCGCGGATCGAATTGAGACTGGCACCTATGCGATGGCAGCTGCGGTAACAGGCGGTGAAGTTATCTTAACTGGATCTCGAGTTGAGCTCCTTCAAGCCGTTTTGGATAAACTTATTGAGGCTGGAGTTTCTATAGAAGATACAAAAAATGGTATAACCATAAGACGTAATGGGTTGCTTAAGGGTGTAGACGTTATGACAGAGCCATTTCCAGGCTTTCCAACAGATTTGCAAGCACAAATGACCGCTTTGATGAGCATTGCAGAGGGTGCAGCAATGATTACTGAATCGATATTCGAAAATCGCTTTATGCATATTCCTGAGCTCGCGCGTATGGGAGCAAATGTGACGGTTCACGGCGCCTCATCTTTAGTAAGAGGCGTCGATAATTTAAAAGGTGCTCCAGTGATGGCAACTGATTTAAGGGCATCAGCGTCGTTGATCCTAGCAGGTCTTGTTGCCAAAGGGGAGACTATAATTAATCGAGTTTATCATATCGACCGTGGATATGAGAGAATTGAGGAGAAGCTAGCAGCTTGTGGAGCAGAAATTGAGAGGCTAGATGAATGAGCAAAGACCAGGCTCTAAAGTTACGTGCCACAGATAATGAGGACTTATCTGTGATTTCAACAATTCTACAGGATGCATTGATAACAGCCAGCGAAATGATTTTTATCAAAAGTGAATCGCGATTTGCATTTGTAGCTAATCGGTTCCGCTGGGAAGATCACAAAGATGAAACACCTATAGACGGCAATCTAATTTACGAGAGGGTCCACTGTGGAATTTGTTTTGACACGGTTAGCGCAGTGAGGCAGAAGGGCCTAGATCAACAAAGAAAATCACAGATAATTTCATTACTTTCCATTGTTGCGAAGGAAAGTGTTATCAATATGTCTTTTTCTGCGGGGATTATAATTCAACTAGAAGTAGATCAAATACAATGCCATTTGCAGGACTTAAATACACCTTGGCCTACACAATGGCGACCAAAACATCGGCTTGAGAAGGAGTAACAAAGCCATAAACAGCTTTGTTGTAGAAAGTTTTGACCAAAGAACCCAATCTGATTCTAGCTGTCCCGAAAGGACGTATCTTAATGGAAGCCCTGCCACTTCTCGCAAGGGCAGGAATCGAACCGGAAGATAAATTTAATGATAAGAGGGACCGTCGTTTGATTTTTAAAACAAATGTTGACGGACTGGATATTATACGTGTCCGTAGCTTCGATGTAGCAACATTCGTTGCATTTGGTGCTGCTCAGTTAGGCATAGCCGGGAGTGATGTCTTGATGGAATTTGATTACCCTGAAAATTATTCTCCCCTAGATTTGAAAATCGGCAAATGTCGAATGATGGTTGCAGAGCCAGCAGAATTAGAGGCGAATGACGATCCCGCACGTTGGAGCCACGTTTCCGTCGCAACCAAATATCCTGAAGTTACGAAAGGTCATTTCGCCTCTAGGGGGGTGCAAGCAGAATGTATAAAATTGAACGGTGCTATGGAGTTAGCTCCGAAACTCGGACTTGCTAGGCGTATTGTAGATTTGGTCGATACAGGTAGAACTCTAGAGGAGAATGGTCTGGTTGAGGTTGAGCATATTACAGATGTAAGTTCGCGACTTGTGGTGAATCGAGCAGCGCTAAAAACTAGACCTGAGCGCCTCGGTAGCTGGATAGAGCGCATAAGGGAAGCTGTAAATGGTGAATAGATTAAAATTTACAGAAGCAGAATTTCAGAAACGTATAGAATTATTAGTCGAATCTCGCTGTGTTTTAGATAAAGACATTGATGAATTGGTTTACGACATTTTGAATAGTGTTAGAACCAATGGTGATGAAGCCATCATAGGTTTTACAAAGAAATTCGATCGTTTGAATTTATCTGGACCGGCAGACATACGAATTAGTGAAAAAGAAATTGAAACCGCGCTTGCCAACTGTAGTAAAAAAACACTGTCAGCCCTTAAACACGCGGCTAACAGGATAGAAGCATATCATAAAAAACAGCTTCCTGAAGACTTTGATTTTATCGATAGTGATGGTGTACGCCTTGGATCCATTTGGACACCGATTACGTCAGTGGGGCTTTACGTTCCTGGAGGTACCGCCGCTTACCCGAGTTCCGTTTTAATGAACGCGATTCCTGCCAGGGTCGCAGGCGTTCAGCGGTTAGTTATGGTGGTACCAACTCCAGACGGCTATTTGAATTCTTCGGTTTTAGCTGCAGCTTCAATTGCTGGGATTGATGAAATTTATCGTATTGGGGGAGCGCAAGCGGTTGGAGCTCTGGCATATGGAACGAAAATTATAAAACCGGTTGATAAAATTGTTGGACCAGGAAATGCGTACGTAGCGTCTGCAAAACGACAGGTCTTTGGATTTGTTGGAATTGATATGATTGCGGGACCTTCAGAAATCCTGGTTGTTGCTGACAAAGATACTAACCCAAGTTGGGTTGCGTCTGACCTACTTTCACAGGCTGAACATGATGTGGATGCACAATCTATTTTAATTTGTGATGATGAGGTTTTCGCGACCGCTGTAGAAGAAGCACTTAATCTACAGCTAAAAAATCTACCACGTGAAAAGATTGCTCGTAAGAGTTGGGAACAAAATGGCACAGTGATAATTGTTGAGAGTCTTTCAGATGCCGCTGATATCATTAACAAACTAGCTCCTGAACATCTTGAACTAGCGATAAATGACCCAGAACAAGTAATGAATGATGTTAGTAATGCAGGAGCAATTTTTCTTGGTCGTTATACTCCTGAAGCTATCGGTGACTATATAGGGGGACCTAGTCATGTGTTGCCGACGTCCGGTAACGCAAGATTTGAATCAGGTCTCGGGGTATTGGACTTTCTCAAGAGGACATCAATTATAGGTTGTGACGAGGCATCTTTGTCAAAGGTCAGCGAAAGCGCGGAAATATTAGCTAATGAGGAGGGCTTACACGGTCACGCCTTATCCATATCATTAAGACACAGTGAATCATGAGCAATGGTAAATATAAACATTCAAATCAGTTAATTTTAACTTTTAAAAATGTATTTCAATTCAAAATTTTATAATAAGAGGTAGGGGTGACGGAAAGGAAATTTGTTCCACATTTAGTTTTGGCATCTGCCTCGACGAGGCGATTGCAGTTATTAAATCAAATCGGGATTATCCCTAAAGTAATTGACCCTTCTGAAATTGATGAAACACCTAATAAAGGTGAATTTCCAAAAAATTTAGCCAAGCGTTTAGCACAAAAAAAAATGAATATCGTTGCACAGCGAAATATTGGGCATTGGATTATTTCCGCCGATACCATTGTCGCCTGTGGGCGACGGATACTTCAGAAACCGGTTAATCGCTTTCAAGCAAAAGAAAACCTTAGTCTTCTATCAGGCCGTCGCCATAGAGTTATTGGGTGTGTATGTGTTCTGGGTCCTTCCGGAGTTTTGACTTCGCGTTGTGTAACTACAACTGTTTTGTTTAAAAGACTGCACAATGAAGAAGTAGACTTTTATGTTGAAAATGAAGAGTGGCGAGATAAAGCTGGTGGTTATGCAATCCAAGGGCATGCAGCCTGTTTTGTGCAATCTATAAATGGATCATATTCAAATATTGTGGGGCTACCGTTATTTGAAACATACAGGATACTCTCTGGGATGGGATTCATAAAAAATAAAATTTGAAAGTATTTCGTGATGACCCGGGAACTCTTAATTGAAAAACAAGGTGGTGAAGTACGTGTTGCAATTATAGAGGAGGGTTTACTAGTTGACCTTATAATTGAAAGAGAAAATCGAAGTAGTCTGATTGGTAATATTTATCTTGGTCGAGTCGAACGCGTTATTAAGGGAATTGGAGCAGCTTTTATTGATTTAGGGGGCAGGAAGTCAGGATTTTTACCTTTAAATAAAATCAATGATAACGGAACAAAATCAAAATTTTTAGATGAGGGGAGGAGTATTTGCGTTCAGGTAAAACGTGATGAATTTGGTGAAAAAGGTCCTCAATTATCCACAGAAATTTCTCTTCCTGGGCGATTTCTGGTTTATAGCCCAAGAGGTGATCGATTAACCGTCTCACGACAAATCGGGGATAAGGGTGAGCGAGAACGTTTGATGATAATAATTAACCAAATCGCACATAAAGGTGAGAGTTTTGTTTTGCGCACTTTAGCCGAGGGAGAAGATTACGGGGCCCTTAAAGCTGAGGGCGAATATCTCCGAAATTGCTGGAGAGATATTATTAAGAAACAAGACAATGCAAGTGCCCCAAAATTACTTTACGGTGAGGTAAGCCCTCTTCAAAAAGCTATTCGGGACCATGCTCAGGATGATGTCTTGAAAATTCGTTTTGACGACAACTCAACATTTGCCGAAGCAAAAAAAATATGTAATTCCTATTATCCAGCAGTATCAAAAAAATTAGGTCTCGATGCGAGTTCCCGGTCATTATTTGATGAATACAATTTAGAAGAGGAAATTGAGGCTGCCTTAAAAAGAAAAATTTCGTTACCCTCTGGTGGTGGCCTTGTAATAGAATCCGTCGAAGCGCTAACTGCAATTGATGTTAATTCTGGTCGGTTCACGGAAGGTAGTGATCCGGAGGATAGTGCCTGCCTAACTAACCTAGAAGCTGCAAAAGAGCTATCTCGACAAGTTAGGCTGCGTAATTTAGGCGGATTAATTATTGTTGATTTTATACATATGGAGAGGGAAAGGTCTTGGGAGAGGGTTTTAGAAACACTTCGTCTTGGGTTTTCCAAAGATAGGGTCAGTTGTCGGGTTGTAGGGCGTACAGAAGCAGGTTTGGTTGAGCTGATAAGGCGTCGTACCCGTGCGCCTTTGTCGGAAACATTATTGATTGATTGCCCAGAATGTAATGGTGATGGTCGTGTATGGAAAGCTGAAAGCCTGAAATTTGAGGTTTTAAGGTCTCTCAAGAGAGAGAGTAAAATGGAGAAGGCCGGCAAGTTAACACTCAATGCCAGTCCGGAAATCCTTAAGGCAATCGTTGAAGATGATAAGAAGTATAACCATTTTTCTCAAATTGGTAGGCTGGTAGTAACAAAAATTATGCCCGATTTTGAACCAGAAGAGTATGAAATATTTGTCGAGGGTGAGGGCGACGGTGATTATTGACCTAGATTCAAAGATAAAGGCTGGCGAATGTCCAATTTGTGGAAAAGCAGGGATAAAAAAATACAGGCCTTTTTGTTCTCGTCGTTGTGCTGATCTTGACTTAGCTAAGTGGTTAAACGGTAATTATGCGGTTCCCGCCGACGAACTAACCGAAGGAGATGTGGATGAACTTGAATCCGCTTTGAGAGCAAATAGGGATTCTAATGAATGTAATTAGTAATATATAGGTTTCTTACAGTGATCCTATGGACAGGAAGATTGAACTTCCTTATAAGCAGCTACTCGATTTTATACGCCCAGGTAGCTCAGTTGGTAGAGCACAGCACTGAAAATGCTGGTGTCGGCTGTTCAATTCAGCCCCTGGGCACCATTTCCCCCAACACCTATGTAGAAGGATGCGTTATCACTGGATAGTTACCATTCATAACAATTGTCATTAAATTTTTAATACTATTCCGTATTACAAAACTACTGTTCATGATATGGAGGAGTATTCCCAAATAACGGCCATATTATTCTAAGATGTTCATAGCCAAAATAATGATTTTTGATCTTAGTCTCATTTTGAAGAAGGTATTTGAACTGTGATATTTCCTAATCTGTTTCAGGAGGGGGGAGTTGGAAAGCTCAAGGCAAAAAATAGATTGATTATGCCTGCTATGCATACCAATTTGGGTGACCCTGAAGACGGTTTATCTGAGGCTGGAATTGACTTTTATGTCGCACGAGGTAGGGGTGGGTTTGGGCAGATAGGTGTTGGGATAATTGATTCATTTCAATTTGAGCATGCAAGCCCTGGGGAATTCCTTTTAGATAATAACCGTCATATTAAAGTCCATGAGCGTCTCGTAAAACGACTTCGGGATGAAGGAGCCCTTTCTTTTGCTCAAATCGGACTTCGAAGGGTCTGGTCTCTCAATCAGATGAGACGAAAACCGAGTCTGTCAGAATTTAAAGATAAAGAGATCCGGACGTGGATTCAGGCCGTCATAGATACAGCAAAACGAGCAATTGAAGCCGGATATGATGGAATTGACTTGTTGGGGAATGGTGGAGGAGCCATAAGTATTTTTACCTCACAAGTTTTTAATGATCGGACTGATGATTGGGGTGGAGACGAAGATCGCCGTCTAAACTTTGCTTTAGCTATTGTTGGTGGTATTAGGTCGGCTATCGGTGATCAATACCCCATTACCTCTCGTCTTCATGGCGCCGAGTTCCTAGAAGGCGGTTACGGAATGGATGTATCAATACGAAACGCCCAACGTCTCGCGGAAGCGGGTATCGATTTGTTCAACGTGGCCGCAGGTGGTCATGCCACCACTGTCCCAAACCTTACCCCAAATGTTCCAGAAAGCGGTTTAGGGATCCTTTCTTTTGGAATCAAGCAAGCCGGTGTTCCTGCGAAGATGGCAGCCTCCACCCGCATAACTGATCCATTCTCGGCAGAAGAGTTATTGCGGAAAGGCTGGGCCGATTACATTTCTTTAGCAAGGGGCGCACTTGCGGACCCGGAATGGCCTAATAAGGCTCAAGCTGGTGAATGGGAGACAATACGGGCATGCGTTGCCTGTAATGAGTGTCTTGATGAAGCAACTGTTCGTGAACGAACGGTCCGTTGTTTAGTAAATCCCCGCGCGGGCCGCCATTCAGAGGTCGAACGGATAGACAATGTTAAGACACCAAAAAAAGTAATTGTAGTTGGTGGGGGTTGTATTGGGCTTCAGGCCGCTTTGACAGCAGCACAACGGGGTCACAATGTTCACCTTTACGAAAAAAATTCTTATCTCGGAGGAAAGTGGTTAGTTTCATTTGCACCACCGGGTCGTGAGCCCTTACGATTATTTCTTACATGGTTAATTAGAGAAGCAAAGAGTGCCGGAGTTAAGTTTTACCTAGGTACTGAAGTTAATGCGAAGGTGCTTAAGTTAGAAAATGCAGAAGAAGTAATTGTCACCATTGGTGCGAACCCTGTAATGCCCAATATTCCAGGAATAAAACAACGCCATGTATTTACAGGCGAACAAGTACTCATGGGTAACGCCGATTTAGGAAAACGTGTAGTGGTCGTTGGAGCTGGTGGAGCAGGCGTAGAAGTCTCTCATTTTATTGCTATGCGTAATCATATAAATCGTGATCTCAAGGCGCATCTAGAATCATACGGAGGATACGAGGCTGTTGAGGATGTGCTCAGACAAAGTGGCCATGAGGTCACTTTGATTGGTCGGAACCCAAGACTGGGAACAGGGCTAGGCCCGGCGACGCGATGGGTTCTTGTTGAAGAGCTTGAACATGATGGCGTTAAAACTATTCCCAGTTCCTCTGTAAATATGATTGGAGAAAATTCAGTTTGGATTAGTTCAGGGGAAGATAAAGAAGAGAAAGAAATTCCAGCGGATTCAGTTGTGATTTGTGCAGGATATGAAGTCGATGAAACAAAAATAGAATTGTTGAAAATGGGTACCCGAAATATACGGGTGATTGGAGATGCAAAACAAATAAATCACGCCATGGAAGGGATAGCGGAAGCCTATGACGCTGCCCTCGCTCTCTGAAAATAAAATTCAGAACGTTATGATGAATAAAGGTAAGTCAGGTGAGTTTGATGTAAAATGAAGGATGCCACTGAAGAATTTAATAAACAGAGGTATGACTTAATCAACGAATTTTCTTCGAGTGAGGATAAATTAACCTACTCTCAGGCATGTGACCTTAACGCAGTCCAAGTTCCAGAACAGTTTGCACTGATAGATCGGAATCATAGAATAACTTGGCATGAGTTAAAGGAGACATCGGATCGAATTGCCCTTTCACTATTAGAAATAGGATATATGAGACCAGAATCTGTTCTGATCCACCTGGAGAATAGCGCTGAACAATTCTTGATAAGGTTAGCGTGTGAAAAGGCCGGCTTACGAGTGGTTCTTACAAATGCAGCCTTCAGGGAAACAGAATTAAATTCGATTATTGAAAGAATTGGCCCGTCCTTGGGATTTATGTCTTCTAAACGAGCACTAGAGGGTCATTATGATCGCTTGTTAAAAAATCTTAAAGAATCCGGTAATAAGATTAAATTTTTTACGGTAGGAAAAGAAGACATACTTTCTTGGGCAAAAACATTTACTTCCCTAATCAATAGACAACCTTCTAAACTTTCAAAACATTTTTTAAATCACACTCGCTTTGGCTTAAACGAGAGGTTTTACTTTACGACGACCAGCGGCTCCACAAGTGCGCCTAAAATCGCTGATACAATTTATGGACATAGAATTTCATTATCTATGCGCCACGCGGATGGGGTTAACCTTAGTTTGGGAGAAAAGATTGCGGCCTTGCCTCCTATGACTTCTGGCACGTCTGATACATTGGTTCATCATGTTGCCCCATACTATGCGGCGACCGTCATAATCGAAAATAGATTTGATCCAATTGAAACGTGCCGTTTCTTAGCGGAAGAGGGTGTTCAAATTGCGACCGCGGTCCCCACTATGCTGGTTCGGATGTTATCCAGCGGTGGGATAGAATTACTCAAAGACTCTCCCATTAGGTGCTTTGTCACTTATGCGGCTTCGATCAGCTACGAGCTGGCTACCTCTGTTGAGAAGAGGGCCAATTGCCGTATCGTTCGTTGCTACGGCACAATGGATTTTGGCGGTATCTCAATGTCTACAATAGCGGATGACAGGGAAACAAGAATTAGAACAGTTGGAAAACCATTTAAAGATAATGATGTGAGGATTCAGGGGAAGGATGGAGAAGAGTTGCCATTCGGCGAAACAGGGGAAGTTGTTATGAAAAAGAGCCAACTTGTGATGGGGACAGGTTATTATCGAGATTTGCCTAAATCTTTTGAAAACTGGAATGATGAATTTTATCGTTTGGGAGACCTAGGCTACCTGGATAAGTCCGGCAACCTTACCCTTGTTGGTCGTGAGTCTGAGCTTATTATACGTGCTGGTCAAAATATTGCTCCTTCTGAAGTTGAGGAGCTTATGATTTCTCACCCTAAGATTGTAGATGTAGCTATAGTAGGTATTCCTGATGAAGATTTGGGGGAGCGTGTTTGCGCTTGTGTTTTATTAAAAGATGGCGAGTGCATAGAAATTGAGGAAATTAGGATACACTTTGATTCTTTAGGGGTTGCAAAATTTAAATGCCCTGAACAAATCGTTTGTTTTGAAGAATTCCCTATGGCGATGTCGGGAATGAAGACGGATAAACGGCGTCTGGTCGAATTAATCAATAAGAATTAGAATATTTCGATACAATTTACTTAGAGGAAGTCATGGCAATAATCATTACGGATGAAGATGCGCGGCGTCACTTGAGTATGCCGGAGTGTATTGATGCAATGCGTGTTTGCTTTGAGGATTATGCAAAAGGTACGGCCGTTAGTCTTCCACGGTCTAGGTATACAATAGAAAATGGGGAACAGGATAAAAGCTATTACGCTAACGTCCACGTTGGAGCCGCTCCTAGTTTTGGAGTGGCATGTGTGCGGGCTGGAACTCACATAATTGATGACACGGCATATGAGGCCGGCCGTCGTTCTATGAGAAACCCTGAACCGATCAATTGGACCGTAATAATACTCTACGATATTAAAACCTCGGAACCGATTGCCTTTATGCACGAATCTGAAATAAGTGGTATGCGGGTTGGGGCCACTTCGGCGGCAGCTGTTAACGCAATTGCTCGGGAAGATTGTAGCATTTTGGGGATGTTGGGTACGGGCCGGCAATCAAGAGCCCATTGCGAAGCCGTTTGCAGTGTGAGGCCTATCAAAGAAGTTCGAGTATATAGTCCTAATAAAGATCATATAAAGAATTATTTGGAAGCTATGGATAAACTTGGAGTTGAAATCATTGCTGTAAGTGACGAGCAGGCAGTAGTGGAAGGTGCGGATATAGTTTGTTCGACCACCAATTCAACGGAACCAGTACTTAGAGGAGAATGGCTTTCCGACGGACAAATGGTGGTATCAATAGGGAATTCTGATCCTACTATAACCCGTCATGAGGTAGATGATGAAACTCTGAAGCGCGCATCACAAATTGTTATCAATGACTGGGACAGCGTGCATACCAATAAACAAATAGAGCTTCTTGATCTTATTGAATCTGGTGATGTTGATCACGATAATATTTACCTTTTAGGCGATATATTTGCTGGTAAAGCTGTAGTTAAATCACAGAGTGACAATATTATTTATTATAAAAACAACACCGGTCTCGCAATGCAATTTGCTGCAGCGGGAGCAATTGTCCATCGTAATTTAATGAAGTCCGGGGGTACTAATAGGGTTGTAGATCGTGATTGGCTGGCTGCCGATGAATACGGGATTGGTTAAAAAATAGTTTTTGTTCCATTAAACGTGCTTATGAATTGAAAGAAGAAGAATGCTTAATGAAGATATGAAGACAATCATTAAAAAAGCAAATCTTGCATTTGCGGCAACTGAAAATATAGATGGCAGTCCCAACCTATCACCGAAAAGCACGTTACGGCCTTGGGGCCAAAACCACCTTATCTTCGCAAACCTTGCTTCGCCCGGAACGGTAGCTAATGTGAAAAGAGATCCACACATTGAAATTAATTGTATAGATTTTCTTTCTAGGCGCGGCTACCGTTTCTCTGGTACGGCTACAGTCCATTCACCTGGTGATAAAATTTATCAAGAATTCCTTGAAATTATGGAAAAAGAATTAGGGAAGGGAACCAAGGTACACGATGCGGTCTTAATTAAATTGTCCAAAATAAAAGCGGTTCTTTCACCGGCGTATGAAAAAGAAGGGGTGACGGAAAAAGGACTCGTAAAAACTTATCGAAGGAAATATGGGGTTAACGATTAATATTTTTTTCTTCTGTTGTAGCTGAAAGCAGCAATGCTACTTCTGATACATAATTTAAATATAGTTTTCTGACGCTTCCTCGACGCTGGTCTTTTGTATTTGCCTTTGCAGCGATCTCGAAAGCCTGAGCTAATTGGGTAACGGCATTCATCCAGTTTGAGTTGTAAATTAGGGCTGATTATGAACCTTATTTAGTATAGATTATCGCCGCCATTAACGACGATGCACTGGCCTGTTACAAAGTCGCTGTCGCTAGAGGCCAAATAAATAATTGTACCTGTTAAGTCTTCTGGTTCTTGAATACGAGGTATTGCACGGGCCGCGACTGATCGATCAAAACGTTTAATGGAGAAGTTTTCCTCTGCTTTCATTACGTCTGTGCAGGTTAAACCTGGCGCAACGGAATTTACGCAAATTCCAGATTCCCCCAGTTCTTTTGCGATGGCCCGAGTGAAAGCTACTACCCCACCTTTAGATGATACGTAATGTGCAAAACGTGTAGTTCCTTTCATCATTGTATCTGACGCTATATTTATTATTTTACCATATTTTTGGGCTTTCATGACCGGGGAAACAGCCCTGGAACAAAGGAAGACCCCTCTTAAGTTAACGGACATAACTTTATCCCATTCGTCGACCGAAATTTCCTCAAATAATTTTCGGTCTAGTGAGGCAAAGACCGCCGCGTTATTAATTAAAATATCTATTCGGCCATATTTCTGAACCGTTGTATCTATAAGTTTTTGAACAGAATTTTCATTGCTTACATCACAGGTTTGGGTGGCGAGGGTGGCATTTGGAATCTCTTGATGGACCAAATTTTTAGTATTTTCGCAGTCCTCGATATCAACAATAACCGTTTTTGCGCCCTCTGCGGCGAGAGCTTTGATATATCTTGCACCAATTCCCTGTGCTGCGCCGGTAACTATTGCTACACGTTCTTTTAACCGCATGGGCGATCCTTTCTTCCAAAGGGAATTTGTTATTCGGGTATTATGTTAACACTGGAGGATATATAAATAGAACAAGGTAAAAAATGATTTTTTGGTCTTTTTATAAAATATTCGAAACATATTTGGTAAATTAAAATGGTTGACTTGGTTAATGAACTTGAAGGCAAGGTAGCAATAGTATCTGGGAGTGCCAGAAATATTGGGCGTGCTACAGCTATAGAATTATCTAAAGCTGGGGCTTCTTTGGTAGTAAATGCCCGCGAGTCGAGAGATTTATGTGATGAGGTTGTAGCAGAAATACAAAAAGCGGGTGGTAAAGCCATCACCTGTCTTGCTGATATTAGTGATCACGAAGCGGTACGTAATTTGGTTGGAAATGCTGTTGAGGAGTTTGGTGGGGTTGATATTTTGGTTAACAATGCGGCCGTAAGGTCCAACATTCCTTTTCTTGAAATCGATCAAGAGGAGTGGGCACGAATAGCCGGGACCTGCCTTCAGGGCACTTTAAATTTATCGCGAGCTTGTATACCTCTAATGATTGAACGAGGTGGAGGTGCCATTGTTTCGCTCGCTGGTTTATCTTCTTACAAGGGTTCGGCGGGTCGATCACATGTGATGGCAACAAAAGATGGTCTTATGGGACTGACTCGTGGCCTAGCAATAGAGTTTGGCGAAAAAAATATACGTGCAAACGCAGCTGTCGTTGGACGTTTTGACACGGTCCGGAGTGCCAATTCCTTACAATCAGGTTTTACCACCGAGCCGGATATTCCATTAGGGCGTATGGGGGTACCTCAAGATATGGCTGATGTTATACGATTTTTGGTCGGTCCTGGGTCAGCCTATATTACCGGTCAGACTATCCATATTAACGGTGGAGCTTATTGCCCTCACTAAACTTAAAATTTTAGGGATATGGTTTCCATTGAATAATTGTTTCAATTAGATATTTCAAAACCGCTTGAAGTTTCTTGGCCTTTTGATCTAGAAACCGGTATGGGGGGCTTTCCATCATATAGTTGGCCCAAGTGAGTTCGAGTTGAATCGCGTGTATGTTATCTTTGGGGTTGCCTAACGACCTTGTTATGTAACCCCCGGTGAATCTTTCGTCTAGAACAGCAGAGTAAGAGGAATTTTCAAGTATAGAAAACGCCGAGTTTATAAGAGTAGTGTCCGCTGTTAAACCATTTCCGGTACCTAAGTTTAGATCCGGGAGCTTGCCTTTAAAAAACCTTGGGACATTTGATTTGATTGAATGTCCGTCAAATAAAATAGCATATCCGTGTCGGTCTTTTATCAAACTAAGTTCCTGATTAAGTGCCGTATGATAGGGGTGCCAAAACTCTCGGACTCTATTTTGTTTGTCTTCGCCTGTTGGTTCGTTTCCTTTTGTGTAAATTGGCAGATGTTCGAAGGTCTTTAGTGGAAGTAGCTCTGTGTTGTCAGAATCTTTGTAGAGTGGAATTCCTGTTGGATCGCGGTTAAGGTCTATTACGTAGCGTGAATGTGTGGCAGCAATCAAACTGGCTCCAAGGTCGCGAACAAAATCATAAAGTAAGTTAACATGCCAATCCGTATCGGGTGTCTGTCTAGCCTCAGACGTCATTTGATCCCCGATTTTGGCAGGTATAAATGTACCGCCATGTGGCAAGCTAATTAATAACGGCGTATAACCCCGTGAAAGAATGTAAGTTTCAGGCATTAAAAGTATATTAGAAGTTTTCTAGCGTCCTGTCTTGAGGCAGGATTTATTGATGTCCAATGAAGTGTCAGAGTGGTTAAGTTTTATGGCTCCCGAATCGTTGATTATAATGTTTGTAGCCTTGGCGGCTGGATCTCTAGTTAAGGGCATATCTGGTCTGGGACTGCCACTCGTTGCCATCCCAGTAATGGCAGGTTTTATGGATGTAGATCGTGCTGTGGCTATTATGATTATCCCAGGCTTTCTGATGAACTGTTATCTCCTCTGGACATATCGGCAAAACGCCGTCAACTTTGCTTCATTACCTTTGATGATTCTAGTCGGTGTTACAGGCGTGGTTTTTGGTTCCTGGATTTTATCGCGTACGCCCGAAGTTTATCTCTTATCCTTCATCGCTCTTTGGCTGGGAGGATATCTTATTAGTTTACTCGTTAAAACTGGGTTTAAGACCCCAGAGGTTATAATGAAACACGCGCCAGCTATTGTCGTTGGATTTGCCGGTATAGTGCAAGGCTCCGTTGGAACTGCGGGACCGGTCTTAGCTCCATACGTGCACTCTCTAAAGCTTAAGCAACCACAGTTTGTTTTTGTTATCTCCGTTCTGTTTCAAATTTTCGCGGTTACTCAATTTTGTTCTTTCACTTGGCTTGGGATGTTAGACTTGGACCGAGCTTACCAAAGCTTATTTGCGTGTATTCCAATTGTTATATTTTTGCCGCTGGCTGTTTGGTTGTCTTCGTTTGTAAGCCAAAAGGCCTTTAATAAAATTGTGATCGTCATGTTGATTGTAATTGAGGCCCGTCTTTTGTGGCGATTACTGACTTAAAGTAACTGATAAATAACAAATAATTTATGTATGATCGAGACCTTGAGTCCCTTACATTGCCTAAGTATACTCCGGCCCCGAGATATAAATGAATGCTGTTTTTTTCATTTCAGGAATTCCGAGTAACTTCTGGAAAAGTCATCGTTCGGGATAGCTGATTGGGCCGATTTAGGTTTTCGAGAAGGACATGCACGCACTAGAAAAAAAGGGAGAACACCTTTGGCTGATAGCGGTTCAAATGGAGTTGGAGTAGACTTGCCGGATACAGAAATCTCGGTAAAAGAAGTTTTTGGCCTCGATACAGATATGGTCGTTCCTGCATATAGTAAACGCACGGAATATGTGCCGGAGGTAGATACAGCTTATTGTTTCGACCATGATACAACCATAGCTATTATTGCGTCTTTCGCTCACAACCGAAAGTTGATGGTGCAGGGCTATCATGGTACCGGTAAGTCAACCCATATCGAGCAGGTTGCGGCAAAGCTCAATTGGCCTTTAATCCGCGTGAACCTGGATAGTCATATAAGCCGAATTGACTTGATCGGTAAGGATGCAATCGTGTTACAGGACGGCAAGCAGGTGACGGAATTTCGTGAGGGAATTCTTCCTTGGGCGGTTCAAAATCCAGTGGCGTTGGTGTTTGATGAATATGATGCGGGCCGGCCAGATGTGATGTTTGTGATTCAGCGGGTGTTGGAATCTGGCGGAAAGATGACATTACTTGATCAAAATAAGGTCATTCATACACATGATGGATTTAGGCTTTTTTCAACTGCTAATACCGTTGGCCTTGGAGACACGACGGGCTTATATCATGGTACACAACAAATAAATCAGGCGCAGATGGATCGTTGGAATTTAGTGACGACGTTAAATTATTTACCTCATGAAAAGGAAACCGAAATAGTTCTTGCTAAAGTTCCGAGCTATAATAATAAAGCTGGGAAGGATACGGTAGGGGCTATGGTAAGAGTAGCCGATTTGTCCAGGGCTGGCTTTATGGCTGGAGATATTTCAACTGTCATGTCTCCGCGGACAGTTATTACCTGGGCAGAAAATTCCGTTATCTTTGGTGGAGATATTGCTGTCGGTTATCGTGTTACCTTTCTGAATAAATGTGATGAGCTCGAGAGGGCAACGGTAGCTGAATATTATCAACGTTGTTTTGGAGAAGAACTGCCGGAATACAAAGCCGCAGAGAATACAGCAGCCTAAGGATTAAATTTAACCTTGATGTAGGGAATACGCTGAAATGGCGTCAGATGAAAATCGCGTTGAAAATTTCCGTCAAGTAACAGCGGCGACCATGCGTGCAATTGCTGAAAACGAAGAAATTCAGCTTACGTTTGGATCCGAGGCTAGATTGGTAGGCACAAACGCTAGATTGCCCGCTCCGCCCCGAGATATGAAGGATGAGGACGTTGCGCATCTTCGTGGCGAAGCTGATGCTTTGGCTTTTCGAATGAAATATCATGATCCTGACATGCATCAAAAATGGGTACCTGCAGCCACTGATGCGCGGGCAGTTTTTGATGCGTTAGAACAGGTTCGTGTCGAAGCGTTGGGCTCCCAAGAGTTTAAGGGCTGCAAAAAGAATTTAAGTGCAGCATTTAAGGAAAGGTGTGAGTCGGCGAGTTACCACCGAGTTAGCGACCGCGAAGATATTTCTCTCGCTGATGTAGTGAGCTTGTTAAGCCGAGAACAATTGATGGGAGAAGAACTTTCAGGCTCGGCGCAAAATGCGCTTGGATATTGGCGTAATTGGTTAGAATCGCGAATCGGAAGTGATTTTAGTGAATTAGAAGATAATATTCATGATCAGGAAGCTTTTGCTAAGACTTTAGATAAAGTGCTCGTTCATCTCGACCTATTGGACCTTGAAGATGAATCGGACGGCGATGAGCAGATGAGTGAGGAAACTCCTGAGGAACAGGAGTCCGATGACTCGGATGATGAGAGCGAGGCTTCGGACGAAACGGAAAGCTCCGATGGCGATGAAATGGATGACCAAGATCAGGAGGAGGGGCCTGAACAATCTGAAGATGATTCTATGTCAGGAGAGGAAGATGAAGACCTTCCAGATTCGGATAGGCGTCGTCAGCAAAAGGGAGGAGAGGGCACGCAAGTAAAATATAGGGCTTACAGCTCTGATTTTGATGAGGAAATTGATGCTCTTGATCTTTGTGAATTGGAGGAACTTTCTCGTCTTCGCCAGCATCTTGATCAACAACTTTCACATCTCCAAGGAATTATTGGGCGACTAGCCAATCGGTTGCAGCGCCGTCTTATGGCTAAGCAGTCTCGTTCTTGGGAGTTTGATCTTGATGAGGGTTTGCTGGATGCAGCACGTTTAACGCGTGTTGTCATAAACCCCCTACATGCATTGTCATATAAAATGGAGCATGAAACGGAGTTCCGAGATACAGTGGTTTCTCTTTTAATTGATAATTCAGGGTCGATGCGTGGACGTCCAATTGCAGTGGCTGCGATGAGTGCCGATATTCTCGCGCGAACTTTAGAACGGTGCGGTGTTAAAGTAGAGATACTCGGTTTCACGACGAGGGCATGGAAGGGTGGTCAGGCAAGAGAAAAATGGTTATCAGATGGAAAACCAGCGGGTCCCGGCCGTCTCAATGACCTTCGGCATATAATTTATAAATCAGCTGATGCCCCATATCGACGTTCGAGAAAAAGCTTAGGCCTAATGCTTCGTGAAGGTTTACTCAAAGAGAATATTGATGGAGAGGCATTACTTTGGGCTCATAGTCGTATTGCAATTAGACCTGAACAAAGAAAAATTCTAATGGTGATCTCAGATGGAGCCCCGGTCGATGATTCAACCCTGTCGGTGAACCCTGGAAACTATCTTGAAAATCACTTACGTTCTGTGATTGAGTGGATTGAAACCCGTTCCGCTGTTGATATTGTCGCAATAGGAATTGGCCACGATGTTACTCGCTATTACAGGCGAGCGGTTACCCTTATGGATGCCGAACAATTAGGCGGGACTATGATGGATAGCTTAGCAGAGTTGTTCGATGATGATGATAAACAGAAAACTAGCAGAGGTCGGAACAAGGCTGCCTAAATTATAGTAGTTACTACTCTAATTAATTAGCTTTTGTTTTGAAGTATTTAGCTGGATTCAACAAAGTGAGCATCGCAATTATCATCAAGGCTGAGGTGATCCAGAAAATCCAATGCACTTCACCCTGATCAATAATCCACCCATATAATACTGGAACTATTATTCCGCCGACGAGGTGTCCCGTGGACATAAAGCCAAAAACCTTTCCGGCGTTTCCTTCAGGTGTAACCGCACGAACCATCATATCTCTTGCAGGTCGTACAAGACCTAAAAGCCAGCCAATACAACCGAAACAACAGAGCAAAGTTAAATGATTAAGTGAAAAGGTTACTATACAAATAGTGATTATTGCTGAAAAACAAAATGCCGTAGCGGCAACTAGGTCATGTCTGTCGGTTTTATCGGCGATAAAACCACCGCACAAAACGCCAAGCACTCCGGCAGAAGCAAAGGCTGTTAATGCAGCTCCAGCAGCCACTAATGGCGTGTCATAAATTTCAATTAGCGATGTGACAGTGAAGGCATTCAAGCCGATAGAGATCATTGCAGTTGTCAAGAAAAATAAATATAGGATTACCATCCTCGGAGTTAACAAGAGTCTCATTCCTTCAAGAATTTGGAAATGATCTTCCTCTGACCCTTGCTCTTTTTTAGAGCCTATATGATCTTGTATAAGATTACTCTGAAGCATCATGGAAATACCTGTAATGGCGCCGAGTAGAGCAACAGACAGCACTGCGACTTTCCAATCCCAAAAATCTGCTATTAAAACAATAATGATTGGCGCAGTGGCTGTGCCTGCGGTGCCCGAGGCAGTGTGAATGCTGAAAGCTTTCCCCATACGTTTTTCATCTATTGACGACATAAGAATTGAATAGTCAGCGGGATGGAATACAGAATGTCCTAATCCTGCTAAGACGGCCAACAATAGTATAATTTCGTATGAAGAAGTTAGAGCCATTGCACCGATGGACAATGTCTTGATCAAAAGCCCCATAATTAGGATTAGTTTGGCTCCGAACCTGTCAACGAGAAACCCTATTGGAAGTTGAGCGATCGCTCCCGAGGCGTTGATTAAAGTGATTGTTAAGCCAAGGGCTGCAAAACTAATTCCTAGGTCCTTATGCATTAAATAAAAAAGTGGGGGTAATACAAGCTGGGAATAGTGGCTCATAAAATGCCCGGTGCAAATTAAACCCAGAACCCTGGTGTCTCGTGAAAATGTTGAAGAGACTTCAGCCAAGTAAATACCTCTAATTTAGATGTTTAATAGCGCAATAATTGTAGCGGCAAAAATACCCGCCAACGGCGGAAGCATAAAGGAAGAAGACACTCTTAGCCCAACAAAATTTAAACCTAAAAAGGGGATTTCCCAGGCAAGGATCCTGTGTATTGCAAATACCTCCCATGATGTTAAGAAAGCTGTGAGCTGGGGGACGCCGACACCCAGCTTGATCATTGCCAGAGCTAAGGGAAATGCGACTACTCCACCGGCCGGAACTAATATTCCTGCCACAGAAGCTATTAAAATTCCTTTTATCCCAGATTCAGACCCTAACCACCCACTTATCAAATCCCCAGGTAATAGCTCGGTGGCAAAACTGGCCATAAAAACCGCACACAATGCTCTTGGTACCATAGCCGCCAGATACCCCAAACTTATGTACAGTCCCATTTCTGTGGAACCGTCTTGTCGACGATAACTCACTAACATCAAAGCAAGAGCACACATCCACATCGCAATGGCTACTAGTGTTAAGGTGTTCATTTGAATTCCGGCGGCTTAGTCAATGTAATGCGAATGGGTATGTAGAGGGCTAATATTCCTGCAATAATTGGTAGAAGCATACTTGCGCTAACCCGGATAAAAGTAATATCCGGACCTAAAAGGGGTAGTTCCCAGACTATTATTCGCTGAATACCTATCATTGCCCAAGATGTTATATATGCAACTAAAGCACCTTTATTTGCTCCTGCGGCGTATAATGCTATTACGACTGGAAACGAGGTTAGAGGGCCGCCTGGGGTCAGAGATCCTGCAACTGTTGCCATAAATACACTCTTAATACCTGCTTTCTCCCCAATAAGACGAGAGATAACTTCTCGGGGTATAAGAATTTGAAGAAAGGCCGCAATAATTACTGCCGCCCCAATCCTAGGAGCTATAAAAGCAAGCAATTCCAATGCGTCTGCAATTGCACGGTCGTATGATGAAGATCCCTCGAAATGGTATACGGCTAAACCCGCTCCAATAGCTAAGAGCGCAAAAATTATTAAAGAAGGACCAAAAGATTGTTTGAGAAGATTGAGGTATTTCTTCTTGTTGTCCTGCTCGTCAGCCATACCGGATCAGCTTAAGGTCCAAATTAAGGGTGAACGTCTTCCGTGAACCAATCAGTTGGTAATTCGTGCCCCAAACCTGTCTCTTTAGCTTTACGATATGCGAGGCCGGATGCGGCCGCGAATTGAAGTCCTAATCCCATATCATTAATGAAAACCGTCGATTCTTTTTCATTCTTTCTGCCTTCAACTTCACCAACAATCATTTGTGGTAGACGAGGGCATGAATCAAAATCAAAAGTTGGATTAACCGCCCAACCCTTACCCGATCGACGATCAGGTGGTGTCAGATTTGCTGCCGTTACAGTATCCGGTTGACGTTGGCCATAATGAAGACCGACCCGATCTACTTTGCGCAACGCTGCTTCTTCGATTTCTGGCATTTTGATTGAACTTATGTGCATGCCGGGTTTAACCCATTTTTCGAAAAATATAGCATCGATACTATTTGATGAGCACATTACGATATCTACATCTGAAACCACAGCTTCGACATTCGAAACTGGAGCTACCTCACAATCTAATATGTCACTCATTTCCTGAGAAAAATTGACACGATTTTTTTCATTTGGGCTGAATACTTTTATCGACTTTATGTCGCGGACAGCACATGCTGCCATTAACTGGGTTCCAGCTTGCCAACCAGAGCCAAGTATTCCGATGGTCTCGGCATTCTTCCTGGCCATGTATTTTATACCTAGGCCGTTGGTAGCGCCAACACGTGTTCGTTGTACAACGCCATCTGGCATGATGGCTAATGGTTCCCCGTTATTTGTGCTAAAAAGTAGCACAAGCCCTACCCAACGATTATTGGGAGCTGCTGGTACTTTTACGCGGCGCATTGACCCTTCTATCGTCGGCCATGTTACGATGTCAGAATTTAGTCTAACAGCGCTAACACCTTGGTTAGGGATAACCCCATCCATCGTTTTAAATCCATATACAGCATCTTCGCGTTCCGTTGGAGTGAGACAATCGGAACGTCTTCGAGTTATAGCCGTACCTGTATGTAGCCCTTTATAGGCATCCTCAAGGATATTAAGACATTCGGGCATTGTCAGAACTTGACTGACATCGTCATTAGATAGAATGAGTGTCATAAATTTCTCCACGTCGAGCAAACTGGTAACAAATTTGTTGTTCAGTTCAATATGGTAAAAATCCTAATATCCAAGTTATAAAACCAAAATTATTGAAATTTTTTCCAGTAGGGTTTTGAAAATGCTGGTTTAAGCAGCCCTTAATCCATATTTTTCCAAAAGGGTAATAGGATCTTCTCCTTCTACATAACCATCGTAGGGTTCGAGTTGCTCATACCACGCCGCCCCCATTGCTTTAAGTACTCTGTTATGTATGGAAATGATTCTTGCCTGATTGTTTGGATCGCTATTGAAATGTTTATGAGCAACATAAGGTGGTATATAGACAAAGTCTCCGCGTTTCCATTCGAATTTTTTTGGTTCTTCTTCCCATTCCCATGTAAATTTAATATCAACCGAGAAGTTAACATCCCAGTGCAGATCATAACCTTCACCCTCTGCAACGAAAAAGACCTCTTCCGCTAGGTGGCGATGTTTACCGGAAGCCATGCCGCCAGGAATAAATTGCATATAAATATCAACACAATTTTCAACGGTATTCATTTTTTCGTGGATCATATGTTTGAGAATTCCATGGGGCGAATTTTCAAACGGCATATCTGCTGCTTTAACAACCTTAAGCTTATTTGAGTAATAATCCTCCACGTAAGCTGCTGTCTCTGCTAGGTTTTCACTATAAAAATTGCAAGTTTTGTCGCCTGTGATGATTGTTTCTCGCTCGTCCAACTTTTCTCTCCCTAAACTTTTAGATGGTTTGTAATTGTTAACTTAGTAATCGGCAGGTGGTGCGTAATCTTCTTGTCCTGGCTGAACATCAGTAGGGGGCATTTTGACATTCTTTTGAAAAACCATATGCATGAAGAGAAATAAGGGCTTAGCTTTCATAACGAGGACGATATATTCCTCATCTGGACTAGAGTTAAAGTGCTGGTGAACACAACCATTTTCGACGATCATAACGTCGCCAGCTTCCGAATCAACACGTTCACCATCGTGGACATCATACCCTTCACCCCGAAGAATATAAAAGACAGCGCTATTCATGTGTCCGTGGCGTTGTCCGTAACCACCTGGGGCAAACGAACCTAAATGAGTCTCTATTGATTGAGCTATTTCCATCCGTTGAGGGTTGACCATAGGTTTATCAAAAAATTGAGGGCCTCCTGTCCATTTATAATCATGAACACTGTATACACGCTGTTTCTCGTATAACCCTTGTTGCATTTCCCCGTATGTACCTTCCAGGGCTCTTACAAAGGTTCTTTTCTTTACCCAGCGATCCCATACGACTTCTGGCTGATTGTGTCCTACACCCACGTTTTCGGCAGTTGTTTCTTCCCTGCTACCTTCGGCCATTTATTTATCCTTTTCTTAAAGGCTAGATTAAAAAATTATACGCTTATTCTATAATTCCTAGTTTGATTTGTTAGTTAACGGAATACCCTAAAAAACTAACCTTTTTAAGGTATATGATGGACCCAATTGGGTGTCAAGGATATGGCGCAAAGTACAAATTTGATGTTGAAAATTAACATCGTGAGGAGATTTTAATATCATTGGAGTGAATTTCAATGATATTAAAGACTATCTAAAATATGTAACCTAATGGTATGTCAGACCTTGCATGAGCTTTAACTGTGCGTTAAGTACGCGATAGCCTATAATCCGCTGGTAAAAGACGTTATAAAGACGAATATTGAAGGTATTAGGGTAGGCCCTAATAGCACTTATTAATAAAGAGGTAGGTATGAAACCACCACCCTTTTCTTATCACGACCCTCGTAGCGTAAGTGAAGTAATTAATTTGCTTGAGACGCTAGAAAATCCTAAATTATTGGCGGGCGGACAATCGTTAATGCCAATGCTTAACATGAGATATGTAATGCCAGATCACGTAATTGATCTGAATAAAGTTGAAGGTTTGTCATATATTGAAGATAACAATGGAAACCTTTCTATAGGTGGAATGACCCTTCAACGCGACCTTGAATATTCCGAATTAATTAAAGCCAAATGTCCGCTTATGTATGATGCTTTGCAGCAAATCGGACATCGGCAGACGAGAAATCGAGGAACGATTGGCGGTTCGCTCTCTCACCTTGATCCGGCTGCTGAATTACCTTCGGTTTGCGCCGCTCACGATGCGGTGCTTATTGTTCAAGGCCCAGGCGGTAAACGAGAGATTCCATTCTCGGATTTTCCAGTTGCTTATATGACACCCGCAACAGGAATGGATGAGGTTCTGACTGGTGTAGAAATTCCTACGTGGTCAGAGGGTCATGGTTATGCATTTGTTGAGTTTGCTCGAAGGCATGGTGACTTTGCTATCACGTCGGCGGCTGCGCTGTTAGAGATTGGTCAAGGTGGCAGAATCACACGTGCGTCATTGACGGTAGGAGGTGTGGGTGCAGCACCAGTGCGGATGACGAGTATTGAGGAAGCATTAATTGGACAAACTGGTGACGAAGAAAAACTCCGTGAACTATGTGAAACATGTCGAGAAATTGATGCGCTCGGTGACGTTTATGCATCTTCTGAATATCGTCAACATTTGGCAACTGTTATGAGCCGGCGTGCTCTGGTTAAGGCCTATAAACGAGCAAACGCTGCAACGTAAGGATAAAGACATGGGTGAAAAAAGAAAAATTTCATTGACGGTCAATGGAAAGTCTTACGAAGAAGAAGTTGAAGTTCGTTTTCATCTTGCTGACTTTTTACGTCAACAATTGGGACTGACCGGAACACACCTTGGTTGTGAGCATGGCGTTTGTGGTGCCTGTACTATTCTCATGAATGGCAGAAGTGTTCGGTCTTGTTTGATGTTGGCCGTGCAGGCTGATGGTCAAGAACTTTTGACTATTGAGGGAATAGCGCCTTCTGAAGACGAAATGCATCCATTACAGGAGGCTTTTCGTGACAATCACGGCTTGCAGTGTGGGTTTTGTACTCCTGGCATGTTGACGACATTACTGGAATTTTTAGACGATAACCCGGACCCCACCGAGGAAGAGGTCCGTATAGCGATCAGTGGTAATTTGTGTCGCTGTACCGGCTATCAGGGTATTGTTGCCGCCGCCCTTGATGCAGCTCAACGTTTACGCGACGCCAAAGGCGCATAATTCGTGAGCGGCTGGAAGGTCTTTGGCAGCCGAGCAAAACGTTTAGAAGACCCGGCCCTTCTCAGGGGACAGGGCCAATTCGTGGACGATATCAAGCTAAACGGAATGTACCATGCTGCATTTGTTCGGAGTCAACAGAGTCATGCTAAAATACTGAATATAGACACTAAACCTGCTTTGGCCATTGAAGGCGTTAAAGCCGTTTATAGCCTTGAGGAATTTCGACCTTTTCTAAGGAATGAACGGCTCGTGGTAGGTTTGCCCAGCCCTTCTTATAAGCAGGAGCTTGATCGTCCCGCTTTAGCAGATAACGAAGTTGTCTATGTTGGTGAACCAATAGCAATCGTTATTGCTGATACCAGATATGTCGCTGAGGATGCGGCAGCTATGGTAGTGGTTGATTATGATATTCTTCCAGCTGTTTCTGATTGTCGGTCTGCCTTAGATGAAGGATCAACTTTGGCTCATACCGACGCTCCGCATAATGTTTTGGCCCAATTTGATATGCGGTACGGCGATGTAGAAACTATATTTCAAAATGCTCCCTATATTTTCAAAGAACGGATATGGCAGCACCGAGGCGGAAGTCATTCAATTGAGTGTCGTGGTGCCTTATCATTTTATGACCCAATTGAAGATTTAGTGACCCTTTACAGCGCGACGCAATCGGCCCATACCGCCAAAAATATTCTAATTGATATGCTCGGACTTGATGAGAACAAGGTTCGAGTAATTATTCCTGACGTTGGAGGAGGATTCGGGCCAAAACTAGTCTTTTACCAAGAGGATGTTTCCGTGGTTTTAGCGTCTAAGTTACTCGGAAAGCCAGTCAAATGGGCTGAAGATCGTCGTGAACACTTTATCTCGACTACCCAAGAACGAGATCAGTACTGGGAAGCAGAAATTGCGGTAAATAAGGAAGGAAAGATTCTTGGGCTACGTGGATCAATGATACATGATCACGGGGCATATACAGCGCGCGGTATCAATTTAGCTTTCAATTCGGCCTTGATTGTCTCATTACCATATGAAGTACCTTGTTATTTAATGAAAGTCGTTTTGGCAGTGACTAATAAGGTCCCAGTAACCCCTGTTCGTGGAGCTGGTCATCCTCAAGGTATTTTTGTAATGGAACGTTTGTTGGATCGTGCTGCGCGGGAGCTTGGGATGGATAGATCAGATATACGTAGCATAAATCTTATCAAGTCCGATCAATTGCCTTACAAGAAGGAGCTGAAAACACGTGGAGATTCACCAGTAATTCTTGATAGCGGTGATTATCTCGGTTGTATGGAAGATGCGTTAAAAAAAATTGACTATTACGGTTTTCCCTCAAGGCAGCAAAAGGCGTTGAAAGAAGGAAAGTATATTGGGTTAGGGTTCGCAAATTATGTCAAAGGTACCGGGCGTGGACCCTTTGAAACTGTAACAATTAGAATTGGGCCCTCCGGTAAAATTTCAGTTTATAGCGGCGCGGCTGCAATGGGTCAAAGTACTCGGACCATGTTAACACAAATTGTTGCTGAGCAACTGGGTGGTGATTTAGAAAATATTAATGTAGTCACAGGAGATAGTTTTGTTGTGCCAATGGGCATAGGGGGTTCCGCTAGTCGGCAAACAGTTACAGCAGGTTCCTCAGCCTTTCTTGCAGCAAGAGAAATTCGTGATAAGGCATTAAAAGTAGCGGCCCATATTCTTGAAGCTTCTGAAGCGGATCTTGAAATTAATGGTCAGGAAATTAGAGTGAAAGGTGTCCCTGATTTAAAAGTGGAATTAGGTCAGGTTGCTCACGCGGTTGCTGGTACACCTGGCTATGCACTGCCGGGAGGTATTCTACCGGGAATGGAATCAACAAAAAACTTTATGGTAGACGATCTTACTTTCGTGAATGGAACAGTCGCTGTTGAAGTGGAAGTGGATGTCGAAACAGGAAAAGTTACTTTTAGAAATTATATCATTGTTCATGATTGTGGGAAGATGGTTAATCCAATGATTATTGATGGACAAGTAATTGGTGGTTCTGCTCATGGGATAGGGAACGCGTTATATGAATGGATGGGCTATGATGAAGAGGCTCAACCAATAACGACTAATTTTTCTGAATATCTACTTTTAAATGCGCCTGAAATGCCTCATATCAAATTGGGCCACATGGAAAGTCCAACGCCTCTTAACCCTTTGGGTGTGAAGGGGGTAGGTGAGTGTGGTGTTGTCGCCGCTCCTGCGGCTATTATTTCTGCTATTGAGAACGCCCTAACTCCGTATAGAATTTATTTTGATCAATCACCGTTGCGTCCGCCCGAGATTGTTATGAAAATCAAAGAATCTATGAGTCTGAAGAGTAATAAATAATTTTGCAGTAACACGAGCCCATTTGAACTGATTAAGTTTAAAACTTCGTTTTTGATTTACGTTTTTAGCGTTCAGTAAGGGTATTAATTGAATTACTTTCTCCTACGAGTAATTTTGTCCCCTTTTTTCCGGCCTAGCCCAATTTTTTTGGCAAAGTTCGAACGTTGCTCTGCATAATTAGGCGCCACCATAGGGTAGTCGGGAGGCAGCCCCCATTTTGTACGATATTCATCTGGTGTTATACCGTAGGATGCGCGTAAATGGCGCTTTAACATCTTTAGTTTTTTTCCATCCTCAAGACAAATTATATAATCAGGGGTAATTGATCGCCGGATACTAACAGCCGGTCTGGGTGATTCTGTGCCATTTATGGAAGAGGAGCCATTCAACGTGTTAAGAGATGAATAAATTGTATTGATGAGATCCGGAACTTGAGCCGCACTGACATCATTGTTACTGACGTATGCAGATACAATCTCAACAGCCATTTTCAAAACTTCACCATTGGTGATATGGGTGGTTTTATCCTCTGTCATTACAATTGATTACCTATCTTGAGACGAAAAAGACGTGATTATAACATAAATTTAAACTATTTAGATATATGTAGTGTTATTTACTGTAAATTAAAGACGAAAATTAAAAAAGATCGCAATTTTTACTTCTCTTTATAATATTAGCTGTCAATTTGAAGAGAAGTACAACTTTAAGAAATGGCAAATAAATAAAATTTGGGGTCCTTTGAAATTTATTCTATAAATTTAAATAGTTATGTTTTTCTATAGGTTGATTAACCTTCATGCCATTCTTTAACTTAAAAACCATTCTTAGCAGCAATCGACAATTAGTACGGGCTAGCTTTTAATCAAGCAAATATGTTAGGCTGCGTCCTAAAAATTTAACGTCGTTCGGACAATAACTAATGTCAAAATTATTAATAGCAACCGGCGCTGATCACGGTGGCTATAAAATGAAAAAAGAACTGATTAAACATCTTAAAAAAAGTAAATTTTCTGTTTTAGATTTTGGCCCTAGTACCAATGATCCGGTTGATTACCCAGATTACGCTAAGATGGTTGTGACTGCTATCCTGAAAGGTGATGCTGATATGGGAATTTTAATTTGCGGCAGCGGTGTTGGTATGTCTATAGCAGCGAATCGTTTTAAAGGTATAAGAGCTGCCCTCTGTAATGATAAAATTACTGCCGAGTTATCTAGGCAACATAATGACGCTAATATTCTGGTACTTGGAGGTCGATTAATGAAATTAACAACGGCAAAACAATGTGTTAATACATTTTTTTCGACCAATTTCGAGAGTGGGCGTCACAAAAGGCGGATTGAGAAGCTTGGGTGAGTTAAGTTGAAAGGGGTACAGAAGTTATGTCGCGCGGTACATCAGGTATAATCCATTCTGGTTTTTTTTCTGGTGAGTTGAAAGGAACGGACCCTGAATTATTCGGCTCTATAAAGGGTGAAGTAAAGCGTCTTCAAAATCAGATAGAATTAATAGCCTCTGAAAATATTGTATCCAATGCAGTCCTGGAAGCCAATGGGTCTGTAATGACTAACAAGTATGCTGAAGGATATCCTGGACGACGTTACTACGGTGGTTGTGAATTCGTTGATATTGCCGAACAATTAGCCTTGGATAGAGCCAAGAAACTTTTTAAATGTGAGTATGCTAATGTTCAACCACACGCCGGTGCTCAGGCTAATTTAGGGGTATATGTTGCACTTTGCCAGCCCGGTGATACTTTGCTCGGAATGTCATTAGCTGCCGGCGGGCATTTAACACATGGTGCTAAACCTAATTTCTCAGGAAAGTGGATGAACTCCGTACAATACGGGGTCCGGAAAGAAGACCATTTGATAGATTACGATGAAGTGCAAATGTTGGCTAACAAATTCAAGCCCAAAATAATCGTTGCCGGTGGTTCCGCATATCCCAGAGTTATAGATTTTGCCCGATTCCGTAATATTGCTGACTCAGTTGGAGCGTATTTGCTAGTTGATATGGCGCATTTTGCCGGCCTGGTTGCTGGCGAAGCATACCCAAGTCCATTACCCCATGCGCATGTCGTAACAACGACAACACACAAGACGCTTCGTGGCCCTCGGGGCGGTATGATACTATCCAACGATCTTGAAATTGGAAAAAAAATCAATTCTGCAATTTTTCCTGGTACTCAAGGTGGACCTTTGATGCACATTATAGCCGCTAAAGCCGTTGCTTTTGGCGAAGCATTACATCCAGAATTCAAAAACTATTCTGCACGTGTAATTGATAATGCTCAAATGTTAGCGAACACACTCGCTGACCATGGACTAGATATTGTATCCGGAGGAACTGATTCGCATTTAATTTTGGTTGATCTGCGTCGAAAGAGTGTTACTGGAAAAGCTGCCGAAATGAGCCTAGAAAATGCAGGTATAACCTGTAATAAAAACGGTATACCGTTTGATCCGGAAAAGCCTACGATTACCTCTGGCATCCGGCTCGGTACTCCCGCAGCTACCACGCGTGGTTTTGGTCCTGAGGAATTTGCTTTTGTAGGTAATTTGATAGCTGAGGTCCTTGATGGGTTAGCTGAAGAAAATGCTGACAACTCAACAGTTGAACAAGAAGTTCGTAAAAAAGTATCGGAACTCTGTAAAAAGTTTCCGATTTATCCTAATCAATAATTAGAGAGGCAATCTAAAGATGCATTGTCCATTTTGTGGTGCTGAAGAGACTCAAGTAAAAGATTCTCGTCCTACTGAAGAAGGTGCAGCAATTCGACGTCGTAGAGCTTGCACCAATTGTGGTGCCCGATTTACAACGTTTGAAAGAGTGCAATTACGTGAACTGACAGTTATAAAAGAGAACGGTAAAAGAGAACCTTTTGATCGAGATAAATTGGCTCGTTCCCTGAACATATCTCTGCGTAAAAGACAAGTTGATCCAGAACGAATAGAACGACTTATAAATAGTATTATTCGCCGCATGGAAAGTAGTGGGGACAGTGATGTTCCATCTAAGCGAATTGGTGAACTGGTCATGGATGGTCTGTCTAGTTTGGATCCTGTTGCATACGTTCGTTTTGCTTCAGTTTATAGAAATTTTAGGGAGGCAAGAGACTTTGAAGATTTTGTTGGGACGTTAGGTGACCGTGACGACCATTAATGTCGACAATGCCTATATGGATACCGCAATTAGCCTTGCTGAACGTGGTCTCGGTCAAACTTGGCCAAATCCATCTGTCGGATGCGTTATAGTCAAAGATGGCGTCGTAATGGGGCGGGGTTGGACCCAACCTGGTGGTAGGCCCCATGCTGAAAATGAAGCTTTGCGGCGTGCGGGTGAGGGAGCGGCTGGGTCAACGTTATATGTGACGTTGGAACCTTGTGCTCATCAAGGCTCTACACCTCCCTGTGCCCAGTCATTAATTGATGCTGGGGTACGGCGGGTCGTAATTGGTATTGAGGACCCCGATCCTCGAGTTAATGGGAAAGGGGTAAAGATGTTGAAGGAGGCCGGGGTCCATGTCGACATTGGTGTAAGAAAGTCTGACGTAGAAATTGCTACGAAAGGATTTCTCATGCGCAACTTAGAAGGACGCCCTCAAATTTCATTGAAATTGGCGACTACCCTCGATGGAAGAATTGCATGTGCTTCTGGTGATAGCAAATGGGTTACAGGTGAGGTCGCAAGAAGGTCCGGACATTTATTAAGAGCAAGTCACGACGCTATTTTGGTTGGAGCAACTACAGCGACTCATGACAATCCCTCTTTAACCTGTCGCTTACCGGGAATGTTAGACAGATCGCCAATTCGGATAATCGTTGACGGTCGCATGCGATTGCCCCTGTCAAATAAATTGGTTGTAGATGCAAAAAAATTTCCCACATGGTTATTTACTTTACCTACCTCTTATTCTGATTCAAATAAACGGTGTATATATGTAGAAGCGGGAGTAGAAGTCTTCGAAATTAACGAAGATAAAAATGGTAATCCCGATTTACAAATGCTTGTATCTGTCTTAGGAGATCGGGGGTTAACTCGGCTCTTAATTGAAGGCGGAGGGGTTATTGCGGCGGCTTTTCTTAAGCTTGGTTTGATCGATGAAATTTTTTGGTACCGTGCTTCTAAAATTATAGGTGGAGATGGACTGCCTGCAATCGCTGGCATGGGAATTGAAGAAATGCAGGAAACAAAACGTATGAGTAGGGTTTTCTCAGATATTGTGGGTGATGATGTTATCGAACGATATAAGATTACAGGTTAAATAAGATGTTTACTGGGATCATCACCGACGTGGGTGAAGTGCGGTCAGTAGAACAAAAAGGTGATTTTCGCGTTGAAATAAATACGCGCTATGATACTTCCGAGATTGATTTAGGCGCTTCAATTTCCTGTTCTGGGGCGTGCCTTACAGTTATAGAAAAAGGGCAGAACTGGTTTGCCATTGAGGCGTCTTCCGAAACGGTTGATAGAACGACTATTGGTGATTGGAGTGTTGGCACTAAAGTGAATACGGAGAGAGCTTTAAAACTGGGTGAAGAACTTGGGGGGCATATAGTTTCTGGTCATATTGATGGGATCGCAAAAATTATTTCGACTGAACCAGAAGGAGATAGCATAAGATTTGAATTTGAGAGTCCTGAGAATTTAAAGTGTTTTATTTCAGAAAAAGGTTCGGTCGCTCTTGATGGCGTTTCTTTGACAGTTAATAACGTCTTAGGAAATAGGTTTGAAGTTAATATAATAAGTCACACCCAGACTAATACGACTTTTAGTCAAAGGTCTGTCGGTGATAAAATTAATCTCGAAATTGATATGCTAGCGCGCTATGTGAGCCGGTTATTAGAAAGGGATTAACTTTGCCTGATTTACATGCGGCGTTGTCGACACCAGAAGATCTAATAGCCGATATATCAGCAGGAAAAATGGTTGTGCTTGTTGATGATGAAGATCGTGAGAATGAGGGCGATCTTATTATTGCCGGTGAAAAATGTGATGCTGATGCCGTAAATTTTATGGCAACGCATGGGCGTGGTCTTGTCTGCCTTTCTTTGACTTCTGAAAGGGTAAGAGGGCTCGGTCTTTCCATGATGACTAAAGAAAACAAAGAAACCTTTAGTACGGCTTTCACGACCTCAATAGAAGCGCGTGAGGGTGTAACAACGGGTATTTCGGCTGGAGACCGTGCAAAAACAATCGAAGTAGCAATTAACGAAAAAAATGGTGAGGAATCCATAGTGAGCCCTGGCCACGTATTTCCATTAATAGCTAGAGATGGCGGCGTTTTGGTCCGTGCAGGGCATACGGAAGCTGCCGTCGACCTTGCACGCTTGGCAGGTCTTAACCCGTCAGGCGTAATATGTGAAATCATGAAGGATGACGGCACTATGGCTCGTCTTCCTGACCTTGTAGAATTCTGCCATAGACATGATTTGAAATTAGGAACCATTGCCGACCTCATTGCTTATCGTTTACGCCATGATGCGACGGTAAAACGTACGATAGAAACAACTTTAAAACGGTCTTTCGGCGGTGATTTTGATCTCATTGTTTATGAAAGTGAAGTGAACGGGACCGAGCATGTCGCAGTTGTAAAAGGTGACATTTCTAATGATGAGCCGGTTCTTGTCAGGATGCATGCGATGAACATTCTCGAAGATACGTTGAGAGATATTCAAAACTCACGAGCTGGGGAATTGGAAATGTCATTAAGAATGATAGGCGAAGAGGGAAGGGGTGCTGCTGTATTAATAAGAGACTCGTGGAATGCACGCTTCTCAAATCAGGTCAATCTCCGAAAAGCTGATTTGAATGCGAAACTAAAAAAGTCTAAAGGAGAAAAGGTTGGGCCGATAATTAGAGATTATGGAATTGGTGCGCAGATACTGTGTGATCTAGGTATAAAAGAAATGCGTCTTCTGACCAATACCAAAGAAAGTACAATCAAAGGTATTGATGGTTATGGTCTAAGTATTATTGAACGAGTTTCAATTCCACGTTTGGAGGACTAGTTTTAAAATTGAAGGGTTTTTGAGATGGTGGACGCTCCGCACATTATGATTGTTGAATCCCGTTATTACGAAGAGATCGCGGAAGAGCTTATAAGTAGTGTCAAACATGAACTAGAAGTTGCTGGTGCAACATACGAACGATTTGAGGTGCCTGGTGCCTTTGAAATACCGACAGCAATTAAATGTGCGATTGATGCACAAGCGAATGGTACTTCACTCTCAAGATTTGATGGCTTTATTGCACTCGGTTGCGTAATTAGGGGTCAAACGACCCATTATGACTATGTTTGTGGTGAGAGTGCGCGAGGCCTTCAAGATCTTGCTCTTAATTTTACTTTGGCCTTGGGTTACGGTATCCTGACTGTAGAAAATCAGGAGCAAGCGCTGGCACGCGCTCGACGTAGCGAGCAGGACAGAGGTGGGCATGCAGCGCGTGCCTGCCTAAGGATGATTGGGGTCAAAAGTCATTTTAACCTATATCGCAAATGAAGAAAAAGCCCGACCCCTCAGTCAACAGGAAGCCGGGTTCAAGGTCTCACAGCAAATTAGCTATACAAACTGCCACTAGGCTTGCTGCCGTTCAGGCTCTTTATCAAATTGAGTTTAATGGTTCGTCAGCTGAAACTGTAATTCAAGAATTTTATAATCACTGGATTGGTAAAGATGATGATGAAGTGGGTGGGCGAGGGCAAGCTAGTGAAATTTTGCTGAATGAACTAGTAGGTGGCACGATTAAATGTCAGGCGGAAATAGATAATTATTTGGATTCTGTTTTGGATAAGACTTGGCCACTTAATAGAATAGCTAATGTTATGCGTTGTATTTTAAGAATTGCCTCTTTTGAATTAATTTCACGTCGTCAAGTCCCAGCTAAGGTTGTCATTAACGAATACGTCAATCTCGCCCATTCGTTTTTTTCTGGTGAAGAAACAGGTATGGTTAACGGGGTACTTGATAAGCTCGCCCATTTGCTGCGTTCTGATGAGTTGGAGTCTGATATTGAAAGAGAATCAAAACTTTCCCAGTGAATTTGAATTAATTGATCGTCTTTTTAAGCCCTTAGCGGTTGCGAATATTGGTAGCGCCAACCTTCGGGATGATTGCTGTACAATGCCGCTAAAAAAGGGTTATGAAGCACTTTACTCCATGGATACCCTTGTTGAGGGCATTCATTTCTTTAAAGAAGATCCAGCTGATTTAATAGCAAAAAAATTACTTCGGGTTAATCTTTCCGACCTTGCTGCATCCGGTGGTAAAGTTCGCGGTTATTTGCTTGCATTAAGTTTACCTCACCACGTTTCATTGGCCTGGTTAGAGAATTTTGTTGGTGGGTTAAGGGAAGACCAAACCAAGTTTGGTGTTTCTCTGTTGGGTGGTGATACCACGTCGACACAGGGGCCCATTACGCTTTCAATGACCGCAATTGGTGAGGTGCCTGTCAATCAAGCTGTTCGTCGTTCAGGAGCTAAGCCTGGTGATGATATTTTTGTAACAGGTTGTATTGGGGATGCCGCGCTTGCTTTAAAACTATTTGAAGATCTCGGTAAAGAGGAAACCTTACAAAATTATCCGGATCTTTATAGGAAGTATGTTTTGCCCGACCCTCCAACTACGTTCGGTTCAATGCTGCCAAATGTGGCGACAGCGTGTATCGATATTTCGGATGGTTTTCGTGCCGATTTGGGGCATATCTGTTCTGCCTCGAATGTTGGGGCGAAGGTTGAACTGGAAAAGATTCCTCTTTCAATATGCGGAAATCAATTAATTAGAACTAAAAAATCATATTGGGAATCCGTGTTTAATGGTGGAGATGATTACGAACTTTTATTTACTGCAAACAAGGATAAAAGAAGTCTGATAAAGGGGTTTGGGTGCCAATTTAATACATTACTGACTCGAGTGGGCTCAATTGAACATAATGAAGGAGTATTCATTATAGATAAAGTTGGAAACGAGGTTCCTGCAAAATTTGGGGGTTGGCAGCATTTTTAGATATTTTTTTAAAATAAAAAGGGGCATTAATAAGTTATTGCTGAATTATTCATAAATTTAAAACTTGAGGGTGTTGCGTCCGCACGCTGATTCTGGCATGTTCCGCCCCAATTTTTGTATTCAAAATTCAAGGCGGGGCTGGAATTAAGGCCTCGGTTAAGTATATTTCAAATTTTTAAAATAAGGACCTAACTCCATGTCAGCAGCATATTGGATTACACTTCTTTGTGGCGCTTTGGCCGTGCTTTACGGCATTTATGCAATTCGAGCTGTTACGTCCGTGAGCGCTGGGAATGACCGCATGCAAGAAATTGCATTAGCTATTCAAGAAGGAGCTAACGCTTATCTAAACCGTCAATATACCACTATTGCTATTGTTGGCGTTCTTGTTGGTATAGTTCTCGGTTTCGGCCTTAATTGGTTCGTTTCCATTGGTTACTTTATTGGTGCCATACTTTCTGGTGTAACTGGTTATATTGGTATGAATGTTTCGGTCCGTGCCAATGTTCGGACAGCTGATGCTGCTAGAACCGGTGGTTTAGCTACGGCATTGGACGTTGCATTTAAATCTGGCGCTGTCACTGGAATTTTGGTTGTTGGTTTGGGTTTACTGGGTGTCGCTGGTTATTTTTTGATACTTCGAGGTGTGTTTGACTCTGGTTCCCCAGAGGGGATGCGCCATATTCTTGAGGCTATGGTGGCGCTTGGTTTTGGTGCTTCTCTAATTTCGATTTTTGCTCGTCTTGGAGGCGGTATTTTTACAAAGGGTGCCGATGTAGGTGCCGACCTCGTTGGCAAGATTGAGGCAGGTATTCCAGAAGATGATCCACGGAATGCAGCTGTGATTGCCGATAATGTTGGTGACAATGTCGGGGATTGTGCAGGGATGGCAGCTGATTTATTTGAAACATATGCAGTAACGATGGTTGCTACAATGCTATTGGCCGTGATTTATTTTACGGGTCCTATGCAAGATCTACTGATTACATTACCACTTTTGATTGGTGGGGTTAGTATTTTAGGTTCAATAATAGGATTTTTCTTCGTCCGCCTTGGTAACGGAAATAATATTATGGGTGCCTTATATAAAGGGCTTATTGTTTCAGTGATTGCCTCGGCCGTTCTAATAGGGCTCTCTATTTCCTGGCTATTCGGTTCGCTTACTACCGAGATTTCTTCTGGGATACAGGCGCAACATCTATTTTATTGTGCATTGATTGGATTAGCAGTTACTGGTTTGTTGGTATGGATTACCGAATATTACACAGGGACCAATCACCGGCCTGTTAAGATGGTAGCAAAGGCTTCGGAAACCGGCCACGGAACTAATGTGATTCAAGGCCTTGCTATTTCGATGGAATCAACAGCTCTACCAGTACTAGTAATATGTGCAGGTATTGTTGCTTCATTTTTTTCAGGGGGGCTTTACGGAGTTGCAATAGCTGCAACCACTATGTTGGCCTTGGGTGGAGTGATTGTTGCTCTTGATGCTTACGGGCCCGTTACAGATAATGCCGGTGGTATTGCGGAGATGGCGGAGTTACCGGATGAAGTTCGTAAACTTACCGACGCTTTAGATGCGGTTGGTAATACAACCAAGGCTGTCACCAAGGGATACGCCATTGGTTCTGCCGCTTTAGCGGCCTTGGTGCTTTTCGCCGCATATACCGCCGATATTGCATATTATTTTCCTAGTTTAGACGGGAAAATAAAGTTCGAGTTACAAGATCCTTTTGTGGTTATCGGGTTATTCCTCGGTGGATTATTGCCCTATTTGTTTGGTGCGCTTGGCATGCAGGCAGTTGGGCGAGCCGCTGGAGCAGTGGTTATCGAAGTTCGTCGTCAATTCAAAGAAATCCCCGGAATAATGGAGGGAACAGCAAAACCTGAATATGGCCGCGCGGTTGATTTGCTGACGAAGTCAGCTATCAAAGAGATGATAATTCCCTCACTTTTACCCGTATTAGCCCCAATTGTTGTTTTCTTTGTATTTCAGGCTATAGGTGGTACCGAGGCCGCTTTGATAACTTTGGGCGCACTACTTTTGGGGACGATTGTAACAGGGATTTTCGTCGCAATTTCCATGACCTCTGGTGGTGGTGCGTGGGATAATGCTAAAAAGCTTATTGAAGATGGTAATCATGGAGGTAAAGGATCTGAAGCACATCACGCTGCAGTGACAGGTGATACTGTCGGAGATCCTTATAAAGATACTGCGGGTCCGGCCATTAATCCCATGATTAAAATTATAAACATTGTTGCGATACTTCTATTAGCAATGGTGTCTTAATAAAAATAAACCTTGGGAGTGATATCAAACCCATTATTCCTGAGAAACAATCAAGGAGCATTATGTCAATTTTGGTTAGGGCTTTCTAAATTTTCCCAGGTTACCAATAGCCTGCTGAATAAATGTTAGCTCCTTGCCTTTTGTTGGTGTTTTTCTCTTAACAAAATCAATTTCTTTTTGGTTTGTTGTGTCTAAATGCCTGATAGTCTTAACGGTCCCATTTTTAGCGAACGTTATAATAAGGACTTTTCTTTGTAATAACTCAGGTTTGAAAAATGAAAATGTCTTGATGCTACTGTCTATGTAATACCACAGTTCTTCATCAAATGCAGCGATTGTAGAGGGCGAACCTAGAAGTCTTTCAACATGATAACGTTTGTGTATACCTGGCTTGATACTACTGACCAATTTTGGATCCGGAGAATTTCCACGGGTTTCAACTTGTTTCTGACATCCTGTGATTAGTATTAAAAAGAGAGAAATGAAGATTAAAATAGCAATGTTGATGACTTGGGTCCGCATCATGATGACCATGGAAATAAGATTACTTAAACGCTTATAGTCCTTATTGAAAATTTTAAAAAGGTACTAATTTCTTGATAGGAGTCAAAGAGAAATGGCAATTTTCAATCGAAGAAAAACCAAAGATCATGCCCATGTGTTATATGTTGCGATTGTAAATCAAGCTCGGCAGCCATTTTTGTTTGAAAAATTTGGTGTGCCTGATACTGTTGATGGTCGATTTGACATGATTTCACTACATGTATTTCTAATTTTGAGAAAACTCAACACCGTTGAAAAAAAGGTAGATGGTTTATCACAATGTCTTTTTGATACAATGTTTGCTGATATGGATCGCTCTTTACGCGAAATGGGGGCCGGCGATCTAGGAGTTGGAAAAAGGGTAAAGGCGATGGCAACGGCGTTTTATGGTCGGTTATCTGCTTATGAAAAAGCTATAGAAAATGAGGATTCGGAATTACTTACATTAGCTATACTACGAAATGTGTTTAGAGGAGAAGAGGTAAGAAAAAAGGATGCCGAAAAGGTAGCAAAATATACTAATTGTTTTTTTTTAAAACTTAGTCATTACCCAGTTGAAGAATTAATACTGGGTAATATTCCCACGATTGATAGTATTAAAGATCTCTATCTAACTTAAAAATTGTAAGATTTTAAAAAATGTTCAAAACAGAATACTCTTTCTTAATCCACCCCTCTGAGTTGGAGAGGGGTGAAACAAAATTTGATTTAAATGCCGAATCAAATGAGCGGTCGGCGCTGGCTGGGAGGTTTGGATTGCAAGCGATAGATCTTTTTAAATTATCAATAACAGTTAAGCACATAAAAAATAAAAATGCAGTTCAAGTGAACGGGACGTTATACGCAAAAATAATTCAGAATTGTGTGGTCTCACTGGTTCCTATAGAGAACACGATTGATGAGGAGTTTAAAACCATTTTTTATGATGAGAATCAATTAGTTAGTGAAGAGTTGTTTGATGAGGAACAGTTTGAAACCTATAAAAATGATACAATAGATTTAGGAGAATTTGGAGCCCAAGAATTAGCTTTGGCGGCTAACCCATACCCTAGGGCAGAAGGTATTGCGGACGAAACAATAGGTCCATATTTGCCAACCAAAAATAAAATGAAAACAAAACCGTTTGCTGCACTGGCGGACATCAAACAAAAAAAGTAGAATTAAAAATTGTTTCATTTTTGCTAATATTTTATGTTGCTGCTTGCGGTAGCATTATAACTTAGGTATTACACCTGCCCCTTTGGTAGGTTTACAAGTGGGAATTTGAACTATGGCGGTACCCAAGAAAAAAACATCCAAATCGCGTCGGAATATGCGCCGTTCGCACCATGCGCTTTCTGGAGGTGGATATGTTGAATGTCCAAATTGTGGTGAACTTAAAAGACCCCATCATGTATGTGGCTCTTGTGGTTACTACCGTGAACGTGAAGTTGTTGAAGCGGCCGGCATTTAAGCCAAAATTATTTTCTGAAACAGGTATACGGAACCGATCTTGAGTCCGCGTGTAACTATTGCACTTGATGCTATGGGTGGGGATGACGCTCCTAATATAGTGTTAGAAGGAGCAGCATTGGCACTTGTCCGTTTTCCAGAAATTAAATTCATTCTGTTTGGAGATAAAAGCCAGATTACACCCTTGGTAAAAAAATATGATTTACCAAGGGCTTCCGTAAAAATAGTTCATACAAACGATTCTGTCAGTGCGGAAGAACGACCCACAGTAGCTCTTCGCCAGGGAAGAAAGTCAAGTATGCAATTGGCTATTAATGCTGTGAATTCTGGTGAGGCAGCTGGAATAGTTTCTGCAGGTAATACAGGAGCTCTGATGGCTATGGCAAAAATTTCCTTGAAAATGTTGCCTGGAATTGACCGTCCCGCAATTGCGGCTATCTGTCCTACTCGGGTGGGAGAAAGCGTAATGTTAGACTTGGGCGCAAATGTGGAGGGGGATGCTGAAAACCTTGTCCAGTTTGGCATGTTAGGAGCTGCGTTTGCTAGAACAGTTTTTGGCATAGAACAACCTACTGTTGGGCTTTTAAATGTTGGCCAAGAAGAAATTAAGGGCCGAGACGCTGTTCGCCAAGCAGCAGCAATATTTAAAGAACGTAGATTACCTTTTGAATTTTATGGTTTTGTTGAAGGAGATGATATTGGAGCAGGGACAGTGGATGTATTTGTCGTCGATGGTTTTACTGGTAATATAACCTTAAAAACCCTAGAGGGTACGGTTCGACTTTATTCCGAATATTTACGTCAGACTTTTAAGAGTTCATTAATGTCTAAATTAGCTTATTTTTTGGCTAGACGGTCTTTTATGAAAATGCGGGCAAGGATTGACCCTCGTCGATATAATGGTGCGACGTTTTTAGGATTAAATGGTGTGGTGGTAAAAAGCCACGGGGGAACAGATGGTTTTGGATTTGCCAATGCGATTGGCGTAGCGGTCGATATGACAGCGAATGGTATCAATGAATTTATTATTCGAGAGTTAGCTGATTACGGTGAGCAAGAGGCGCAACAGGCGCAAATTATATGATCCGACGATCAATAGTTATTGGGTGCGGTGGCTATTTACCTCAACGCATTGTCACAAATGAAGTATTAGCCCGTGACATCGATACTTCTGATGAATGGATTCGTCAACGGACTGGGATTTGTGAAAGAAGAATTGCAGGGGATGACGAAAAAACTTCTGATTTGGCAATCAAAGCAGCAAATGAAGCAATCAAATCGGCAAAAATATCAGTAGATGATATTGGTCTAATTGTTTTGGCGACCGCAACCCCTGACGAAACATTTCCAGCAACAGCAACTCGCGTACAGGACGGTCTTGGAATGACTAAGGGCGCGGCTTTTGATGTTCAGGCGGTATGCACCGGCTTTATTTACGCTCTAAATATTGCAGATAATTTTGTCAGACTAGGGCAAGCGGATAACGTTTTAGTAATTGGTGCTGAGACATTTTCAAGGATATTGGATTGGGAGGACCGCACCACTAGTGTTTTGTTTGGGGACGGAGCGGGTGCAGTTATTTTACAAGGCCTAGATCAAAGCCGTAAAAATCATATTCGTGGTATTTTGAGCCATCACCTTCATGCAGATGGCCGGCATCATGATTATCTTTTTGTTGATGGTGGGCCTTCATCAACAAAAACAGTAGGTCACCTTCGGATGGAGGGGCGTGAGGTATTTCGACATGCTGTAAATAATATGGCTTCAGTGTTGGAAGAAGCTTTGGCTGCCAATGATATGTTGCCAGAGGATATTGATTGGTTAGTTCCGCATCAGGCCAACAAACGAATTATAGACAGAACTGCGCAAAAGTTAGGGTTGCCGCCTGAAAAGGTGGTCATGACGGTGGATCGTCATGCTAATACTTCTGCTGCGTCAGTTCCTCTTGCCTTATGTGAGGCGATAAATGATGGTCGAATTAAAGATGGAGATATTGTTGCGTTGGAGGCTATGGGTGGTGGATTCACTTGGGGCGCAAGTTTAATCCGCTGGTAGTGATTGTCTTTGACCCAAAAACTTAAACTGTCTTGGCTATGTTATTGATATTGACTGCTATATACCTCTTGGGTACCGTCAAATTCATCCAGTCATTGGGGGAATGCAAATGTCTGAGGAGACAGTAACGCGCGCGCAGTTAAGTGAAGCCGTATATCAGGAAGTGGGCTTATCTAGAAATGAATCTGCGGAGCTTGTTGAAGGAGTGCTTAATGAAATTTCAAGTACTCTAGTAAGAGGCGAACAAGTAAAAATTTCTTCCTTTGGTAGTTTTTCTGTCAGACAAAAAGGGGAGAGAACGGGTCGTAATCCGAAGACCGGTGAAGAGGTTCCGATCAAGCCCAGGCGTGTGCTCGTATTCCGAGCTTCTAACGTTCTGAAAAAAAAGATCAATTCCTCTTTAAACCCAGTCAGTAGGAAAGCAGTGGATAGTTAAGGGTTACGATGGTTGAAGGTGCTGGCACGCAAATCATTAGAAAGCCTACTAAGTCAGTAGAAAAATCCGCTACAGCTTTCAGAACAATAAGTGAAGTTGCTGCTGAGTTAAATCTTCCAACTCACGTGTTACGTTTTTGGGAAACTAAGTTTGTACAAATCAAGCCTATGAAAAGAGGAGGAGGAAGGAGGTACTATCGGCCTGAAGATATTTTGATCTTACGGCAGATCAGAGAACTTTTATATGATGATGGTTACACAATAAAAGGGGTGCAAAAATTAATTCGTGAAGTTGGGTTAAAGAAAGTAGAGGCGCCCAGGGTTAAATCGAAAAAATTAAGAGGGCTTGCTAAACATTCGAATAATGATACTGGTCCATCGGATCCAAACAAAATGAATATGGGATACCGTCTGGAGCTTCAAAAAATTTTAAAGGATCTTGTTGCCCTTAGAGAAGGACTAAATAAACGCTAAATATGGGATTTAACCTAGGTAAGCGCGGTTTTGTGCGGTGAAAATTTAGATTAATTATTGAGCAAACTTCAAGTTTAAATAAATATTTAAACGAAAAAGTATGCCCACAATGGCATAGGACAGGACCAACATTGGTCCGGCCGGTTGATCTAATGCAAGGGTACAACTTAATCCTAAAAATATGGATAGAAAGCCACAATAAAGGGCTGCCAAGGATTGTCGATTATCCAATTGACTGACAGCAAGTGCAGGGAATACTAGGCTGGCAAATACCACGTATACGCCAACTAACTGGACAGAGGTAGTGATTACAATGGCGAAAATAGCATAAAAAGCAAAGCCCTTCCTTAGTCGGGTTATTAGAATCCATGTTAGGCCGGCTATAACGTAAACTGGTGTGAGAACCCCAATCGTTGTCCATGTAACTAATAGAATTTGTCCAGATAAAATTTGTTGAATATCTTCGCCACCCCGTGGATCACTTGCTAGTAAGACAAGCACAAATGACGCGGCTAATATATATGTCGAACCAATAATCGCCTCTTTTTCTTTTGTATTTCTTTTCTCTATTAAATGAAAAAAAGCGGCGATTGAAAGTGATGCGGATATTGCAATAGCTTGAGTGATTATCCAAGAGGCATGTGGAAGCCACAGCCCCGTCGCAACAATTGCTAAACCAGCAATCTGAGCGACTGCAAGGTCGATAAATATAATACCCCGGCGAAGAACCTCACGCCCCAAGGGGGCGTGCGTCACCGAGATTATTAAACCCGTGACGAGCGCCGGTATTATTAAAATAATTAAATCAAGGTCGAACAGCGATATTCTCAAGTTTGGTAAGAATATTATTAAAAAGCGCGGCTAAGCTCCCTTCTTTGGGAAGACGAGGAACGGAAAAGGGCAACACAATTGCCGGTACTCCACTTTTTTCCATTAGCCATTTGGAAGGCTCACTATCGTCAAAGGTAGTCCTTAAAATTGCTATTGTATTCTTTGTGCTGACTCTATTATTTACCCGATTTAGGTACATTGCCGTAGGTGCTATGCCTGGCTTTTCTTCTAGCATAGCCGTTTCGGTTAGACCAGACCATGCCAATAAGTAGGACCAGCTTCGATGATGTACTGCTATTCCGCGTCCCTTTAATTTAGACAGTCTTTTATTCCACCGAGCCAGAAGCAAACCCCAATCCCTAGTAAAAGAACGTGCACGTGCCTGATAAAAAGAAGCGTTTTGGGTGTCGAGGATACTCAGACGTTCCTCTAAAATTTTTGCTAGTTTGGCAATGTTACGGGGGTCTAGATGAATGTGTGGGTTTCCTTCCGGATGAATATCTCCGAGGCTTCTGTCTAACATCAAGGGTTTCTCGAGAGTTTTCACAAAGTCGGCGGCCATTAAATAACCTAACTGCCCTGGCTGTACTTCAGCAGAGGCTCCGCGTTGTAAAAGGAGGGGTAGCCACCCGACCTCCAATGATGCTCCGGTACAGAATAACAAATCTGCTCGCCTAATTTTTGCAATCAAACTAGGCTTTGCTCTGATATAGTGGGCGTCTTGATCAGGTCCAGTTGCGACATAAATTTTAGCCTTATTACCCGCAATCTCTTTTGCCAAGGCTCCCCATTCTGGTTCACAGGCGAATATATTAAGTTTTGCAGATACACTAATCGGCCACAATGCTGACAAGAGCACTGTGACAACTACCAATTTAATCTTTGTCATAGTATTTTCTTAAACTCGATCAGAAGGAGTGGGTCCCGTGAGCTCCGATACTGACGACATATTGTAATATAAGTTGATTGTCTGCATCGTTTTGTGAAAATTCTTCCCGGTTATACTGGAGCCTAAGCCGACCATATTCACTACTTGTCCAGTCAGTCATCACGGAGTAGGTGACCGGATCGTGGCCTGATGAATCCAAAGCGCTGCCAGCTAGACCGGCGGGCACATCAGCGGGTGACATTTTCGAATAACGAGCACCAATTCGCCACGCAGCCGAAGTTTTTAATACGGCTTGGGCGTAATATCCTGAGGAAATACCATCAAAGTTTACCGAGGTTGCACCACTTTCGGCATCCGTATACTGACCATTTTCGTCCCTGCGAAAATATTCCCCTTGTAGGATGATTTCCTTATCTTTTGAATTCCCGGTCGGTTGTAATATGACCCGGCCATCAACTGCAAAAATGCTGCTGTCTCCTACAAAGGTCACATTGTCTTCATTGGATTTTCGCCCGTCAGTTGTGCCAATTAGAGTTGAAGCACCCATTCGCCAAGACGAATTTTGACCAATATCGCCGCCTGTCCGAATGTACCCAGAGTGCGCGGATCGTCCGCTTGTACTTGATCCAAATGGAAAATCGTCACCCCTAAAAAGACCGGTCCCGATTTCGAGATAGCGTTCTGTTGGCAAAACCATCGAAATTTGCACGCCGTCGTCATTATATGCCTTGTTGAGATACGCTCTATAAGGTAAGGGGCGGTCTGCAAAATCATCAGCGTGAGCGTGGATTTCATTTAAATAACCGACTGACCAAAAAGCTCTTCCGGCTTTGAGTCTTACACCGCTGGGCAGTCCCAGTCCGGGTAGTGTCTCTACGTAGGCTTCCTCTAGTTCAATTTTATCCGCGCCGTCTTCCCGGACAATTGCTGCTGTAGTGCTCCCGTAAAATTTATTATCAGCATTAGCGGAAAAATTTAATTCAGTCTCCCCAATTCCTAATCCTTCACGTCCTCTTTCTCCTTCATGTGCTACACCAAAACCGGCGATCTCAGAAGTTGTTTTAGTATAGTCTGCTAGTTTACCATTAAACACTATGCCAATAGAGGGGTTAAAAGAGTTATTTTTAACCTTCCGTGATGAAGTACCTTTTATCTTTTCAGACCGTTGTTCGGTTTTTCCTTTTTGGTTCAGTTCATTTATCTTTGTTTCAAGAGTTTTTAATCTCGACTCATAACTTTGCTTTAAAGTATTTATCTCAGCCAGGATAGAATCCGTGTTTTTGGTTTGCGCATTTAAATTGGAGGTTGTTGTAATATTTAACAACAAAATGCAGAGTGTAAGCGGAAAAACAAAATTTATCATTGATACTTCCTAATTTTTAGTTCTCAAATAGTAATAATGAAATGTTATGTTATAACATTTCATTATTTGCAAGTTTTTTAATACAACGAATTGTAAAAGTTAAGGGAATCAAAAATTGAACAATGGTTTAGATAGGAAGCGGACTTCTTTCTTTATTCCGGGCCACAAATGATAGGATTAAATCGATTTTCTCTCGGGGGTTTTAAGTGTTGCAGGAGCTTAATTTCTTTTGCGCATAGCTTAAGTGGGGGAGGAGACCTAAATCATCTCAAACCCTAAACCCCAATCATCTCGAAGACTTCTCGGCATAAGCGCGTTGCGGGATCGCGTAGTTGTTGCGGAATGTTGAAGTGGTTGCATTCTGTGACCTCGAATTCGGAACAAGGCCAACCGCGGTCCCGCCATGCCGCAGCATAGATTTTGCTCTGACGCTTGAATTCCGAGGTTTCCGACCCACCAAAAGACACTATCAGCGGACAGCCGTGTTCAGGTAGTTGATAGATCGGGCTGTTTCGGTACGCCGCCGCCTCGTCTAATTGAGCCCATTCGTTGGGTTCGGATAACCGGACCGGCTCAAGATCATAAAGGCCGTTGAGCGCCAGTGCGCCTATAACACATTTAGCCGGTACCCCAAACTCATCGTGCCAACCGCCGGCCAGGACCATACCAGTAATGTGTCCTCCGGCGGAGGTTCCACCTATAAAAATACGATCGGTGTGGGCGCCAAATTCCTCCGCGCCGTACTTCCAGACCCAAGCTACGGCCTCGCGGCTTTGACGTATTATTTCATCCAGTGAAGCGCCAGGCGCCAGGCTGTAATTCACCGGTATCACGGTGATACCGTGCTTGACGAAATTGGGTGCCATCGCGGCTGCCTGTTTCTGGCTGTTGGCGCGCCAGTAACCACCGTGAAAATAGAGGAACACCGGCGCCTTCGGACCCGCCGGAAATATGTCGATCACCTCATCGGGATGATCGCCATAGGACATATCGAGCATACACTCCAAGGATAATCTTGCTTCTTCGCTGTAGGCATCGTTCTCGCGGCCAAAAATGGTGTAGTCTGGTACCGTACCCCGGGCGTTATATTCGATGTCCAGTTGGACCTGATCGAAATCGCGGTAGATCTTGGTCATTGCCATGCTCCATTTATAGCGAAAATTTTGGAATGTGTGACCCCAGTGTAGCGCGAGAGCAAGGCCGGTCGGAAGTAATTATGCCACCATTTTGAACTCTATTCGGGTTCAAATAAAAATGTATCATATACTTAACCGCATATTAATAGAGAACAATAAAACTATATTCATAAATAAATGTTTATAATTTTCTTTTAATCTAAAATCTAAGGTGCCCTGTAGATCAAAGGGGGACAGAAGTTCAAACGCTATCGCTCTGACCAATAATTTCAATGACTTAGCTGGTATTAGAGTTTTTGACTTTTGAAACTGTTGTTACTTTGTTGTAACTTTTGTCACCGAATTGCGTCAGTTTATTAAGCCGCTACCTCGATTTCGAGGTCGTTTGAGGCCTCAAAAGCCTTACTTAAGTCGATACTCTCTAGCGCTCGCCCCAACCATAAATTTTTTGTCGCGTGACCTTCAGGTAATGGTTCTATTCTTAAAATCGCGCCGTTTCCATACCATCGAGCGCTAGCTGATCGCGCAAATCGGCAGTGCGCTCCAACTTGGATGTTTCGAACTGAATGCCGATCGCGTCAGCCAACCGGTTAATGGCGTGAAATAACGCCGCCACGGCGGCGGCATCAACCACGGCATCATTGCCGAGCACACGGAACAGTGCGTCGCGCGTGGATGCGACTTCGGCCACAGTGCCAGTCACGATCGCCTCAACGTAGCGGACGAACAGCACGCCGTTCTCGATCTCAACGTCGGCGGCCGCACCGGTGACGATACGAAGGTCGGTGTTTTTGTTGGTCTGCAGACTCACCCGGAGTCTGTCGGTATGGCTGGCAGTTCAGTAAAAGCACCCATTAAGCGAGGAGACGCGGCTCGCCACCAGCTCGACCTGGCTCTTGGAAATCGAACGCGGGTTAACCGGCAGGTTCCACATCGCCTCTGGTGGCAGGTACTGCACGTCGTTGAGCGCGAAAAAGCTGATCGCCTCCGCCGGCACCAGGCTCATGGCACGCCGGACATTTGGCGCATTGGGCGCATCGCCGATATTACGGGGATAGATGGCAAGCAGCTCCTCATCCGCGTTCTCCGGCGGGACGGTCGGTAACCAGGCGGAGTCCTTTACGGCGCCCGCGGGCCGTTCGCGGGAAGGTTCTCCCTCGATAGAATCTGGCAGCAAATGCCGAGCGATTCCCAGCGCATCGGTGAAGGTATCGATGCAAAGACAATGGGCGATAACGCCAACGACTTCTATATAATCCGTTTCGGGGATTCCGCCGGCGATCACGCCCTCAACCCAGGTTTGCGTGATCCGTCCGGGATCGGTTGCGATGCGATGTATCATTTCGACGATGTTTTCCGGCAAATTTTTCAGACTGTCGTGTTCTCCCTCGACCGAATATGGCGATAACGCTGCCTTTCTTTCACCACACAGGGGACAGGCAGCGGCGTTTCGCGTTTCAGCCGCGATGGCGACCCGTCGCTCACCGGTCAGCCACGTGCCGGGCGCAGCGATGTGACGCCAGGTCCGAACATGGGTATCGATGATATCCTGGCGGACGGTATAAGGCGCGTGATCGTACATCGTCTCCTCCTATAATGGTTTGCGAGCGGCGGCCCCATGAGCTTATATTCTTCTCTCGGTACCACAAGCACCATAATAAAAAAGGGCCACCCAATTCAGTGTCGATGTCATTCAGTTCAAGTCGTCTATTCTAGACCACAACACACTCCCGACTGGGCAAAAAACAAAATGCCAGTTGGTCAAATTGGTTTCCACCTTTTTGAGATTGTTCGCGTACAACCAAAAAGTATCATATAATTAACGGACACACGTGTTTTGAACACTAAATAGTATTTATTAAATCAGTAAGTTATAAGGTCAACCCGATGGCTCGTTCTGTCTATTTCGACCGCGTATTTAAGCTGTGTCAGCAGCCAAATTTCTCCTGGTATATAAGCGGTGAGACTATCGCGCTGGTCGGCATATGGGCACAGAAAATTGCCATCGGCTGGCTGACATGGGAACTGACTAAATCGAGTTTTTGGCTTGGCGCGATTGCATTTGCCGACTTGTTTCCGACGGTTCTGATTACCCCGTTCGCCGGCGTCATTGCCGATCGCGTAGACCGGTTGCAAATGTCCCGGTGGTGCCAGACGTTGGCAGGAATACATGCATTCATCATGTCGTGGCTTACCTTTACCGGCCTGATCAATATCTGGTCGTTGTTTGTTCTAACCCTCGTTCTCGGCGTGGTGCTAGCATTCGCCACGGCGGCGCGGCTAGCACTGGTGCCTAACCTTATCGCGGCGAAACATATTCCGACCGCTATCAGCATGAATGCGTCTATCTACAATATTGCGCGGGTGGTCGGGCCGGCAATCGCGGCTCTCCTAATTAGTCTGATCGGCATCGGCGCAACATTTCTGTATACCGGTCTAAGCTACGGAGTATTCGTAATCTGCATGATGCGCATCCGCCTACTGCGAACTGAATCTTCCGGCCGTCGCGGCAATATGTTTGCCGAAACGTTTGACGGGATGCGCTACGCGGTACGCCACCCAGCCATCGGGCCGGCGCTGATCCTTTTAATTGCCGCCGCCTTCGGGATTAAGCCGTTCTTAGAGTTATTGCCTGGTCTCGCCGACGGTGTCTATGGAGCGGGGGTGAGAGGATTCGCGACCTTCTCCGCTGTCGCCGGTGTTGGGGCAATCCTCGCCGGGGTCTGGATGGCGATGCGCGGCACCTCCAAGGGCATGACGCGAATTGCTTTTGCCTCGATGGTAATGGGGACCATCGGTGTGTTGATAGTTTGCGCAACAAAAATAATCTGGGTCGGTTTGCTGGGTACCTTTATTGTAGGTGCTGCAACAACCCTGGCTGGTACTAGTACCCAAATCCTGATGCAGATTTCGGTCGAGGGCGCGGTACGAGGCCGTGTGATGAGTCTTTATGGCATGGTGCACCGTGGAGTGCCAGCGCTTGGCGCGGTGATTATCGGCTTCACCGCTGAGTGGATAGGTTTGCAGGTGGCCATGATTGGTGGTGGTGTGCTGACCGGCCTCGTCTTCCTACTAATGCTGCCTCGTTATAGGAATATGGTATCCGCCTTGGAGGTGAAGCGGCCGGAGGTTTGACAACTTCGTCTTGGCTCCCACCTTTTTTATAACGACATCCAATAGAACAAAATAAGTACCTTAAAAATTAGCGCGACTTTTAGCGCGACTCTTGTTCCGCTTTTATCCTCTTTTTTTCCGTTAATTTCCACTTTTGACTTGACCTCAAAGTTAAAAAAGCCCAGTTTTCTGCGCTCGGAGCGTGGCGCAGTCTGGTAGCGCACCACACTGGGGGTGTGGGGGTCGTAGGTTCAAATCCTATCGCTCCGACCAATATTTAAATAATCGTATTGTTTTCAACCCCAAAGAAACTTTTCATATAACTTAGTATTTGGGCTTCCCTAATCATATTTTTTTAACCACAATTATATAATGGCTTTAGCCGGTTAATCTTTGGTCGATTTCATCGTGAGGGCAAATTATAAGGGGTGAGCAAATGCAGAGTATTATAAAGGCTTACAATGCACTTCTCCAGGGGATGGCAGTTCTTTCTGGCGTCCTAATTTTCGCTAGTTTTGTGATGATTGTGGTTGATGTATCAATGAGAATTGTTGGGCTTAAGCCACCCCTATTTACTGTCGCAACGGTGGAATACATTTTGCTCTGGTTCACTATGTTGGCGGCTCCATGGTTGGCAAGAATAAAAGGACACGTATTTATCGATGCGGTGACACAATTTTTGCCGCCAGCAATAAAAACTGTTGTTGCAAAGATTGTTTACACTATCTGTGTGGTTTCTTGCTCAATCTATGCAGTTCACAGCTACCTTCTATTTGATTATGCATGGAAGAGGGGTCTCGTGGACTTACGTACTGTTGATATGCCCCAATGGATTATTTATTTACCTATGCCTATTTGTTTTGCGCTTGTAGCCGTTGAATTTACGAGGTTTCTTCTCGGTTTTGATGATATGTACGACAAAACCGTCGCGGAACGGGAGGGCGTATAATCATGGTTATGGAATGGTATTGGGCGCTTGGAACACTTATCGGCATGGTCATGTTCTTTATGGCGATGGGTGTGCCCGTTGCACTTACTTTTATAACAACCAATATTATAGGTGTCGTGATATTTATGGGGGACATCGCTGGGTGGCTCCAGATTGCTGACAACTCAACATCGCTGATTACGCGGTTCACGCTGGGGCCGGTTCCTATGTTTATTATGATGGGAGCGCTTTTTTTTCATACAGGTTTAGCAATTAGGGTTTTCGATGGGTTGGACGTCGTATTTGGACGTTTAAGGGGAAGGCTTTGTTATTTGACGGTTGCGGGTGGCTCGCTCTTTTCGACATTGACGGGGTCTAGCATGGCTAATACGGCTATGTTGGGAGCGCTAATGGTACCTGAGATGAAACGTCGCGGGTACAGCCAAAAAATGTCCATGGGGCCAATATTGGGAACTGGCGGTTTAGCTATGATCATTCCTCCTTCCGCTCTTGGTGTTTTGTTGGCCTCTGTCGCAAATATTGATGTGGGTCGACTGCTTGTTGCGGGGTTTTTGCCCGGGTTTGTTTTAGCAGCTTTATACGCGACGTTAATTTACCTCCAAATAAGGTTTAATCCAGATTCCGCACCTGCCTACGATGTCGAAATGCCAAGTGTTGGAGAGAGAATTAAAATTGTTTGTACCAATATCCTTCCTATGGGCCTTGTTGTATTTATGGTGGTTGGCTTCATTATATTTGGATGGGCAACTCCCACAGAGGCTTCAGCGTTTGGCGTTTTGGGGGTTTTCATTTTAGCAGTTTCCTTTCGTTCCCTAACATTTGAAGCGCTCAAAAACGCGGTTGAGGCAACTGTTAAGGTCGGGGCAATGGTCTTTTTCATTATCATGAGTTCGACTGTTTTTAGCCAACTTTTATCGTACTCTGGAGCCAGTGCAGGCCTATTAGAATGGGTAACTGGTTTCGAAATTTCTAAGTACTGGATCTTATTTTTCATGTTTTTCATCCTAATTTCTCTTGGGATGTTCATGGATGCTACGTCAATGATGTTGATCACGGTGCCAATATTCTTTCCATTGGCGGAGCAACTAGGGTTTGACCTTGTCTGGTTTGGTCTTTTCGTTTTGATGACTTTTGAAATGGCTGGCACAACGCCACCATTTGGTTTGCTGCTGTACGTAATGCTTGGGGTGGCCCCTAAAGGGACTACTCTTTTTCAGGTCGCGGGGGCGGCTTTTCCATATTTGGTGTGTGACGCGATTCTTATCATGTTCCTTATTTTCTACCCCGGTTTGGCTTTATGGTTGCCGAGTTTAATGTAAAAAAAGCACCCCTCATCAAGGGGTGCTTTAATTAATTTCCATTGTTTACTTTAATCTTTGTAGAGCTTGCTCCAAAGTGTATCAAAAGGAATAGTTAACTTTTTTCCAACCTTTTCTTTGACGTAAGCCGCCACAGATTTGTTAATTGTACTGAGGTAAGCTTTCGCGTATTCACCCTTAAGTTCAATTGGTTGCACTTCCTTGCCCATAAATTTGGCATTATCGACATCAGCTCGCCCTCGTATAGTACCAGCACTCGTTTTTTCATATTGTATCCCAGCTGCTGTCAGCGCCGCTTGCTTACTCTTTGATAAGGACTTCCACTTATCTAGGTTCATGATCACCATATTGGTTGAACGCCAAAACGATGGACCATAACGATATTTAACAAATTTTGGCCAGCCACGTTTTGCGATCCCACCCTCAGGCCAAGCAAAACCTTCAACAACTCCCCGTTCAAGGGCGGTGTAAACGTCGCCAGGACTAATGACGATTGGTACGGCATTCATTTTTATCATGAAAGGATTGTAGGCCGCAGTGGAACGCATTTTACGCCCTTCAAAATCTAAACCCGTTTTTTTACTTAGTTTGATTTTTCGTTGCACGTACACATGAAAGCCAATGCCAGTTTTCTTTTGGCCTGGTCCCCAGTGTGGCCAACCAATGATCCTTGCATTTACTCCTTTAGCCCAGGCTTTTTGTAACAAATCATATCCCCCATTTTTTCTTAACATGGGGTTGCCCTGGTTAGCCATGAGCAAAAGCCGGGCCTCTGGTACCATTCCAGCATAGTAGGAGGACGGGCAGAAGATCATATCAACTAAGCCTCGCATCAGGGCAGGTGCTTGTTTTTTCCTATGTGTTACCTCGGGCCCACCGAGATACCGAAGTTTGATCCCGTTTTTTGCTTTTTGTACAGGATCAAAAAAATCACTAAAATATGTTTTTACTTGGTCATCCATTTTGCTCAAGCAAGTTGTAACGCGCAGCGTTGCCGCATTGGCAGTCATTGCAATTAAAGCCATTGAAAAGGTGGCTCCTAAGATTAAATTTTTGTACATATGTGTACCTCCCACATTGGTCTTTTTTGTGATTGATATCGATAAGCACAATTATTTTGTGGTAATGTTTGTTGGAGCGCAAGGTCCAAAGATGTATTTCATTCTGAGATATTAACGCTGAATATTATAAAAGAGGTTTCGCGGGTTATAGGTTAATCCAAATTTCAACTTTGACGGTCAAAGGTTTTGACACATTATTGTTCATGCTTTTATGCCTAGAAGAACAAATGCTCGAAAAATTTTAGATAAATAGAGAACGTTTTCTGATATGGTAGAGAAGATAGACTGTATTGTCATAGGTGCTGGAGTAGTGGGGTTAGCGATAGCTCGTTCTTTAGCAATGGCAGGTAGAGAAGTAATCATTCTAGAGTCCGAGAACACTTATGGTTCCCACACGTCTACACGTAATTCCGGTTGTATTCATGCGGGAATAAATTACCCACCGGGTAGTATAAAAAATCAACTGGCTATTCGCGGCAAGAATTTGCTTTATCAATATTGTCCAGATCGGGGGGTAGGCCATGAGATGACCGGAAAATTTATTGTGGCGATAGAGGAAGAGGATATTCCTGCTCTTCACGACCTGAAAGAAAAAGCGAATAAAAATGGTCTTGAGGAAATTTATGTCGCGGATGCCGGTCAGATCAAAGAAATGGAACCGAATCTTAGCTGCGCAGGTGCTTTGTATTCACCCACATCCGGTTTAATAGAACCCCATGATTTAATGACCGCTTATTTAGGGGACGCAGAAAATAACGGCGCAGTTTTGGTTGTGAATACTAAAGTTTTGTCAGGGCAAATATTTGAAGAATTTGTAGAGCTAGTTGTCAGCGGAAATCCCGAGACTAAGATCCGTTGCAATCTATGTGTTAATGCCGCTGGTCATGGAGCCCAAAAGGTTGCAGCAGAAATCAAGGGGCTCCCGCCAGGGACGATACCAGAGCAATTTCTTACTCGAGGGTGTTACTTTGTGATGCATGGGAGACGGCCCTTTAACAGGATGATTTACCCTTTGCCTAAAGATCATAAAGTTTCAGTACACATTTGTCCGGACCTGTCGGGATTAAATAGATTTGGACCTGACGTGGAAATAATTGATGAGGTTGATTACAGCCTTGATCCTGATCGGGTAGCTTTTTTTTATGATGCCGTTAGACGTGTATTGCCCGACTTAAAAGATGGAGAACTGCAGCCAGGTTACACAGGGGTGCGTCCAAAACTTAGTCTAAAGCAGGCGACTTCTAACGACTTTGTTATTCAAGGAAAAAGTGATCATGGTTATGATTCAATTATAAATCTTTACGGCATAGAGTCGCCCGGATTAACTTCTTCGATGGCTATAGGCGAATACGTAAAAGCGCTTGCCGGTATCAATTGATGTTAATGAATAAAATTAAGTTTTCTCTTAACTTGTATCTTTTTATCATTGTTTTATTTTTTAGTAGTGCACCAATGTCCTTATCGCAACCACTGGGATATGGCGGGTTAATATTCGATTCTATGGCGCAAATAGATGAACGAACGAACTTCGCGGATGTCATCAAAAAGGTTAGGAAAGCTGGAGTTTCCAAATTAGCCTTATTTGCACGGAGTAGAAAATACCTCGGACAAAATGAAGAGGAGGTCTTGGAACTTAGAAATACCCATAAAAACCTGATAATTCTGGGGGTCCCTAAATATTTTCTTTTAAGAGACGATTTGGATGACGATTACATCTCAACAACGCTAGAAAATATTGATAAATATAACTACCTGTTCATTGGTGAAATTTTATATACACACGCGGATAAAAGCCATGGTGAACAGACCGAAAGAGGAGAACGATACATCGACCCTCTTCAACCTGGAACTAAAAGATTTCTTAGTGAATTATCTGGTCTTAAAATTCCTGTTATGACTCACTGGGAGGTCTATGAATGGGAAAGGGATTGGCCTCGATTTTCGAAAATTTACACTGAGTATCGCGATATAAAATTTATCATTCCTCATATGGCATTCGGGCACCCCTACCAAGTTGAGACAATTTTATCAGCTCACCCAAATGTTTACATGACTATTTCAAAGAAAGAAAAAGATCAAAGGTCCTACTCCGATAGGATGAAGGCCTCCAAGCTAGGACTCGGTTTCTTGGATAGCTCAAAGATACTTAGAAATTCTTGGGCTTTAATCCTTGAAAAATATCAGAACAGGTTATTATTTGCGACAGATGCACATAAGTGGCCACGTTGGAAGAAATATCGAAAAATTATACGGAAATATAGAAAAATTCTTGGCCAATTGCCCCGTAAAACTGCCGAAAAAATCGCATATAAGAATGCGGAAATTTTATATGGGGTAAGTGTCGAATAATCTCTTAATGTAAAACCGAGCCGCCATCTACGACGATGGTTTGGCCAGTTATGAAATCACTTTCTGGTGATGCTAAAAATATGCATAAGCCGACGACATCATCTGGCATACCCAGTCTTTTTATAGAACGCCTTCCTATTATTGCCGCCTGTCTATTTTGTAAATTAGGGTCTACGTGTTCACTAGGCGTCGTCGTTTCAATTGGGCCAGGGGCAATGGCATTAATAGTTATGCCCTTTGAGCCATATTCGCGAGCCATGGTGCGTGTAATTCCGATTACGGCTGCCTTGGATGCTGCGTAGCGCGTGCTGTGGCCTTGTCCGCTGAAGGCTGCAGTCGATGCAATATTTATAATTTTACCGTAGCCCGATTTTTCCATGTGGGGTATCACGGTTTTTGCTGATAGCCATACACCTTTAATGTTTACATTCATCACCGCATCCCATTCCTGCGGCGTTTCCTCTATAGAAATTTTTCGCTCCAAATTGGTGTAGAGGCCGGCATTGGCAATGAGGATATCTATTCTTCCAAAGCTCTTGATGGTTTTTTCTGCCATTCTTTGATTGTCTTCCTCACGGGAAACATCAGATTTGATGTAAATCGCTTCACCCCCGTTATTACAAATTGATTGGGCCAAGGCAGAGCCGTCATAGGTGTCAGCTATAACTAATTTTGCCCCCTCATTGGCTAGCCCATTACAATAGGCGGCCCCTATGCCTTGAGCGCCTCCCGTAACTATAGCGACACGGTCTTCTAAAACTTTCATCAATTTTCTCCCGTCTTTATTGACAGTAATACCATGATCTTTTCTGCCTTGGTTACTTATATCTCTGGTTTCTTAGGTATTTTTAATAAAGGTAATTGCAGTAATCAAATGTTGATCTATAGTTACTGCAATGACCTCTTTAAAAATGGTGTTATTTTACAATTAATAGTAATCGGTAGAGGCGAGGTATCTATGACACTAAACATTGAGAAACGGTCTGCCGCCCTTGGGGCTACTGTTACAGGTATTGATTTGTCTCAACCCGTATCGGGTGACCTATTCCAAGAGATAATCGCGGCCTGGAATGAGAACCTTCTTTTAGTTTTTCCGGATCAAGAGATATCCAAAGAGGAGCACATTGAGTTCAGCCGTAATTTTGGTGAGCTGGAGGTGCACCCCGGCGGCAAACATGTTCTCAAGGATTATCCAGAGCTGTTATGGTTAACCAACGAAAAGGATGCTGAGGGCAATTACCTAAGTCTGAGGGATGGGGGTAGTATTTGGCATTCAGATCTCTCTTATATGGCCTATCCAAGTCGGTGTTCACTTTTATACGCAATCGATGTTCCCGATGATGGCGGGGACACTGAATGGGCTAACATGTACATGGCCTATGACAACCTCCCAAATGGATTAAAGATGAGAATTGAGGGGTTGAGGGCGGTTCATCAATTTGATTTAGATGATAATCCGCGTTTTCATCCACCATCCAGTATGTCGGAAGAAGATAAAAAAGGGTCAATTTGGGAGAAGAAGTCCGCCGAAGTGAAAGCCAGAACTCCAGATGTTGTTCACCCGATTGTGCGGACCCATGATGTAACAAACCGCAAGGCATTATTCGTCAACAGACGCTTTACAACCCATATTGCCGATATGGATCCCAACGAAGGGGAGGGGCTTTTATTAGAGTTGTTTGATTACATAGAGGACCCCGACAATATTTATCATCATCGTTTGTCAAAGGACCAGCTACTTTTGTGGGATAATCGTTGTACTGTTCACCTTGCTTGTGGTGGGGTACCAGAAAATCAATTGAGAACAATGTTGAGGACAACGGTTAGAGGGGATGTACCTATCTAGCCAATAAAATAAATTACAGTAGTATTAAATTATAATTAGGGGGTAGTCATGTTAATCAAAGTCACTTCAATGTTTGCTGCTTTAATTGTAGCTATTTTCAGTACGGCAGTCGTTTCAACGGCGGATGCCAGACCGTTTTACAAAGGTAAAAGGGTAATATTTTTGGGTAATTATCCTGCTGGTGGCGCAAATAGTACCGAAGGAAGAATATTTGCGGCTCATATCGCCAAACATATTCCCGGTAAGCCGAAGATTATTTTTAGGGACATGGGAGGTGCTGGTGGTTTGGTTGCTACCAATTATCTTGCTGAGGCAGCTAGGCCGAATGGAATGACTGTTGGCTTCTTTACCTGGAACCCAGTTGCCCAGGTCCTAAAAGACCCGGGCTTGCGAGTTAACTATCCGGATCTTCAATTCGTTGCTGCGGCTGCTCCTCCTGTTATTTGCTATATTCGAAAGGATGCGGCTCCAGGCGGAATTAATAGTCCGCAGGATTTCTTCAAGAAGGCCAGAGGGTTTAAATTTGGTGGGCTCAGGACAACTTCCACACACGATTTAAAGGGTCGTTTGTCTCTTGATCTATTAATAGGTCCAGAAAATTATAAAACGGTTACAGGGTATAGAGGTTTTACGCCAATATTCGCTGCTATTCATCAGAACGAGGTTCAATATCACACGACGTCAATCCCCGGTTACCGGCGAGTTGTAGAGCCGACAATGGAAAAGCCCGGGTTAGTAAAGGTGTTGTATCAATATGAAACACCCACTGTTGACGGTCGTTATTTGAGGAGCCCCAATCTTCCAAACCTTCCAACCTGGCTAGAGGTTTATAAAATGAAGAATGGCAAGGACGCGATGCCTAGCGGTATGCGATGGAAAACGTTAAAGTTTTTAAATACTTTGAATTCCCAACTCTTCCGTATGGTATTTCTGCCACCAAAGGCACCAAAGGCAGCATTAAAGGCCCTGCGCACCGCATTTTCGAAGGTAATCAAAGACAAAGCATTTTTGGCAGCCTATAAAAAGGCTATAAAGGCTAAACCCGCTGTTATTGTGGGGAAAAAAGGTGAAGCTATAATCAATTCTACTTTGAAAAATGTTGATCCAAAAATGGTTGCCTTCTTAAAGAAATACGTAAAAGCGGGCGGTAAGTAACTAGAATTCCTATCAATTTGACCGCGTCGAGGTAACCCTTTGGCGCGGTCAATTGCATTTGGGGGTTAATCAATTGTTAGAAGCGGTTTTAAATGGTCTTTGGTTGGTAGTTCAATGGCCGGCTATTGGGTATCTTGTTCTTGGGGTTCTAATTGGACTGTATTTTGGTGCAATACCCGGTTTATCGGGGCTCGTTGGTTTGGCTATTTTGTTGCCCTTCACCTTTCTTATGGATCCAGCACCGGCATTTGCATTTTTGTTGGGGATGTTTGCTGTAACCACAACGAGTGACACTCTTGCGTCGGTTTTATTAGGAGTTCCGGGTACGGCGGCTTCACAGGCGACTATTCTCGATGGATATCCTCTCGCAATGAAGGGCGAGGCCGATAGAGCATTTGGGGCGGCGTTTACTGTTTCAGCTTTGGGTGGGGTTTTGGGTGCGGTCGCACTCGCCGTGTCTATTCCCGTCGTTAAACCTCTTATTTTTTCTTTTGCAAAGCCGGAATTTTTTGCTTTGGGTGTTCTAGGCCTGACCATGATTGGTTCCTTGTCAGGCGGGAATATGGTGAAGGGTTTGTTTGCCGCACTGATTGGTCTACTCATTTCGATGGTGGGTTATTCGTTAACGGGGGGTGTACCTCGATATTGGTTGGGCGCCACCTATTTACTCGAGGGGATACCCATCGTTCCGATGGTACTTGGCTTGTTTGCGGTTCCTGAGGTTATAGAGCTGGCAGTTCGAAATACCTCAATATCAAGAGTTCCTAGGGACTCCGTCAGCGGTGGAATGAAACAGGGTATCGGTGATGCCTTTAAAAATTGGTGGCTTTTTCTTCGGTCTTCAGCAATTGGGATCTATATCGGTATGCTACCTGGCTTGGGGGGTGTGATTGTTGATTGGATTGCTTACGGGCATGCGGTTCAAAGCGCGAAGGATAAGTCACAGTTTGGTAAGGGTGATATTAGAGGGGTTATTGCTCCGGAGTCTGCCAATAACGCTATGAAGGGTGGAGCTTTGATGCCCACGGTGGCATTCGGAATACCGGGTAGCCCTGCAATGGCGATTTTGTTGGGTGCATTTGTCATTCAAGGTTTTATGCCAGGCATGCAGATGCTAACTACTAAACTAGATGTCACATTTTCAATGGTTTGGACCCTAGCAATAGCGAATGTTTTGGGAGCAGTTTTACTCTTAATTTGGGCCAAGCAAATAGCCAAAATTACATTTCTTCCTAGCCACCTTATTGTACCGGCCGTAGTTTTGTTTGTAATGATGGGTGCCTGGATGAGCTCCAATACGCTCTCCGATTGGTGGTCAATGCTGGCCTTTGGTATAATTGGTTATTGGATGAAGCAAGGGGGGGTTCCGCGTCCACCATTGATACTTGGCTTTGTTCTTGGACCAATTATGGAAAGTGCCCTGTATGTTACCTATCAAGCTTACGGGCCAATTTCTTGGATATTTAGGCCTATTTGCTTGGTCATTCTCATTTTGGCTATAATGACTATCGCTGTTACAGCGTTAAGGGCTCGGCGTCAAAGTAAAGAAGGGTCAACGGTAAAAATACAAGAAACCCAGAATGAAGATCAACTAGCGGGTTTCGTCTTTATATTTTTAATGGTCGCTGTTTTCTTCTTGGCTGGGTGGCAATCTTTGGGGTGGGACAGGGCAACCGGACAGTTTCCAATCGTTGTATGCGTTCCGGCTGTTTTACTTGGTTTATTGGCACTGTATCGAGATGGTTTGGGCATAAAGAATGTCTACCAAACATCGAAAAATGGACTTCGAACCCTGGCCGCCCGTTCAGTTGTAATTAAAGAGCTGCCTGGAGCAAGCTTACTTTTGGGCAGTCTTGCCTGCATTGTTGGCATAACGGTACTCTTTGGTCAGGCTATTGCTATTCCTTTATTCATCCTGGGGTATTTAATCGTTCGTGGAAAAACAACTTGGCATTTTGCTTTATCTTACGCTGTTATCTCAGGTTTAATTCTTTACTTTATGTTTGGGGAATTGATCGGGATACTCTGGTATCCTTCTATTTTCATTGATTACGGTTGATAGATTTTGAAAAAAGTCTGTTATCGTTTTTTAAGCTTTAGGCTAACTATTGTTATCTATAATTTGAGTGAAAGTATTGAACATCTGTACCTATTCTGTAAGGCTTCCATCAAGAAATTGTTATATACGTGGTAAAATAAAAAACAGAGAGGAAACGACAATGTTTTTTAATAAAAAATTAGTTCTGCTTGGCGTCCTCGGTTATTTGGTGTCTGCAATTGGGGCACCGGTATTATCGTCTGACGAGGTTGCAAAGTTCTATAAGGGTAAACGCATTACAATGTGGATTGGCTATTCAGCTGGTGGGGGTTATGACCGTTACGCTCGTACCCTTTCTCGACATATGGGAAGACATATTCCGGGCAGTCCAAAATTTGTTGCAAAAAATAAGCCTGGGGCCGGGAGCATGATTCTGGCAAATGATATGTATAGTATAATGCCCCAAGATGGGACGGCGCTATCGACAATTGGTCGAGGCGTTCCGACAGAGCCACTATTTGGAAATAAACAGGCGAAATTTGATCCGCGAAAGTTTGGTTGGCTGGGTAGTACGAACAACGAAGTAAGTGTTTGTGCTATGATGAAAGGAACTGGACTAAAGAAATTCGAAGACTTACGCACTATGGGTGCAGTTTTGGGTGGTACTGGAAAGGGTGCCGATACGGATACATTTCCGACGGTTATGAACAATCTATTAGGAACTAACCTTAAGTTGGTGACTGGTTACCCAGGCGGGAATGACATTAACTTCGCCATGGAAAGAGGAGAACTTGACGGTCGCTGTGGTTGGTCTTGGTCCTCTGTTAAAGCCACACGTGGTAAATGGCTAAAATCTGGAAAGATTAATGTGGTACTGCAGATGTCTACGGCTAAGCATGCAGATTTACCAAAGGTGCCATTTATCATGGATTTGGCTAAGAGCGATAAAGATAAGAAAATTCTAGGCTTAATTTTTGCACGGCAAGCGTGGGGCCGCCCTTTTAATACCACGCCAAATGTTCCCAAGGCCCGGCTAGCAGCTTTGCGTGCCGCTTTTCAGGCGACTATGAAGGATCCGAAATATATTGAGGATATGAAGAGGCAAAAATTGGAATTAAATCCAATTTCGGGTGAAAAAATCCAAGGGATGATCGAAGACCTCTTCAAATTGCCAAAAGAGTTAGTGGCTGCGACAGCGAGAGCGGCCAGCGATCAGGGCGGTATGAATGTCAAGAAAGCCGTAGTTCCTACATTCACTCATAAAGGTAAAATTACAAAACTTAAACGTGGAGGTCGACGCGTTAAATGGTCTGGCGGTGGTAAAAAAGGAAAACTAAAAGTTAAAGGAAAAACAAAGATTACCATTGGTGGGAAAAAAGCCAAACGCAAAGCGCTCAAGGTTGGTATGAGTTGCACCTTTAAAGTTAAGGGCGTTTCGAAGGCGCTTGCTATAGCTTGTAAATAATTAAGAAATAGTTTTAACGGGAAGGCCACGCGACAATATAGTTGCGTGGTCTTTCTTCTAGGCATTTTCTGATTAAAAAGATTTCGGACTTAGGTTTAGGCTTCTGTATCTAGAGGGGTAGGGTTCGTGGAAGTTGATATGTTAAATACGGCCCTGGAGGCTGCGCTTATCATTATTGACCCGGCGAGGTTAATGTTTCTTGCCGGAGGAGTTTTCATCGGTTTAGCTCTTGGGGTCATTCCTGGCTTGGGTGGAATCGTAGGGATGGCTCTTCTATTACCATTTACTTTCGATATTGATCCTTACTCAGCTTTTGCGTTGTTGCTTGGCATGGGTTCGGTGACCACAACCTCAGATACGATACCGGCGGTGTTGTTTGGAGTACCGGGCACCGCTGGTTCTGCGGCTACAATTCTTGATGGCCACCCATTGGCGAGGCAGGGGCAGGCTGGCAGGGCATTCGGTGCGGCCTACACGGCGTCAATGATTGGTGGTATTTTTGGCGCTCTTTTATTGGCGATCAGCATCCCAATTTTACGCCCGATTATGCTTACCGTAGGGGCGCCAGAGTTACTGTCTTTTGCTTTCTTCGGATTATGTATGGTTTCAATTCTTTCAGGCTCTTCTCCGTTGAGGGGTATGGCGGCGGCAGGGTTTGGGCTGATGATTGATATGATCGGACAAGACCCTCAAACCGGTACTCTTCGGTGGACCTTGGACACTCTTTATCTTTGGAGTGGAATGCCATTGGTTCCGGTTACTCTGGGTATATTTGCACTACCAGAACTTGCAGACATGATGATAGAGCGCAGGAGTATTTCAACTGATGGTAAATTGAATACCCGGCAGGGTCAGTGGCAGGGTGTTAGGGACACCCTCAGACACTGGTGGTTGGTTGTCCGTGTTGCCTTTCTTGGTTCAACTCTTGGTGCCGTACCAGGTCTTGGGGCTGCCATTATTGACTGGGTTGCTTACGGGCATGCGGCAAGGACGGAAAAAGGAGCGGCAGAAACATTTGGTAGTGGGGACATTAGGGGTGTTTTGGCTTCGGAAGGTGCCAATAATGCTAAAGAGGGAGGCGCCTTGGTTCCTACAGTCGCCTTCGGCGTGCCTGGAAGCGCCTCTATGGCAATTTTGCTTGGTGCTTTCTTGATCCATGGGCTCGTTCCGGGGCCTGACATGCTAAATAAGGATTTGAACGTTACCTACACAATTGTCTGGTCAGTGGCTTTGGCTAATATATTGGGCGCTGGCCTCTGCTTCGTTTTTTCAGATCAATTAGCTAGGATAGCTGTAGTAAGACACTCCATCATCATGCCTTTGATACTGACTGTTATAATGGTTGGGGCTTTTCAAGCCCGTCGAAATTGGGGTGACCTCTATGTTTTAATGTTTTTTGGCCTGTTGGGCTGGATAATGAAACGGTTACGTTGGCCGAGGCCACCGGTGATACTCGGAGTAGTATTGGGGGGTATTGTAGAGAGGTATTTTAACATTTCCGTCAACAGGTATTCAGAAGACTGGGAAACTCTAGAAGATATTTATTTTTGGCTGGTCTATGACCATTATATCGTGATTATTGTAATTTTGCTGTCCGTGTGGGGCCTTTACCGGCCTTTTATGAGGGAAGTAAATAGAATGGGTGGGTTTCGCCAGATGTTTACTGGTTATGGGAATTTCAATCTAGACCTCAATACGGCCTTTTACGCATTTTTCATCGGTTTGCTGGCGGTGATGTTACAGGAATCCTTCGATTGGAAAGAGGGAGCAAAGAGGGTTCCTGTATTTGTGGCCTGGGTTACTATTACCATTGCTTCAATCAGTTTTCTTAACCACACATTTCGGAAACCTCCGGCATCATCGTCGAATGAAGGAAACGAGAGTGAGAATGCCAAGATTAATGAAAGAGCGGCGCACTTAGATATTGAAACCGATGAAACCTTACCCGGAAAGGTCATTATTAAAAGAGCCTCTATATTTCTTGGTTGGCTTATCTCTTTCTTGGTGTCCACGGCATTATTCGGAATGCTTCCGACAACGTTTATTTTCGTAATTGCATTCATGCATTTGGAAAATAGAGAGCCGTGGAAGCTAATTGCTGTCTGTAGTGTTGGACTGACCACTTTTTCTTGGTTCGTATTTGATTACCTGCTTGCGCTACCTTGGCCTAGATCGCAGTTCGGGATTTGGTTTCCAATATTGAAGGATTATATTCCTTCAATGTAGTGGCTTTAAAAATTTAAAGTTTAGAACTGTTTTTCCAAATTTTTGGTCGTTAATATTTCGAGTGTGATGGGCAAGTTCTCTAAATGAAAACCTTATGATGTCAAATTCCTATCAGGCCCAAGGATATACCAGCGCTCAGACAGTCTCGGTTTTGACTGGTGCAAGTTTGATGCTGACGATGAGTATGGGTATGAGGCAAAGTTTTGGTCTCTTTGTCGCACCCGTCACCCAAGATCTAGGAATTTCTGTCGCAGATTTTACCTTGGCTATTGCGATACAGAATTTTACTTGGGGGCTCACACAGCCACTCATTGGTGCTTTTGCAGATAGATTTGGCTGCAGGGTAATGACAATTTTAGGTTCGATTTTGTACGCCGCGGGGCTGGGTGTGACCATGATAGCCGAGGGCCCTATTGCTCTTTGGATTGGACTTGGGTTTATGGTGGGGCTAGCGCTAGCTTGTACGGGCCTTAGTTTGGCCCTAGCGGCTTCGGCAAGAGCTGTTTCACCGCTTAAACGGAGTGTAGCGTTAGGCACAATATCAGCAGCAGGTTCTATTGGGACTTTCATTGCAGCGCCCTTGGCACAGGGCCTAATTGATAGCGGCAGTTGGGTGATTGCATTGGCAGGATTTATAGGTCTCTGTGCTGTTATGATCCCGGCAGCTTTCTTTACAGGTGCTGGTGACAAAGCTGCTCTGGGATCCGTTTCTCAATCCAGAGAAGAAGGGCCAGAAATGTCATTAAAGGAAGTTTTAATCGAGGCGTGGGGGCATAAAGGCTACGTCACAATGGCTGTTGCTTATTTTGTTTGCGGTCTTCAACTTATATTTATAGCGGCGCACTTGCCGGCTTATTTAGAAATTTGTGGGCAGTCTCCTACACTAGGCGCGCAGGCTCTTGGTGTTATAGGAGGTTTTAATGCTATCGGCTGTTATATCCTTGGTTGGTTAGGAGGAAAATATCCAAAACATTATTTGCTTGGTGGCGTATATATATTGCGTTCTGCTTTTATAGTGGTCTATTTTTTGTTACCGGCAACACCCATGACCACTTTGATTTTTGCAGCAGTAATGGGGCTTTTATGGCTTGGTGTTGCTCCTTTGGTTACGGGCTTGGTGGGACAAATTTTTGGATTGAAAAATATGGCGACACTAACCGGTATCGCATTCTTTTGTCATCAAACCGGTTCTTTCTTAGGGGCGTGGGGTGCCGGACTTTTGTTTGATGCTTTTGGAAATTATAATCTCGCGTGGCAGATCGGTGTAGTTATTGGGATTACCGTTGGTATGGCGCAGCTATTCATGAACGATAAGCCAACCGATCGTATGACTGGTGCCGTTCCGGCATAACTGGGTATTTTAAATAGAGAGATATAAATATGCGTGAAAAAATGATCGGTACGTGGCGTCTCGTTGGCTTCCGATTTGTTGATGCAGACGGCAATCCGGGACGCGAAGAAGATGCGCCGACGGGAGGTCGCATGGAGTACACAACGGATGGACACATGGCGACAGCAACGCGCCAATCAAACGGTGATTATTTTAGTTATTTTGGTGAGTTTGAGCTAAAGGGTGAGCAGGTGTTCCATCATATTGAAATTTCAGCTCATCCGAAATTAGAGGGTACGACCACTGTCCGTGATGTTTCTTTTGAAGGAGCCAATTTGGTTTTAACGGCATCCCCTCCAGTGATGGGTGGTCCTGGCAGTAAGGCGTCTTTAATTTGGAAAAAGATTTAAGTTAGGCTGCCAGTTTACCAAACCCAGGAATAGGATCGTTTACTCCAGCCATACGAAGGGCTCGCCAAAGAACTAATTGGTTACTGGTGACTACAGGGGCACCAAGCGCTTGTTCTATTTGTTCAAGTTGGTCCAAAGCCTGAATATTAGCACAACTGATAAAATAAATATCCGCATCGTCATTCTTCATTTTGAGTACGGCATCAAGCCAGGCAGAAGCCGGCATACTACAATAGGCATCAGATCCGTTTTGATTTATATTTTTTTCTCCTACTATTTTGCATCCAACCTGCGCAAGAAATTCTAATTCATGTTGATGGGATTTTCGTGGGTATGGAGATAACAGAACAACATTTTTTGCTCCAAAAAATTCGAAAGCGGCCATGGTTGCTGAAGCGGTTGTGGCAGCGGGCATATTCGTTACTTTCTCAATGGATTCCTTGATCAGGTTTTCACCCTTCATGCCGTCTGACATTGAATTAGCGGTACAATGAAAAATGATAGGGGCACATTTTGCATCTTTTAGGTATTCCGCTGCCTGTGTTACTTTAGGTAATAATTTTTCCAAGGCCATAAAGTGTGGCCCGGTCATTTGTAGTCTTGTCACGTGACATGCGACATCAAAGGGCAGGTAGCGAGTGGCATGGGGTTCTACCATTCGGTTAGAAGAAGGAATAATCAAACCAATTCGGGCTCTTGGTGTATATCCATTATTGTCCATTCCTTGACCTCCTATGGCCATTCTTTCATATTCTTAGAGTTCATAATTTTTGAAAAGGTTTAAATCAAAGTTTCTCAAACGAGAAATAAATAGAATAGGCAAGGAATGAAATTAATGAGATTATTTACTAAATTTGTCGCTGTTGCTGGTGCTATTGCTGTTCTAGTGCCTTTCGCTCCGTCATTCGCTCAAGATAAATATACTATTTTAATTGGGTATGGCTTCGGCGGTACGTATGGGAAATATGCGCGGACAATGGCCGATCATTTGAGGAAGTATGTCCCCGGCGGCGCAACTATAGTTGTTCAGTCTATGCCGGGTGCCGGAGGTTTAAAGGCCACCAACTATGCCGCAAAGGTGATGCCCAATAATGGCAAGTGGATCTTGGAACCACCTGATACATTGGTTATTTCGCAACTTATGCGTCCAAAGAAGGTTAAGTATGATGCAAGAAATTTCACGTGGTTAGGCTCAGTAAACCGGACAAATACTATTTTTGTTTTAACAAAGAAGGCGGGTGTTAAAAGGTGGCAAGACTTGAAAACCACGAAGGTAATCGCCGGTGGAACTGGACCAGGTTCAACTTCTTACATTATACCGATGATGCTTAAAGAGATGCTTGGAGCTAAGATCAAAGTTATTGGCGGCTATAAAGGGTCGAAAAGAACGGTTTTGGCTATGGAGCAGGGCGAACATCATGGAACAGGTTTTAACTGGTTAGCTTGGAGTTCCATTGCGCCTCACTGGTTTGCTAAAAAATACGGTGGAACCGCCGAGCCAGGAAAAGAGTTTGCCTTACCTTTGCTTCAGGTGGGAACTGAACCTGACCCTCTACTTCCGGATGTTCCTATGATCACTGATCACATATCGGGTATTAATACTAAGATCGTTAGTTTTATTTCTAGTCACGGTATCATTGGTCGAGGGCTAGCCTATCCACCGAAAACGGCAAAAAAACACATCAGCTCCATGAGGGTGGCCTATGCGAATATGGCTATAGATAAAGACTTTATTGCAGACGCCAAGAAGCGTCGTCTTCGTGTCCTGTATTCCTCGGGCGAACAAATTCAAAAAGTTGTAAACAAAGCCTTTAAAAATGCTGATCCATCGGTAGTTAAAGCAGCAGCAAAAATGGTCTTCGGCAGGTAGTGGATCAAAGAGGTTAATTTTTATAAAGCCGGTCTAAGAGACCGGCTTTATTATTTTTATTAACCACTCGTCTAAAATTGTTCTCGCATTCTCGCCAATTCGTCCATAAGTGCCTGGTTATCATTGCCTGTAAATCTTACGCATAAATGGCTGGCGCCTGCCTCGATAAATTCATTGAGCCAGGCGGTTACGGTAGCCCTATCACCGGCGACGCTATATTGTTCATTTCGAATTTGGTCTGCAGGGCGAAGATAGTAATTCGACAGATACTCATCGAGTTCATTTTTTGCATACGAGACATTCTTGTTAATTGATAGGGTGACATATGCAGCGCCAATGATCTCAGACGGGTCTCTTCCCGCTTCTTCAGCGTAGACTTTAAGCTTTTTCCAGCTTTTACGCCAATCCTGACCGGATCCTGGCCCAGAGGGAAACCAACCATCAAAGTATCGAGCGGACCTTTTAAGGGCGGCGGGGACGCCACCACCACCCCAAATTCGAGGTCCGCCATTTGTAAATGGTATTGGAGCAAGTTCAGCTTCATTTACACTCCAACGTCCTTCCCAGTTAACTTTTTTGCCACTCCAGAGTGTACGACAAAGTTTTATTTGTTCGAGCATAGTTCCTATTCTTTTTTCGAAGGGCACACCCGCGGCTTTAAATTCGTTGCGAATTGCTGGGACATCTCGTGCAGTTCCAACCCCAAGAATTATTCGTCCTTCGCTGATTTGATCAATTGTTGCGACTTGGTGAGCGAGGAGTACAGGGTTACGTAACATGGGTAAAAGAACTCCCGTACCCAATTCAATAAGTTTGGTTCGGCCGGCGATAGCAGCAATTAGGGAAAGGGGTTCGTGTCTTGGTTTTGCGAGTAATGAATCTCCGATCCATACAGAATCGAGACCAATATTTTCGGCGTAATCAGCTAATTCAAGTATTTCTGTTGTCTCGTGGGTACCCACCATCACTCTCTCGCGGGTTGGCAGTAGAAATCCAAGTTTTAGGTTCATTTTAGCTTATTTCCATTAATAAAATTGGTTTTGACTTAGGTTTGATTTTAACAAATAAAATTTGTCAATTGATCCAAACGTATGTGCCTCTATATCATAGAAGACATCGTAATTTTTTAAATACCAGCTTCAGGAATAGGTATCTAATGCAAACTGATTATTGGCTCAACAAATTGATGTTTGATTTGCAGGGACCGGACGGAAAAGAATTGTGGTCTGAACACCGTGAGACCACCCTCGATAAATATCCGTTATCCTTGGAAATTCGGGAGGCTCTCCTTAGAGATGACTATGAATATCTATATCCACTGACCAATCCTTACCTAATGCGGTTTTTTTTATTGATCTGCGGACATGACGATGAAGCTTCAATTAAGATTTTATCCTCAATTGGCGTAAATAGGGAGAAAACCAATGGCTAAGCTTGTTGGGAGTTTTGCCGCGGGGCACGCGCCCAACATTGCGCGGTCATGGGATACGATGAAGCCAGAGAGCAGGGGTTGGTTGACTCAACATTACCATGAAATGGGTCGGCGTCTCTCGGCCCTTGAACCTGATGTATTAGTTATTCATTCAACCGATCACTGGGTAAATTTTTTTCTTGATAATATGCCAGCGTTTTGTGTTGGCATTGGTGAGGAACATGAAGGACCGCCAGAGCCATTTATGAAGCCAGTTTTCCCCCACGAAACCCTTCCTGGTCACGCATCGTTGGGGCGGCATATCCTGGATTATGCTTTAAATAATAATTTTGATCCGTCCTACTCTCGTCGGTTGAAGTTGGATCATGGAATGTGTGTCCCCATTTGGTGTACCGGTCTTGACCCCATACCTCCAATTATACCAGTCTACATGAACTTAGTTGAGAAGCCTTTTCCAACGCCACAGCGTTGCCTGGCATGGGGACACATGCTCAGGGAATCCATAGAATCATATCCTGATGATTTACGTGTTGTAGTGATGGGTACGGGAGGTCTCAGCCATTCAATTGGTGAGACTACAATGGGCTGGATCGATGAGCCATTTGATATGGCATGTATAGAACTTTTTAAGTCTGCATCAGACGATAAATTTGCGACGGATTTGGAGACCATGCTAGAAAGGACAGGTAATGGGGGCGCCGAATTGCGTGCCTGGGCTGTTGCCCATGCGGTGGCTGGTAGTCAAGGGTTTGATCTAATTGGTTATGCGCCCATGCCGGACATGCTGATTGGGTGTGGTGTTGCCGAGTGGCATATGGTGGCGTAGTTCTATAAATAAAGGCGGCTAATTTGCATCAGCCGCCTTCTCTTTTTACTACGCTACTCGATTTTTTAATATATTTGGATATCTTTTTAAAAAGATGAATTTTGGTTCCCAATATGCCTGACGCATAGGGTAATATCTGAATTCAATCAAATAGGAAGTATTGAACATGCGCCCGTTAAAATTTGGTGTTACAGAATTTAACCAGTCGTTGGCGTTTCCAAGCTTTACTCTGTTTGCGCCATCCGGTGGAAGCCAGTGTTTTTTGATTGATATGCTCGGAGAATGTCGAAAAGAATGGACTTTGCCTGGTCCGTTAGGAAATTACGGGCAATTACTTCCTAATGGAAATTTATTAATCACAGTGAGGACGTCGGAGGGTCCGAAGTTCAACCCAATTGGAGGGCACATTCTTGAGATTGATTGGGACGGCAATATTATTTGGGAACACATCGATCACCTCCAGCATCACGATTTTAATCGACTACCAAACGGAAATACCACTTATCTTTCATGGGAATTAATCCCCACAGAAGACGCGGAGGTAATCGGTGGTGTTGCAGGCAGTGAGCATCCGGATGGTGGTATTTATTACGATGTGTTGCGCGAGGTAAACGCTGACGGTGATATGGTATGGGAATGGCGGATGGTGGACTATTTTCCATTTGAAAAATATCCCTTAAGGCCGGCACGACCCCGCGAAGAATACGCGCATGCCAATTGTTGTTTTGTCCAGCCGGACGGAAATATTTTAGTGAGTTGGAGAGACATTGATTTGATTGCCCTAATTGATCGGAAGTCCGGTGAATTTTTATGGGAAATGCAAGACCGCAGATG
>JAYZFG010000006.1:0-82561 GCA_036336885.1 Pseudomonadota bacterium
CACAAGAAGGCCAGGATATTTTTCAACCTCAGTCACATATGTTCTATCGTCATGGATACGATGGCTATTCATCGTAAGTGCCGAAAACCGAAAGAGCAAAACAGATGACGGATGTATCGTCCGCTTCCAGCCCGCTACGCCGGGTGCAGGCGGTGGGTCGGGGACTTTGACTCCAGGCTTTGCATCCTCACGATAAACAACATCCTGCATTTCTGTGGTAGCAATACCGTTTTCACCTGAAATTTCATGTTTAAGTTTTAGAAATACAAGCTTCCCGGTTTTTCCAGTTTTTGGAGTAACTGCCTCAATTGTTGTGACATTGCGAATATTCTCACCAACGTGGATGGGTTTATGGTATGTGGCCTTTGTGCCTGCCCACATACGACGAGGTAAATCTATTGGTGGCAAAAAATCGCCACGTTTAGGATGACCATCAGCGGCAGTGTCCCGAATCTTGACGACCTCTCGAATATAGAAAAGATGCCAACCCGGAGGAATTTCATCGCCTTCCTTGAACGGCAGGTCATCACGATCAAGCGTGGCTGTCAGAGCATCTGCTTGGTAAGCAGTAACTAGAGCCTTGGTCGATGATTGCTTGCCAATCCACGCACTAAATTGATCCGTTGTCATTTCGAGAACTCCTTCCGAATCTTCTCCGTGTGTTCACCAATATCAGGAACTGGTCCTAATTGTCTCTCAACTCCATTGATGGTTGCCGGAGGCGCCGCCATAACGACCTTACCCGTTGGACTTTCCACCTCTACGCGACGTAATGCTGGATGGGCCGACAAACCTGCAACATCGTTAATTTCTCCAAACGCGATCTGGGCTTTCTTGAGCCGAGTTGTAAGCGCCAAACGATCTGTACTCCTAAAAGATTCTACAATAATTTTATCAAGTGCCTCACGATTAGCGCAACGCGCCTCATTATTGCAAAAATTTTTTTCAGTCGGAAGAGTAGGACACCCTAACACGTCAGCGGCGAGCCGCTCAAACTCACGTTCATTCTGTATAGAAATCAGTATCTCCCCTCCATCACTCGTTGGATATACCCCATATGGTGCAATTGATGGATGATTAAGACCCACTCGCGGTGGAATTGAATTAGAATAATCATAGGTTAGAAGGGGAACATTCATCCAATCGGCCATTCCTTCAAAAAGAGACGTTTTTATAATACTGCCTTGCCCAGTTTGATCTCGGTCTATCAATGCCTCGAGGACGGCCATATAGCTATACATTCCGCAGGATATATCACAGGCTGAGACTCCAACACGGCCCGGCCCTTCCGGCCGACCAGTTACAGATGATAAACCGGATTCTGCTTGAACCAACAAATCATAAGCCTTCATATCGGCGTAGGGTCCCTCTTCACCGTAACCCGAAATATCAACGGTAACTAAACGCGGATACTTCTCTCGTAAGGCTCCAGACCCGAGGCCGGCTCTCGCTGCCGCTCCTGGTGCTAAATTCTGGATAAAGACATCGGCGCGACATAGAATATTATTCAGTAAAGTGGTATCTGCTTCGTCTTTGATGTTAAGGACTAGTGATTCCTTACCCCTGTTGAGCCATACGAAATAAGCACTTTCCCCATGGACTGCGCTATCGTACCCTCGGGCAAAATCACCCTCGGGTCGCTCAATTTTAATAACTCGGGCACCTGCATCAGCAAGGCGTGAAGAACAATAGGGAGCGGCTACCGCCTGCTCCAACGATACAACCAGAATTCCCTCGAGTGGTTTTCCCATAGCCTAAGCCTTTTTAATAAGATCGGGGCAGATCGAGGACGTGCTCCGCCAAAAAACTAAGGATCAGATTAGTTGAAATTGGCGCAATCCGGTAAAGCCTGGTTTCACGAAATTTCCGCTCGATATCAAACTCTTCGGCGAAGGCAAATCCCCCGTGAGTTTGCATGCACATGTCCGCCGCTTTCCAAGACGCTTCAGCGGCTAGATATTTAGCCATATTGGCCTCGGATCCACATTGTTTATCTGCCTCATAAAGCTCGGCCGCGCGTCTAACCATGAGGTCTGCAGCCTCGGTTTGTGCGTAACTCTCAGCTATTGGAAACTGGATGCCCTGGTTCTGACCGATAGGTTTACCGAATACAGAGCGTTCACGAGCATAGTCCGCCGCTTTCTGAATAAACCAACGGGCGTCACCAATACACTCAGCTGCAATCAAAATCCTTTCCGCATTCATCCCGCTAAGAATATACCGGAACCCTTTGCCCTCTTCACCAACTAAACTATCAGCAGGTATTCGCAAATTATCGAAAAAGATTTCCGTTGTAGCATGGTTAATCATCGTCCTGATGGGCTTAATCTCCAATCCATTTCCAACAACCTCACGCATATCAATCAAAAATACTGAGAGACCATCCGTACGTTTTTCAACTTGATCGCGGGGCGTAGTCCGGGCCAGTAACAGCATTAGGTCGGAATGCTCAGCCCGAGAAGTCCAGATTTTCTGGCCATTCACAATGTAAGTGTTTTTGCCATCTTTAATTGCGGTTGTGCGCAGATTGAGCGTATCTGTACCACTTGTCGGTTCGGTGACGCCAAAAGCCTGTAGACGAAGTTCGCCCGCAGCTATCTTCGGTAAGTAAGTATTTTTTTGCTCATCCGAGCCATGGCGCAAAATAGATCCCATAGTATACATTTGCGCATGACAAGCCGCGCCATTGCTACCCGATTTATGTATTTCTTCCATAATTGCAGCCGCAGCCGTAATACCCAGCCCACTGCCACCGAATTTTTCAGGGATCAAAACTGAAAGATATCCGTTATCGGTTAGGGCCTTCACAAACTCCGTGGGATATGCTCTCTCACGATCTGTTTTGCGCCAGTATTCGCCCGGGAATTCCGCACATAGCCTTGCAACGCCGTCCCGAATATCATCGTAGTTTTCTGACATATTTCCCTCAAGAAGTTAACCTTCTGTGTTTGTACATTATCGGCGCATTCCTGCAAGGTTAGTGTATTCATTAACTAACACAACTTGACTCTTAGCCTCAGCCGCGGAAACTCTCTTTAAGATTTTAAAGGAGTGTATTTTTATGCCTATTGTTAATCGTGTAGCCGAATTTCATGACGAGCTTACTGAGTGGCGGCGGCATATTCATGCACACCCTGAAACCGCCTTTGAAGAATATGAGACAGCTTCCTTCGTGGCGAAAAAGCTAAAAGAGTTTGGTATCGACATAGATCAAGGTCTTGCACGCACGGGCGTGGTCGGAACATTGAAAGGAAGCCACGGAGATGGTCCAGCAATAGGTCTCCGCGCAGATATGGATGCGTTAGATATTGAAGAAACTTCTACGCACGATCATGCTTCTACCAAGCCTGGAAAAATGCATGCTTGCGGCCACGACGGCCACACAACAATGCTTTTGGGTGCCGCCAAATACCTTTCAGAGACACGAAATTTTGCCGGAACAGTCCATTTTATTTTTCAACCAGCAGAAGAATTTGCCGGTGGTGGACGTGAAATGGTGCAGGATGGGTTGTTTAAGAAATTTCCCTGCGAAACAGTTTGGGGGATGCATAACTTTCCCGGACAAGACGTGGGAACTTTCGCTGTATGCCCTGGACCAGCCATGGCGGCAGCAGATACAATCGATATTAAGCTGAAAGGTCAGGGCACCCACGCCGCTTTTCCACACCAAGGGACTGATGTAATGGTTGCTGCTTCTTATTTGGTTACAGCACTTCAAACTGTCTCCAGCCGTTCCATTGACCCAATGGAGTCAGTTGTTTTATCGGTTACCCAAATCCATGCGGGAGAGACCTACAATATCATCCCCGAAGAAATTATGCTTAAGGGCACAGTCAGGTCGTTTAAAACAGAAATCCAAGATATCGCTGAAGCTGCGATTAGGCGCATAACGGATGGTGTCACAAATGCTTTTGGGATGGAAAATGAAGTAACTTATACACGTGGGTATCCTGCTACGGTCAATAGCCTGCCCGAAAGCGACTTTGCCGTGCAGGTTGCGGCAGATGTAGTTGGCAAAGAAAATGTACTAACCGACCTGTCCCCAAAAATGGGAGCAGAAGATTTTTCGTTTATGCTCAATGAAAATCCCGGTTGCTATATTTGGGTTGGCAATGGTCCAGGAAAAGGAGGCTGCTACCTGCACAACCCACAATATGACTTTAATGATGAGGTATTACCAATAGGCGCCAGCTACTGGGTACGGCTTGTTGAAAAACGCCTAGCAAAGGCCAAATAAGCATGTCGGATCGAGAACGTTTAAAAAAACCAACTTTACCGAAGACCTACCCGGAAACAGCAGAATGGACCCCGCCAGGGGAAGAAATAGAAAAAATTGAAGTCAATCACCCTATATTTCGTCAGGCACCTAAAATATCTATAGGCCTGGGTATAATTACAGCTGGCACGATTTTTATGTTTCGAGACAGCGCACCGTGGTGGATGCCTGCCTTTGCCGGATGCCTCGTTGCAGCAATTGTTTATAGACTTTTACGCCCACGCCTAAGGCACCCGTCCATCGAAGATGAGATTTAACTAGAAAAATAACCCCCCTTAAATGCCCACAGCCAGCTATAGGCAATTTTTTCATTATGTTTTTCCATCATACCGTAGTGGCCGTATTTAGGAACAAAGACCACATGCACTCGAGTACCCGCCGCCTCATATTTACGACCCATAAAAATCTCGCGTTTATCTTTCTCCCTTTTGCCGGCCACCCAATGCCCTTTATCATCACCACCGACCATTAGAATCACCTTGATCGACTTCAGCCATTCAGGGTCCGGATCCTGCAGGTGGTCAAAATACTCCTCACGGGGCAACCCTGTAATAGTTGGGTATCGCTCCAATACCTCTGGCACTACCATATGCTGATTATCACACAAACCAGTTTTCATCTGGGAACGAACGGGCTCCGCCCATTTTACAAACCCTTCGGCGCCACCCCACGGACATAATTCAGGGTCACTGACATATCCCGCTTTAGCAAAAGCTTGCACGGAGCGTTTCGACATCTCATCGACACCCTTTCGGCCATCTCCTTCTGCTCCTGTTTTATCACGCCATTCCTTGCGCCATCCATCAGGGCCACCACTGCCCCACCCGAGGATACCGATAACCTCCGATTGTTTGGTAAAGCGGTATAGATGAGCCGCCATAGGCCCCCCAGTAGAATGGCCGTGGGCGAGTATTTTTCGCCCTTTCAGATGTTCATCCACAAGCTGAGCTGAGCCCTGTAAAATCACGTTGAAGGTACATTTTAGGTTACGGTCGTAAATTTCTTGATCTGATAATTTTTGATCCAATAGATACCAGGGTTGACGTTCTTCGACACTTTCTTTCCAAATCCCTCCCGGAGGATAATGTCCAGGGTAAGTAAGATTAAGCACTTTAAACCCCTGCGCGGCTAAAACACGGGGCAAACCCGGCCGCCCATCGGGCGTCTTATCTTTTCCATAAGAGCTGCCTGCCCCACCGTGAAACATCACAATTGCTATATTAGCATCAACCTCTTCAGCAGGCGTATAAAGAATTCCCTGGATATCCCAATCATAGCCATTTCGATTAAAGCGAGTGAAAACATCAACCTGATTGTAAACCACCTCATTGTATGGTGCGTTTACCTCCTGCCATTCGTCCCAATCTAACCTGATCAGCAGCTCGGATCCGTTTAACTCGTTGAGGATTTTTTGGACTGATGGTGAAGCACTAATTTGAATCATAATTTAGTTTGCTGCCCGGACAGCTTCCTCCGCTTTTTCAAGGTGATCACTTAGCAGTTTCACAAAAATTTCTGGTTTTTCGAAAGCGATTTGATGCCCTATGCCGTCAATCATTTTGTAATCGATCCCGGGGTAAGCATCGGCGATTTGCTTTACAAACTCTGCGGGGGCTGAACGATCATCGGAGCCCGAAATAATCAACCCCGGGCAATTAAGCGGTGCTATAAAATCAAAAATATTACCTCTTATCAAAGCCCCTGCCAGTTTTAAATGACCCGGTATTTTTACTTTTGCAGCAAAAGCTACTGCGGCTTTAACTGCGGTTGCGTTGGCATTAGGCGAAAGAGAGTTTGGTGTCTTCCTTTTCGCGACCACTTCAGCTCCAAATTCTTCAAAATCTTTTACACGAGCCGCTATAGCCGCATTCTGATTTTCTTTTGTATCGGCACCATTCCCAATCACAGCTTCTGCAAGTGTCAAACTAATCAATTGCTCAGGGTAAGCCTTGTGAAAACCTGCAGAAAGGCAAGTTCCGACTGAATGACCCACAAGGTGAAATTGATCAAGCTGAAGTGCATCTGTAAATCGTTTTACGATCTCCACATAATCAGAAAGTGATGGCTCTAACTCTGACATTTCAGAAGATTCATTGTAGCCGGGTGCATCCCAGCCGATAACACGGTGGTTGTCTGATAATCCCTTGTATTGAGGTTTCCAACTCTCTGAGCGCCCACCCAACCCATGAAGAATTACAACCGGAGTACCAGTGCCTGCCTCCCGATAAGATATTTGTCTGTCCCTACCAATATCGACTGTTTTTAATACTGGCACTGTCATTGAAAATTTCCTCTGTATTAACGTTATACCAAATTATGCTTGCAGCACACTACATTGACAAGGAGCCGCTGTCCGCCATGATGGTAAAAATATTTTTTAGTTTTGGGAGGATCATATGGCGGAAAAGGTGGATGAATTTGCCGGTGTGAAGCTACCTCGCTCACCAGTTTACGGTACGAACGGAATGGTGGTATCCGGCCACTCTTTAGCCTCTACATCAGGATTAAGAATGTTAGAGAGAGGCGGATCGGTTGTAGACGCCATGATTTCAACATCTGCTGTTTTGTGCACGGTTCTACCACACGCAACTTCATTTGGAGGTGATGCATTTATTATCCACCATAACGCGGATACTAGAGAGACCCAAGGTCTCAATGCCAGTGGTTATGCTCCATCGGGAGCAACCTCAGAGTTTTTTAAAGACGGAATGGTCGCTCATGGGCCTAACGCTGCGTCGGTTCCAGGTATAGTCCGCGGATGGGAAAGGTTGCATCAGAAACATGGTAAAATGCCTTGGAAAGATCTATTTACTGATGCGATTGATCTTGCTGAAAACGGGCACCCAGTCTCCCGTATTTTGACCAGCGCCCTGCGCCTATTTAATCATGTTGGAAAGGATCCCGGGTGTGCGGCGCTTTATATGCCCGGAGGAATACCCATGAACCCTGGGGATATTGTCAAACAGCCCGCCCTTGCTGAAACTATCCGTGATATCGCTGAAAATGGTAGCAGCACATACTATGAGGGGCGGATTGCGGAGGCTCTAGGCCAATACAGTCAAGATAACGGTGGTCTGCTATCTGCAGCAGACTTTGAAGGTTATGAGCCAGAATGGGTTGACACGATAAATACCGATTATCGCGACCTTGACGTGCACGTGATGCCACCCAACTCCTATGGTGTTCTGATGCTTATGCAGCTTAATGCTATTAAGGAACTCCCTGAGGCAGCGTTAACAGCACGAGATGAGGACCGACTAGCATACTTAATGACCGCAGCGCGCGCAGCATTTGACGAAGGGATACCCTATATCTGCGACCCGGCCGTCCACCCAGCCCCTATCGAAGAGCTCCTAGGGGGTAAAATGACCAGAAAACTCCAAGCAATCGTTCGTGATGCTACTCCTGGTTCACATAAGCCCCCGGGTAGCGGTGGCACTAGTTGCATTGTCCTCGCCGACTATAGGGGAAATGCAATCTCAGTTGTTCAAAGCGTATTCCATGTCTTTGGCTCCGCATTCCTAGACCCTAAAACTGGTATTCTGCTTAATAATAGAATGACTGGGTTTGTCATTGACCCCGGACACCGGAATGTCGTTGCTCCGCGCAAAAAGCCTAGCCACACTTTAAATCCGGTGATGGCCTTCAAAAACGGAAAGGTAAAATACCAACTCACTACGCCGGGTGGCCCAGCTCAGACCATCTCGAACGTTCAAATGCTTACCAACATGGTAGATCGCGGGATGGAACTATCGGCAGCAATCGAAGCGCCCCGGTGGTCTATCGATGGCAAGGCCAACATACTGATTGACGATGAATTTCCTGCCTCTGTCAGCGAAGCGTTGAAAGGACGTGGTTTTGATATTGGCCGAGCCTCTGGGGCATCCTATTTTGGTTCTTCCAAATGTCTGGAAGTTCTCGATAATGGCGTTTTGGTTGGTGCTGCTGACCACCGCCGTGAAGCCTATGCGGCTGGTTATTAAAAATTGCGCGCCGTACCATGCTAATTCGAAATGCCAAGGTCGTTACCTGTGATTGTGATTTTTCAATACACGATTCGATAATCATAAAGGGCGACAGAATATCAGACGTGGGGGAAGCCGAACTCCTTGCTAAGGACTTCGAAGGTGGACCTGTAATTGATGCGTCTGGGCACACCTTAATGCCAGGCATGATTGATGGCCACGCACACCTGGACCGCGAGGGCCTTAAATCTATTTTTCCAACGCTATCAGGCTGCAAATCCATTGACGAAATTCTCCAGCGTATAGAAGATTTAGTTGCCCAAAGCGAACCCGGGGAGTGGGTGGTTACCATGCCAATTGGGGAGCCCCCCTATTATTTTGATGTGCCTAATAACCTGGTGGAAAAGCGTTGGCCGACAAGAATCGAACTTGATAGGATTTCACCCAATAACCCTGTCTATATTAGACCAATTTGGGGGTATTGGCGGCATATTCAACCGCTTACATCCATTGCAAATTCTCTTGCGTTAAAAGAGGCAGGACTAGAAAAAGACCCAGGTGACTTGCCAGAAATTATCAAATTTGAAACCGATAATAACGGATCCCTCAACGGGATTATTCATGAATATACCTTTGTCCCCATAGTCGAGTTAGCGTATTTCCGGTGCATGCCACGATTTGGCCATTCCGAGCGTGTAGAAGGTATCAAACGCTCAATGTCCCTTTATAACGCAAGCGGAACGACCAGTATCTATGAGGAACATGGTTGTGCCCAAGAGCTGATTGAGGCCTATCGGGCCGTCAACAAAGAAGGGGCAGCAACAGTGCGGGCGAGCCTAGTTTATAGCCCGTCCTGGCATTTTGCGAATAAAAATGGCTATGAATCAGCATTTGCTGAATGGGCAGATTGGATAGGTGGCCTTCGGGGTAATGGAGACAATTGGTTGACTGTTGCCGGTATATTTGCGGACTTTGGGGTCACACCAGACAATATGGTCCGTAATAGAGCGGCGCCCTATACGGGGTGGTCAGGTTTTAATTATGACAGTGGAATCCCAGAGCATGGAATAGCAGATTATTTACTCGCCGCTTCTCGTAATGATATTCGTGTAAATGCAATCTGGATGAGTTTTTTAAAATATTTTGAAGTTGTCGACAGCATTACACCAATAGGCGAAAAACGTTGGGTCATGGGTCATCTTGACCGGGCAACAGATCAGCAGATTAAGGTTATGGCGGACCTGAACCTTGCTATGACCTCACACACTAATCGATATATTTTCAAGCACGGTCATATCCTACGCGATGAACTTGGGAAAGCCCGGGAAAATGAAATCTCCCCACTGAGAAGCATAGTCGATGCGGGCATCCCAATTGCGTTGGCAACCGATAATGTCCCAACTTCATTGTGGTATCCCGTATGGCAGTCGATCTCTCGATATAATATGAACATAAATGATCAAATCGCGCCAGATCAGGCCCTCACTCGTGAGCAGGCCCTCATCTGTGCGACGCGAAATGGCGCCTATCTAACCGGAGAAGAAGATACGAAAGGAACCTTAGAACCAGGAAAATTGGCGGATATGTTCGTTACTAGCGCAGATCCGCTTACTTGTCCGGAGAATGACATCAAAAATATAACCGCCGAATTAACGATCATTGGAGGTGATGTCGTCCATGATACGGGAAATTTAATCTGGTCGGAATTATGAAGCTTTCGCAACTTGATACACCAGTTTTGTTAGTCGATGAAGCGGCCTTCCTGCGTAATATGCAACGAATGCAAGACATAGCAATGGCCGCCGGGATCGCTTACCGCCCACATGCCAAGGCTCATAAATCCGCCGAGATTGCCAAAATGCAGTTAGATGCCGGGGCGTGTGGCGTGTGCTGCGCAAAGTTGGGAGAGGCGGAAGTTTTAGTCTCTAATGAAATCAACGATATTCTTATTACAACACCAGTGATAGGCATCTCAAAGCTCACTCGTTTGATGCAAATTACAAATAAAGCAAAAATATCAGTAGTGGTAGACAATTCCGATAACGTGGCAGAAATGGCTGCTGTTGCGCAGACTTGTGGCGTGAAACCAGACGTCGTCATAGAAGTTGACGTCGGCCAGGGGAGATGTGGCGTTGTACCCGGAGATGCAGCTCTTGATTTGGTCCGTGAAGTCGCAGCAACAGAATGGCTAAACTTCAAAGGACTGCAAGGATACCAGGGCTCCATACAGATGCTTATACCATTTTCCGAACGAGATGCCGCAGCCCGCAGGGCCGTTGGTATACTAACTGAAACCGCAGAGATGATCCGTAAGGTTGGGATACCAGTGGATTATCTAACCGGCGGTGGCAGTGGAACCACCTTGACCGACGCCACCGCCAAAGGACTCACGGAACTGCAACCTGGGGGCTACCTGTTTATGGATAGCCGCTATCGGGAAGTCGAATGGGATGATGGAAACCCTATACCGTTTGAACAATCTTTAACTTTGCTGGCATCGGTCATTTCATTGCCAGAACCCAACCGCTGCATCCTTGACATGGGTCTGAAGGCTATCAGCTCTGACGGTGGCCCGCCCTTGCCACAAAACTTGCCTGAAGCAAGCTTCAAATTCGCGGGAGAGGAACACAGCGAATTAAGTTTTGAGAATGGGAATTGTCCCCTTAAGCTCGGAGACAAGGTTTCATTTGTTCCAACACATTGCGACACAACCGTGAACCTCTATGATCGCATCATAGCCTTTAGTGGTGATGACGTTGTCGATGTTTGGAACATCGCCGCACGTGGGCGAGTACAATAGAAATAAAAATTGGTTATATGGGGAGTAGTTTATGACCAGTCCGGCAGCTGCGATCTTCAATGCAAAAACAATTGCGATAGTCGGTGCAACAGATAAGTCACATTGGCCACGCAATATTTTTGGAAACCTTAAAAAATCAGGCTATTCAGGAAAAGTTTTTCCTGTGAACCCGAAACGTGACGAAATATTCGGCGTCCCCTGTTATCCCGACCTAACCTCATTGCCAGAACCGGCTGAGCTAGGACTCATGATCATACCGGCACAATTTATAGAAAGTGCAGTAAGACAAGGAGCAGAATATGGACTAAAGGCTGCTGTCGTTTACGCTTCTGGTTTTGGTGACGGTGCACGAGCGGAGTCAATTGAAAGAGGTTTGAAGTTTCGTGAGGCTCTCAATGAAATTCAGGTTCCTATATGTGGGCCAAACTGTATGGGCCTCGTCGGCGTCCGCGAAAAAATTTACTGTTACCCACATGAACATGTCAGCCAACTTGACCCTGGTCCAGTAGCGCTCATCACCCAATCAGGCGGAACCCTGAGCTACTATGCGAAAGCGGGGCAGGAACGCGGTCTAAAATTCTCATACCTAATCTCTTCAGGCAACGAACTAAGCCTGGACCTTGCCGACTATATGAACTTCGTCATAGACGATCCGGACACCAAGCAAATTTGCCTTTTTATAGAGGGCATCCGAAAACCGGAAGCATTTATGAAGGCCGCCGAGAAGGCACTCAACCAAGGTAAACCTATTATCGCAATCAAAACCGGGAGATCTCAAAACTCTCGTGATGCCGCACAATCACACTCCGGTGCCGTTGCGGGGGACTATGCCGCCTATGAGGCGGTATGCGAACGCTATGGAATTATCACGTGTGAAACACTGGAAGAGATGGTCGAAATGACCCTTGCCTTTCAGCAGGGACGCCTCCCCAAGGGTCCAAGTATTGCTTTCATGACGACCTCCGGCGGCACAGTGGACCTACTGCACGATTATTGTGAACAAGAAAAAGCGGTGGTTGCTCCATTAAATTCTGATACGGTAGAAGCGATCCGACCTTTTGTTCCCGCCGATTGCCATATTCAAAATCCGATCGATACCGGTGCACCAGTAGGCATCTCTGGCAAATCCGCGCCTGCTGAAATTTGTAAAGCCTTTGCGTCTGACCCGAATGTAGACATGGTGGCCTGGTGCAACAATATGCCTGGTTCAGCCCGTAGTTCTGGTGCACAAGACGAAGTGAAGGAATTGGTGGATTTTACCGAAAAGCCGGTAATTTCCTTTGCACGAATGCCCCACCAAATACCCGAAGGGGGGCTAAAATTCCAAGAGACCACCAACATGCCATTTCTTCAAGGGACCCGCATTGGCGTTCGGGCAATGAATGCCCTGTGGTTTTTTAGCCAAAGAAAGGGGGGCAACATTCCCAGTCTACCAAAACCAAAAGGGCAGGAGAATAACTGTAGCGCCAAGGACCTGGAAGACTCATTAAGCTCTGTAGGTCTCCAACCACCGAAATCTATGCGGGCTACCAATATCGAAGATGTGGGTGCTACCGCCTCTACTTTAGGTTTTCCTGTTGCCATCAAAATCATTTCCCCAGAGGCTAGCCATAAGACTGAGGTTGGCGGTGTTCAACTCAACGTCACAAACCCGAAAGACGCATTTACCGCGGCCGAGAATATGATGGCCAAACTGAAGGCAATAAATAGCGATGCAAAGATCGAAGGCTTTCTTGTCCAGAAAATGGTGTCAGGAATTGAGTTTCTAGTCGGCACTCGTGAGGACGAACAATATGGTCCAATGCTGGTTGTTGGCGCCGGCGGCGTAATGGTAGAGCTGATCAATGATGTCGCGTTACGATTGTTGCCAGTTAATGAAGACGATATCCGCAGCATGCTATCGGAATTAAAAATTTCCGAGCTTCTTAATGGGTTCCGGGGTAGTGGAGAAGCAGATAGAGATGCGTTGATTGCCGGAATCAAGGGTTTGAGCAACTTCTACTTAGATCATCGAACCTGGATAAAAGATTTAGAAATCAACCCATTAATGGTCCTACCCAAAGGGCAAGGCATTTACGCTGTAGATATTCGAATAGCCAAACGTAAATAAACCCCAGCAACTGTCCGTGGCATGAGACAGTTGCTGAGATAAGTGACTTAATCTTAACGCTTCTTAGCAGAATTTTTAGCTGCTTTCTTTCTGGCAGGAGATTTTTTCTTTGCCGCCTTACGTGACTTCTTAAGGGCAAAAGGCTCAAATGTGGGCTTATAACTCTTTTTATCAAGAAACTGACTAAGGCCAGTGTTATATGAATCTTGGGCATCCCCCACTTTGATAGCCTGTCCCTTTGCTGCCAGATAATCATACGATTGATCAAAATCCATCGTCCGCACCTGACGCACTGCATGCTTAGTTGCTCGGAGAACGGCTGGGCTCTTCGCCATTAATTTTTGTGCTAACTCAATGGTTTTATCGACAAGATCTTCTTTTGGAACAGCAAAATTGATAAAACCAATTTTTTCAGCTTCAACTCCATCAAAAGCTTCCCCCAAGCAACAGTAGTACAGAGCCTTGCGCGGCATGATCGTATCGGAGACGACTTTGGAGACCAGAGCTCCCGGAAGTATTCCCCAGTTAACTTCCGAGAGAGAAAATACGGTGTCCTCTGCTGCTATCGCAAAATCAGTTGCACAGAGTTGCATAAATGCACCCCCGACACAAAAGCCTTCAACCATTGCAATAGTAGGCTTATCGTACTTGTAAAGCCGCTCCCAACGCCAGCGATTGGCTTGCTCTGCGGCTAATTTCCGGCCAGCCGGATTTTTTTCATTTTCCCGGAAAAACTCCTTTAAATCCTGGCCAGCACTAAAATATCCCCCAGCTCCTGCTATAACGACGACAGCAGTATCCGGGTCAGTTTCTAACTCCCTCAGCGTTTCATCCATTTCGCTGTGAAGCTGCGGGCTCATAGCATTACGTTTTTCAGGACGATTTAACCAGACCCAACTAATTCCAGCCTTTTTTTCAACCTTTACGCACTTCATTCTCTTCATTTACTAATCCTTTCAAGATTACCTCAAATAATAATTTTAGTTCCCATATTCCCTGTAAAATGCTCTCGCTATGACCATTCGCAAAATTTCTGGCGGGCCCTCAGTAATGACCATCGACCGACTATCTCTCCATAATTTTTCAATAGGTAAATCTGTAGTTAACCCCATGCCACCGTGGACTTGCATAGTCTTATCGCAAACCGCAAACGCGTGTTCGTCACCCTTTACTTTCGCCATATAGGATTCATAACGAATATCCTCGCCCGCATCGGCCCGCGCGGCCAAGTTATGGACAAATAGCCGCAGCATTTGAGTGTCCATCCAACTGTCTACCATCATAAACTGAACAGCTTGTCGTTCAGACAGTTTTTTACCAAACGTTTCCCGTTGGTTCGTGTAGGACCCTGCCAATTCCATACAACGCTCCGCCACGCCAATTCCCCTTGCTGCGTGACGAATTCTTCCAGCAGTAATCCAAGTTTGTCCGAATTTAAAGCCCTCTCCCTCTTCGCCAATAATATTGGTTACCGGTACTTTGACATCTTCCAATGCAATCTCCCATGGCCGGTCGTCCATCATCATCTGTTGATATCTAACGAGTTCTATGCCTGGAGTGTCAGCATCCACTAAAAATGTTGAAATGCCGCCACGGGACCCTTTACTCCGATCGGTTGCTGCTTGAAGCTGAAAAAAATCAGCTTTATCTGCACCTGTAATATATCTTTTATATCCGTTGATTACATAATGGTCCCCTTCGCGCACCGCCGTGGTGCGCATTCCACCGGGGTCGCCTCCTGCATCCGGTTCAGATTGCGCAAACGTGCATTTTTTTTCACCTTTCAGAACTGGATACAAATATTTTTCTTTTTGTTCATCATTTAAGAAATAGAGGATCGGGCTAACAGCTGGCCCAAAAATACTATTTCCTCGAGTAGGGATGGCAATAGTTCGTCCCATCTCTTCCCAAACCACGCAGCGAGCCAATAGATTCATCCCCAGGCCGCCGTACTCCTCTGGCACGTCATACATCCAAAGCCCTACTTCTTTGGCCTTTTCCTCTAATGATGCCCTGACGTCAGGCTTTAGTTGATGCCCTTCATATGCGTCACGCTCAATCGGAATAATTTCACGATCTACAAAACGTCTGAGGGTCTCCTGTAACATTCGGAGTTCTTCAGGAAGTTGATAATCCATATTCTTTCTCCGCCAATTTTATCGCCAAATAGGCCGAACATCTACTGCACGAACGCCCTCGCCCTTAGCTCCAACAATTAATGGGTTAACCTCTAAATCTGCCAAAAATTCTCGATGAGACGCAAAGATATCAGACAGTCCACAAATTGCTTTTACTAATGCCTCAGTATCTCGAGGCTTTGCGCCCCGGAATGCTCCAAGAATTGCTTTACCTCGCAATTCTCCAAGCATCTCTTTTGCATCTTCCTCTAAGACAGGCAGCATTCGGAATGACACATCTTGCATAGCTTCGACTAAGACCCCACCCAGTCCGACGACCATGAAAGGACCAAACTGTGGGTCCTCGCGCACTCCCAGTATTACTTCCACACCCGACACCATCTCCTGAACCAAAAATCCTTCTACGATTGCCTCGGGCTCTGCCACTTTAAGCCTCGTTTCCATATCTATAGCAGCCGTAACTACAGCGGCGCTATCGCACAAGTTAAGGGCGACACCCCCGACTTCTGTCTTGTGACTTGCTTGCGGAGAAACAATCTTTAGAACTACCGGATAGCCCATTTTTTCCGCTTCATTTGCAGCATCCCCTGGTGTTTTGCCAAAGCCGCTAGCTGGTGGCGTTAAACCATTTTCGGTTATAAGATCCTCAAATTTAGAACCCTCCAAATTTGTCCGTTTTCCATTAGATTTAGGTAGCGGCTTCATTCCCTTATTCATCGCCTTGGTATATTCTACGAGCCCCTTAATCGCACGGACAGCCTGAGAAAGCCCCTGGACAAAAGGCACTTTTGTTGCCCTTTGGAACTCTAAACCAGCCGGACTTACATTTTGAGATACCCTGACATAAGCCAAAACTGGTTTTTCCGTTGCTTCAAATACATTCGAAAAGATAGTGGCATCAGTTGTGTCATCCTCCGTAGTCGGAAGTTGCCCCTGCATTGCCACTATATCTACGCCATCATCGGCAGCCATATGCTTACAAACGAGACTGTAATCCTGTTGCCGATATGCGATGCCCGCACCGCAATCTATTGGATTTTGACCACTTAGGCCGGGATCAATAATTGGATCAATAAGCCCAACCGTTTCGTCAGACAGGCGGCCCATTTCCGCTCCTTCATCCGCGACATAATCAAGAAACAACCCTTTACCACCACCGGAAAACCCTGCCATGCCAATATTAGGGCCCTTGGGCCAGCGCCGTTGATTTAAAACAAGGCAAGTCTCAATCATTTCATCCAAGGTATAGCAGCGCACCACACCATACTTTCTGCAAACTGCCTGCAACACAGAATCATCACTCGCAAGAGCACCGGTGTGGCTTTGAGCTGCTTCCTTGCCGGCGTCACTGCGTCCAACTTTGATCATAACGATAGGTTTTTTAGCCTCGAGGGCTTTTCGCGCAGCCTCGATAAATGCATCTGGTCGGCGGATACCCTCAACCATGCAGGCTATCATTTTGGTATCCTTGTCTTCGACCAGGAAGTTTATGTAATCAGCTAAGTCGAGATTAAGCTCATTGCCACTTGACACAGCGTAAGAAAAATCAAGACCGCGTTCGGCTGCGCGCTGCAGCCAAAACATGAACGTGCCACCAGATTGAAATACTACCCCTGTGGATCCAACAGGCAGCCCTCGAATACGCATTGCAGGATAAAAAAGTAGGTTCGCTGGAAAAGACATTGCTCCCATGCAATTTGGGCCGCAAACCACGAGCCCCGTATCTTCACATAGATCACGGAGTTTATCGGCTCTTTCTGCCCCCACATCGTCACCGCCCTCGCCAAACCGAGCAGCGTAAACAAGCGCAGCCTTCAAACCATTTTTGGCCCCGTCTGCAAGGGTTTCCGGTATAAATTCGGCTGGAATAATTGTTAGTGCGAGATCAATTGGTTCAGGTAAAGAGGAAAAATCAGGGTAGACCTTCTGCCCCCAAAGCTCATCACGCCGAGGGTTAATAAGGTATACTTTCGCTGGAAAATTTGCGAATTCCAAATTTTTGTAAATTGCACGTGGCCATCCGCCACCACCAGTTTCAGATGCACCAACAATTGCAACTGTCTTTGGTTGAAAAAAAGGTTTAGCTGATTGAAACACTACGCCTCACTTAATAAGAAGAATGTTTTTTACAGTAAATTACTGATCTTGCTTTAGGTCAACCTGACCGCGAGATTCTTTAGACATACTTTTGCCTAATTCCGAACTCATACTATTCCATGTCCAAGGCTTTATCTTGACAAGAGAAAAACGTTCCCGCATCGTGAATAAAAGGGTCGGATTAGTGGGCGCAGGGGAAAAGGGCCAGTGTTAAAATCATAGGCCGACGCTAGAGTGTTCAATATTGCAGTTTATCAAGAATAATAGGGCCTTCCAATTTAAACTCCTTGGTATGCTAATAGTGGCGGTTTCACTTGTGCTTGGGACTTGGTTTTGTGCCCGAGAATATTACTCCGTTAAGCCGTCGCCAGTTTCCAAAAGAAAAGAATTTAAAGTCGTCCTGCCAGCGACACCCGTGACACGTCCTCCACCGGTATTCAAGATGCCCCCACGGCCACGGGAAATAACAAAAATCACAAAAGCGCGGGTCGGCGATTCTTTTTTATCTTTACTGATAAAAGCTGGCGTAGACACTCCGTCAGCACACCTGGCCATACGCACACTAAGCAAGTCCTATCGACCACGAAATCTGAAACCAGGACAACAAGTCCGTATTAGCTTCCAGCCAAATTTTTGGGGAGAAAAATCCGGCCCATTCGTTGGGTTTAGCTTTACACCCCGGGCAGAAGAGACCTTTAAAATTCGTTCAAATGGAATTGGCGGTTTTACGCTTAAAAAAATAAAAATAGTTTTAAAAAATACTGACGTTCGTATTGCGGGATCCATTAAGACTAGTTTGTACCCAGCTGCGATAAAATCTGGAATGGCAGCATCCAGCTTGGTGAATTTGATAAGACTATTTAGTTGGGATGTGGACTTTCAGCGAGACATTCAGAAAAATGATAAATTTGACGTTTTGATTGAAAAGCTTCACAAAAACAATGGCAAATTTGCACGCTGGGGGCGAATTCTATACGCGGAACTAACCTTGAGCAAAAAACCCATCCGCTTATATCGTTTTGAGTCCAATCGCCATGGAGTTGAATACTTTGATGATCGCGGGCACAGCGCTCAGAAAGCTCTTATGAAAACTCCTATAGATGGCGCTAGGCTCTCCTCTGGTTATGGGAGACGGCGGCACCCTATCCTTGGGTACACTAAAGTTCATCGAGGAGTGGATTTTGCTGCGCCCAGGGGGACACCTATTTATGCCGCAGGCAACGGCGTTATCCGCTATGCGGGGCGTAAAGGTGCGTATGGAAAATATATTAAAATCCGGCACAATGCCCGGTATTCGACTGCTTACGCTCACCTCCAGCAGTTTAGACGTGGAATACAGAGGGGTCGTCGTGTCACTCAGGGTCAGATCATTGGTTATGTTGGCTCTACAGGCCGGTCTACAGGTCCACATTTACATTACGAAACTATTGTTAATGGTCGACAAGCAAATCCCCTGAAACTCAAGCTCCCATCAGGGCGGCGTCTTAAAGGTGTGGAATTAAAACGATTTACCAAAATACGCGATCAATTGAATAATCGATTACGTAAATTGATTGGGCCAATAACAAATCGCTAAACTAGAATTTATTAAGAATTTATGATAAGGATTTTTGTCGAATTAGTTATTAGCCATGACAAATGGTATTCCATAAATCAAAATCTCAAGAAAGGTATTTGCAAATACCTTTAAGGTAAGAGGAATTAAAAAGAGTTTCAGTTTTCAACGTTACACTTGATTTGCCAGCTAATTTTATTTCTTTTAACTCGATTACTATAATTAATCCGGGAGTTTTTTAATTCGCTCTTTGCTGCATCGATCAATCCCTGTTGAACTGCGGTTGGCAATTCATTAAATTTAATTGATACAGTTTTGGGCTGTCTGCCCTTAACGGACCGCGTTTTTTTAGCCTTCTTATTTTTTGACCAAATATCATCCCAGCCGGATCGGTATTCAGGCGTTTTTATATTACTAAAAAAACCATAGTGAACTGAACTTGCACCTCCAATTGATTCTTTACTAGACTTTCCACTTTCGGTAGACGTTTTACTTGTTGCCGTCGTCTCACTTGTTGCCGTCGTCTCACTTTTTGCCGTCGTCTCACTTTTTTTAGAAGAAGATTGAGCATGAGGTTTCTTACTTGTTTCAGTCATAAAAATCTAATTTCTCTCATAAATTCGATTGAGCAATTTCTACACTCGCCAACATTACGAATACAACTTCTTTAAATATTTATAAACTACCTTGTAGACTTACCGGGTGGCGCTGCTTTCAATTTCCGTCCTAGGAAAGAAATGGTCTTCCTATACAGCAATTCCCTGATTTGATGCCAATGCGAAAATTTAATAAGTTGGTCCACTTGACCAAATAACGGCAAGGGCAAATCACGTGCTTGCGCAAGGTCCATAGCAATATCCATATCTTTCTCATGCCAAGTAAAACGTGTCCCATCCCACTCCTCAAGTGTGCCATTTCTACCGGGTGCCTGAAGAAGAGTTTCACGCATTTTTTGCGGGTCAATTCCATAACACTTTGCCAAAAGGAGTACCTCCTGGTTGGCTAGGCTGTGCACCCAATGCAGCATATTATTAACAGTCTTCCCAATCTCACCACAACCGAGGCTACCCAAGTGATGAACAGCGCGAGAATAACATGCTATTACCGGCGTCGCCTTTTTAACATCAGCAATTGCGCCGCCCACCATTGACGCCAGTGTGCCATCACGCGCGCCACCAAGCCCAAAACAAACTGGGGCATCAACAATTTTAAGCCCGCCCTTTTTTGCGATCGCTGCGGCTTCTAAAATCATATCCGGATGACTTGTCGCTGTGATAACTAAAACACTACCCTTTTTGGCCTTACTTTTTGCCAGGTCTGTCACAACTTGACGGACCTGATCATCATACCCAACCATGATTATTATGACATCGCAAACTCTTCCGAGCTGTTTAAGAGACTGTGAAGCCTTCGCTCCTTTTTTTACTAACTCACTGACCGCAGATTTACTTAAATCATAAACATAAACATCCTTAAACTTTCCGCTATTCAGAACATGGGTTGCCATATGATTTCCCATGGCACCAACGCCTACAAACCCAACATTCATCATTTTCTATCTCCATTAGCTATAATATATCACCACAAATTTTATATCGAGCGAACCCTAGACCAATAAATCAAATATTTTCCAAGTGAAGTTTAGATCGAACTCTTAAAAAGTTGAGGACACCCGAATGCTTTTATTAAGCGTGAGTTGGTTCTTCTGTTTCTTCTGCCAAAACTTTAGGGTTGGATTCTTCATCAACTTTTTGAGGTTCGGAAGCAACTTGATCAAAATCTTCGCCATCAGCAGATCCATTAACTACTTCCATGACCTCGGTATCATCTTTTTCCTGGGGGTCAGCATTCACTGAATTGAATGACTCATTTTCCAAACCATTGCCCTTTTCTTTTGGCATTTCATTGGCGGCTTTTTGATGGTCATGACCGTTATTCTGTTTATTTCGATGATTTTCCCGTTGCTGTTGCCCTTGTTTATTATCTGCGCTGCCATTTGTACTTATTACGCGATAATAATGTTCCGCATGCTGATAATAGTTTTCCGCTTTTACGGGGTCGCCAGCAGTCGCTGCCTCACGCGCTAATGCCTGATACTTATCAACAACTTGTTGAGCAGAGCCCCGTACTTTTATGTCTGGACCGTTACTATCGAAATTGTTACTACGCTGAGGCCGATTTCCACGGCCTGAGTTCCCCCGGCCGCGAGAACGCCGGTTATTAGGACCTGATCTCATAAATTTTATTCCGGTTATTGTTGTCACTAACCCCGAAAGGCTTACGAACCAAGTTCGTCGTCCTGACGTTTGCGCCCCACTTTCCCAACCTAACTGGATGGTTGTTGTGAACCTGCTCACGTAGCCTTTTCAGGAACATTAAGGTGAGTGGCCTTTGGCCTTTTTCATTCACCGTAGTTGCACACTAATTGGGATAGCACAGCTTTCCAAGCCTTTTTTTGAATTTAATAATCTAATTCATCGCCCAAAAATACAGCACCTTTCTATTCCATCAAGATCTAACCTCGTTTCAACATGCCTTAAATCCGCATTAGAAAAAATTTCAATTACTGATTGCGCTTGCCCTTTACCACATTCTATTACCGCAAAGCCCTCTGGTTTTAGTAATCGATAAATATTTGGCGCAAGCTGGCGGAAGGCCGAAAGCCCGTCATTCCCAGCAAATAAAGCACATTCTGGCTCGTGGTCACAAACTTCAGGTTCTAGAGAACCTCTCTCATTTTCCGATATATAAGGTGGATTACAGAGAATGATCTCGAAAATTTCGGAGAGGTCCTCTCCCCAGAAGGACTTTAAAAATTTTATCCTATTATGGACCAAGTTTTTTTCAGCATTTTTACGTGCAATGATTAAAGCAGGTTCAGAAATGTCAACACCAACTCCTTTCGCAAACGGTAACTCGGTTAAAAGCGAGATAATGAGGCAACCACTACCTGTACCTAGATCCAACGCAGAAATGCCTTTTTCTTTTTTTCCCATTAAATCGACTGCTGCTTGAATTAAAGTTTCGCTGGCTGGGCGCGGATCGAGGACATCTGCACTAACTTCGAAGGACAAACTCCAAAATTCTCTTTGGCCTATTAAATGGGAAACAGGTTCCCGCAATAAACGCCGTTGAACCAATTCTTCAAATTTTTGTGATGTCCCTATATTTAATTTCCGGCCCAGGTCTGCAAACAAAGAACCGGGGCCGATCGCCAAAACATGGCAAAGAAGTATCTTAGAGTCTAACTTTGGATTTTGGATACCCGCCGCAGATAATTTTAATTCAGCAAGTTTCAGAGCTGAGCCAATTGTTATTTCATTCACCTTTGCGAAAGCTCCGCCAATAAAGCAGCTTGATCTTCCGCAGTCAGTGCATCAATGACTTCATCCAAAGCATCCCCTTCAATAATCCTATCCAATTTGTGTAATGTTAATCCGATACGATGGTCGGTAACTCGCCCTTGGGGAAAATTATAGGTCCTAATTCTTTCCGAACGGTCTCCTGTACCTACTTGATTTTTTCGGGTTGCTGCACGTTCTTCTGCAAGAGCCGCGCGTTCAGCCTCGTATACACGCGTTCGCAAAACCTTCATCGCCTTAGCACGATTTTTATGTTGTGACTTTTCATCCTGCTGGCTAACGACTATCCCCGTAGGCAAATGGGTAATACGAACAGCACTATCCGTAGTATTGACGTGCTGGCCACCCGCCCCCTGTGAACGATAAGTGTCAACCCTTATATCTTTGTCCTCAATAGCAACATCAACCTCTTCCGCCTCAGGCATAACGGCAACTGTAGCAGCTGAGGTATGAATACGCCCACCGGATTCTGTATCTGGTATACGCTGTACACGATGTACTCCAGACTCATATTTAAGACGAGCAAATACTCCTTTACCGGAAATTTCAGCTATGCCTTCTTTAAGCCCACCAATTCCTGTATCCGAAAGTTGCATTGCTTGAAATTTCCACCCCTGGCCTTCCGAGTAGCGTTGATACATTCTGAATAAGTCAGCGGCAAATAAAGCTGCTTCCTCACCACCTGTACCAGCACGAACCTCAAGAATAGCATTTTTTTCATCCGCGGCATCTTTGGGTAACAAGAGAATATTTAGTCGATTCTCTATCGTTGGCAAACGGGACCGAGACTGAAGCATCTCCTCTTCTGCCAATGTCCGCATTTCGGAATCCGCACTTTGATCAGCAACAATTCCTCCAAGGTCCGCAATCTCATTTTGTAGTTTACGCAGTTCCTCAATACACTCGACAACAGGTGCCAGTTCGGCATATTCCATAGAAAGGCGAACAAATTCTTCTGGATTAGTACCATGCTGCCCTGACATCAATTGTGTTAGCTCATCTCGCCGCATAACCAGCTTATTAAGTTTTTCATCCAAATTCACAGCTTTTCCCCTTCGTCACCCTCAAATAGTGGCCGACCGGAATCATGTTAAAGAACCTTAGAAATAAATTAATTAAGCAAAATTGAAAACGCATAAAAGGCTAAATTGATCATAATTGCTCGGAAAAAATAACCGAGCTTTAGTGATACCCAAATGAAATATTGCTAAAGGAAATCTGTAAGATAGTCTGAGAGGGAATCAAACGCTACTTCCTCTTGATGCCCCGTATCCAGATTCCGCACTGTGACACTACCACGTTTAATTTCATCTGGTCCAAGAATTACGGAAACCGAAGCATTTAAAGTGTTTGCACGTTTTAAACGGCGACTAATGTTACCACGATATCCCAATTCAACAAAAAATCCAGATGACCGCAATCGTTGTGTTAATACCAATGCTTCTTCCTGCAATTCGGGTCCAACAGGGACTACAGCAATGGGTCGTTTTTTTTCTGGAGAATTATTAATTAGCATTGCCAAACGTTCTATACCCGCTGCCCAGCCAATTCCTGATGTTGCAGGGCCACCCATTTGTTCGACGAGACCATCGTATCTTCCTCCTGCAAGGATTGTACCCTGGGCCCCAAGGTCTTCCGTGGTGAACTCAAAAGCAGTATGACAATAATAGTCTAATCCCCTTACCAGGCGAGAATTCAATTGGTACGAGATAGATAATTGATCTAAGCCTTCTTTCACCTTCGCAAAAAATTCCGTTGATTCTAAATCAAGACTTTCAGAGAAATCGGGAGAATTGGATACAATTTCCCGATCAACTTTTGCTTTAGAATCTAGTATTCTCATAGGATTCCGTTCAAGTCTACTCTGGCTATCCTCGGAGAGATCCTTACGAAATTCCTGCAAATATTCGATCAAATTTTTACGATAGTCCATCCGACTTTTTGTGTTTCCAAGCGTATTTATTTCTAGCGTAGCTTTGGTTAAAATACCCAACTCATCCAAAACATGAGTGGCAAGCGCTATAACCTCAATATCGCCTATCGCCTCGGGAACGCCGAGAAGCTCAACGCCCATTTGATGAAATTGTCTAAATCTGCCCTTTTGTGGACGCTCATACCGAAACATTGGACCGTTATAAAAATATTTCAGCGGCAAGTTCTGTGTTAAGCCGTTAGAAATCAGCATTCGAGCAACACCAGCTGTACCCTCGGGCCTCAAGGTAATTTCTTCGCCGCCTTTATCTGAAAAAGAATACATCTCCTTTGTGACAATATCTGACGTATCGCCAAGAGTGCGTTTAAATACATCTGAAAATTCAAAAATTGGGGTGGCAATTTCAGAATAACCATAACGCTCTGCTAAATTACGCACTTTATCCACCAGATAACGATACTGCCTACAATCCTCCGGCATAATGTCGCGCGTTCCCCGCACTGGTTGTAAATCGGGCATTTGTATTAACGTTCACTAGGTTTGCGAGAAAGAAGAGAATCAGGATCCATAATTATGTCACGGTAAACAGCTCCAACAGGCCCAAGCGGTTCTATTTTATTCCCGTCAACAAGAATATTGACCCCACCAGCGTTGCCGGTTGTAAATCTAATCCCAGGCCGATTTGGAACCTTATACGTATCTCCTATTCTCAAAATCTTTGAAATCAATCTTTTTCCGTCTGAGTCCCTGAGCTCTACCCAAGATGTCATGTTAGCCTGTAACACTATCCTATTTGTTATAGGAGCATTTGTTCTCGGTGCCACCACTAATTTTTTTACGTTATCTAAATCACTATTTTTTTCTTCAATTTTATTGATTGTAGTTGGATTGGATTTAGCAGGCTCCATAGTTGGGGTTTCAATTTGTATTTTCTTTTTTTCTGAAAATTTTTTACTACTTAAGCCTTTGTCATTTTTATTTCTTGCCAACTTAGATTTTTCCAACGTTGTTGTGTCTCGGATTTTATCCATATGCGTGTCCCTAGTGAAAATTTCTTTGTCACTAGATTGATCGAGATCATGATTTTTATTAGTGGATCGCAAAGTTTTTCTAGACGCAGACTTAGGAGTATCACTAATATTTGGTTCCAAACCAGTGATCTCAGCTAATTTTTTAGGCAAATCTGAAACAGTTTGTCTGGCGTTTTGACCATGAAGTGTTAAATAATACCAACCGCCATAAGCTCCGATAGTAAGAATTACGGCAAGCAATAATACGAAACCAGTAGGCAACCGCGTTTCGTTTATAGGCGAGGGAGGCATTAATGGTTTCAGGTCATTTTGGTCATCAGTCGCCTCAGTATAGCGCCTCATTACCTCTGCAATATCTAGGTCAAGATAACCAGCGTAGGCGCGTACAAACCCGGTTGCGTAAGTAGGCCCTGGCAATTGGTCAAACCTACCCTCTTCTATAGCATTTAAATAAACTTCACGAATCCGTAGGGCATCAGCGACCTCGACTAAATCGCGATTTAATTCTCGCCGCATTTTGCGAAATGCCATACCAAACTCTCGAGGCATTTCGTTAATGGCGCCCAATTCAGATCCCGTTTCTTTCCCGGACTCTGCCAATGCTACACTCTCATCAACTAATTGGATAAAACACTTTTAGAAAGTGGTATGTGTGGTTAGTAACAGAATTCGTCTTTACAAATCAACGGTTTCTTAATTTTCCAATTTCGTCAGCCTTCCGTAATAGGAATATTATGATCATTGGCGTAGGCTATCAATTTCTGTCTTACGCTATGATCTGGTAAATCTAACAGGCTATCGACATACTTGGAGAGCGCTAATGCATCAACCGCTTTTAACATTGCACGTACGGCGCCAACCTTGACCGGGGCCATTGAAATAGTACGAAATCCTAGCCCTATCAATGTCATGGCCTCGACAGGATTTCCCGCCATTTCGCCACATAAGGAAATATCGACATCAGCATTCCGCGCTTCTACTATCAAATTTTTTAGCAGTGATAGGAGGCCCGGTGACAAAACATCATAACGATCTGCCACCCTTGGGTTTCCGCGATCTGTTGCAAAAAGGAATTGAAATAAATCATTACTACCAACAGATAAAAATTCTACCCGGCTTAGCAAAGGCCTGAGTTGCCACATGAGACCAGGTACTTCTAACATAACGCCGACACGTAATTCACCCGGTAGAACCCCTCCTCTTTTTCTTTCTCGTTCTAATTCCTTATTGAGGATAGCCCTGGCTGCTTCGAATTCGGCGACTTCAGCTACCATTGGAAACATTATTGCTAAATTCCGACCATTAGCGCCACGAATCAAAGCTCGCAATTGCTGCCGCAGCATAGAAGGCCTATCAAGTGCGACCCTTACCGCTCGCCAGCCCATATTAGGATTTTCTTCGGCCACATCATGAAAATATGGTAGCTGCTTATCACCCCCTATATCGAGGGTACGAAACATTATGGGTTTACCGTCTGCCATTTCATAAATATTTCTATATAGCTCTGTTTGGCCTTCAACACTCGGAAACTCCTCTCGAACCATGAATGGAATTTCCGTTCTATAAAGCCCTATGCCATCAACTCCGGTATCTTTTAGATGCTCGAGATCAATCGACAGCCCAGCATTTAGATTTAGCGATATACGCTGGCCGTCAAGTGTTTCAGGCTCTTCTTCCCTTAAAGCTGCATATATTCGTTGGCGTTCTGTTCTCGCTTGGATCGTCTTGGCGACCATCTGCTGGATATCTTCACTAGGCCTCACGAAGACTTGTGCATTATCGCCATCAACAATTACAGGATCATTGGGATCTATCCTATTCAGAAGGCCTTTAATCCGACCCACCACGGGAATATCTAATGCGCGGGCAACAATCGCAACGTGTGCTGTAGCCGAACCTTCTTCTAGTAGCAAAGCGCGTAATCGATGAGGTTCGTAATCAAGCAATTCCGTAGGTCCCATATTATCGGCGAGCAAAACTACGTCATTAGGTAATTCGACATCGCGGGCTGCTGTAATCGGTCGAATACTTAAATGTTGTTGGAGACGACGGGCAATATCTTCGAAATCGTGCATCCGCTCTCGTAGATACGGATCAGTCGCCATATTCATACGAATCCGGATATCATCTTGAACTTTTTGAACCGCAGCTTCTGCTGTTAAACCACTACCGATCGCTTCACTTAGTCGACGAAGCCATCCAGAATCATGTGCCACGAGACGATAAGCCTCAAGAACATCACGGTGTTCACCCCGACCGGAAAGTTCCTTTGCTGCAAACAAATCATCAATGGCCTCCTGCATCTCAGCTAATGCATTTTGGAGTCGAACCTTTTCAAACTCTGGATCTTCAGAAAACATTTCAGGTATTTGGACGCGCGGCTGATGTAATACTGCTTCACCCACGGCGACACCTGTATTGATCGGTATTCCCGTCATTCTAAGAGGGAGGATCGCATTACCTTCTGCGGTTATTTGTTCGCTTGGGCCAACGAGATCACCGCCAGCTATAAGTTCCGCTAAGACCACAACAATCATTTCTAGGGCTTCGACTTCTTCTTCGGTGTACTCTCTTTTTGCTTTATTCTGAATAGCTAGGACCCCACGTACTCGACCTCCACGCAATATTGGAACACCTAAAAATGAGGGATAAATTTCTTCGCCGGTCTCTGGTCTGTATGCAAACTTTGGGTGCGTCTGTGCATCAGCGAGATTCAAAACACGTGCATGTGCGGCAATATCCCCTATTAGCCCTTCATCAACTCGCAAACGAGTTTTATGAACAGATGAAGGGTTAAGACCCTCAGTTGCAAATAGTTCCAATACCTCACCAGCACGCATTACGTAGACCGTGCAAACTTCGGCAACCATCTCTGTTGCTATTACTTTGACAAGCTCGTCCAAGCGCGCTTGGGCCGTTCCTCTGCCAGACATTACGCCTTGAACACGCCGGAGTAGCGGTCGTATTGCTGTACCAACCGTTTTCGTCATTTTGCCTTCGTTATCTTTCGGCCGCAATACCGGCCCTTTATTTACGCGCTATCTAACCCATAGGCCGTGTGTAAAGCCCTTACAGCTAATTCTGTATAATCTTCAGACACCAGGACACTTACTTTGATTTCGGATGTTGAGATCACCTGAATATTAATTCCTTTTTCCCCAAGGGCCGTAAACATGCGCTGAGCTACACCAGCGTGGCTTCGCATGCCCACGCCAATTACAGAGATTTTAGCAACATTTGAATCAGAAATCAGGCGCTCGTAATCTAGTAGACTCTGATTAGATTCTAAAATATCCCGTGCCCGTTCAACATCTTGCTTTGCTACCGTAAACGTCATATCCGTCGCCTTACCATCCTCAGATACATTTTGAACTATCATATCAACGTTAACGCTAGCTTCTGACAACGGCCCAAAAATCGATGCAGCTACCCCTGGGTTATCCGCAACGCGCACCAGTGTGATCTTTGCTTCATCCTTACTATAAGCTATTCCACTGACAATTTCCTGTTCCACAATTTCACCTTCATCTACAACCAATGTTCCATTTACGTCTGAAAAAGAAGATCTCACTTGAACCCTAACCTTGTGATTCATGGCAAGCTCCACTGAGCGAGTCTGTAATACCTTGGCACCAAGAGATGCCATCTCAAGCATTTCTTCGTATGTAATTCGATCAAGTTTACGCGCTTTGCTAACAATTCTTGGATCAGTAGTATAAATTCCATCCACATCCGTAAATATATCACAGCGGTCAGCTTTTAAAGCCGCTGCAAGAGCCACCGCTGACGTATCGGAACCACCCCTTCCAAGGGTTGTTATTCTATTATTGGGTCCAAGACCTTGAAAACCAGCAACAACAGCTACCTGGCCAGAAATGATACGTGATTCAAGATCGGTGGTTTCAATATCTTTGATTCTCGCTTTACTGTGTGCGTCGTCAGTTCGTAATGGCACCTGCCAACCAAGCCAAGAGCGGGCTTCAACACCCAAAGTCTGCAATGATAGAGCCAAAAGACCTGCTGTCACTTGTTCCCCAGCCGCGACAACAGTATCGTACTCCCGAGTATCATGGAGAGGAGCTGCTTTGACCGTCCAGTCAACCAGTTGATTGGTTGTCCCCGACATAGCAGAAACAACAACGGCAACTTCACTACCCCGATCTACCTCCGCTTTGACCTTATGGGCTACAGCTTTAATACGGTCAATATCGGCAACCGAGGTGCCACCAAATTTTTGGACAACCCGTGTCATAATCAAATCCACCCGAAATAATGCTCGACGCCACTCGCAAATCGTCTCACTGAAATGGATAACAACAAAATTTGCATGATACTACGTGCAGCGGGCGTTTTCTTACTCTATATCATGATTAAGTTGCAAGTGATTCAAGATTCCAAATTATTTCAATTAGATGGTTCAAAATGTCAAAGGCCAAAACCAAATACCGAAATACTATTGACTCAGAGGAAATTAAACGTTTTTCAGCGTTATCAGATTCATGGTGGGATCCAGAGGGCGATTTTCGTCCCTTACACCGGTTTAATCCTATAAGGCTGGAGTATATCCGTAAACGAATTTGTACACATTTCGGTCTTGATTCTCGAAAATTGAACGCACTGGAAGGATTAACCGCATTAGATATTGGCTGTGGGGGCGGATTAGTAACAGAGCCAATGGTTCGGATGGGCGCAACAACATCGGCCATAGATGCGTCAGAAAAATGTATAGGAGTTGCGCGCCATCATGCTGCATTAAATCAGTTGGACATTGATTACCGTGTTAGTTCTGCTGAAACATTGGCAGCAGAAAAGGTGACATTTGATATTATTCTTGCCCTTGAAATAATTGAACATGTTAAGGATATTGATTTATTTGTTTTGTCCTGCAGAAAACTGATAAATCCGGGTGGAATAGGCATTTTTGCAACTCTCAACCGTACTGCCAAATCATTTACATTTGCCATTGTTGGTGCCGAATACATATTGCGCTGGTTACCACGTGGGACCCATCAATGGAATCGATTTATTAAACCATCTGAGCTAGCTGCGTTACTAGGCAATCGGGGATTGGCGATTACAGATATTACCGGCGTTAAGTACAATTTTCTTAAAGATAATTGGTTGCTATCGAATGACGTAGCTGTGAATTACATGCTTTGTGCGGAGAAAGCCAAGTAAACTACGCTGGGGAAAGAACACCTTGTATCTAATTAAGCATCGTGTGTTGGAACCCATGGTATTCGTTGTACGGCGATGCCCTCTTCACTTAGTTCTTCTGCCTCTTCGGCTGTCGCCTCACCATGTATGCTGCGTTCCTCCGTTTCGCCATAATGGATTTTACGCGCCTCTTCCGGGAATTTTTCTCCTACATAATCACTATTTTTTTCAACATGTTCACGAATTTCCCTAAGTGCCGTAACATATTGCCCCATTTGCTTCTGAGCTTTAGGAGACAGGTGCACCGTTTTTTCTCCTTTTTTCTTAGCACCAGATACTGCAGGGGCCATAAGCGCTTTATTAACTTTGGTATCACCGCAAACCGGGCATTCTATCTTATTGCCTTTTCGCTGCTTTTCAAAATCATCGCTACTAGGAAACCATGCTTCAAAGGTATGGTCGTTGCTACAAATTAAATCAAATAAGATCATTATACAAAAATCACCGCCGGTTAAAAATTGCAACCAGAATACTTATAAATGATATCAATATCTGTTAAATCAAGCATAAACTATTATCAAGTAGGATATGAAATTTCTCACATCAAATGATCCGTTAGAGTGGGTAACCCGTTTCGCTCCGTTAATTGAACCCGATGGTCCTGTTTTAGATTTGGCCTCTGGAAATGGAAGGCACTCGCATTATTTAAATTCCATCGGGTTTCAGGTTACAGCAATAGACAAAAATATTTCAAATCCTATACAAGGTTCAAATAATATTGAGTGGCTTGAATTTGACTTAGAGGATGGTGGCCCCTGGATTCTGGAAGGTAAACTTTTCAAAGGAATTGTGGTCACAAATTATTTATATCGGCCTCTATTTCCCGTAATTTTAAACTCACTTGACGAAAATGGGGTCTTAATCTATGAGACGTTTTGTCTGGGAAATGAAAAATTAGGTAAGCCATCAAATCCCGACTATTTACTCAGATCGGGAGAACTCCTGACAGTCTTTTCTGAAGAGTTAAAGATAATCGCTTATGAAGAAGATACTCTCGGAAAAAACCAAACATCTATGAAACAACGCATTTGCGCTATTAAACTCTTACCCGGTTCTACACTACTTTTTTAAAAAAAGGATGGGCGATTCACACTTTATGAACAGCAGTTAGGCAAAAAAAGCCCCGACAGCTACAGCAAAGATTCTAACTCACCCGAAACTTCCAGAGCGGCTAGATCATCAGACCCACCAATCAAATTTCCATCAAAGAAAATTTGCGGCACTGATGTTCTTCCTTGCGCCCTCTCTGTCATCTCAACACGCAACGCAGGATTCATATCGACATTAAATTCGGTGAAAGTAGCCCCCCTTTTTTTTAAAAGATTTTTAGCACGGGCACAAAAAGGGCAAAAGTCAGAGGTATAAATTTCGATTTTAGGCACAAAATTTTTCCATCGCTAGTTTACTATTTCATTAGAACAGTAGAAATTTTTAGGTTGAAAAATGCTTGAAACGAGCAGTCCCATCACTTTCCACCTGTTCAACGAGGCCGGTCTCCCAGCTCAAATATTCCTGCATATGCATCTCAACATTATCATCATGGTCGTAGGCTTTATATTGAATGTCATTATTTACATCAGCCATATTCTCAAACCCTGCTTGTTCAGGTAACGACATTGCTCGCCAAGCAGCAGTTCCACCCTCCAATAGTTTAACTTCTCTGTCTGTAATAAATGAAGCATCTGATCCTGCATAGGCTGCGAGCACACCATCCGGGGAGGTAAAAACTAAAACGTCTTTTCCGGGAATAGAAGAAATTTTATTTTTTAATCTCGACCGCACGGCCCACCATGCACTAGGAATATGAGATGCTTTATAGTCGAGGCTTGTTGCAACATCGACCACAGTGATCGTACCATTATTAATTTCACGCAATAAGTTTTTAGGAGAAATTTTCTCTATTTCTGCGTTTTTAGGCGGCAAACGAGGTAACTCGGGAAAGCCACCTTCAAGGTCGTTATCAGTTAGTCCATCCTTCAAGACAAAAACCTTTGGCCAGCCCATTTGTTTCAACCACGATGCCGTCATCGTCGCACGCACCCCATTATCGTCAATAAGTACCAAATAACTCCTTAAAACCCCCACCCATTTGTCCGTCGCTTGAATTAGCTGGCCGCCCGGAGCAGAAATAGAGCCCGGCAAATGCCCACTGGCGTATTCATCGGGATTCCGCACATCGAGCAAAAAAATTGAATTATCTTTTTTTTCCAGTTGCCAGTTTTTAAGTGTTTCGAAATTTACGCTCTCAACACCAAATCGTTTAGAAACCCGATCAGCACAATCAATCGCGCGCTGCAAACCTTTTTGGCTAATTTCTGAAAAAGTTCTGTCGGACCCAGTTTCAAGATCAAACCCAGCCAACGCCCAACCCATAGTCCCATTACGAAGCGCAAACACCCTATTAGGGACGCCAGCATTAATAAGTGACTGCGCTCCAATAATGCTTCTTGTTCGACCGGCGCAATTTACAATGATCTTTCGGTCATCATCAACTAAATCACGGGAACGGTAAACCAACTCAGCTCCAGGGCAATCAATACCGGTTGGAATATTCATGCGGTTATATTCAGTGAAAGGACGACTATCCAGAATAACCATGTCTTCATCGCTATCCATCATGGTCTTTAGGTCCTCGGCAGAAATATTTGGAGTTTTGGACTCCATCTCTACAAATTCCCCAAAGGCCTTTGAAGGAACATTCACGCCCCTAAAAACAATGTTACCAGCGGCTTCCCAACCGGGCACTCCCCCTTCTAAAATTGAGATATTTAAATAGCCCCAACTATTTAGCTTGGCCGCTGCCCGCTTTGCCAAATCATCGCCGCCATCGCATAAAACTATCCTTACCAATTTTCGCGGAACTAGAGATAGAATATCCAGTTCAAGCCTGCTCATCGGCAGACAAACAGCAAACAACAAATGACCATCTGCGCCAAAGATACCTTCTTCTCTCACATCAATTAAGGCGAGTTCATCATCATCTAATAGCCAACGGCGAAGTTTTTCTGGGGAAATTTGAACAGTCATGGAACACATATTTCGAATCAATTGTTAAAGTTATAGCCCATTGTAGGGAAAGGAAATAAAGGCGACAACTTACACGGCTTTATCCAAGTTTTACTGCATGTCATAGTTATATATATGTCAGAAAATATTAACCACAAAAACGATATTTTTGATCGGTCAGCGCTCCAACTTCAGCGAAAAAGGGCGGCAAGTAGTTTTGCTGCACATGATTTCTTATTCCGAGAAGTGGCAGAGCGCCTGGCTGATCGACTTACGGAGGTTAAACGCAGGTTTGATCTTGCCATCGATATTGGTGCAAGAAATCACCACCTCAAAGGATTATTATCGAGAAATTTATCGGTCAACAATATAATAATGCTGGGTCTTACGCGTGAACCTTATGGTTCAGATTTAGTAGGTAGTGAAGAAGTTTTACCAATCAAAAGTTCTTGTGCTGACCTCATTGTCAGTAATCTAGTTTTACACTGGACCAATGATTTACTCGGAACCCTCATTCAGTGTCGACAAACTCTAAAACCGGATGGATTGTTTTTGGCGGCGATGTTTGGCGGGAACACCTTACTAGAGCTCAGGGAAATTATGTTTGAGGTAGAGAACCAAATTTCTGTGGGAGTTTCGCCTCGCATCTCACCCTTTGTCCAGTTATCCGACGGCGCCGCCCTTTTACAGCGTTCTGGGTATAATTTACCCGTTGCAGACACCGACACTATCACTGTTACCTACCCAGAGGTATTTTCCCTGATGCATGATTTGCGGGGTATGGGCGAAACTAACGCCACTCTTCGAAGAATTCGGAGCTTTTCAAAAAAAGAAATGTTTGTGCAAGTTGCAGACCGATACCAGGAGCTGTATGGAGACAGCAACGGGAGGATACCAGCTACTTTTCAAATTATATATTTAACAGGCTGGGCCCCAGATAACTCTCAACCACGACCGCTACGTCCCGGTAGCGCCTCACATCGTTTAGCTGATGCTTTGGGCACGGAAGAAGAATCAGCTGGTGAACCAGTTAAACCGAAAGTTTAGATTGAGCCTATTGAGCCACTTCAAGTTTGACAGTTCTTGGTCCAGTATCCCTTTTTTCAGGTACGGACCAGGCAAGTACAGCGGCTACCAGCGCCAGTGTAAGAGCCATGATCCATGTCCAGTCATAGCTTTGGAAAAGGTCGAACATGGTGCCTCCAGCAACAGCTCCAAGAGCACCACCAAGGGAATGACCAAGAAATAAAATACCCATGTTAAAGCCCATAGTGCTTACCCCGAGATGACTTGCTACTAAGCCAGCGGTCGGGGGCACAGTGGCAAAGTCAAGGGTGCCGAATATGATCGCAAATAAAAATAATATGGCATAATTATCCGTAATGAAAAATAACATAACAAATGATAGTGCCCGTAAAAAATATACAGTGCCTAGAAGTCCTGGGCGGTTCATTCTGTCAGTTAAATAACCAGACAAAACCATCCCAAACATATCAAAACCTGCCAGGATACCTGTTGCTGCAGCTCCAGTAGTAATTGAAAAGCCACATGACGCTGCGTAGGGAATTAAATGAACTTTAACTACGCCTGCCGTCGTAAAACCACATATGAAATACGCGCCTCCCAAAAGCCAAAAGACGGGATGCCGTATCAGGACATTGAACTTCTCTAAAAATGATTTCGGACCATCGCCTATATTTATTTTCGCCTCTCCTCGCTTCCCTTCCCCGGGTAGAAGAAGAAAGGCCAAAATACCCATTCCAACGATCAGTACACCGAATAAAGTTAATGTGGGACGCCAGCCAACCAAGGTTATAACCCAAGCTATTAGCGGGATGAACAAAAGTTGTCCTCCACCAACTCCAGACGTTCCTATGGATGTAGCCAAACCCCGATTTTCAACAAATTCACGTGTGATAGTTGCCGTCGCAACGGGCAAGCTAACCATGCCATAACCTATTGCAGACAAAATACAATAAATCCCTATAAAGACCCATGCGGGCGAAAACCAAAGCGCTGAGGTATCCATAAATGCAGCCAAAATCACACAACAGCCGCTTAAAATCGTACCCCCGGACACCAGATAACGAGGACCGAATTTATCCAGCAAGTGTCCTGCATAGGGGGCTACACCCCCCATAACGATCATGATCAATGCTGCACCAGAAGTTAGAAATGTTCGTGTCCATTCAAATTCTTTTTCCCAAACCGGGATTAGCACAGGTAGGGACATCCGTGCAGCGAATGAAAAGCTTACTGTGAAGAAAATGACGGCTACAATCAGCCATCCTCGAGGATTAGAACGAAATACAGAAAGAAACATTTACTAAGTTTACAATAAATCTCGAAGCATAGCGACTAGCGGACGATCTGCAGGAGGCATCGGGTATTTTGGAAGGTTTTTCGGGCGTACCCACTTAAGTGCCTGTTTTTCCATCGGCTTTACATTCCCCTCCCACACTCTACATACATATAGGGGCATCAATAGATGGAACCTTTCATATTTGTGTGACGCAAAAGTAAAAGGCGCAAGACATTTATCACTGACATCAATATTAAGCTCTTCTTTAATTTCACGAATTAATGCTTTTTCCGGACTTTCATCTATTTCCATCTTACCTCCGGGAAACTCCCAAAGTCCGGCCATTGGTTTACCCCTTGGTCGTTGAGAAATTAAAATACGCCCATCAACATCCACTAGTGCAACTGCAACCACCGTAACTATGGGGAGTTCACCAACCAACCTGCAACCTCACGTCCTATAATCTGCGTTGATCTCGATGTAGCCATGTGTCAAATCACAAGTCCAGACTGTTGCTTTTCCACGACCGATACCCACGTCCACTGAAATTTCTATATTTTCACCTTGCATATGTTGCGTAACAGGAATCTCGTCATATTCTGGTTCTCGTGCCCCACATCTCGCCACCGACACTCCCCCAATTGTTATATGCAATAAATCACGATTAGCTTTTTCACCAGCCTTGCCTACCGCCATGACAATCCTACCCCAATTTGCATCTTCTCCAGCTATTGCCGTTTTCACCAAGGGTGAATTAGCAATTGCCAGCGCAATTGTCTTAGCTGCTCGATTTGACTCGGCACCTGTCACCATAATTTCAATAAACTTACTTGCCCCTTCACCGTCTCTGACAATCTGTTGGGCAAGATCAATCATCAGTAATTCTAGCGTATGTAAAAATTTTTTAAGTCGTGGATCTTTTAAACTCGTTATTAACTTATTCTTGGCTTTTCCAGTCGCACATAACAAAACTGTATCACTTGTTGACGTATCGTTATCAACGGTAATTGAATTAAATGATTTATCGGCCGCAGCCTTTAAAGCTTTTTGTAAAACCGGTTGTTCTATTCTTGCATCCGTAAAGAGATACCCTAACATCGTCCCCATGTCTGGAGCAATCATACCCGAGCCTTTAGCTATACCGTTCAATGTCACTAAAACGCCATCAATATCGGTAACCCGGGTGGCTCCTTTCGGAAATGTGTCTGTTGTCATTATTGCAGACGCAGCAGCCTTCCATGAATTTTCAGACAGTTTATTTTTTAATTTTGGAAGAGCCTTAACTAGTTTCTCAACTTCTAAGGGATCGCCAATTACCCCTGTTGAAGAGATAAAAACGCTATTTCTCCGACAACCAATAATTTTGGAGGTAGTTTTTACAGTTGCCGCAACAGCCAATTCGCCACGGCGTCCTGTAAAAGCATTCGCATTCCCCGAATTGACCACGATCGCGCGAACACGGGCATTTTTGAGGGCATGCCTGCACCAATGAATAGGGGCAGCAGCGGTCAAGGATTTTGTGAACACTCCAGCAATAGCGGTTCCCGGAGCGAGTTCTACCAGCATTAAATCATTACGGCCCTGGTAACGTATTCCACATGACCCAGCAGCGATGGTAACACCATTGACCCTTGGGAAATTGGGAAATCTTTTCGGAGCAAGAGGGGATTTAGTTGTCATCGTATTTTATTCATTTCTGTGCCAGATTAAGTGGACAACTTTAAAAAGTTGTATATTTACAACAATTCTGTTCTTTAACATTTTCTGCTAGGTAGCGTACAAGAATATAATGAATATAAGAACCAAAAGTGACAAACCGCTAATCGTTGACAGGAACGTGGTAGATACCTATTTGTCTGCCAATCAATTAACATTTAATAACGTAATTTGGAAAGTAGTCCAGACATAAGAGAGGTCAAATGTTCGCTGCGCTTGCAGAGGGCGTTTTTGGAAGCGCCAACAGTCGCTATCTGAAACGACTAGAGAAGAAAGCCACACAAATCAATTTGCTTGAGCAGGACTTAGAGGCTCTAAGCGATGACGATCTGCGTTCACGTACAAATGAGTTTCGTGATCGTTATAAAAATGGGGAATCTCTTGACGATTTATTGTGTGATGCATTTGCAACTGTGCGCGAGGCCGCAAAGCGTACTCTTGGGCAACGCCATTTTGATGTGCAACTCCTGGGCGGAATGGTCCTTCATGAGGGGGCAATTGCAGAAATGAAAACTGGGGAGGGTAAAACCTTAGTTGCCACTCTTCCTGTATATCTTAACGCACTCGCCGGACAAGGTGTCCATGTCGTAACTGTGAATGATTATCTTGCACAAAGAGATGCACAATGGATGGGGCAAGTATATGAGTTTTTAGGCCTAACAGTCGGATGTATCGTCCATGAACTAGACGATATTGAGCGTCAGAAAGCTTATGCAGCTGATGTAACATATGGGACTAATAACGAATTTGGATTCGATTACCTGCGGGATAACATGAAGTTTCGACTGGAGGACATGGTTCAGCGGAAATTCAACTTTGCTATTATTGATGAAGTAGACAGCATCCTTATCGATGAAGCACGAACACCATTGATAATTTCGGGTCCTACCGAAGACTCGTCTGAAATGTATCGTCAAATCAATGACCTTATTCCAAATCTTTCAGAAGAGCACTATGAGAAAGATGAAAAACAACGAACGGTGGCTCTCACTGAATCCGGGGTAGAACGGATTGAAGAACTTCTGGCTGAAACAGATTTAATGAATGGAGCTTCTTTGTACGATATTAACAATATCGCAGTCGTACATCATGTAAATCAAGCGCTTAAAGCGCACACCATGTTCCAAAAAGATACTGATTATATTGTTCAGGATAATCAGGTCATCATCATTGACGAATTTACTGGTCGGATGATGGAAGGTAGGCGTTATTCTGAAGGACTACACCAAGCACTTGAAGCTAAAGAACATGTTGAAGTTCAAAATGAAAACCAGACCCTGGCATCAATTACCTTCCAAAACTATTTCCGGCTCTATCCCAAATTGGCGGGTATGACTGGTACAGCTATGACAGAAGCAGGCGAGTTTGGAGATATATATGGTTTGGACGTTGTTGAAATTCCTACCCACATGCCATGTATACGTGAAGACCTCGATGATGAGGTATACAGAACCACCACAGAGAAAGATGACGCTGTTATTGCACTTATTGAAGAATGTATTTCGCGCAAGCAACCGGCCCTCGTTGGCACAATTTCGATTGAAAAATCCGAGGAGCTTGCCGAATTGCTTAAAAAACGAAGGATTAAGCACAACGTCCTAAATGCCCGGTACCACGAGCAAGAAGCCTTTATAGTCGCTCAGGCAGGTAAACCGGGACAAGTTACCATTTCGACAAACATGGCTGGCCGGGGTACCGACATTCAACTTGGTGGTAATATCGATATGCAAGTTATTGAAGAGCTCTCAAAAATCAAGGATAAAAAGAGACGTATCGTACAAGAGCCGGAGATACGGGAAAAAGTTACTGCCGAAATTGAGGCTGCCCGCAAAATTGTTTTGGAAGCGGGGGGGCTATATATTATTTGCACCGAGCGTCACGAGTCGCGTCGTATTGACAACCAACTTCGCGGTCGGTCAGGTCGTCAAGGAGATCCCGGTGCGTCAAAATTCTTCTTATCTCTAGAAGATGACTTGATGCGAATTTTTGGCTCTGAACGAATAGATACGATGCTCCAAAAACTTGGTTTGGAAGAAGGTGAAGCAATCGTCCACCCTTGGATAAATAAAGCTTTAGAAAAAGCCCAAAAAAAAGTCGAAGAACGCAATTTTGAAATCAGAAAAAATCTGCTCCAGTTTGATGACGTTATGAACGACCAACGTAAGGTAATTTACGAACAACGGCGTGAATTAATGGAAGTTGAAGACGTTTCTGCCACTGTTACCGATATGCGGCTGGAGGTTATTGACGATATTGTCTCAAAATGTATCCCGGAGAAGGCTTATGCCGAACAATGGCAAACCGATACACTTCATGAAGAAATTTTGCGAATTTCCGGCCTAGATCTGCCCGTTTCAGAGTGGGCAAAAGAAGAAGGAATAGCCGAACAAGAAATTCGTGAAAAAATAACTGAGGCCGTAAACCGTAGAATCGCGGAAAAGGCCGCTAATTACGGCCCAGAAATAATGCGTCTTGCAGAGAAAAGCGTATTGTTACAGGTTCTAGACCAGATTTGGAAGGAGCACTTGTTAGCGTTAGATCATCTACGGCAAGGCATTGGTCTCAGAGCCTATGCGCAGAAGGACCCTCTTAACGAATATAAACACGATGCGTTTGATTTATTCGACCAAATGCTAGCAATGTTGCGTGAAACTGTTACCCAGGTTTTATGCCATATGGAAATCTCCGATGAAAATCCCGAAGAAATTATTGATTACGGGATTGGCGAGACAGAAGAAAATCGTGGCGACACCGGAATGGCGGCAATCCCGAATAACATTCATCCAGCGGCCGACGTTCAAAATATTCCTAAAAGTAATCCAAATATATATACGGCCAGCACAAATCCAGAAGATGTTCCGCATGGCTGGCGTTTTCATGAACCAATTGGACGTTGGGTTGACCCGGTAGACCCCGAAACCTGGGGTAAAGTTCCGCGTAATGCCGCGTGCCCCTGTGGTTCAGGAAAAAAATTTAAACTTTGTCACGGTCGGGTAGTCTGATTCTAGTAATTACATGAACGTGAACACATAGTTATGATGACAAAACATCGTTGCCAAGCGTTATAAATCGTTCGCGTCTCTGCGAGCGCAAAACTGTACCTTCAATGCCCTCAATTTCATTTAAGGCCCCTTCCAGTCCTACGCCAACCCGATTTATCGTTTCTTGACGATTGCGGTGCGCTGCACCGAGAGGTTCCGAAATGATTTCATCAACTACGCCAAATTTAAGTAAATCTTTAGCGGTCATTTTTAATGCTCCCGCCGCTTCTTCTGCGTGATCAGCACTTCGCCAGAGGATTGATGCACAACCTTCGGGCGAAATAACTGAATATACAGCATGTTCCATCATCAGAACTTTGTTAGCTGCTGCTATTGCAATAGCCCCGCCGCTGCCACCTTCACCAATTACCACACTTACTATTGGGACATTCAAATTAAGACATGTCTCAATAGAACGTGCGATGGCTTCAGCCTGTCCGCGCTCCTCTGCCCCAATCCCCGGGTAGGCACCAGGCGTATCAATAAATGTAATAATTGGCATAGAAAAATGATCGGCAAGCTTCATCAACCTCTGCGCTTTTCGATAACCTTCGGGACGTGGCATACCAAAATTATGTTTAACCCGGCTATCTGTGTCGTTGCCTTTCTCTTGCCCGATCACTACGACAGAACGTCCCTTAAACCGTCCGATTCCACCGAGAACTGCTGAATCTTCTGCATAGACCCGATCACCTGAAAGGGGCGTAAACTGATCTATTAACGCACCAATATAGTCGACACAATGTGGCCGGTCAGGATGCCGCGCCACCATGACGGTCTGCCAAGGCGACAATTTTGTGTATATCTGCATTAATGTTTTATCAATGCGGCTCTGCAGCTTAGACAACTCATCAGCGATTTTAATATCGCCAATGTCGGACATATGCCGGAGTTCTTCCATCTTGCCTTCTAATTCTGCAACCGGCTTTTCAAAATCTAAAAAACTTGGCATATTTTTCCCTAAACTGAATAACCTAAAGCAAAATTCACTATATTTGGTTTTTTGCCATAGGGTGAAAGTTTTGAATAGTCATTTTTAAACGTTCTTCCAAAACATGAGTGTAAATTTGCGTAGTCGAAATATCTGAATGGCCAAGTAGCTGCTGCACAGCCCTTAAATCAGCGTCGTGAGCCAATAAATGGCTTGCAAATGCGTGGCGTAAAACATGAGGCGACACCTTAGAACGCGGGAGTCCTGCACGAACCGCCAGTTCTTTAAGCTGAGAAGCAAACAGCTCTCTTGTTAAATGCCCTTCTTTGGCATTTTTCGATGGAAATAACCAAATAGAAGTAGAGCCTTTCTTTATAAACGCCGGCCTCTTTTTAATCCACGATTTAATAGCAACCTTAGCAGGCTCACTCAAAGGAATAATCCGTTCCTTACCGCCCTTACCCCGCACAGTAATTATTTTTAAATCGCGGGCCAATGCGCCAATCGGCAAACCAACAAGCTCAGATACCCGTAAACCTGTGGCATATAAAAGTTCGACCATGGTGAAGAGCCTTAGATCACGCGGTGAATGTCCTGAAGAAAATCGCGCTTCTGCTAGTAGCTTCTCAACATCCGACTCTCCCAAAATTTTTGGCAATGGACGCCCGCGCCTAGGTCTAACAATGTCTTCAGTAGGATCATCGGGTAAATATTTCTCTTCTACCAAAAATTTAAAGTACTGGCGGAGTGCTGAGAGTCGGCGAGACATAGTTGTAGCCGCCATACCGCTTTCACCCATCATGGCCGTAAATTGACGTATTATCTCCTTAAATTTAGGCATTAATATTGTTAATTCCTCTATAGGATAGACTTCTTTTTTCAGTGAAGTCTCTTCAAATAAATTCATTAAATTTTTAAGTGCTTCTATTATTTCATTGGACATTTCTGAGACATTTTCGCCTTTATCACTTGATCTCTCTTGATCCAAAAACTTGCCCAAGAACTTTTCAAACAAATCCAAATCCCTACGATAAGACTCGATAGTTCTTAGCGTGACGCCGCGTTCAACAGTTAGCATTTCGAGAAAGGCATTTTTAGAAGACAAATTTAATATTTCGGATTTTGTAATTCAGCCTGTCCTTTTTATAATCCTGCTGCAATCGCCACCTCAATTGCAATGGCCCTTGCATCTTTATTGAACCCTGCGTCCCTCAATCCTTTTATGGATAGTTCTGCCGCATATAAGTTTTCGGGAATGGTGCCAAATTCACCAAGCACAATTAGGGCCATGGCCACGGTAGCACCTCTATGAGCATTAGTAGACACCTGTGACAACGCATTCCTCTCAGCAGACTTTGGTCCAGATGTCATCATTGGTTTACCATCATCTAAAACTTGGGCCCATAGCTCCGTGGGTATTGTGGCCCCCATGGCGTTTAAAAGACTAAAAAATGTCCTAGCTTTGAATAAAAATCCGGCACCCATATCTTTCTTTGATTGCCACCAATTCCTAAATGACTCTGAACTAAAATCCAAAACGACATCTTTAGACATTAACATTTTTAACGGCCAGAGTGACGCTTTTTGACTATTATTTTTTTCTTTGTCGTTGGCGAACTCTATCCATTTGCGCGCCAATTTCATATCCGCCGAAAGTAACAAAACCCTGACAGCAACACCTGAAAACTTAACCAGTTCAACGTTCGGCTTTAAAGCTGCTACAAGCGGAGCCATAGCGAGTGCCGTAATTTTCCAATTGCCTCTTTCGCGTGCTAACTTAAGTGCCCGTTGAATGAGGTCTGCTCGAGCAGACGTAGATTCTGTTTTTCCGGCAGCCTGTACCAAGAGAGCGCGACCTCTAGTTCCCCAATTTTTTGAGGCATATTGAATTGGGTTTGCCATCACAGCTGGATCAAAAGTAACTGCATTATAAATTTCGCCAAGAATTTTTCCGTCAAGCACACCTATATCTGTCGCTAATTCAGCAGCAATGAGCCGCAAACCAAGGGATGCATTTGGGCTTAAGCAGATAGCTCGAAGAGCCGAAGGTGAAGCATTTTCGATAACGTCATCTGGTAAACCCAGTCCCGCTGATCGCATGAGGGATAAAAGCAACGCCGAAGGCCCTTTTAAACTATTGATTTTTGGTGAATCTGCTCCAGATAACTTATCCATTGCGGCGAAGAATGCCGGATGTACAGTCCCTGATCTTTCAGCCAGTACATCTGATATTAAGTTGGCTTCCGCATTTTTACCGGCCATTGCAAGGCAAAATGCGGCCGCTTTTTGCCAGTAAATATCTTTGAACCCATCGCTATATGCTTGCACCATTTGACAGGCCCCGGCTGTATCATTTCCAAACAACCGCCCCTCAACACCTATACGCGCCAAATATTCCTCACTGGGACTACCTGATGTTGAAGCAATTAATGCAAGAGCAGACTTCACATCTCCTATTTCAAACAACGCTCCAACTCTCAAGGGTAATAGTGGGGGTTGAGAATGTTTTCTTTTTGGGGCGACCGCTTGCGTCAAAAGTAAACGCCTCATTAAATTACGCATTGTCGGCGATCGAACTCGCGAGGGTAGTAGCGCGATAGCCCTTGTAACAAACGACCGGCTAGTTCCTAACCACATTTCAGCGCCCAAACCACCGCGGGATTCGTCAAGAACGCCAACCGAATCCGTATCAAGTTCTTTCAAGGTATGAACCGCGACCGGAGCATTGGTTCTATCTGAGGGTGAGATCGGGGTATACCTCTTCGCATCTTTATTCTTTATTGTATTATTTCCCTGTTTAGTTATGGAGGGCCTTTTTATACTGGGTATTAATTGGACAGGCGCATTCTCAGATTGCAAATTACGCTTCTCGGTTTTCACATTTAGTCCTATCTGTTCTGCGAATGCTTTCGGCAATAACGGGTTCGCCACAAAAAGTAATTGGACGACCAAAAAGATGGGGACTATAAATCGTTTATCGGGAAAACCGTTCATCGGGGAGTATCTTTTCTATATTGGTTGTAGGAGCTGGTATGTCCCAAATTAGTAAAAAGCTAAGAGCACCAATTACTAAAATAACTAAACAAATCAATACTATAAGGTTTAATCGCATTTTAAATGCCAAACAATTTCCTAGGCCAGCAATATAGTCCTACCATCAACTCTTTTCGTTTAACATGCCACAATATATTGATACCATATATAATCATGGAACACGACGTAGAATACATCATATATTTATATAGTTCGAAAAACCTAGCACATAATCATGACGAGATTTGGGCAGTCTATCTCCCAGGGTTTATAGTTTCAACAAGCCAAACATCGCCGCTTACTTCTGATTGAAAAATGAGTAACAAAGAATTCCCATATATTTCGAAATCCATCGTGCTTGTAGGAATGATGGGCGCTGGAAAGACATGTATAGGTCAAAGGCTAGCCAAACGTCTCAAATTACCGTTCGTAGACGCCGATGACGAAATTGAAAAGGCAGCTGGATGCTCAATTTCTGATATCTTTCAGTTATATGGAGAAACCAAATTCCGTGATGGCGAGCGGAGAGTAATTGCTCGTCTTTTGAACGAGCCTATTCATGTGTTGGCCACCGGTGGTGGAGCTTTTGTCAACGATGACACGCGTGAGCGTATTAAAAATACTGCGACCTCTATTTGGATACGTGCTGACATTGAACTATTATTATCGCGCACTAACCGCCGCAACGACCGGCCATTGCTTAAGGATACCAATTCACGGGAAAAGCTAAAAGACCTGATAAACCAACGGTACCCAACATACGAACAAGCCGATATCGTAATTGATAGTGGCCATGAATCGCCGGATATTACCGTGGAAGAAGCTATTATTGCTCTAAAAACGTTTAATTCAGAACAAAATTGCTTATAAAGTAGGTCAACAGTCATGAAAAAGGTTGAAATTTTCAAAGTTGATTTAAAAGACCGGAGCTATGATATCGTCATTGGCCCAAATTTGATTGGTGCTGCAGCCGAGTACATTTCACCACTAATAAAACACAAACCTGTGATAATTATAACAGATGATATCGTTGCAAAACATCATCTCAATACCCTTGTGTCTGCGATAGAGGGGGCCGGGATAACACATTCCGTCATCACACTCCCGTCGGGCGAAAGCACAAAAAGTTTTGATGAATTTAAAAAGGTCATTTCAGCAATACTAGATACAAATCCTGAACGTTCGAGTAGCCTTATAGCGCTTGGCGGCGGAGTTATAGGAGATTTAGTAGGATTTGCGGCAAGTGTTATTTTACGCGGCATTGATTTTTTTCAAATTCCCACAACCCTTTTATCCCAGGTAGATAGCTCTGTTGGGGGAAAAACCGGAATAAATACACATCACGGTAAAAATTTGATTGGCACATTTTATCAACCACGAATCGTATTAACGGATACAAACGTCTTAGAAACCCTGCCGAAGCGTGAATTTTTATCGGGATACGCCGAGGTTGTAAAATACGGTTTGATTGGAGATAAAAAGTTTTTTGAATGGCTAGAAATTAACGGTCAAGCGCTGATAAACGGAAATGAAGATCTAAGAAGGTACGCTATAATGACAAGCTGCTGTGCAAAAGCACGCATCGTCAAACGTGACGAAAAAGAACTTGGAAATCGCGCATTGCTAAATTTTGGTCATACATTTGGTCATGCCTTGGAGGCAAATACGGGGTTTGGTTCGAAACTCCTTCATGGTGAAGCTGTTGCCATCGGAATGATTATGGCCTTCGATTTATCGGTACTAATGGGATTATGTCAAAAAGAAGATGCAGCGCGCGTTCGAAAACATTTTTTATCGATTGGTTTACCCACCCAAGTGAGTGACATTTCTAATCAAAATTGGGAGAGTCAATCAATCCTCAACTATATCGCGCGAGATAAGAAGGTTCAAAACGGAAAAATTAATTTCATTCTGACCCGTGGCATTGGAGATGTTTTTATGTCTTCTGGGGTTGATACTGCGGATTTGCTCAATGTCCTAAACCAACAAACCGAAAATTAAATATGCTAAGAACAATATTATTATTCAACTTACAGGCGCTTGATAGGACGCCCAAAACAAATGGAGACTGAAACACTCGCTACAATTGGTGGCATCGTTGTATTGTTGATCATGTCTGGAGTTTTTTCTGGTTCAGAAACTGCTCTAACAGCTGCATCGCACCCACGCATGCACTTGCTCCAAAAACGGGGCAATCGGCGTGCTGAAATTGTAACTAAATTATTTGCCAGCAGAGATAAATTAATCGGCGCTATTCTACTGGGTAACAATCTGGTCAATATTTTAGCTTCAGCACTAGCCACTAGTCTTCTGATAGGGACTTTCGGTGAAACTGGTGTAATTTATGCGACTATCGCAATGACCGTATTAGTTTTAATTTTCGGTGAGGTCATGCCTAAGACTTATGCTTTTCATAATGCAGACAGAGTAGCTCTGCTAGTTGCTCCCACTTTTAAGTATGTAGTCGCGGTTTTATCTCCGATTACTCATACGATTAATATTTTGATTTCAATTACATTACGACCTTTTGGCAAAAAATTTAACTCAAATGACGAATTAGCTATTGCACAAGAAACATTGCGCGGTGCAATTGATCTTCACATGGGGGATGAACCGGCAGTACAGCGGGAGCGACTCATGCTCCGTTCTATATTGGATTTATCTGATGTAAACGTCGGTGAAGTCATGAATCATCGACAAGATATCGTTATGATTGACACGGATTTGCCAACCAGTGAAATTATTAAACAAGTCGTTAATTGTCCGTACACCCGTATCCCGCTATGGCGGAGCGAACCAGATAATATAGTGGGTGTTATACATGCTAAAGTACTGCTGCTTCATGTGCACCAAAACCAAGGGACTTTAGATCATATTGATATCGACTCGGTTTCAACACCACCGTGGTTTATTCCAGAATCGACATCACTCCACGACCAACTGCAAGCTTTCCGTCGTCGCCAAGAACATTTTGCACTTGTCGTCGATGAATATGGATCATTAATGGGTGTGGTTACTCTGGAAGATATATTAGAAGAAATCGTTGGAGACATTGCGGATGAACACGACGAGGTACCCTTCGGTGTTCGTTCACAAAACGATGGTAGTTATTTAGTGGATGGGCGAGTAACCATCCGTGACCTTAACCGGCGACTCAACTGGGAACTACCAGATGACGACGCGGCAACGATTGCTGGCTTGGTTATCCAAATTGGGAAAGTAATTCCAGAAGAGGGGCAAATATTTATATTCGAAGAATTTCGTTTTCAGGTAGCGAGTCGACGAAAAAATAGATTGGCCGTAATCCATATTACTCCTCCTAATCAAACGGAAATAAATCCTCCAGAAAATCATTTGGAATAGAAAAAATAAAACGAGAGAGCAACTGATACAAAATGGAGTTAGGTGATGCCTCTTTCCAACCCCGCCGAGCGTGAACCTATCCAAACTCGCTCAGTAGAAGTCTCAAGCTACCGCCGAATAGACGGTCAGTGGGATGTTGAAGGACGACTTAGAGATACGTCTGCATACTCCTTCGAAAATAAATACCGCGGCACCATCAAACCCGGAGTGCCGATCCATGACATGTGGCTTCGACTGACCCTTGATCAAAATATAATTATTACATCAGTTGATGTTGCTATGGACGGAACCCCCTACGCGATATGTCCAGGTGTAGAAGGCGCTTTCCAAAAACTTATAGGAGAAAAAATAGGACGAGGGTGGAACCGAAGAGTTCAAAAATTGTTGGGAGGTTCAAAAGGGTGCATTCACATGGTCGATCTGTTGCGCCCAATTGGCACCGTGGGATACAAAACCGTGAAGCGCGAAGCAGGACAAAATAAAAGGATTTCAAAAGATCAAACGAATGGCATGCCATACCAAGTCGATACCTGTCACGCGATGGCAAGCGATGGCGCGGTAGTTAAAGAGCGCTGGCCACACTTATATACTGGGTCGTCTTAGGTATTTCACGTGCATATTTGTTGTATGTGGTCGGTCAACTCTTCATAATATCGATGTGAGAAAACGTGAACAAATTTTTGATATTTTAAGCGCTCCCCGCATTGAGGAAAAAGTCCGTCCTTGTGATGCCCATGAATGTGGCAACGAAGGTAAATATCGCGCACCAAAATCGAAAAGAGAGCTGAATAATTATTTCTGGTTTTGCCTAGAACATGTGCGTGCATACAATGCTCGCTGGAATTTTAATGCTGGCCTATCTCAGGCAGAGATCGAAAAACAATTGCGAGCGGATACAACTTGGTGGCGTCCCAGCTGGCCCTTAGGGTCAAAACATAGTGGGGGACAGATGTCGAGCATTGATTTTGGAATATTTGGCACTGACAACTGGGATCACGGAAGTAATCGAGGTGTCAACCGCCATAAGGTAGGCTGGAGGCCGCGGCCAGGTTCTATCGAAGAAGAAGCATTGGCCATTTTGAATTTAAATGCCCCTTTAACCAAAGAAGAGATTAAAGAGCGCTACAAAATTTTGGTAAAAAAGAATCACCCTGATGCCAATGGTGGCGATCGTAAGGCAGAGGAAAAGTTAAAAATAATCAACCGCGCCTACTCAACCTTAGTAGCATGCGATGAAATCTGGAACTAAATAAATCGTTAAAACTAGGTATAAAAAAGAGCTCTAATTCAAACAGCTTTTCCTGATGCCAGCTTAATCTTCCGTTTTAAACGTTGTGCCTCGACAGATAATTTTTTGTTTGAGGTGGATAGTAAATAAGCGTCGATTCCTCCGTTCTTCTCAATAGTCCGAATAGTTTGTGTTGAAAGTTTTAGCTTAACTGACTGTCCTAAAACTTCAGAAGGCATAGATGATACCTGAATGTTGGGAAAAAACTTGCGACGTGTTTTGTTATGCGCGTGGCTAACGTTATTGCCGGCAAGTACTCCCTTACCTGATATGCTGCATCGACGTGACATAATTTTAGTCCAAAATATATTAAATTTCCCAAATCATAAGCGGGAAAAGCGCTTTTTAATGAGCTATAAAGTCTGCGTCAAGGATAAAGGACATTAAGAACTATTTTAGAGTGGTACCGAGAACCCTAATTTTTAGCTGGTTTAATCCACATAGCAATAATAAACATTAAAATCATTACTACTGCCCCAGAATAAAAGGGCCAATTTGGCCCAAAACTTCCGAAAACAAATCCCGCCCAGGCCGGACCGGTAATCCTAGCCATAGCTGAACAAGAATGTGATATACCTAAAAGGCTTCCACGCTCGCTCGGACGTGCGTATTTAGAGACAAGACTGGAGAGAGAAGGATTGTTAACACTTACTCCAAAAACAATAAAACCAAAAGCGATACAAAGCCCAATGGCACCAGTCATAAAGGGTAAGATTAAAACTCCAACAAAAATCATCAGGGCCCCTACCCAAATTAGTCGGTGTTCCCCAAATCTCCGGGTTAGCCGTCCAACTAGGAACCACTGGGTCCCCGCTGCTGTTATACCCATAAAGGTATAAATTTGACCATTTTGCCATGGTCCCCAACCTAACAAACGTTCAGACCAAAGAACAAAAGTTGTTTCGATACCCGAGAATACAAACGGCGTCATTGTCACTACAACTAAAAGTAGAGCTAATTGAGGAATTTGGACGGCATCCATAAAAACCCGTCCTAAAGAACGTTGTCCCTTTACTACCGCGTCTCGTAAACTAACTGCAACGGTCTCGTGAACTTGAAAAAAAGCAATAAATAAAGCTATACCAGAAAGTGTCGCTGCGATCACAAACGGTAAGGCCAAATTAGGGTTCACAGGGTCTGTGCCCGCTAACATTCCTCCAATTGCGGGCCCAACAATGAAACCTAAACCGTGTGCAGCACCGACTTTTGCCATGGCACCAGCTCGTGCTGCAGTATCTGTGACATCAGCGATATATGCCTGAATAACCCCTGAATTCGCGGCCATAGCTCCGGTGAAGGCACGCGCCAGAAATAAAATAGTCAACGAATTCGTAAATATTAGAGCAAAATAGCCACAAAATAACCCGGCCAAGGTGGTTAGAATTATGGGACGACGTCCAAACCGATCACTGAACCTTCCCCACACGGGGGCAAAAACAAACTGGGAAAAAGAGTAAACGGTTGCCAATAATGTGACCTCAAGAGGGCTAGCACCGAACTTTTCAGCAAAAAATGGTAACAACGGAAGAATGATACCAAAGCCTACAGTATCAACAAAAATCGTTAACAGCAGTGCGTGCAACTTTGAACTCCGTAAAAACTAAAGGACCAAATTAATCAAATACACTGCAAACCCATAAGAAACAGGACTGTGCATGATTTAGGTACTTTTAAACCGTTACCAGCGAAGATGATGGATAGCTATATCCGGAAAAACACCTTCTGCCTCACAAACGGCCGATATACGTTTGCCGGCTGCAGGAGAGTTATCTCCAGACCCGATTCCGAATGCTTCACCATGAATACCACCAATAACAAGGAGCGAAGCTATTTGGAGGTTTTGAGCTCCCACGATATCGGTTCGAAGTGAATCACCAATTGCCAGCACACGCCCCAAAGCAGGATTGCCCATTTTGTACAAACAGCTGTTATAGATAGGTTGGTAAGGTTTGCCGTAATAAAGGACATCACCGCCAAGCTCTTCATACCTTTTAGCCAGTGCTCCTGCACAAATGATACGGCTGCCTCCACGTATCACCTCAAGGTCTGGATTGGCACAAACCATCTTCACTTGGGCATTGGCCCCCTCACAAAGTAAAATTTCGTAATCATCGACAGTTTCTTTATCTCCCCAGGGACCAGTATTCACTATCAATCCAGCATCCGCTACAGTATCAACCAATTTGAGATCTAGATTATCAAATAAACCATCATCACGGTCGGGCCCGATATGAACGTAGGTTTTGCTCACACCCCAAAACCACTCTTCACGCATTTCTTCTAAACCTATCCGTGTTGCCTCCCCTGAGGACATAATAATCGGACATAGGTTCTTCGGAACACCCATGTGGTCCATACCAACGCGAACAGCATCAGCTCGTCTCGGCGCATTTGTAAGCATCACATAGGGTTTCCCCGTTTCATTAATTTTCTTTAAACAGTTAAGTGCCTCTGGATACAACGTAACGCCGTCGTGAACGACACCCCAAAGATCGATGATAAAGGCATCAAATTCCGATACTAAGTCGGAAAGGCCTGAAATAATGGGTATTCGATCTGTCATACCTGTGGGGTTTTGCCATGAGCGTACTGGGATGGGAAGAGATTATTTTATAAACAAGTATCAAATTGATGAAAATACTCAATTGACAGGCCATTATCTATTTTTTAACTCAAAACTATGTATCATTAATCTTTACCAGATATCTAAGTGTATCATCTGCAAAAGTTAAAATTCGAAAAATAAATTAAAGGTGATTTGCTCCTACCGCATCCGATAGTTTTGTATAACCATCATCCTTTAAATGGGCTGACAATCCCTCTTTAATCTCTGCAATCAAGCTGGGCCCTCCATAAATTAAGGACGTGTACAGCTGCAATAATGAAGCCCCTGATTTAATCCGTTCGTATGCATCATCGGCCGTTGAAATACCGCCGCAACCGATTAATACAACCTTACCACTAGTCATTTTATAAAGTTCTGAAAGCGTTCGGGTTGCTTTTTTGCGGATTGGTGAACCACTTAAACCACCCACTTCATTTGCACAGGAACTTCTTAGGGTTGCCGGGCGTTGGGCAGTTGTATTACAAGCTACCAAGCCATCAATACCAGTATTCAAGGCAACTTTAGCAATCGCCGCCAACTCCTTATCATCAAGTTCCTGGCCAATTTTAACCAACAGGGGTGGTATTTTTTCATTAGCCAATTGGGATAGAGTTAATTTCGCCTTTTCTACCATTTCCGATAATTTATCACCCGCCTGCCAAGCAGATAGTCCCGGTGTATTTGGGCAAGAGACATTAATCGCTATATAACTGGCATATCCCGCTAGTTTTTTTAAGCAAAAATCAATGTCGCCAGTTGCGTCACTGGTCCCTGTATTAATTCCAATATTTATACCTAATTTAAACAAAGGTATATTTTTAGCTTTTTCCATATTTTTAGCAAAATTTTCTGCGCCGTTACTCGGGAACCCAAGACGATTTATAAGAGCTCTATCTTCTGGGAGCCGAAATAAATTGGGTTTTGGATTACCCTTCTGTGGAAATGGAGTTACTGTGCCTATTTCGGCGAAACCAAAGCCCAAATCGGATACTCCCTTTATCGCCTCAGCATTCTTATCAAATCCTGCCGACATTCCGATAGGGTTATCGAATTCCATATCCCACAACCTGATTTTCAGGATTGGGTCATCGAGCCCTTTGAGATTAGGTATCAAACCAAATTTTAGAGCCTGTATTGCACACTTATGCGCTAAATTTGCAGGCAACATTCGGAACATTGCTGTTCCGCTTTTCATTAAATCAATATGGGTCTTGTTCTTTTTGGTATCGCGACCATTAATGACAGCGGTAATATCCACAGTAGACATAAACCAACTCCAATTAGGCTTACTTAGAACATAAATCACTGACTGATTCGCATCGAGTATCACCACGGCACATAGAAGCCAAATAGTTGATGATTGATTACACCCTGAGCTATCTTTATAGATGATATTTAGGGTTTTAGATAAATTATTAAGTTATTGTTATGAATAACGATTTTGAAACTATTTCCGGGGCAAAACAAAGTATTATAGACGAATTCAGCCTATTCGATGAGTGGGTGGATCGTTATGAATATATTATCGAATTAGGCAAATCCCTGGATGGATTGCCAAAAGAGTTTCATATAGAACAATTTCGGGTAAAGGGGTGCCAGTCTCAAGTCTGGTTTAAACCCAAAACTGTTGAGGAAAAAATAATTTATAATGCTGATAGCGACGCAATGATTGTTCGTGGCTTAATAGCGCTGTTGTTACGCGTTTATTCCGGACGCACACCTGACGAAATTTTAAATACCCCACCAGATTTCTTTGAGACAATAGAATTGGGATCCCATTTAAGTGGCAGCAGAGCTAATGGATTGCATGCCATGGTAAATTATATCCAATCATACGCGCTTTCACAGAAAGAAAAATTGTGACAATTCATTAAAAAAGGTAGGCCACCGCGTGCAAGATACTGAAAACCGAGCGGTCTATTGGAAAGATAGAAGTGTAGGTTGGGCCGAAGCCGCAACTACCGCAAAACCTAACCAAGATCCATTTATACGCCAATTAATTGAGTATGCGGGTATCACACCAGCGATGGCTGTTCTGGATTTAGCCTCTGGCACAGGTGACCCGGCGATAACAATAGCCAGAATTCTCACTAAAGGAAATGTAACAGCCTATGATATAACCCCGGAAATGCTTGCCATTGCCGTTCAGCGTTCTAAACGAAACGCTGTGAACAATTTAACTTTTACGGTAGGCGATATGGATTCTTTACCATTTCCGAATGGTACTTTCGATGCGGTTACATCCCGTAATGGTCTAATGTTTTCACAAAATAAGTTAGATTGCGCCAAAGAAACCCTTCGTGTTTTAAGGCCTGGAGGTAAAGCGGTTTGGCTAGTTTGGGGTGAATTAAGCCTTAACCCAACCTTTCTTGCGGTCAGTGCAGGGCTTGAGTCTTTTTTTGGTGAAATCTCTCCTCCAAGAATGATCCGGCACAATCTATCCAAACCAGGTGCGCTCAAAGAAATTATAAGAAATTCAGGGTTCGCCAAATTTGAAGAATTGCAACTGAAGTGGGAGAGGCGAATAACTCCAGATGACGACTATTTCCATCGTGCGGTAGCACGGACGGCGCCAAACAGAGTTGCTGCGCTAACCGAGGCGGACCTCGGGGTACTTCTTGAAAAGGTAAGAAATGCATGCGCTGAGTATTTGGTGGATGACATCTATAACATTCCAATAATTATGCGCTTGGGAATAGGCACAGCCCATGATTGACGAAGGAGATCCAATTAAATCAAAAGACCAATGGTCGGAAAAGGCCAAAGTTTGGTCGACAACTAGCCCAATCGGAATTTCCACGGATGACACCTTTAACCAGATGATTATAGCTGAAACAGGAATTAAATCAGGAGAAAAGGTTTTAGACTTAGCCTCTGGCACTGGAAATCCTGCGATAAGTATAGCTTATTCTATGGGCGGGCAAGGTGAGGTCATTTGCACCGACCGAACACTACAAATGCTTATAGCCGCACAAACGAGGGGACAAAATCTAAATCTAAATATCATCGAATTTGTTGGAGCCGACATGGCTTCACTACCTTTCGAAAATAATGTTTTTGATGCGGTGACTTGTCGTTTCGGTATCATGTTTCCAAAAAATAAGGTCACCGCAGCTCTTGAAGCAAATCGCGTTTTAAAAACTAATGGCCGCGCGGCAATTATCGTCTGGGGTGATTATGAAGAAAATCCAGCTTTTTATGTCCCGCGGCGCGCCGTCGCCAAGTATCATGGGCTAAGTGAAGGTCCAACACCGAGCCGCCATGCCATGAGTGCGCCGGGAACACTAAAAGAAATTATGGCCAAAGCTGGGTTTCTCGATGTCGAGGAACGTGAACTCCGTTATAAAAATCGTGTGGATGATGTCGACGATTATGTAACCCGTAACCTCAATCGTAGTTTCACTAAAGAAACGGAGAATATGACGCCCATCGAATTTGCGCGTTTGAAAGATAAAGTTATCAGCGCCTGGCGGCCATTTTTTGAAAATAATGTTTTGCAAGTTCCAAATTATGCTCGCCTTGCGTTGGGATCAAAGTCCGACTAAACGAGCTTGTTAATCATGAGAAAAATTAACTGAACTTCTATGAAATATTCTCGCCAGAAAGAACCCTTTTTATCAAAATTAATGTCTCCTCTACACCGTAAAGTGCAATAAAGGACCCCATTCGTGGTCCCTGTTCACAACCCAATAGAGTTTCATAAAGTGCTTTAAACCAATCACGAAGATTTTCAAAGCTGCCACTCTTCCCCACAGCATAAACAAGATTTTGGATCTCACCAGCATCCGCATCTTCTTCTAAGGTTTCAAGACCTTTAGCTAACTCCTCGAGAGCGGCCCGCTCCATTTCGTTTGGTTTTCGATAAGATTTCTCTGGTTTGACGAAATCTTGATAATAATGAATTGCATATTCAACCAAATTATCAAGGATAGGGTTCGCCGTCGGATTAGCATCAGGAGTGTAGCGAGAGATGAACCCCCAGAGCACCGCCCTGTCATCAGTATTACAGGCGGACACCAAATTGAGGAGCAATCCAAACGTAACATGATTATCTTCAAATGGAGGAGTTCCAGCATGGATATGCCATACAGGGTTTTCGAGTTTCTTTCTGCCCTCTTCCTCAGCAAATCCGACAATAAATTTTAGATAATCATCAACATGACGAGGAATAACATCAAAATGGAGTCGCTTTGCTTTGCGGGGCGAATTGAACATATATAGTTGTAAACTCTCCTGAGGGGCGTACCGCAGCCAATCCTCAACGGTAAGGCCATTACCCCGAGACTTGGAAATTTTTTCCCCATTTTCATCAAGGAAAAGCTCGTAGGTAAAACCTTCTGGTGCTCGCCCACCCAAAATTTTGCATATTCGAGAAGATAAACGAACGGAGTCTATCAGATCTTTGCCCGACATCTCATAATCAACTGCCAATGCCGCCCAGCGCATGGCCCAATCAGCTTTCCATTGGAGCTTACAATGACCCCCCGTCACAGGTGCTTCTAATGTCCCTCCCTCATCACGCCGAAAGGTAATGGTACCAGCATCAATATCACTAGTAATTGCCGGTAATTGTAGGACCACACCGGTATCCGGACAAATTGGCAAAAATGGACAGTAGGTTTCCCGGCGCTCAGGTCCTAACGTTGGCAAAATAACTTGAGTAACCGCTTCAAGGTTGGCTAGTAACTTCAATAAAGTTTCATCAAATTTTCCTTCTGTGTAGCATGATGTTGCACTCTGGAACTCGTAATCAAATTCAAATCTATCTAAAAACTCTCGTAGACGCGCATTATTGTGATGGCCAAAACTTTCGTATTCACCAAATGGATCAGGAACGGATGAAAGCGGTTTACCCAAGTGTTTTTCCAACATTTCCGGTTTTGGGACATTTGCAGGGATGCTACGAAGCCCGTCCATGTCGTCGGAAAATGTAAATAACCGAGAAGGGACGTCGCTCAGTTCAGTAAAAGCCTGCCGAACCATGGTGGTACGAACGACCTCACCGAAAGTCCCAATATGAGGTAACCCGGAAGGCCCATAGCCAGTTTCAAACAGCACATAACCCTTAGTAGGCTTTTGTCCACCCAGGCGTTTATTTAGCTTACGGGCTTCATCAAATGGCCATGCACGAGCCTTTTGAGTTAAATTTCGAACTGTATCCACTATTTTTCCAATTTATTTATCTTGGCTGGCGCAAAAACCTATGCGCGGAGGCAGCTTTCGTCAATAAAGAAGCACCGATCAAAAGTAGACATAGCGCCCGAATCTCTCACGTAATATATAATAAAGGCATGGATAGTCCTCTTCCATTTGGCAGCTCAAAATCTTCGGAATCGCGATACGTCTTAGTGGCTGGGCCAAGCGATGCTATCATCCAATCTCCCGAGGACGAAATACGCCATATTAACCAGTCAAATACCGAAACAGTCATCAACTCGATCGAACCGCCTATCCTGTGTCATGCCCCATCTGTTTGTCGTAGACTAGATGTTAAAAAATTCGAGGCGCTTGATTTATTGGAGCTTTTTGCTTTTTGTCGGCCCTCGCAGTTTTGCGTCCCAACTTCTAGCGGGATTGCCAAGGCGCTCAACCTTGATACACCTGAATCAATAGAGGAGGAGGCTAGAACCCTGCGCCACGCGAGCGAGGTTTTATTAAAAGAATTAAATTTGATAGACCCCGAAGAAGACCCTGACGCATTTTTAATAGCTAAAGCAATGGAAAATGGTGGGTGGACGTGGGGGCCGATTGTCATGGACAATTTGGAGCATCTCGCTAATTCCAATACCCAGCCGCACCCCAGAAGTGGTCTAGACATCTGGATGCGATTAAATAGTTGGGCAGAGCATGCACCTGACCCACCTCCAGAAAATCAAGAAGTCACTGTTACAGAAACTCGACAGAGATTATCAGAGCTAACCGGGGAAGCTGCCGAACCTCGGCCACAACAAGCCGACTATGCGTCAGCCGTTTCCGCCGCTTTCGCTCCCAAAATCGAAGTTGGCAATCCTAAGGTTGTAATCGCCGAAGCGGGCACGGGGGTCGGTAAAACGCTAGGCTACATCGCGCCTGCCAGTATTTGGGCAGACAAAAATGGTGGCACAGTCTGGCTGAGCACTTATACCAGAAATCTTCAACGCCAAATCGATGACGAGCTTAACCGCCTCCATCCCGATGGGCAAATGAAAGCTCGTCGCGTGGTAATACGCAAAGGACGAGAAAACTATCTTTGCCTCTTAAATTTAGAGGAGGCGGTTGGCCAGATCCCGACCAGACCCGCAAGCGCCATAGGGGTTGGCCTGCTTGCCCGTTGGGCCGCGGTCACCCGGTCCGGCGATATTGCAAGCGGTGACTTTCCTTCTTGGTTGGTGGACCTTGTTGGATACCGCGACACACTGGCACTTGCGGACAGGCGTGGCGAATGCATTTATTCTTCATGCAGCCATTACACTAAATGCTTTATCGAACGCAATATTCGGCAAGCCCGGCGTGCTGACCTCGTGGTGGCCAACCATGCATTGATAATGGCTCAGGCCACGTTGGGAGGTTTAGACGCAGACCACGTTCCAACCCGGTTGGTTTTTGATGAGGGGCACCACCTGTTCGATTCTTCAGATATTGCATTCTCGGCTAAACTTTCCGGGTTACAGAGCTTTGAATTACGTCGATGGCTACTGGGCGACGAAGGCGGTGACCGAAGCCGTTCGCGCGGATTGAAGGGTCGTATAGAAGATCTTATTTCTGCCGATGTGAAAACAGCCGAAACATTTGAATTATTAAGGGATGCCGCCCAATGTCTACCTCATACCGGCTGGATCACGCGGTTGGAAAGTAGAGACCAGCCTCATGGTCAAATGGAATCTTTTCTCAGCCTGGTCCGTAGACAGGTGTATGCCTATGCGAAAAACCCGAAAATCCCATACGACCTTGAGGCCAATATACACCCTACGATTGAAGGGCTAAAAGATGCAGCCGTTGGCCTTGAAAGAGCACTAAGTGATCTTTCACAACCAATGAAAGATTTAAATTCTCGACTTTTATACCTGTTAGACTCTGAAACTGACAATTTTGACACCCAGACGCGCCAGCGAATTGATGCAGCCTGCCGCGGGTTAATCCGCCGCAGCGAAAACGAGATTGATATCTGGCGAGCAATGTTAAAAGCATTAAATGATGTTATGCCGGAAAATTTTATCGACTGGTTTTCGGTCGAGCGTGGTGTAAGTCGTGATAACGATATCGGTATGTATCGGCACTGGGTAGATCCCACTATTCCCTTTTCGGAGTATGTGGTCCGACCGGCCCACGGGGTTGTAATAACCTCTGCAACTCTGCGTGACAGTTCGGGTGATAATGAAAATGATTGGAAAAATGCCGAAAAAGTAACCGGCACAGCCCATCTAGAAGCTCCGGCGATCCGAGCCAATATTCCCTCACCGTTTAATTATTCTATACTGACTAAGGTATTTATCGTTAACGATGTTAACAGAACAAACAACGATCAAATAGCTTCGGCCTATCGTGAATTGTTTCTCTGCTCAAATGGAGGAGCACTTGGCCTATTTACAGCTATTTCCCGTTTACGCGTTGTGCATAGTAAAATTGCAATTCCTCTGGAGCAGTCAGGCCTATCACTCCTCGCACAACATGTAGATGGGATAGATACTGCCAGCCTGATAGAAATTTTTCGATCGGAAATTAATACCTGTATCCTTGGTACTGACGCAATCCGTGATGGCGTAGACATACCAGGCGACGCGTTAAGACTGGTTGTATTTGATCGCATTCCTTGGCCTCGTCCAACTATCCTGCATCGAGCGCGCAAAAATGCATTTGACGGCAATGCATACGATGATCGCATCGCTCGGCTACGTCTTAAACAAGCGTATGGTCGATTGATCAGACGAGACACCGATCGCGGAATATTTGTTATCCTTGATTCACGGACACCCACAAGGCTGTTGACGGCCTTTCCCGAAGGTGTCGAGATTAAACGGGTGGGTCTTGCTGAAGCGGTTAGGGGGACCAGAAACTTTCTGAAACTTACTTAGAAATTGGAAATAATTAACCTTATTAATTATTAAAATGAAAAAGGCCCCGCTAATGCGAGGCCTTAATCGTTTGGCTTTGGTTAAACAGTGCAAGAAAACACCTTACATCATGCCACCCATGCCACCCATGCCGCCCATGTCGGGCATCGGAGGCATAGCACCACCTGCTTTATCATCAGGGGCCTCAGCAACCATAGCTTCAGTCGTTATTAATAGACCAGCTACCGAACCAGCATTCTGTAAAGCGGTCCGCACAACCTTAACTGGGTCTATAACACCCGATTTAACCAGATCTTCGTATTTTCCGGTCTGAGCGTTAAAACCAAGGGTGGAACCTTTAGCCTCAAGAAGCTTACCTGCAACAACCGCACCGGATTCTCCGGCATTTTCAGCAATCTGACGCACCGGTGTCTGAATTGCCTTACCAACGATATCAACACCAACGCGCTGATCATCATTAGCGGGAGTTACCTTTTTGAGGGCTTTAGTGGCAAAAATCAGGGCAGTTCCACCACCGGCAACGATACCTTCCTCAACGGCCGCACGGGTCGCATTCATCGCATCTTCAACACGATCACGCTTTTCTTTAACTTCGACTTCGGTTGCACCGCCAACTTTAATAACGGCTACACCACCAGCAAGCTTGGCAAGGCGTTCTTGCAACTTCTCACGGTCATAGTCAGAGGATGTTTCCTCTACCTGAGCGCGGATTTGGTTGCAACGGCCTTGGATTTCACTTTTTTTGCCGGCTCCTTCAACAATGGTGGTTTCTTCCTTGGTAAGAGAAACTTTTTTGGCAGACCCAAGCATATCCATGGTGACGTTTTCGAGCTTGATGCCGAGATCCTCAGAGACAACCTGACCACCCGTAAGGATAGCGATGTCCTCAAGCATAGCCTTACGACGATCACCAAAGCCGGGAGCCTTAACGGCCGCAACTTTTAGACCACCGCGTAACTTGTTTACAACAAGCGTAGCAAGAGCCTCGCCCTCAACATCCTCAGCCACAATAATAAGCGGACGCGTAGACTGAACAATTGATTCCAGTAATGGTAACAACGGCTGCAAACTAGAAAGCTTAGCCTCATGAAGAAGAATTAATGGATTCTCCATGTCACAAACCATTTTTTCGGCATTCGTAACAAAATATGGAGAGAGATAACCACGATCGAATTGCATGCCTTCAACAACCTCGAGTTCTGTAGTTAGTCCCTTGGCTTCTTCAACGGTGATTACGCCTTCTTTTCCAACTTTCTGCATTGCTGCTGAAATCATTTCGCCGACTTCTTCATCGCCGTTAGCGGAAATGGTACCCACCTGAGCAATTTCGGCTTCGTCCTTAACTCTCTTAGAACGCGCCTTAAGATCAGCAACAACGGCTTCAACCGCCGCATCGATACCACGTTTTAAATCCATAGGGTTCATGCCAGCGGCTACTGCTTTACAGCCCTCGCGAACAATAGCCCCAGCAAGCACAGTTGCTGTAGTAGTGCCGTCACCCGCTTCATCATTTGTTTTAGAAGCGACTTCCCGTACCATTTGGGCTCCCATGTTTTCGAATTTATCAGAAAGCTCGATTTCCTTGGCGACCGTCACACCATCTTTGGTGATCCGGGGAGCGCCGAAGGCTTTATCGAGAACAACGTTGCGGCCTTTCGGGCCTAGGGTTACTTTCACCGCATCGGCGAGAGTGTCTACACCAGCCAGCATTTTATCGCGGGCGTCGGAATCAAATTTAACTTCTTTAGCTGCCATCGGTCAGATCTCCTTACTCGATGATGCCCATAATATCGGATTCCTTCATAATCAGGTAATCCTTACCGTCCACCTTAATCTCGGTGCCGGACCACTTGCCGTAAAGGACACGGTCGCCCTTTTTGACGTCAAGTGCACTAATATTTCCGTCCTCGCCCCGAACACCCGGTCCGGTTGAAATGACTTTTCCTTCCTGTGGCTTTTCCTGAGCCGTATCAGGGAGAATCACGCCGCCTGCTGTTTTGGCCTCAGCTTCGAGGGCCTCCACCACGACGCGGTCATGCAATGGCCTAAATTTCATTTGCGCGCTCCAAATTAATCGTTGATATTAAAGGGGATTTTACCTTGTTAGCACTCTCCCCCGAAGAGTGCCGGATATATAAGTATGACCTTCTAGCCTGTCAAGGACATCAAAATAAAAAATTTATATCTTTTTTCATAAATCTAAGGAAATTATTCGGTTTCAATAGGAAATTCTTGTTCTGACTGTTGCCAAAGCCTATTTACAAAAAGAAAAAGTCATAAAGAAATGCTAAAAGAAACAATTTCAAAACCTTTGACCTTGGTTGTAGAACGAGACTCCCAGCTAACACCAAAATTTGTTGGTTATTGGCTTTTGATCTGCTGTTTTATGGTTGGAGGCATGATTTTACTTGGTGGAGCAACCCGACTAACCGGCAGCGGTCTATCCATTGTTGACTGGAAACCATTGACTGGGTTCTTTCCACCAACTAGTCAGGTTGAGTGGGAGACACTATTCGCCTCTTACAAAACAAGCCCAGAATTTATGAAGATAAATTTCTGGATGACTACTGACGACTTTAAGTCGATTTACTGGCTCGAATATCTGCACCGCCTATGGGGAAAACTCATTGGTCTTGTTTTTCTTTTACCATACCTTTGGATAGTAATTCGGAGGAAAATTCCCTTTCTCCTCTCTCTAAAATTAGGCGGATTATTTTCATTAATCTGTCTGCAAGGAATTATTGGCTGGTATATGGTTAAAAGTGGATTGGTCGATGAGCCTTTTGTCAGCCAGTATCGCTTGGCATTGCACCTTGGTCTTGCTTTTTTGATTTTTGGCTTACTATTTTGGTTTGCTATCAATTTCTTAACACCGCGCCGCCATAAAACTCGCTCCGTATGGCTTCGCAGCGGCTCTTTGATTATCCTTTACTGCACTTTCATTACTATCATTTCAGGAGCTTTTGTCGCTGGATTAGATGCAGGACTAACCTATAACACCTTCCCATTAATGGACGGCCAGTGGGTGCCGGCCGGTATCTTGGTAATGTCTCCTTGGTGGGTTAATTTGTTCGAAAACACGGCAGCTGTGCAATTCACGCATCGATTGATAGCAATTGGAACAGTTACATTAACGATTTTATTCTGGATCTTAGCATCCAGAGAAATCCTTGATGTTGGAGTATCTCGTGCCATCAACTCACTAACGATACTTGTTATTTGCCAATTGGGATTAGGTATTGCAACATTACTCACTGAGGTAGAAATTTTATTGGCTTTATTACATCAATTTGGTGCGCTATCGATTTTTACGGCATCAATTTGGGTGAAATATCAACTCGGTATTCAGATAGAATAACCGCACGATAGAATTTATATTTAGGGATAATACTGGTCTCTGCACCGATTAAAAAATAAAATCTATGCGTATATAATAAAACCTATACTCTTGACGTAATTCTTTTTGAACTGTAGTAACGCTTATGTGGTGATTTGAGCCCGACTGGCTTGCGGCCACATTAAAAAAACCGCTAAAAGGTCGGCGCCTTACGAAGCCCTGACCTAGGTGGTCGGGGTTTTTTATATTGGGCTCAGGACTGCTGACTTTATTAAAACAGCAGGAGGTAATGGCGATGGCAATGGAACCAAAAGAACAAAAATGGCGTACCCAAACCCAACTCGTACGAGGCGGTACAAGGCGCTCTGAGTTTGACGAAACCAATGAAGCAATCTTTATGACGTCCGGGTTTATTTATGAAAAGGCTGAAGATGCAGAAGCTGCTTTTAAAAACGAAGTCGACCGTTTCATCTACTCTCGTTACGGGAATCCTACAAATGAGATGTTTCAAGACCGCTTTTGCCTATTGGAGGGTGCCGAGGCATGCCGTGCGACCGCAAGTGGCATGGCCGCCGTCTTTGCCTCACTAGCGTGTTATGTTAACGCCGGTGATCGGGTGGTGGGTTCAAGGGCATTATTTGGGTCCTGTCAATTTATTTTAACTGAAATTCTCCCCCGCTTTGGAGTTGAAGTTGAAATCATTGATGGAGCAAATCTCAGCCAGTGGGAAAAAGCCCTGAGCCAACCAACTAAGGCCGTCTTTTTTGAAACACCGTCCAATCCTGGATTAGAAATTATTGACATCTGCTCGGTTTGCCAAATGGCACACAACGCCGGAGCCCTAGTCATTGTTGATAATGTATTTGCCACACCCATTTTACAAAAACCTCTAGAATTAGGGGCTGACGTCGTGGTTTATTCAACTACCAAACACATTGATGGTCAGGGTCGTACCATGGGAGGTGCCATTCTCGGGCCGCAAGAATGGGTTGATAATGTACTCAGTCCATTTTATAGGCATACTGGCCCGTCAATGAGTCCGTTTAATGCGTGGTTGCTTTTGAAAGGATTAGAAACACTTGATTTACGAGTAGAAAAACACTGTAAAAATGCCATGGAAATTGCTAAGTTTTTGATCGAGCATGAAACTCCTAATAGAGTTCTTTATCCTGGTTTAGATTCACATCCACAGTATGAACTAGCTAAAACGCAAATGTCTGATTTTGGTACGGTGGTTTGTATTGATTTAAATGGCAAAAAGGATGAAGCCTTTCGTTTTATGAATGCGTTAAAACTGATAGATATTTCTAACAATCTCGGGGACACTAAAAGCCTGACCACTCACCCAGCGACAACAACACATCAAAGACTTTCCGAAGAAGAACGGGCTCAATTAGGTATTACTGATGGATTCGTTCGCTTGTCAATTGGTTTAGAGGATATTGACGACTTAAAAGAAGATATTGCCCAAGCACTATCAAAAGTGTAACGGAACACTTACATAACAGATATCTTTAATGGCGACATATTCTAATTCACCGCCAGGAGAAATAAAATGTATGAAGCAACCACCAGAAGTATTCGAGTTTCAGTTGAACCGATATTTCTGGATGATCAGTCAGCTCCAGACGAAGATCACTATGTCTGGGCTTATCAAGTGCAAATTAGGAACGATGGAATGGAGCCCGTTCAGCTTTTAAATAGACACTGGCGGATAACTGATGCACGTGGTCAGTTACAGGAGGTTAAAGGCGAGGGTGTCGTCGGCGAACAACCAATGTTAAAACCTGGAGAAGCATTCGAATATACCAGTGGCACACCACTAGCAACTCCATCGGGTATCATGTTTGGTTCATATGAAATGGAAACAAAAACTGGTGAGCGTTTCGATATAGAAATCCCGGCTTTTTCTCTTGATAGCCCTTATCAAGCCAGACAACTGAATTAATCAGATTATAGAATATCTTCATCCCCTAAGGATAGCAGATAAACAGATAAATGGCAGAAGGACATAGAAAATGGAACCTTTAAAACGTGCTATGAATAGTGGTCCAATCGAGGTTACCAGTCGGCCGACCCAGGCGGAAGCAGAGGAAGCCGTTCGTGTTTTACTCCGCTGGGCTGGTGACAATCCCGCACGGGAAGGACTACTTGATACGCCTAGGCGAGTAACCAACGCCTTTAGCGAGTGGTTTGCTGGGTATGAAGTTAATCCAGAAGAAATTTTAGCACGAACATTTGAAGAAGTAGAAGGTTATGACGAAATGGTGGTCCTTAGGAATGTTCGCTTTGAATCCCATTGCGAGCATCACTTGGCACCGATAATTGGAAAGGCTCATATTGCTTACCTGCCTGATCGGCGAGTTGTGGGTATCAGTAAGTTAGCCCGACTGGTAGATGCCTATGGAAAACGCCTTCAAATTCAAGAAAAAATGACGGCCCAAATTGCAAAAACCTTAAGTGATATTCTCGAGCCGAAAGGAGTTGGCGTCGTAATCGAAGCGTCTCACGGTTGTATGACCACCCGTGGAATCCATAAATCGGGACTTACAATGGTCACCAGCCAAATGATGGGAGCTTTTCGAGAACAAGCACCTACACGACGAGAATTTCTTGCCGCAATTGGCAACCCTACATCTGGCTCAGGCCATATAGACTAAGGGTTAATTCCTGCAAATCTGCAGAAAAATATTACGATGATTGACCTCAGACCTGCCTTATTTGTTATAGGTATTTTGCTAACCACCATCGCCGTGGCGATGCTAGCACCTTTCGCTGTGGATTTGTTAAATGGGCACCCTGACTGGAAAGTTTTTGCTGCTGCCGGTACTTTGACACTTTTTGTTGGTGGTGTTTTAGTCCTTACTAACCAAGCTCCAATAAGAAAACTTTCAATTCAGCAGGCATTTATTTTAACAGCGGCTAGCTGGCTATCAATCACGATGTTTGCAGCACTGCCATTTGTATTTTCAGAAGTTAAGCTTAGTTATACAGATGCCTTTTTCGAAGCAATGTCGGGGATAACAACTACAGGTTCTACTGTAATGACAGGCCTCGATGACGCCCCTAAGGGAATACTTTTGTGGAGAGCACTTCTCCAGTGGCTAGGAGGTATTGGCATAATTGTTATGGCTATCGCAGTTCTACCAATGTTGCGCGTGGGAGGAATGCAATTATTCAAAGTTGAAGCTTTTGAAACTCAGGAAAAAGTTCTTCCGCGTGCGGGCCAAATAGCAGCATGGATAACTTTTGTTTATATTGGCTTGACAGCAATTTGGGCTATCGGCCTTTGGATTTTAGATATGGAAAGGTTTCCTGCCGTAATACACGCGATGACAACTATTGCGACCGGTGGTTATTCATCGTCAGACCAATCAATAGCAGTATTTGAAAGTCCACCCATCGAAATTTTTATTACTGTCGGGATGCTGGTAGGTGCAATGCCTTTTTTACTTTACCTACGTATAATCCGTGAGGGGTCATTTGCGTTCACACGTGACCCACAAGTGCGATGCTTTATGGCTATTGCACTAATTGCATCTGGTGGAGTCATTTTTTGGCTTTGGACATCTAACGAAATGTCTTTTGATCGAGCAGCAGTAAGCGGTGCCTTTAATACGGTATCCATTATGACAGGCACTGGCTATACGTCGGCGGACTATCAAAACTGGGGGGCATTTCCCGTAGTAATTTTATTTTTATTAATGTTCGTCGGAGGATGTGCGGGTTCAACTGCCTGTGGCATTAAAATTTTTCGGTTTCAGGTTTTATTTTCGACTGTTCACACACAGTTTCAACAATTATTACAACCTCACGGCGTATTTGTACCACACTATAACCACCGGCCAATTGCTGAGGACGTAGTCCAATCAGTAATGAATTTCTTTTTCCTTTTTATAGGAACTTTTGCCGCTTTGGCACTTATACTAGGTGCACTAGGCCTTGATTATGTTACAGCCATTACCGGTGCAGCGACGGCTATTTGTAACGTGGGACCGGCTATGGGCCCAATCATTGGACCCTCTGGAAATTTTTCATCCCTACCTGATGCAGCAAAATGGACCTTATCGGCAGGCATGATTCTAGGCCGCCTTGAACTCTTTACTATTCTAATCCTCTTTGTTCCATCATTTTGGAAACGCTAACGCAGCCATTTCTGAAAATATTTCCGAATCTGGCTCTCCAATGAACGGTTTAGGTCATTCATCATGAATTCTAACATTCGAAACCAAATTATCTCGCGCTCCGCCAAGGTCACATCTTCTGAAACAGTTTGGGACCTTTTAGCCTTTGAAGACACCGTTCCTCGCAAAACGCCCTCAGAATCAAATATTTCTATCTTAGCGGATAGGACAGCGTCGTATCGCTCGGATTGATCTTTCGTAAAAACTCCGCGAATTCCCCCACTTCTCTTTAATGGAACCTCAATAACGCTAGCATCTGTTACAGTCGCGCGGATTACAGCAGAACCACCAACCGCAGATAAACGATCTTTAAACCAATTACTTACAACCGTTGCAGGCAAAATGGGAAATTCTGTTTCTACATTAGGTTTTTTAAAAGCCGATTGATATTTTGTTTTTACGTCAATCTTCGATACAGCTAGCGAGATTACAGGAAGGTGTGTGTAACGAAGTTCAGGAAAAATCTTCGTTTTCTCTATCGCCTCGCAGGCCAAAAGGAATGCAGGTAATAGCAATACAACACAGCACTTCCGAATAAATCTCATAGCGCAACTCCTTAATTGAATAAAAGTGTTATCGCATTAACCAGATTTTAATTCCCTAAAAATATCGTCAATGTTATTTTGACAAAATCGGTAGTCGGCATTGCAAAATTCACAGGTTACCAAAACCTCACCATTAACTTTCATAGAATCCACTTCATCGCGCGGAAACGAAGCTAGTACATTTTGAATTCGTTCCCTTGAGCAACGACATTTCATATACAAATTAGAAGGTTCAAATACTCTAACCCCATCTTCAGAAAATAATCTGAAAAGCAAATTATGTGGATGTAAATGGGGATTTAGCAGTTCACTGTTTGTACAACTACTCAGGAAAACAACTGCTCTTCGCCATGATTCTTCAAAATCTAGGTCATCCTTTTGCCCTGCTAAATTTTGCACTCCAGCCGACGGCAATTTTTGTAGTAGCACACCACCACCACGCCAAGTAGATCCAACCTTATCTTCGACCTCTGAAACGACAACTTTAAGCGCCGCGTCAAGTTGAGCCGATTGATTTAGGTATTTTTCTGCACATTCTACCAACGTTTCTCCCTCTAAAGACACTACGCCCTGATAGGGTTCTGTGTCCGGGCCTTGATCAACAGTTAATGAAAAAAATCCATTTCCTAGGAAGCGCGATACCTTTTGTTGAGGCCCACTAGATAAATTTCCATTTAAATTTTTTAACTTTTCTAAATCGAACTTTGCTAAACCTCGCATATGGCCATCGGATGTGACATCTACTATGAGCAACGTGATGGCCCCATCACCCTTAATTTGAATTGATAAAACACCATCAAACTTCAGTACCCCGGACATAAGCCCACCAATTACTTGTAGCTCACCTAACAGAACCGCCACTTCTTTGGGGTAATTCCCGGCAGTCAAAACCTTATTGATAGTTTCGCCTAAGCGAACTAACCGACCTTGGGCAACTCTGGTTTCAAGTTGAAATGGCTGTAACTTATTATCTGGTATTGACTTATTGTTCACCCCAGACACCAAACAAGTATTCCCTTTTGGGCATGTAACCGGTTTTCCGCTTCGTCCCATACAACGGATTGAGGCCCATCTATAACACCAGTTGTGACCTCCTCGCCGCGATGGGCCGGCAGACAATGCATAAAAATAGCCTCCGAACCTGCCTGGGCCATTAATTCACTATTCACAATATATGGTTCTAATAGTTTATAACGGTTTGTGGACGGCTGATTACCCATTGAAACCCAAGTATCTGTAACGACACAATCTGCACCGCGAACCGCCTCTAATGGATCCTCAGTTTCTTTCACGGTTTTGCCTTCTGCGGCAGCTCTTTCGACCTCTGATCGTGGAATGGAAAGTTCAGAAGGATATGCTAAGGATAACTCAAAATTGAATTGCACCGCAGCATGAACCCAGGTAACCGCCATATTATTTCCGTCACCAACCCACGCTATTTTTCGCCCTTCTATGTTGCCCTTGTATTCTTCAAATGTCATCACGTCTGCCATTAGTTGGCAGGGGTGCGAACGGTCGGTAAGGGCATTGATGACAGGCACCGTAGAGTTGTTTGCTAGTTCTATCATCTTATTGGGGTCATTGGTCCTGAGCATAATTGCGTCGACGTATCGACTAAGCACCCGCGCAGTATCAGCAATCGTCTCTCCTCTACCGATTTGCATTTCATCTGGATTCAACACAACTGTCGAACCACCAAGTTGTTTCATACCAACCTCAAAAGATACACGAGTTCTTGTAGATGGTTTTTCAAAAATCATCGCTAATGTTTTACCTTTGAGTGGGGGTGAAACTCCTCTCCCATTTTTAAAATCAGAACCCAGCTTTAACATCCGCCGTAATTCTTTATTTTCTATGAGATCAAGATCTAGAAAATGTCTTAATTTCATGATGATGACATCCCTTCCCATGCGGAGGTCATCATCTTGACGCACTCGATAATATGTTCCTCGGTAATAATTAATGGTGGCAATAACCGCATGACATTGTCGCCTGCAGGCACGGTAAGTAAACATTCATCACGGCAAGCTTTAACAAAATCAGCAACCGGCGGAATACATTTAAGTCCGATCATCATTCCCATACCTCGAACAATTTCAAAAGCACCTGGATGATCATTGGAGAAACCGACCATACTGTCATACAGTAATGTACTCATTTCCCGAACATTTTTTAAAAAATCATCCTCCTGGAGAATATCGATAACCTCTTTTGCCACTGCCATTGCAAGTGGGTTCCCTCCAAAAGTACTGCCATGCGTTCCTGGTTTAATTCCAATAGCTGCTCTTTCCGTAGCTAAACAAGCACCAACAGGTATTCCGCCACCCAGTCCCTTTGCAAGAGACATTACATCAGGTTTGATACCAAAATTCTCATATGCAAAAAGCTTTCCGGTGCGACCAACCCCGGTCTGCACCTCATCAAAAAAAAGTAGCAGATCAAACTCATCACAAGTCTCCCGCAATCCCCTCAAAAATTCTCTAGTCGATGGTCGGATGCCGCCCTCACCCTGTACAGGTTCGACTATAACACCTGCCGTCTCCTCCGTTATCGTCTGACGTAATTCGTTGAGATTTCCAAAGGATACCTGGTCAAATCCGTCTGGCATGGGCCCAAAGCCCGAGACATGCGCATTATTCTTAGCAGCCGCTATAGTTGATAAGGTTCTTCCGTGAAAACTTCCTTCAAAGGAAATTAATCTATACCGTTCAGGCCGATTGACCTCAGTGTGATATTTGCGGATTAGTTTAATTCCAGCTTCAACCGCCTCCACACCGGAATTACAGAAGAATACTGTATCTGCAAAACTGGCGGCTACAAGTTTGGCTGCTAAAGTCTCCTGTTCGGGAATTTGGTAAAGATTAGAAACATGCCAAAGTTTTTCCCCCTGACCTATAAGTGTTTTGACCAATCTTGGATGATTATGTCCAAGCACATTTACAGCTATACCAGATGCGAAGTCGAGATAACGTATTCCAGACGTGGAAAACAGATGCGCACCTTCACCCTTCTCGAAAGCGAGGTCTGCACGACCATAACTAGGCATTATCACTGGCATCACTTTTCATCTCCTGCAAAGTTGCAACAGCATCCCTTTGACGAAAAAAGGGGGAGAATTATGCCTCAGTCATATTAATGTCAACGATCGCTTGAGAAATTATGCGAATTTATCCGTCTTATTACTCAAACTAGCTCTTCAATTTGTAGCCACTCGCAACAACCCGGAGACATATCATCCACAATAGGATGTTTAACCCCAAAAGCAACGATATACCGAGAATTAAGGAGACATCCGAATGTCCTATAAAACCAAAACGAAAGCCATCAATCATATAAAAAAAAGGATTTACCATTACCGCGTCCCTCCAAAATTCAGGAAGCCGTTCGATTGAATAGAATGTACCGGATAAAAAAGCTAGAGGCGTAATTATAAAATTACTTATAGAAGCTTGATGATCAAATTTTTCCGCGATAATTCCTGTAAGCAAACCAACCATCGACAAGATGGAAGAAGCGGCCAACAAATAAAATATTATTACCCAAATATTATGGATTTGAAGAGGCACGAAACCCCAGGTTGCTAGCCCCACGCAAATAGCTACCAATATACCTCTGACTATTCCTCCCAATACAAAGCCAATTATAAATTCGCTAGGCGATAAAGGTGGCATCAGCATATCAACAATATTTCCTTGAATTTTCGAAATCATTAATGAGCTGACAGTATTAGCAAATGAATTTTGTATTACCGCCATTATTATTAGTCCAGGAGCCAAGAACTGGACAAAAGAAACGCCACCAATTGATTGGACCGCCCGGCCCAGCGCCAAACTAAAGACAGCCAAAAATAACAAGGTTGTAACTGTAGGCGCCAACAATGTTTGCAAACCAACTTTAAAAAATCGTTGTATTTCCTTACCGATAAGTGTCCGAAGACCAATCCAATTTATGGGATCTAAATTGCGCGGTGGTGTTAATTCCATAATCTAGTAATTCTTTAATCGCCGTCAGTGAAATCCGAAGCATCTGCATCAGGGCCCTGACTAATAGTCGGTCTCTTCCTTTTTATCTCTATTTGCTCTTTTTCATGAGTTGGGTCTTTTTCAGCTTCAACTGTCGTAATTCTAGCAGGCGGGGCATTACCGGATACGTCTTCTCCAAAATAAATTGTCCGGTGAGGAAAAGGCATCTCTATTCCGAGTTCATCGAAACGGTTCTTGATCCGACGATTGAATTCCCGTCCAACCACCCATTGTTTCGCTGGCTTGGTTGTAATTCGTGCCTTAATTACCACAGCATTGTCACCGAAGCTATCAACTCCAAGAACCTCTAAAGGTTCCAATATTAATTCTCCGTAGTGCTCATCTTTCAAAAGTTTTTCCCCCAATTCATGGAGTACATCAACCACCCGATCAGTATTCTCTCGGTAAGCAATGCCCACATCGAAAACATATCGTGAAAAATCTTTGGTCAAATTCTCGATAGTTGTCACCTCGCTGAAGGGAATAACATGTACAGTTCCTCCTGGGTCGCGAAGCTGTATAGTCCGCAATGTTAACTTTTCAACAAGCCCAGAATGGCTTCCGACTTTCACTACATCACCCACAGAAATGTGATCTTCGATTAAGATAAAAAGGCCAGTTATAATATCCTTAACAAGCGTCTGGGCTCCAAAACCTACCGCAAGGCCTATCACTCCGGCGCCCGCTAACAATGGACCAATGTTCAATCCAAGTTCAGAAAGAGTAACCATTACAACGAGGGTTACAAGCACAACTAAGATCGCTGTCCGCAGAAGTGGTAATAACGTCTTCGCTCGCGCTGACACATCTCCCTCTATTCGGGACAAATAGCGCTCCACCGCCGCGCTTATCATTTCCCAAATCATCACCGAAATTGCTAGCAGTATAATAACCGTGGCTAGACTACCCGTTATTCGTTGACCAAAGGGCGTACGCAACCAATCAAAAGCGTTCAACCCCCATGCCTCAAAAATTGTAAAGCCTGCCAATATGCCAACTACAACTGAGCAAGTTTGCATGATAATTGGTTGATATCTGTTAGCTCTTGCTTCTAATCCTGGGTACCTTTCCTTTACTTCTGGCTTTAAAGCAAAAATCTTGAGTGAAATTCTTTTAATTCCCAATACAACTATCTGCGCCGCAATGATGATTAACAAAGTAAGCAGCGTTGCCTGTAAAAGTTTTGTAAAACCATCCTCTACCGCAAGGGCCCAAACTACGTACATTGAAAATACATAAATAACGGCCGGCACGTGCCAAATTTCGGCAACGCGGTTCCAAAATAGCATCGTGGAACCAGGGTTCTCTTTAGTACCACGAAGCAAATTCACAACCAAATTACGGTTTTGCAAAATGAAAACTATTAACATTAAGGCTACAAACAAACCGATGATTTTTAAAAAGGCGTTAGCGCCCTCTAAGGGCAATCCTAAAATCTGGGAAACCTGGACTAGGGCGAAGCCATAGACAGTTAATTCTGTGAGCCGTCTTACCCAAATAAACAGATAATTTGCATCAACATCTTTAATAGGGATTATTCGAAGTGATCCCACTGAAGGAACCAGGATCATTCGTGCTAGTGCCAATACAACGCGGACCACCACGTTCGCTATAATCAAAGCCACCATAACTTGTTGGCTCATAAAGCCGGGATCCGATAATACTAATATTGTATAACTACCAGCTATAAATCCGAATATGGGCACCACATCTAAGGTCGTTCTTGCTATAAGGGCGGAGAATTGAACCCATAAGCTATCAATTTCTTTTGTCTCCAAGACTTTACGGGGACGTTTTATGATGTTTCTCAAAAATTTTTCGAGGACGAACCCGGCAGTTATTGATAATAGAACCTTCCATATTATTTCTACCCAATCTGACCGCTTTTCCGGATTAGAAACTTGTTCGGAAAGCCAATTGAACACGTTAGGTAAATCTAAGATCGCATTAGTACCGGCAACAATCTCTCCGCTTAGGAATTCCATGCGATCAGATAACAATTCGACCACATGTACTCCTATACCTGCTGGGGCACTCCGACGTTCACTGGATTTGGCATTTGCTTGCAGTAACATTTCCAAATGGCTAATGAGTTTCTCGCGATCATTGTCATTTTTCAGAGTTTTAACTAGTGCTGTTAACTCAGCTTCGGAAGCGAGCGAGACACCGGTCTGATCGAGGTTCTTAGCAGTTTGTGCCGATGCCAAATCGCCTATAATCAATGCGACAAAAATAATTGAACAGAAAAATATTTTAAGATTTAAAGGTCTCATAAATTACCCATAAAATTTGGACAACCGTTATTATACCAACTTCTACATTCTCCCTTATAGTATGTCCGGCGCGTCAATGCCATTAGTTACAGCAATAACGGTAAATCATTACGTTGTTGTAGTCCTAGCCATCAGTTAGGATCCACCTCAACATTTGGCCGACCCGGAAGGAAATAAAAATGGGCGAATTTGCAGTCGGACAATCCGTGTCGAGACAAGAAGATCCGAGACTATTAATAGGGGCTGGCGAATTCCTTGATGACGTTAATTTACGTAATCAAACATGGGGGTATGTTCTTCGATCACCCCACGCCATGGCCGATATCCTCTCAATTAACACGTTAGCGGCCAAAAAGGCGCCTGGTGTGTTGAGAGTTTTAACTGGAGAGGACTGGGCCCTAGAGAATTATGGTGGCTTGCCATGTGAGGATGCAAATAAGAAAAAAAAGGATGGGTCCCCCATGTACCATCCGCATTGGCCGGCGCTCGTTAGAGACAAAGTCCGCTTGGTGGGTGATTGCGTTGCATTTGTTGTGGCAGAAACAAAAACCCAAGCCCGCGATGCCGCCGAACTGATCGATGTAGATTACAAACCTTTGAATTCAGTCACAGACGTTGAAAAAGCAATTACCGACAGTTCACCAGCAATTTGGCCTGATTGTCCTGATAATATTTCTTTTTTTCAAGAGATGGGGGATGCTGCTGCAGTCGATACCGCTTTTAAAAAAGCGGACTTTGTAATTCAAAAAAAATTAATCGTTAACCGTATAACTGCTGTAGCAATGGAACCTCGGGGCTGCCTTGGTGATTATGATGCACACCGAGATCGCTATACACTCTATACAGGGTTACAGAACCCACACCCCCTCAGATTTCAGCTTGCCCGAGAAATATTTCATATTCCTGAGACTAATGTCCGGATAATACCAGGCGATGTTGGAGGAAGTTTCGGGATGCGAGGGGGAACCTATAACGAGTTGCCACTCGTTCTTTGGGCCTCTCGCTTAGTAGGTCGTCCGGTGAAATGGGTATCCGATCGCTCTGAAGGTTTTATGTCTGACACTCATGGCCGTGACAATATCACCGATATTCGTTTAGCTGTTGATAAAAAGGGCCATTTCCTCGCTCTAAAAATCAAAACTATAGCCAGTATGGGCGCCTATTTAGCAATCCGTGGACCCCGGCCACCAACAAATAATTTAGGAACATTAGCAGGTATATACAGAACACCCGCTGTACACGTTGAGGTTACAGGCGTATTTACTAATAATTGTTCGACTAATCCTTACCGAGGAGCAGGCGCACCAGAAGCCGCTTATGTAGGGGAACGTTTGGTAGACCTAGCAGCAGGAAGATTAGGTATGGATCCTGCAATAATAAGGCAAATAAATTCTGTAACGCCTGATGAAATGCCTTGGACCAACGCACTTGGGTTTAAATATGATTGTGGGGATTTTCCTGGCAATATGGAAAAAGCCCTCAAAGCAATCGACTACGATAATTTTGAAAGCCGTCGCAACGATGCTGCAAAGCGGGGTATTTACCGGGGTATTGGAATTTCTAACACAGTCAAAAAAACTTCTTCGCCAAATCTTGAATCTAGTAGTATACGTTTTGACCCATCTGGAACTGTTACACTAATAATGGGAACAATAAGCCACGGACAAGGACACGAAACAGTCTTTAAACAAATAGTTTGCGACCGTCTTGGTTTAAACCCAAACCAAATTCGATATGTTCAAGGCGATACGGACATTGTCACCTATGGAAGGGGTACCTTTAATTCAAGATCCATGTCAATCGGGGGATCCGCCGTATCTCTCGCTTGTGATAAAACCATAGAAAAAGCTACAAAAATTGCAGCCCATATTATGGAATCTGCTGTTGCGGATATTGAGTTTAAGGAAGGGTTATTTACTGTCGTAGGAACCGACAAATCTATGAACCTTGTGGAGGTTGCCAAAGCATCATTTAATCCATTTGCGCTACCTGCCGAAATCGAACCTGGTTTAAATGAGGTTGGTACCTTCACACCCCAATACTGGAACTGGCCCACTGGCGTTCAGATTTGTGAATTAGAAATTGACCCGGAAACGGGAGCAACGGAAATAGTCAACTTCGTTTGCGTTGATGATGTTGGAACGGTCATCAATCCTCTTCTTCTAAAAGCACAAATGCATGGTGGAATTATACAAGGTATTGGACAGGCGTTGATGGAAGATATTGTTTACGACGAAGATGGTCAGCTTATTTCGGGATCACTCATGGATTATTGCATGCCACGCGCTGAGGGCATGTGTTACATGGATATTATAAGTGCGCCAATACCAACATCATCAAACCTAATAGGAGCGAAAGGTGGTGGTGAATCAGGTCCTACGGGAGCATTGCCCGCTACAATTAATGCCGTAGTGGATGCTCTTAAGCCGCTTGGTGTTACCCATATCGATATGCCAGCTACACCCCATAGAATTTGGCAAACAATTCGAACCGCAAATTCCCCGGAAAGTTGCTGAATATTGGCCAAACCATTGGAGATAGAGAGAAAAATGTCAAACCCATCAATCGCAGGTAAAGTTTGTATTATTACTGGCGGCAGCCGGGGGCTTGGAAAAGCAATGACACTCGCCCTAACTGCCGCTGGCGCTAAAGTCGTTGCACCAAGCCATATTCCAGAAGATATTCCTTTGATTGAAGCTAGCGTTTCAAATATCAAAGGAAACAGCGGCGGAGATATTCTCGCTATGACTGCAGATCTTCGTGTTGCTGATCAATGCAATGATATTATAGAAACCACGCTAGGTCGTTTCGGACGAATTGACATGGTTGTCAATAACGCTGGACTCGGAATGCGACCGTTCAGCGAAAATTTCATGACAAAACGCACAAAATTTTGGGAAGGTGATATAGCTCAAGTTCAGGCAACTTTCGATACAAACACAATGGGCCCATTTCATATGGCAGCCCTTGCAGTGCCAAACATGCTGAATAATGGCTGGGGCCGAATTGTAAATGTAACCACCAGTATTGGGACCATGCAACGAAATGGCTTTTTCCCATATGGGCCCTCCAAAGCAGCTCTCGAGGCCGCTACAAATATTTGGTCGGAAGACCTAGCGAATACTAACATTACTTGTAATGTACTTATTCCTGGGCGGGCCGCAGATACAGATATCATGCCCTCAAAATGGCGAGAGGCGGGAACACATCATTCAGGACAGGAACCGGCCGACCCGAATATCATGGGACCACCTATTTTATGGCTCGCATCAACTGATTCCGATGGAATTACTGGCCAACGCTTTGAGGCAGACAAATGGGATCTCACAATCGATCCTACCGAAGCTGCAAAGAAACAAATGCGACCCGTGGGATTTGAATTACGAGCTCCCAATTAAAATTAATTATATGACATGGATAAAACTAAAATTTGAAGAGGATTCAAATGGGTGAATTTGGTATAGGCCAACCAGTTCCGAGAACGGAAGACCCAAGATTACTGCAAGGGCGCGGTAAATATGGGGATGACTTTACGCTCGCCGATCAGTGCTACGGCTACATCCTTCGGTCACCACATGCAAATGCCAAAATTATATCGATAAATATTAACGCCGCTGAGGCGGCCCCGGGCGTTTTACTGATCCTAACTGGCAAGGACTGGGATGCTGCAAACTTCAACCCCTTTCCCATCTCAGTACCCAGGGAAAAAAGAGATGGTTCTCCAATGTTTACCGCCCCTCGCGCCGCTTTGTCTTCGGACCAAGTACGAATGGTAGGTGACGAGATCGCACTTGTAATCGGAAATACCTATGCGGAAGCAAAGGATGCCGCCGAACTGATAGATATTGAATATGAACTTCTACCAGCCATTACCTCTGCCGCTGATGCCATTAAACCCAATGCACCCTCAATTTGGGAACAATGCCCCGATAATGAGTGTTTTTTCTTTGAATTAGGAGACAAAGATAATGTCGCTATCACAATGAAAAACGCGCATCATGTGGCAAAGGTAGAATATTATATTAACCGAATATCTGCCAATACAATGGAGCCGCGTGTTTCCATTGGCAGTTACGATAGACAATTAGATCGCTATATCCTTTATACCAGCACGCAAAGTGTACACGGTATCCGTGATCATGTCGCAAATATCCTCAAACAACCGCCTTCAAGAATTCGTGTCATCGCTGGTGATGTAGGAGGAGCCTTTGGTATGAAAGGTGATATTTATCATGATCAAATCCTTGTCCTTTGGGCCTCAAAGCTTTTGGAAAGACCCGTTAAATGGACGGCTGACCGCACAGAATCTATTATGTCTGATACCCACGCTCGCGATAATCATGTCACGGCTGAATTAGCCCTGGACAAAGACGGAAATTTCCTCGCTTTCAGAGTGAATACTATAGCTAATCTCGGGGCATATCTAGGGTCAATGACCCCCCATTCCATGACTAACAATCTGGGTGGATTAGCAGGCGTTTACATAACACCATATATTTATACGTCTGTTTCGGGCATATTCACCAACACAAACTGGGTAGGGCCTTATCGTGGGGCCGGACGACCAGAGGCCAGCCTCGCCATCGAAAAAGCTATCGATCGTGCCGCTACCGAGATGGGTATCGACCGAGTAGAAATTCGCCTGCAGAATTTAATTCGTCCGGACGAAATTCCATATCAAACCGGACTTATTTTTAAATATGATTCTGGTGATTTTCCAAAAATTCTCAAGAAGGCTAGCAAAATTGCAGATTACGAAAATTTTGAGATGCGTCGTCTTGAAGCAGCTAAAAGAGGAAAATTACGAGGTATTGGTATCGCTTTTGCCATTGAGCAATCCGCCGCACCTATAGAAGAATTTGCCGAAATACGCTTTGACCCAACGGGCCACTGCACGATCCTTATGGGGACTTTAGCACAAGGTCAAGGGCACGACGTCACTTTCAAACAGGTTGTCAATGAAATGCTCGGGATAGAGTTGGATGATATCACCCTATTACAAGGAGATACCGATGTTGTTGCACATGGGAGGGGTACCTTTGGTTCAAGATCTGCTGGTAATGGTGGAGCTGCTCTGCAAATTGCAAGTAACCGGATCATCGAACATGGTAAAAAAATTGCTGGACATCTTCTAGAATCGGCAGAGACAGATATAAGTTTCAATAGCGGTAAGTTTTTTATTGATGGAACCGATCGCGCGGTGCGTATAGAAGACGTCGCGAAAACCGCCTATGACTTCATGGCACTCCCACCCAATATAGAGCCAACCCTGGTCGCTTCCGGCGCTTTCAAACCGCAGGCACCAACATTTCCCAATGGATGTCACTTCTGTGAAGTCGAAATTGATCCGGAGACCGGTTCCACTAAATTTATATCATATTTGGTAGTTGATGATGTCGGAACGATAATTAACCCCTTATTATTAGAGGGCCAAATACATGGCGGCATTAGTCAAGGGCTCGGGCAAGCCATTTGTGAAGACTTAAATTATGATCCTGAAAGCGGTCAATTGATTTCTGCGTCATTCCTGGATTATTGTATGCCACGCGCTGACGATATGTGCTCAATCGATGTTATAAGCGCCAGCGTACCGTCTCCGACTAACCCATTGGGTATAAAAGGTGCCGGCGAAGCCGGTTGTGTGGGGGCATTGCCTTGTATTCAGAGTGCATTGATTAACGCTTTAAACCATTTAGGTGTCAACGATGTGCCTATGCCAGCAACACCATTACGAATTTGGGAAGCAATCGCAAAGAATAAGACAATTTGACGGGTATCAAATTTCTAGAGCACACGTCCTAAAGCCAGCGATGACGTCACGGCGATCACACTTATAAAAATTCCGGAACGTATTCCAAATAATTCTATTTCGCGTGGCCCAAGAGCCTCCACGTAAAACAGCATGTTTTCCATCAAACCAAGGCTTAGAGTAGTCTTCATAGGGGTCCGGGACGAAACCCTCAAAAGGCGCAAACACAGACTGCGTCCACTCCCACACATTTCCGATCATTTGTCGACACCCATAAGCACTATCACCATCGGGAAACGCTGCAACATCGACCGTTCCACCAAACTTACTATCAAGATTTGCGTCTGCTGGCTTTGGGGGTTCGTCGCCCCATGGATAACGGGTCTCTGGGCCACCAAGGTATTCTTGGTTTTTTTGCGGTGCGCGAGAAGCTGCAACTTCCCACTCCCCTTCCCACGGCAACCGCCTGGCTGCCCAATTGCACCAAGCCTGTGCTTCATACCAACAAACATGGGTCACTGGTCTATTTAGCCTAAGCAATTCCATATGATCATAAGTTCTGACATGCCAGTTACCATTTAATTTTTCCCAATAGACCGGCCTCTGGGCATCCACATAATTTCGCCACTGCCAACCAGCCTTAGTCCAAAGTTCCTCACGTTTATAACCGCCTGCCTCGACAAACTCCGCAAATTCTCCATTTGTCACTGGCGCCTTTGATATCGAAAATGGTTTCACTTCGTATCCTTGTCCCCATTTTTCATTATCCATGAAGTATGGAGCAATGGGTGATGTTCCGAGCATATGTATCCCGCCGGGTATTTCTACATCTCCGCGCCAAGGCCCTGCATTTGAATGATTTGATGAAGGTTGCTCAGTGAATTTCGGGGCAGGATATCCTAATGTTTGCCGTGTATAGACAAATGCCTCATCATGCATATCTTCATGAAATACTGTAAGTTGAGTAAAGTAGGAATTTTCTGCACTTGCAATTTGATCTGAACCCAAACGTGCGATCACCAAATTTCGTATAGCCTCTCGGTATTTTACCGTGGCTTCAAGATCTGGTAGATCAAGATCCCAACGAGTTGGATGAGCAACAGCCATAGAGTCATACAGTTCATCGGTATTTCGTAAAACGGGTAAACGATCATCTCGATCACGCAAAATAAACTTTTCATAAAACCAGGCGATGTGCCCAATTTCCCAGAGCATAGGGTTTACAATCGTCAGCCGGGGGCCCATTAATTGCTTATCATCTAAATCTGAAACTAATTCCATAGTCCGTGCGTCCGCATCACGAACTAAATCTTCAAGATAACGAGTTGGAACCTGTTGGACTGAAGGAAAGTTTGACATAATTGCAAAAGATTAAAACATTCTCGCCATAAAAAACAAACTGTCTCATCTAATACTCAAAAGTTTTTTCGTTCAATTTAGGTGAGTGGATGGACGGCTGAGTAAAGCTATGGGATAAAGTCTGATACAGCCATTCTCAAAACAATTTTAAGAAAGGATATTGCCGTGGAGTTCGAAAACGAATTCGAAGTTCCAGTCCCATTAGAAGAGGCTTGGGACATTTTGATGGATATCGAACGCATCGCGCCCTGCGTGCCGGGAGCGGAACTTACAGAAGTTGTCGATGATAAAACTTATAAAGGTAAAATCTCTGTTAAGTTAGGGCCAGTTGCTTTAACTTTCAATGGTCAAACCACATTTGAAGAACTCGATACAGCGAACTTTAGCGCAAAACTGAAAGCACAAGGAACTGATTCGAAAGGTCGAGGTGGTGCACACGCTAATGTTACTTTCCGAATGGAATCCCAAGCAAATAATACTAAGGTGATTATCAATACAAACCTGCAGCTTTCGGGGGCAGTTGCGCAGTATGGCCGAGGTGTCGGAATGGTTCAGGATTTATCTCAGCAAATAATTGGCCAATTTTCGGATAACTTGGCAAAGGATGTCATTGACCATAAAGACGAAATAGAATTAGAAACTAGTGATTCCTCTTCACCTGAATTAATTAAAGCAGAAGATGAAATGCCAAAGGCAGCAGCCCCAGTTCAAGTGGGAGGTATGGGGCTTCGCGTTCTTTGGAATGCTATTAAACGGTTGTTCGGTTTTAAGTAATAAATTTATGCCGAATTCTAATGTACGGATCCAATACGCATCACCCGATCGTCCTTTTGTAGCTCGGCAGAAGTAGGGCCTGCTTGGTGATGAATAATTTTCCACAAGCTGCCTTCACGGTAAAAAATATTTGTAGCCGCTAGAACTATCTCTGCAAGCTCCTCTATACAAATGACACTCGCTGTATCGCCGAAATTATTAACATTTTCGTTACGATATCTTATATCGGGTGCATCTGAACTAGCTAAAATTTCTTTCCAAGTTTTGAGAATTTCACAACGATCAAATAATGGGGGCCACCCTGGATGTATGCAGGAAACCGGAACTTTATTGGACCAAAGGTTATTCATTGCTTCAATATCCCGGTCAGCAAAAGCTCTATAAAATGCTTCATTGACAAAAAGTATGGCTTCTTGATCTGACAAATATTCATTCCACAAATTTTAATTCGGAAAACCTAGATTCTAACTCCAATCAGTAAATATCGTAAAAGAAAAA
>JAYZFG010000007.1:0-154528 GCA_036336885.1 Pseudomonadota bacterium
CTAAGCGATTCTGAAATTTGGATGACAAGCTGAAGCATACCCGGAATTCCGCCGAAGAAAAAATATGCACCAACGACGTTAACGACCAAAAAAGTAAAGGCCACAGGCATACCAATAAACATTAGGAAAAACAGGGATCCCATAATGATTATAAAGGCTTCCCACCACTCCATACCGTTATCTTCCTCTAATTAAATTTTTTGATTTACCGAAAGAGGCAAGCCAAGCGCCGCACGAACGGCACGTCTCAAAAATTGAAAACCAAGCAAAAATAGGCCAAAAGGAACCACTGCCGTTATCCAATACGTAAGTGGCGCCATTATAGTTGGCTCACGAATATCATTAAAAAACTGATCTATGACCGTTAAAACCCCAAACCAACAAGTTATGAAACAAGCTGCTGCTGCCAAGACGGATAACGCCAAATGCAGATATTTTGTTATTTTTTCGTTTGTATGATTAAGAAGAATATCAAGAGTGATGTGTTTATCGTTACCAAGAACCCATGCTGCTGCCAACAAAGTCGAGTAAAGAAGTGTAATCTCACTTAGCTCGACAAGCCATGGATTGCTTATGTCTAAAAAAGATCTAGTAACAATTTCTGTACAAATGGCCAGTGTTATAAGCACGAGTAGAGAGCAGGCGATTGCTGCAAGACCTCTATTTATTCGGTCAAACCATTTCGCTACCTCGGAAAGTACTTCGAGCATTTTAACCCGCGGCAAAGTTAATCTAAAATTATTTGAAAATTTAAATGATAACCCGAACGGCTGCGCTATTTTCAATCGTTCGGGTTAATCACTTTAAAAAAATTTGACTATCTATTTCAACAACATTTTTTCGAGTATTTTTCCTTCTTTAGGTGCTTTTTTCTTAACTGCCGACCAAGCAGCACCAAGAACCGTTTTTTTGAACTTAGCCTCTACTTTTGGTGAAAACTTGATTGCCTTTACACCACCTTTTTTCAAATCTGCGTACCCACGCTTAAGAACTGGGCTCCAGCCAGCTTCATAGGTTGGAGGGTCCACATTGCGGACAAAGTTAATTATTTTTGCCTTAGTAGAATCCGGCAATTTAGCCCAAGACTTGGGGTTTACGAGAAAGTGAAACGTTGCCCGATAAAACCCAGGCGTTATATAAGCACCTATAACCTCTTTATATTTCTTCGCAACCCCAGAAACACCGGTTACAAACCCGGAAACAAGACCCCGCTCCATTGAGGTATAAATTTGAGGCATCGGTAAGACCACGGGATTACCACCAAGCGCTTTAATAGCAGGTGCAATTGCCGGAAATACCCGTATTTTCATATTCTTTAAACCGTCAATTGTCTTTATTGGCTTTTTCAAAAAAATGTGAAATTTCAATTGGGAAACTGGAAGATCCCCGACAAAAATCAAACCCTTAGCCGCATGAACCTTTGCCATGTAATCATGATAGCCGCTTGCTTTGACCTCGTTATATTGCTTGTTTGAATAATTTGCAGAACCAGAAACTTTTACAATTCCATTGGCATAACTGGGACTAGTCAAACATGCGTCAACTGACCCTAAACGCACAGCATTAGGTTGCTTAAATTGAGGTACCACCTCCGGTCCTCCTCTCCAGTCAAGTTTGAATTCTCCTTTAAGGGCCGTATTTAGACGAGTTATAAATCCATTAAAGGATTTTCCAATTGGGTGTTTAGCCGGTAGCATAGTAACTGTTTTAAAGGAAACCTCGCCTGCCAAAAGATTAGAGGTAGGTATAAAGGTCGCAAACAAGGCCAACACCGCCAAGGGACCTTTTAATAATTTGTACATCGTTTTTCTCCCAAAATTTTAAAATCTTCACTATATTGTTTCACAAAATGAATGAACACCAACAATTTAATTTCTGAACATTGACAGAATTTAAAATGTTTAAACAGCTTTTTTACCTCAAAAAGAAATGGTATCTAATTACCACTATTGGCAGCGCTCTCTATAACAGCAGGTGCTTTTGCACGGAAAAATTAAGGATTGTTATTCGGAAGAGAGCCTTATCAATCCCAATCTATTTCCTGTCACAGCATTAATTAGGAGGACTGCTTGGCTTTCATCAACCAGCTGGAGGATAATAACAATCCTCTCGCCATCTAAGGTTGTATCTAGAATTTTAGCTCCTTGAGGTATCGGCAATCTTCTTTCACCAAAACCTCCATCCACCGGGGCTGAAATACCATGAGGAGACTTATGCAAGGTTAGATTGTCTGGAGAACTATATCTTTTTATCACAGTCACAATCACTATCGTCAAACCAATGACAATCAAAAACCCCATCCCTATCACCAAACTCTTGAGCCCACGCATAGTTTATGCTCACTCTTATGTTATGACTTCATTAAAACAACCAATTACGCCTAAAAACAACCAATACAATGTAAAGGCTGATACGAGTTTTGTTAGGCTGGACCGCCTTATGGCCAGTGCGCTACCCGATCAATCGCGAACAAGAATCAAAAACTTGATACAGCAAGGGCATTTATGCTCAGCGACGGGAACGATAACCGACCCTGCATATCGGGTCAAACGTGGGGAAATTTATACTTTAAAAATTCCACCGATTAAATCATCGATACCGGAACCTGAAAATATTGCATTAGAAATCTTATACGAAGATTCTGATTTAATTGTGATCGATAAACCAGCAGGCCTTGTTGTGCATCCGGCTCCTGGAAATGCTAGTGGAACATTGGTCAATGCATTGTTGTCACATTGCGGAGATAGCCTCTCAGGAATTGGCGGCGTAAAACGGCCTGGAATTGTACACCGGCTGGATAAGCAAACAAGTGGATTGATGGTTGCTGCAAAAAATGACAAGGCACATATTAATCTTTCTGAACAGTTTTCTTCGCGGACTATTGAAAGAGCCTACCAGGCTGTTGTTTGGGGCGTACCGCGGCCTAGGTTCGGACAAATTGACGGCAACATTGGCCGAAACAGAAATAATCGAAAGAAAATGGCGGTGCTCCCTAATGGAGGCAAAAAAGCCATTACACGATATACAGTCCTCAAACGTTTTGGTGAATTCGCCAGTTTGGTAGAGTGTAATTTAAAAACCGGGCGCACTCATCAAATAAGGGTCCATATGGCAGAAATTGGCCACCCCGTAATTGGCGATAGTGCTTATGGTGGCGGGATAAGCAGAGCACGGCGAGCCCCGCTCGATGACCAAACCTGTAATCACATCAGGCAATTAGATCGACAGGCCTTACACGCATTCAAACTGGGGTTTAGACATCCAAAATCAACCAAGCTCATTAGGTATCAGTCAAATTTACCTATTGAAATTAAACTATTAATTAGTTTATTAGAGGGCCTTTAAACTCTTGAATTTATGTCGATATGTTCCCATTTATTAGAAATAGTCTAAAAGTGTTTAGATTTCGTAGGGTTTTAATAGGTAATCAGTAACTCGGTGACAAACTATGACAACTAATTTACCAGCATTAGGGCGATTAGATCCTCAGTCAAATCTATCGCGTTATTTGTCGGAAATTCGAAAGTTTCCAGTTCTTGAAGCGCAAGAAGAATTTATGCTCGCCAAGAATTGGACCGAACGCGAGGATACCGAAGCCGCTCATAAGCTTGTTACTAGTCACCTTCGTTTAGTTGCTAAAATAGCAATGGGATACAGAGGTTATGGGTTACCACTGGGAGAACTCATTTCAGAAGGAAACGTCGGCTTAATGCAAGCGGTTAAGCGTTTTGATCCGGATAAAGGATTCCGACTTTCCACTTATGCCATGTGGTGGATCAAGGCTTCTATACAGGAATATATATTACGCACTTGGTCCCTTGTAAAAATTGGTACAACAGCGGCTCAAAAAAAATTATTTTTTAATTTACGGAAACTAAAGGGCCAACTCCAAGCCATAGATGACGGTGACCTTTCTCCAGAAAACGTTAAAAAAATATCTGAAAATTTAAACGTACCTGAGGCTGAGGTGGTTTCAATGAACCGACGCCTCTCCGGCCCTGATAATTCTCTAAACGCCCCACTTAAAGTGGAAGGCGACGGTGAATGGCAAGATTGGCTAGTTGATGAATCAGCTAACCAAGAAGAAGTTTTGGGGGAACAAGAAGAGTTAGACGGACGCCGCAAGCTTTTGGAACAATCCCTTGCTAATCTAAATGAACGGGAGCGGCATATCTTTGTGGAGCGGCGCCTAACTGAAAACCCTAAAACTCTCGAAGAACTTAGCGAAGTTTACAGTATTTCAAGGGAACGTGTGCGCCAAATAGAAGTGCGTACATTTGAAAAAGTGCAAAAGGCAATGAAAACGGCGGCACTTTGATATTTAAGCATTTTAATTTATCACCCTGAAAAAGGATCATTGACTAGAATTGTATCTTCTCTCCCTGGGCTCGTGGATAATAATGCGACCGGTGCTCCTATAAGTTCTTCAATTCTTCGAATATATTTTACTGCTGTCGCAGGCAAATCTACCCAGCTACGTGCCCCAAAGGTACTTTCAGCCCACCCGTCGATCGTTTCATATATAGGCTCTATCCCCGCCTGCATCTCTCGGCCAGCTGGAAAAAAATCAAGTTCCTGTCCTTTATAGCGATATCCAGTGCAAACCCTTAATTCTTCAAACCCGTCCAGAACATCAAGTTTGGTCAAAGCAATACCATCTATACCGCCGACTTTTACAGCTTGGCGGACCATTACAGCGTCAAACCAGCCACAGCGGCGGCGACGACCCGTTACTGTCCCAAACTCTTTGCCTCGTTCCCCCAATGTTTGACCAATTTCGTTGTCCTGCTCTGTTGGAAACGGACCACTTCCTACTCTAGTTGTGTAGGCTTTAGTTATCCCCAAAACATAACCAGTTGCTTTAATCGAAACTCCAGAACCGATAGCAGCCTGTGCAGCATGAGTATTAGAAGATGTAACAAATGGGTACGTACCATGGTCCACATCCAGCATCGCGCCTTGAGCACCCTCGAAGAGGATGCGTTTTCCAGCTTGTCTAGCTTCATCTAAACGCTGCCAAACCCTATCAGCATAGGGCATTATTTTTGGTGCTAGCTGAATCAAATCTTCAAGTAATTTGTCTCGATTGATTGATGGAGTACCAAGACCCCTAAGCAAGGCATTATGATGCATTAAAAGTTGATCTACGCGTTCATTTAATGTTTCTAATTCACCGAGATCGCTTATGCGTATTGCACGACGTGCAACTTTATCCTCATAGGCAGGCCCAATACCACGACCAGTAGTACCAATCTTGTCAGCACCCCTCGCCTCCTCTCGTGCCTTATCTAAAATGCCATGCAGTGGCAAAATGAGGGAGGCATTTTCAGCAATTTTTAGATTATCGGGCCCTACGTTGACACCTTGGTTCCGCAGGGAATCTATTTCAGCAAGTAAAGACCAAGGATCGACAACAACGCCATTCCCAATAATTGATAATTTATCAGGCCTAACAACCCCTGAAGGCAACAAACTGAGTTTATATGTAACATTGTCAATAACCAATGTATGGCCTGCATTATGGCCACCCTGAAATCGTACAACTACGTCGGCTTGGTTCGACAACCAATCAACAATTTTCCCTTTTCCTTCGTCTCCCCATTGAGAGCCTACGACCACCACATTTGCCATTTTGGCTTTTATCCCTTTGTTGGTTCTGGACCAGATTTTCCCAAATAATGTGAGCATTCTAAACGAACGGCTTCCTCACATAAATCAACCTCATTCTCAAGAGCGGACACTGTCGTCCAACCGTTATTATGTAGATCAGATTTAATTTTTCTGGGGGTATCAATGGATACCAGAATTCGAGGCTTATCTCTGGATTTGTCAATCATATTTATAATAGTATCGATATAAAGAGTAACACCTGTTGCCTTTTCCCCGGCGTCTTGAGGCTCAGCTCCTTTGACCCTATATCTTCCTCCGCGCGCTAACTCACCAGAAGTTCCTCTTGCAAAAATAGTAAACCCAATTCCGGTGTGATATTCAAACCCACGGTTTTCGACAGGGTCAAGAGTGAGTGGTAATTTGGGTGCTTCATCAAGTAGCAGGGAAACAACCTCTTCCAATCTTGAAAGTTCTGCGCTAGCTATGCATGGCAGGGTTAGTTTTCTAAGACGCGACAAGACATTTACAACAGGACCTGTAGACTCGAGTAAAACCGTCAATATTTCGGTAGCCGGCCCCGCTATTTTCTTAATTACTTCTGGGTCCTTTCGGTCCAACCCCGCTCTAAGCGCCAGAGACACATCTTCAGAAAATTCAAATTTTTCCAAAATACTAGGTACTAAACGGGGTACTGTTAAGTCGACGCTAAAATCATCGGAGCCAACTGAACTAATAGCATCCGCTGCTAAGAATATGATTTCGACATCGGCCGCGGTAGAATCAGATCCTATCAGCTCTGCCCCTACTTGTAATATCTGCCGTTCAGGTCGCAACTGGGTGCCACGGACCCGTAAAACCTCTCCTGAGTAGGAAAGCCGTAAAGGGCGGGTTGAATTAGTCAAACGAGTTCGAGCAATTCTTGAAATTTGTGGCGTTATGTCAGCCCGAACACCCATCATTCTTTGAGAAACAGGATCCATTAGTCGAAAAGTATCGGGTGCCAATGCAATACCCGCCCCACTGAGCAATCCATCCTCAAATTCGATTAGGGGTGCCTTAACTCTGTTATAACCATTGTGTCCAAAAAATCTAACGATTTGCTCTACTGTCTCAGCTTCCAATGCTGCATCATTGGGCAAAATATCTCTCAAGCCAGTCGGCAGTAGAGCGTCTTCTTCTTTCTGCATCATTTTTCCTGCCAGTGAGCCTATTAAAAATTTACATTAATATAACGTTCACGCTGCCGCTATCTAATGGGTTTAGAGGTTTTGCGCAATTATTAATCATATTACAGCTAAAATATGATAGTTAGTCCTTCCATCAACCCCTCAGCGTTTACCAGATTAATCCGTTTTCCCTCTATAAATATTTTATTATTTTCAGCACTTAAATAATGTATAATTTGTCCAGCAAATATCCGCTGCCGCTCCCCACGAAATTCAACAAGCTGGAGTTTTGAACAGACCTCATAAGTCCCAGAGTCCTCTTCTATACTATTTAAAACAACATTTCCCACTATTCTACTAGTGCGTGTAGGCGGATTCTCTGCATGTATGTTAATATTGTTTAGGCGTCGTATTCGAGTTTCGAGAAGTTTTCGATCGTCATAAATAATTGATACATGATCATAGGGGCTATCTTGTTCGGTTGAGATTGGGACCCAATACCATCCTGTTTTTGAAAATAACGCGAGCCAATTTTGAAATTGTCTATTATCTAGCAACTGAGCTTCCATAAATAGAAACTCTTCAATGTTCCGGATTGATAAAATTTTGTGTGCAGCCATTGATTTTATGTTTTCAAATAACTCAACCAAACATTAAACATATTACGAATATGCAATTCACTTAATCCGTTCTCAGCACGCCAACCTCCATCTTCCTCTTTAATATCTCTTCCTATACCCCTCCCAGTTGATACCCAATCATTTCCCTTGGTTTTAAGACCTTCGCGGATACGAAGATAAGTCTCAAGATCATCTGTCAATACTGGTGAGGCTACGGCATTAGTTATGTTCGCAAAACGAATTGTATCGTGAAACATCTCATCAGGGGCCCCTTTCAAACGGAAACAATAGCCCAAAACTTCGGTTTTATTCACACTCAATGGGCGAATAACACGTAGCTGACGAAACTGGCTCATAAAAGAGATTGTGGGAAAAATATTTGTATTCCAACGATTTACTTTAAGAATTTTTTCAGCAGCAATTTTTCCCTTCGCTTTCTCTAAGGCTGTATAATATTTCCCAAAAGATGGGTTATTCTTTGCTACAGAAAGATTTTTATCATTGTGATAATCACCCAAAAAGCTATGGCCATATGGGTAGGCCCAAAGGCCCACTTCATTTTCCCAAAAATCCCAAGGCACGCCATTTTGTCTCATTTGACTCACACCGATTTCTCCAGCACCGTCAGAAAAAACAGAGTCATCCTGTTGTTGAGCAGCTTCAATTGAAGATTTATGTACACAATTTGGGTGAAGACCATCACACAAATTTTCAAAAATAAGTTTCCAATTTCCAATGTAGAGATGTTTTGCTACGCCGCCCGCCACCTCAATTTCACCGTCAGGTGCACGATCAATCAAATCATCAAATGATTTTGTAATAGGGCCTAGAAATTTCTCGAGCGAAGGAACTCTTGAACTTAAAGACGCAAAAACAAAACCGCGATAATTGTCACAACGCGGAACTGGTTTCATAGCATATGCTGGATCGCCAGGTCTTACGGCATCTTCTCTATACCCCCTTGGCTGTGGCACAGCGATTAAATTTCCATCGTTACTGTATTCCCACCCGTGATAACAACATTTGAAGGATTCGGAATGACCACTTTCACAGTTAACAACTTTAGCCCCGCGATGGGCACAACGGTTGTACAAAACACGTATTTTATTATCTGTGTGACGAGCCATAACTACAGGTTGGCTAGCTATATTGGTGCAAAAATAGTCTCCGGCTTGGGAAACTTGACTCTCATGACCAACGTAAATCCAAGTAGCAGAGAATATTTTTTCCAATTCAAGCTTAAAGATTTCGGGATCTTGGTAAACGCATCGATGAACCCGTCCGGTTTGTACCAATTGATCAATATTCATTTGAATCCTCAATTTTATCAATCATAATGATCTCAGTTAAATTTTGCTGCAAGCATGAGTGATTAAAAAAATCACAGTTATTGGTCAAATTGAAAAACAAATCACAACAAAATTTTGTTAACGAAGATGATGTTAATCAATGGATTAGCCATGCCACCAAAGACATGGCGCATAAACCATCCACCATTGTTAATGATAGTTTAAATAAGACAATTACAAAGCCTAAAGCGATTTTTATAGCAGCGTCCGATTTTTCCATCGACCCTCATGGTCTGACAGGCGCCTGCCCCGGCACGTTTTATGTCATTCAAAACGCCGCAGGTATCATAGCACCGGGTCAGGGGAAAGGTGCAGACTTATCAATTGGAGCTACATTAGAATTTGCAGTCAAAATATATAAAGTGAGACATATAATTGTAATGGCGAGTCCTAATTGCGGTCTATTAAACTGCCTTTTAGATGAAGAAGCTAAAGACGTTAATTCTCTAGTTGATGGCCAATACCTACCCAGTTGGGTTAGTTTGGCCGCATCAGCGATAAGCCGTGTGGCTAACGGCAATTTTACAAACGAAGAACGAAAACGTATTTGCAGTCAGGAATTGATGAAAATTTCGTTCGAGTCTCTTATGACCTACCCATGGATACTTGACGGACTTTATGATGGGTCCATAACCTTGCATGGCTGGTACTATGATGCAGCAAATGGACAATTTTCTTGGTTTGACCCGACGAATGATGACTTCATTGGCAATTAATCACTAGCTTCTATTGAAGGAAAATTTAATTGAGTGACCTCCAGAACATGCGGGACACTTCGAATTTTATCCATTACATCTTCACTTATCTCCTTATCAAGCTCAAGCAATGCTACCGCGTTGCCTCCTGGTTTGGTCCGGCCGAGGATAAAATTTGCAATATTTACACCCTCATTAGCCATCGCCATCCCTAAGGCCCCAATTATGCCCGGCATATCCTTATTTACAGTATAAATCATTTGGCGTCCCAAAGAGGCCTCCATCGGAACACCTCCAATATCTACGATTCGGGGTTTGTCGCCGCCGATTAACGTCCCTGCAACCGAAAGTTGATGATCTTCAGTTTTAACCGTTAATCTCACGAGGGTTTGATATTCGCATTCTCTTTCATGGTTTACGATCGAAACATCTATATCACGATCTCTTGCTATAACCGGCGCATTCACCATGTTGATAGAATCCATGGCTGGTGACATCACGCCTTTCAATGCACAAGCATTAATCGGCTTTGTATTTAGACTAGCGGCGTGTCCTTCATATTCAATCGTTATCGATTGCAAGCCCGTTCTCACTACTTGCCCTGCAAACCCACCCAGTAATTCGGCTAATTCCATATACGGTTTCAGTTTTGGTGCATCTTCAGCGGATACTGACGCCATATTAATTGCGTTTACAACCGCCCCGCTAATCAAATAGTCTGACATCTGTTCTGCAACCTGTAGAGCTACATTTTCTTGTGCTTCGGCTGTAGCTGCTCCCAAGTGAGGTGTCGCGATAACGTTGTTCAAGCCAAATAAGGTGTAATTTTCTGGTGGTTCCGTTGGAAAGACGTCAACCGCAAACCCCCCAACTTTTCCTGTTTCAAGTGCATTTTTCATAGCCTTTTCTGACACCAATTCACCGCGAGCACAGTTAATGATAAGGATACCATCTATCATCTTAGAAATTGCATCGGCATTGAGAATTTCTCTCGTAGCTTCGGTTAGCGGTGTGTGCAGTGTAATGACATTTGCCCTTTGAAATAATTCGTCTAACTCTACTTTTTCAACGCCAAGACCCTGAGACCGATCCGCTGTAAGAAAGGGATCGTAAGCAATCACCCTCATTTTAAGCCCGATAGCTCTTTCTGCGACACGTGAGCCAATATTACCGCAGCCAATAATTCCCAGTGTTTTTCCGGTGAGCTCAGTTCCCATAAATTGGGACTTTTCCCATTTACCGGATTGTGTCATTTGATCCGCTGAAGGTATCTGGCGGGCTAGAGCGAACATCATCGCGATAGCATGTTCTGCTGTTGTAATTGCATTGCCAAACGGAGTATTCATAACAACGACGCCATTAGCTGACGCCGCATCTATATTAATATTATCTACACCTATACCGGCGCGGCCTACTACTTTTAATCGTTCTGCAGCCGAGAGAACTTCAGCCGTTACTTTGGTGGCTGAACGCACTACCAACCCACTATAGCTGCCGATACAATCAATCAATTCTTTAGAGGACAGTTCAGTTCTAACATCCACTTCTAATCCTCGGTTTTTAAATATTTCAACCGCACGGGGACTCAAATTGTCAGAAATAAGTACTTTTGACATCATATTCTCACTCTAGTTCCATTAATTCGGCTTTAACCGATGCATAAGCCCATTCGAGCCATGGAAATAATTTCTGTAAATCTTGTGTAGAAATTGTCGCCCCCGCCCAAATCCGTAAACCTGGTGGAGCATCCCTGTATCCATTTATATCATAAGCAACATTTTCACTTTCTAGCAAAGCGTCTATTTTCTTTGGTATGAGAGCTTTTTGATCCTTTGATAGGTTACAAAACCATTGATCTATAATACTCAAACAAACTGAGGTGTTGGATCTAATCTCTGGCGTTTCGGCAAGAAACCCAATCCAAGCTGTTTTATAAACCCAATTTTCAATTGCTCTTAAATTGTTATTTGAACGTTCAAAAAGGGCTTTTTTTCCCCCAATTTCTTCCGCCCATTTCAAGCCGTCGAGAGCATCTTCCACACAAACCATAGAGGGCGTGTTTATTGTTTCACCTCGAAATATTCCTTCTATAACCCGCCCCCCTGAGGTTAAACGAAATATTTTTGGGAGAGGCCAGCTCGGGTTATGATTTTCAAGACGTTCAATAGCACGCGGACTTAAGATTAAGATACCATGCTGTCCTTCACCACCCATCACCTTCTGCCAAGAGTAAGTCACCACATCGAGTTTGGTCCAAGGTATTTCCATTGCAAATACTGCCGAGGTACCATCGCAAATAGCCAAACCCTCTCTGTCCTCTGAAATCCAGTCCGCATGCGGGACCCTCACTCCAGAAGTCGTCCCATTCCAAGTAAAAACGACGTCACGAGTCCAATCAACCTGGCTAAAATCGGGAACTTGACCGTAGGGAGCCTCAATCACTCGAACGTCTTTTAACGAAAGTTGCTTGGTAATGTCAGTTACCCAGCCTAATCCGAAGCTCTCCCATGCCAATACATCAACACCGCGCTGACCAAGTAACGACCATAATGCCATTTCTACTGCGCCAGTGTCAGATGCTGGGACAATTCCAATACGATAATTTTCTGGTAAATCCAAAATATCTCTAGATCGAGCTAACAGCTCTGCTAAACGCTCCTTACCGACACCAGACCGGTGTGATCTACCTACCAGGGCAGCATTTAACACCGAAGGCTTCCAACCGGGACGTTTGGCACAAGGACCTGAAGAAAAACAGGGATTATTAGGTAGCAGCGCGGGACGCGCTAAGCTTTCATTTTTCATTTTAACTCTCCCTCTCAGAAGAGGCGCAACCCGTTGGGGGGCTGTGGCCCGCGGTTCTTTTAGTTCGAACTGTCCAACGGGTCAATCAAAGATTTGTATTTAAATCCAAATATGCGATTTTGTCGCATGTCTACCCAAATTTATCGTAAATATGAAAACCCTAATCGATCTTTATTTAGATTATATTTGGATTAAGGTAATGAATTGAAATATGATTGAGGTTTTACTTAAATGATTATCCTTAACCTAATTTGTAGCCTAAATTGGTGAAATTTTGAAAGAAATATCCCATATTTTAGTAATCGACGACGACACAAGATTACGCGATCTACTAAAGCGCTATTTGAGTGAAAATGGTTTTACAGTATCCACGGCCTCTAGCGCCGAAGAGGCGCGGCAACTTCTAGCAGGCCTAAACTTTGATATTATTGTTTTGGACGTGATGATGTCAGGAGAGGACGGTTTTACATTCGCTGATTGGATTAAACCTAGAAACGATATCCCCATTTTAATGTTAACGGCTCGTGGCGAAGTTGAAGATCGTATAAAAGGCCTCGAGCGAGGTGTTGATGATTATTTGGCAAAACCATTTGACCCTCAGGAACTTCTGTTGCGAATTAGAAATATTTTAAGAAGAGTATCGATTGCTTTACCTTCGGATACCAAAGGACCGCTTGAAATAAAACTTGGGAATTGCATTTACAAGACTAGTAGAAAAGAGTTGTGGAAGGGTGGTCAACGGGTCCACTTGACTGAAATAGAGACTAGTCTACTTGATAGTCTAGGGGCGAGATTAGGCCACCCAATGACTCGTGAATCTTTAATGCGGGACAGTGGGATAATTGGTGGTGTAAGGACCGTTGATGTCCAAATCACGAGACTAAGACGAAAAATAGAGCCTAACTCTCGGAGCCCACGCTATCTTCAAACCGTTCGAGGTAGGGGTTACGTTTTGCGACCAGATTAAAGATGTTAAGCAATGATCAAAATTAAACAATTATTACCTAGTTCTCTATTTGGCCGCTCGGTCATGATCATAGTGACCCCCCTGGTATTGTTACAGGTGGTGTCCACATGGATTTTTTATGACCGACATTGGAACACTATAACTAGGCGGTTAGCTTCAGCCGTAGCAGGTGAAATTGGTAGCGTCATAGACCACAGAAACAATTTTCCCGGCAAAGAAAACCAGGCATGGGTTTTCAGTTCCGCTGGCGCTAATTTGGGTTTGCGAATAAATATTCGAAAGAAAGATATCCTGTCTAATATTCCAAAAGTTACCGGTTCTTCAACTTTAGATAAGCTTCTGGGCAAAGCTCTTCGTGAACAGGTTCGAAGACCCTTTCGTATGGATACAGTTAGCCATAAAAGGGAGGTTAGGATTCAGGTGCAATTACCTGACGGAGTGATGGATGTTATAGTTGACCGTGAACGTTTATTTAGTTCCACCACATATATTTTTGTTATGTGGATGGTGGGAACATCGATGTTGCTATTTGCTATTGCCACTATATTTATGCGCAATCAAGTGCGGCCTATTCAACGTCTTGCTACCGCAGTAGATAATTTTGGTAAGGGACGTGAGGACTCTGATTTCAAACCCGAAGGCTCTACAGAAATTCGGCAAGCCGCAGCCGCATTTAATCTGATGCGTGAACGCATACAACGAACTATTAGCCAACGTACAGAAATGCTTGCTGGAATCTCCCATGATTTAAGAACGCCTCTCACCCGTATGAAACTTCAACTTGCAATGATCGGTGATTCTCCCGAAATGAATGACCTCCGATCTGATGTCGAAGAAATGGAAACAATGGTTGAGGAATACTTAGCTTTTGCAAGAGGCGAAGGCGCAGAAAAGGTCCAAAATACTAATCTGTCTAATCTCCTGCATGATGTGGTCAATAAGGTCCAACCCGGCAAAGCACAAGTCACCCTAAAAACGAATCAAGGGCTAATGGTTCCTTTAAAACCTAACGGCTTCAAACGAGCCATAACGAATATTATCAACAATGCTATAGTTTATGGTGAAAAGGTTGATATTGCAGTGATAAAGTTGCCCGCAGCGATACTTATCCAGATAGATGATGACGGCCCGGGCATACCAACGGAGGACAGAGAAAATGTATTCAAACCATTTCACCGACTGGACAGTGCCCGTAATCCCGATTCTGGTGGTAGCGGTCTCGGTCTCACAATAGCAAGAGATGTCGTGCGGGCTCATGGTGGTGATATAATAATAGAGAATTCTTCAATGGGTGGTGTCAGAATTAACATGCGCCTTCCAACTTGATAATATGGATAATAAGAATTAGATGCATCCAATCTTAATTATACAATTGTAGACATTTATCCTGTTAATTTTGTCTAATGTTTATCAAGGATGGGAAAAGGTAGGATCGACGCAAATTGTAGCGCTTGTTTAAGGCGACGATCAAGAAAGGCCATTGTTTTTGTGAGATCTGGAGAATCATCGTTAACCCAAATATTAAGGGTTGATAGATATACCAATGTCAAACCCTTAACACGCATCCGACCGACTAAACCAGCTGAGCTGATACCTGACATCTCGAGTGTCCATGCCATAGAGTCAAATAGTTTAGGAACCAAGTAACACACTGCTAGAGGGTCAAATTTTGTGTCTCTTATAATGGAAGCAATTGCAGCTTTGTGCCCCTCCATGGCATCGAAACGTTGTAAAATATTATCAAGAAGACGATCTCGTACTGGTTCATTGGAAACCGAAGGCCTTGTTTTGGTCATAACCATGCCCGTAGTTCTGTCGAAAATCGCGCCAGCTATTATAGTTTTTGAAGGGAAATAACTATAAAGTCGATCTAATGTTATACTTGCCCTTTCAGATATCATTAGCAGTGAGACTTTCCCCCAGTCCAGCTCTGAAGCACAATCAAGTGCGGAATCGATAATGTTATTCCTTATATTTGAAGGTCTTTTAGCCATTTTTCCCAATGTCCTTTTTTCATAATATTATGCTGACATGACACGTAATCCAAGAGCTCTATGATTTAGAAAAACAAAATAGAATTCATTGAAACCAAGTTCTTGATATGCAAATCTATCGGCGTAGAATTTGAAACGACTTCACTATGTCACGAGCTACTATCAAATCTCTTGTTCAGATTATCTCACGCCAACCGCGTTTGAGCGCAACACGCGAGCAACAGCTTTTGAAAAAATATAGAGATGGAGACAAAAGCGCGGTGAATGAGTTAGTTACGAGTCATCTCCGATTTGTTTTTCATATAGCCCGTCGATATAAAAAATATGGCCACCCCCTTTCTGACTTAATACAAGAGGGAACAGTGGGACTGTTAGAAGCTCTTAAAAGATTCAATCCAGAGAAAAGAACGCGACTTTCGACATATGCAATGTGGTGGATTCGAGCTTCGATCCAGGATTACGTTATCCGTTCCAGATCATTAGTAAAAATTGGCACAACTGCTGCGCAGAGGTCTCTTTTTTTTAATCTTCCTCGACTAATGGTAGAGTGGAATCGGGATGACTCTCCACCTGAAGATCTGGTTCGCAATTTAGCAGCTCGTTTTAACACTTCTGTATCTGATGTATTAAAGTTTGCCCGAAGAATTAGTAAACCCGATCAATCACTTAACATTCCAGTTAAACAAGAAAAGACATCTCTGATCGAACGGATTGCGGACGAAAGACCTAATCCGGAAATCAGTTTAATAGACAAATTCGATGGACGGGTTTTGCGAGACCAGCTCTCAACTGCTTTATCAGCATTACCACCCCGAGAAACATTTATTATCAAACGAAGGTTTTTGGCTGAAAGGATCCGAACTCGCTCGGATCTTGGGGCTGAATTAGGTTTGTCCAAAGAGAGGGTTAGGCAGCTGGAAGTGAGAGCATTAGTCAAATTGAAGGAACTACTGAAACCACCAAATGAACAAGAGAAAGTGGTGTGATAATCCCTCCGTCAGGTCGAATGCAATACCGCAAAACTTTATTCACCCAGCTCTCGAGACCTTTTTTCGGCAGCGATGACAGCTTCACTTATCAGCCTTTGCAAACCGTCTCGTCCCATGAGTACCTCAAGGGCTGCTGCTGTAGTTCCTCCTGGACTTGTAACATTTTCCCTAAGGGTTTTAGCACTCTCGTTAGACGTCCTTGCTAATTCCCCACTTCCTGCCACTGTTGCAAGCGCCAACTGTTTTGACAAATCGGGATCTAATCCAATTTTTATGGCGGCGTCCGTTAGACATTCAATTAATAGGAAGACATATGCGGGCCCACTCCCCGATACCGCGGTAACACCGTCGATCAAACTTTCTCGGTCGACCCACCCCACTTCTCCAACAGCCTCTAAAAGTTTTGTCGCGATAGATCTTTGAATCTTACTTACATTGGCGTTTCTATACGCGACCGTTATTCCTCGACCAACCGAAGCAGGTGTGTTTGGCATGCTTCGAACAATAGATGCATCAGATGTCAAAATTAACTCAAAGTACTTTGAAGGCTTACCGGCAGCAATCGATATAAACAGAGTCTCGGGCCGCACAAAGCGCCCATACAACGGAACAATATCGTCCATTGCTTGGGGTTTAACCGCAAATAAAATTATATCCGGTATAAAATTTCCCGCTAATTCATCGAGCGTTTTGACAAACCTTACGTCAAATTGATCCTGCAGAAGATTATTTTCAAAAGGTTCAACTACTATAATATTTTTTTTATAAAAACCTTGGCTTAGCCATCCTGCCAAAAGCGCTCGTCCCATTTTACCACAGCCGACTAATAGTAATTTTTGATCTACAACCATTTTCAGCCTTATTTATGGTAGCTGGACCTCAAAGATCCTCTTTCGAAAAAAACTAGAACCCAAGGAATGGTATTAGGCCTCACCCATTGTATCAATCATCGCCGCATCAAAAGCCTCCTCTGGGGTTCTACCCCCCCACACAACGTAATTAAACGCTGGGTAAAACCTTTCACTTTCAACTAGTGCTATCTCCACCATATCCTCGACCTGTTCCACGCTAGCACCTGATACACCACGCAATAACATAGAATGCCTAAAAACAGGCAAGCCACGGTCTGCCCACAAATCGAAATGTCCTACAGCTAATTGTTCGTTCACTCTTGCCATTAGGTCATTAAATGCGCTTCGGCGATAATCCGGTACCGTCAATTCAAATGCACATGCAAAATGCATAGCGCTAATATCGTCAAGCCAAGAAAAAAATAAACGATAATCAGTCCAACGGCCCGATATTTCGGCAGCAATTTCATAATCTGCTGATCTCTCAAAGCTCCAACCGTGCGCACCTGCAATCTGTTCAATTAGATCTATTGGATTTGTAGTGATGAAGTTGGTCTCTTTAACTGCTGTTACCGCCATCTCAGACCCCTCCCCACAAACAAAACTCTTACTCAACGATAATCGGCTATCGTGAAGATATTGTGTCGTATTAACACACAACTACAATATATAGGGTGCCAAAAGCAGAGTCGAAGAGCAATAGAAGATTTCAATTTTAATAATCATTCCTGTGGAAAACTATAAAAGAGACTTAAATTACGCCTTTTTTTCTTTCGTTCGTTTTCGCCGAGGGGATTTTTTAGCAATACGAGCACTAAACAGTGTTGCTTCTAACTTAATAATTTTTTCTTTAATTTCTTCGTTCTCGGTGCGAGCACGGGCGGCCATTTCTTTTACAGCCTCAAACTCATCACGTGTCACTAAATCAAATTTAGCAAAAAATTTTTCAACCTGCTGTGCTACGAGTGCTTCGATCTCGCGCCTTAGCCCTTCTAAAGTTCCTATCGCACCGCCAGCCATTTTTGCGGCATCATCAAAAAATCGGTTTCTGGTTTGCATATTTTTGGTCCAATTCTAATAATAAATATTCCCCCAAAGCCCCCTATTCAATAAAATAATATGATCAATTTTTTCGCTTTGAACAAGATTGAGGTATAATCCCTGTACAAAATAACCTGCCCATGCTTAATCGCATACAAAATACTAACCTAATAACGACATTTCTTAGATAGAGTATACAACTATGGCAAAGACCGACATCAAATCCGACATTGAGATAGCACGCGAAGCTAATATGCGGCCTGTAATTGATATAGCGAAAGACCGCTTTGGTATCGATGCAGAGCACCTAGATCCTTATGGTCATTTTAAAGCAAAAATATCAATCGATCATGTTACCTCTCTTCCAGACAGACATGAAAAAGCTAAATTGATTTTGGTAACCGCTATGACACCAACAGCGGCGGGTGAAGGAAAAACGACGACAACTGTTGGTTTAGGAGATGGCCTTAACCGGATTGGAAAAAATGCCTCTATCTGTCTTCGGGAACCTTCCTTGGGCCCCTGTTTTGGTATGAAAGGCGGTGCTGCTGGTGGCGGATATGCGCAGGTTGTACCTATGGAAGAAATTAATCTCCATTTCACAGGTGATTTTCATGCAATCGGTACCGCAAATAATTTACTCTCAGCACTAATTGACAATCACATTTATTGGAACCATGAACCAGCTCTAGACCTTCGACGTGTCACATGGCGCCGAGTGGTTGATATGAATGATAGAGCCTTGAGATCAATAGTTACATCCCTCGGTGGAGTAGCCAATGGTTTTCCTAAAGAATCTGGTTTTGATATCACTGTTGCATCCGAAGTTATGGCCATATTTTGCTTAGCCGAAAGTATTGATGACCTTAATAGTAGATTAGCAAATATTGTTGTTGGCCAAACTCGCGAACGTAAACCCGTATATGCCCGCGATCTCAAAGCAGATGGACCAATGACCGCCCTTTTAAAGGACGCTATTAAACCTAATCTAGTTCAAACACTAGAAAATAATCCGGCCTTTGTTCATGGAGGGCCATTCGCCAACATAGCTCATGGTTGCAATTCAGTAATCGCAACCAAAACAGCTCTTAAGCTCTCGGATTACGTAGTAACTGAGGCCGGTTTTGGTGCAGATCTTGGCGCTGAAAAATTCTTCGATATTAAATGTCGTAAAGCTGATTTAACACCTCACGTTGCCGTCGTTGTAGCTACTGCACGCGCTCTAAAAATGCATGGAGGCGTAAAAAAGGATGACCTTGGGAAAGAAAATCTCGAAGCATTAACAAAGGGCTTGGAGAACCTATCAAGGCATGTCAATAACGTTCTCAATTATGGCGTGCCCGCCGTTGTTGCGATCAACCGTTTCATAACCGATAGTGATTTGGAAATTGATTTGATACGCGAACAATGCGGGAAGTATGGAGTTGAAGCGATTGACTGCACGCATTGGGCCAATGGTGGCGCCGGCACCGAATCCCTAGCAAAAAAGGTCGTTGAACTTGCAGAAAACAATGATGGTTCATCATTCAAATATTTGTATCCGGACGATATGCCCCTATGGGATAAAGTTCAGAATATCGCTCAAAAAATTTACGGTGCTAGTGAAATTGTCGCAGAACAGCGTATCAGAAATCAATTTCGCGAACTAGAGGAACAGGGAGCGCGCAATTTCCCGATCTGTGTTGCTAAAACCCAATATAGTTTTTCAACCGATGCCAATCTTAAAAATGCTCCTAGCGATCACGTTGTACAGATTAAAGAAGTCCGACTTGCAAACGGGGCTGAATTTTTAGTAGTCATTTGTGGTGATATCATGACAATGCCAGGTTTGCCGCGCGTTCCGGCAGCACACGAAATCAAAGTGGACGAAAAAGGTAACATTACTGGCTTGTTCTGATCAAATTTTCATTCTTAATAAAAGTCGTTTCTTGAAGTGATTCATCATGACCCATATAAATTATGGGTGAATAAATTGGTTTAGGACAAAAACATGATCCTAGTTACAGGCGGTGCAGGATTTATTGGGTCCAATCTAGTAGCCGGCCTTGAACGGACCGGCTCGAAGGAGCTTGTAATATGTGACCAGTTCGGCGCTGGAGAAAAGTGGCGAAATATATCTAAACGTGATCTATTTGATATTATCACACCGCAATATTTAACTGATTATATTGACGAAAATGCAAAATCCATTGAAGCTATCTTTCATTTGGGAGCTATTTCCGCTACTACAGAAAAAAACGCTGACTTATTTCTAGAAAATAATTTTCGACTTTCCTGTAAGATTTGGAGCCAATGTGCACAATACCGTATCCCATTCATTTATGCATCATCAGCAGCAACATATGGCGACGGAACATCTGGCTTTGACGATATTTCAACCAGATCGCATTTAGCATCACTATCACCACTTAACGCATATGGTTGGAGTAAAAACCTTTTCGATCGTTGGGTCTCCAGGATTACAGAAATTGGCCCCAATACTAAAATCCCGCCGCAATGGGTTGGCCTCAAATTCTTCAACGTATATGGACCTAATGAATATCACAAAGAAGGCCAAATTAGCGTGGCTCTTAAATTTTATCAGGAAATCAAGGCCGGTGGGCCTGCTATTTTATTTCGATCACATAATGTAAATTATGCAAACGGTGCACAAAGTCGTGATTTCATCTGGGTCGGTGACTGTGTAGAGGTGTTATTATGGTTAGCAAAAACGCCATCGATTTCAGGTATATTTAATGTAGGTTCTGGAAAATCACGAAGTTTTAATGATGTGGCAAATGCAGTTTTTAGTAGTTTGGAGGTCAAACCTAAAATCAAGTTTATCGACACACCGCCCGCCATCAGAGACAAATATCAATACTTCACCGAAGCAAATATGACGAAGCTGTGTGAGGCGGGATACCCTAAAACATTTACTAGTTTGGAGAAAGGCATTAGCCAGTACGTTGGTAATTTTCTCGCAACCGACGACCCCTATATTTAAAAATTTTATAGAGAAAAGGGTGTCAGAATTATGTTTGCAATAGCCTTTCCAGCCATAGACCCTATTGCATTAGAAATAGGCCCAGTGGTGATAAGATGGTATTCACTAGCATATGTGGGTGGGATTTTATTAGGTTGGCAGTATATTTTAAGAATATCCCCGTTAAGTATCGAAAAGATTGATCGAAAATGTATTGATGATTTTATTATTTGGGCAACTCTAGGAATAATTTTGGGGGGAAGGTTTGGTTACGTAGCTTTTTATAATCCGAGTTATTTTATAGAAAATCCTGTTCTCATTTTCGCCTTGTGGCATGGCGGTATGGCATTTCACGGTGGACTAATAGGTATGGCGGTGGCCACTTGGATTTTCGCTCGCAGGAATGAGATACAGTTTATTGCATTTGGTGATTTGGTCTGTGCCGCCGCCCCAATCGGTCTATTCTTCGGACGTATTGCAAATTTTATCAACGGCGAATTGTTTGGCAAACCGACGAGTCTCCCCTGGGCACTTGTATTCCCTAGTGGCGGTCCAGAAACACGTCACCCAAGCCAATTATACGAAGCGGGCCTAGAGGGATTACTACTCTTTATAGTATTATTAATAATGATCTTCAGATTTAAAGCCTTGAATAGACAAGGACTGGTGGCTGGTAGTTTTATGACGATCTATGGCTTATCGAGATATTTGGTGGAATTTGTTAGGCAACCTGATGACCACCTTGGAATTTTATTTGATATTGCCACTATGGGCCAAATTCTATCAATACCCCTCATTCTTGTTGGTTTGTGGTTGACTCACAGGGCCTTTCGCCAATCGTGACGCATTTAGAAAAAAAACTTCAAAACATAATTAAAACCGACGGACCAATATCGGTATCGCATTTAATGCGTATTGCCGCTAATGACACAGATTATGGTTATTACCAGTCAAGAGATCCATTTGGGACACTTGGTGACTTCATTACCTCTCCAGAAATTACTCAGGCTTTCGGTGAAATTATTGGGCTTTGGTGCCTTACAGCATGGCAAAATGCTGGCTGCCCAGATAAAACTATTTTTATTGAGCTTGGACCGGGTCGTGGAACATTAATGGTAGATATTCTTCGAACAGTCAGAAAAATATCACCTAAATTTATGGAGTCTATAGAATTACATCTCGTGGAGTCAGGCACGTCGCTTCGACAACAACAAAGACTGACTTTAAAAAATTACAACGTAACATGGCACGATTTTATCAACACCATTCCCAACGGCCCATCATTTATAATAGCTAATGAATTTTTTGACGCTCTACCAATCGACCAATACCTAATGACAAAAAACGGATGGCATGAGAGGTTAATCACCTTCGACACCCAGAAATTTAACTTCGCCTTTACCACAGCACCGGCATCCAATAAAAAAATTTCTAAATTTCGCTCTGAAATTTCTAAGGCTGAAACAAATTCAATCTTTGAAAGAAACAGGTCAGCCGAAAAATTTGCTGAATCTATAGCTAAACGTATTTTTTCTAACGGTATAGCCGCCCTGCTTATCGATTATGGGTATGTTAAATCAGGATTCGGAGATACGCTTCAAGCAGTTAAATCCCACCAATATTGTGATCCTTTGACTGATATAGGTAATGCCGACCTTACAGCCCACGTTGATTTCGCAAATTTAAAAGCTATTTTTGAAAACGCTGGTGTAGCTGTGCATGGACCTGTACCGCAAAGGAGTTTTCTCACTACCCTTGGTATTGAGCACCGGACAATGGCCCTCGTTAAAACTGCCAAGGCTGAACAAGCACTTCTTTTAATAAAGGGTTGTCAGCGCTTGATTGCCCAAAATGGTATGGGATCCCTATTTAAGGTCATGGCAATAACACCTGGAAACACATCAGTTCCTGAAGGCTTCTAGGGCAATTTTTTCATAAAGTAGGTGTAATGAAAATAATGTCAGATAAATTACCAGTAATTCGTTCAGAAACACTTACTATGTTTACCGGTATTGAACATGGCTTTTTTACACGGAAAGGAGGAGTCAGCAATGGGGTTTATGCTTCATTAAATTGTGGATACGGCTCTAATGATAAAATTGAAAATATCAAAGAAAACAGACGCCGTGTTTGTGAAAGTATGGGAGTTGAAATGACCCACCTTGTATCGGTGGATCAAGTACATGGCAACAATGTTGAATTAGTAAATAAGCCATGGGAAAAAAGCTTAAATCCAACAGCTGACGGAATGGCAACTAATAAAAAGGGGATAGCTCTGAGTGTTCTTACCGCAGATTGTGCCCCGGTTCTATTTGGCGACGTGAAAAGCGGAGTCATTGGTGCCTGTCATGCAGGCTGGCGGGGAGCTTTAGGAGGCATTATTGAATCAACTATTTTGAGGATGGAAAGCTTAGGGTCGCTACGGAGCGATATCATCGCGGCCATAGGGCCTTGTATTGGTCAAAAATCATATCAGGTTGGTATAGATCTAAAAGATAGGTTTTTAAATGAGGATCCAGGTTATTCAGTATTTTTTATAAAAGATGATGAGAAACATTTCCTGTTTAGTCTATCTGACTTTGTTAAATTTATGACTGAAAGATCAAAAATCGCAGATTGCGAAATAGTTCAATGCGACAGTTACGAAGAAACTGAAACATTTTTCAGTTATCGATATTCAAAGATTAAAAACAATGATGACTATGGTAGGTGTATCTCCGCTATAGCACTCCGGGATTAATTGAATGCCACACATGATTATATTCAGTATTTTTTGCCTAATTGGTTTAGTTGTAAGCTGTGTACTTATTTAGTGACCGAAATCAAAATAAGTCATTACTCAAATGTACTTTTATGATTTTTGTATTTTCCGCTTTTACCGATATATCCACTGGGTTTTTAACACTATTGAGTTATACAAAACCATAATTGGCGATCCAGCCATCTCAGGCGAGGTCATGATCCAAAAGGTTAAAATTAATAGATAAAGTTCCGAAAAACTATTGTCCCAAATGTGTTAATTGGATTATATAAAATTGTAAATCAACTGCCATTACAAAATGTTCTAATATTTCCACAAACAAAATGTTTAGACTCGTCGGATCGTTTACACATTTGCACGTCGCTGGTAAATTGCGTTGGTTTTAGACATTCGAATTTGAGCATCGCAATAACGTATTGGTTTAGGAAAAATCAAGATGAAAATCGTTGGATGTAATAGTAATAGACCACTCGCCGAAGCAATCGCCGCCTATCTCAATATTTCGCTCTGTAAAGCTAGTATACGGAGATTTGCTGACATGGAGTGTTTCGTCGAAATTGAAGAAAATGTGCGTGGCGAAGATGTGTTCGTTGTTCAATCAACATCTTACCCAGCGAATGATAATCTCATGGAATTACTCGTGTGCATTGATGCATTAAGACGGGGATCTGCTCGTCGAATCACAGCCGTCATTCCTTACTTCGGTTATGCAAGGCAGGATCGGAAATCTGGCCCAAGAACTCCAATTTCTGCAAAGCTGGTCGCAAATTTAATAACGGAAGCGGGAGTCGACCGGGTTCTTACCCTAGATTTACACGCCGGCCAAATCCAAGGTTTTTTCGATATTCCAGTGGACAATCTTTTTGCTGCACCAGTTTTTCTGCGGGATATCAAACAAAATTTTGATTGTGAAAATTTAACTATGATTTCTCCCGATGTAGGTGGTGTGCTAAGGGCCCGCGCGCTAGCAAAACCACTAGACGCCGATTTAGCGATAATTGATAAACGCCGGGAACGTGCCGGGATATCAGTGGTAATGCATATTATCGGCGATGTGACTGATGCAGACTGTATCATTGTTGATGATATCGTGGACTCAGCGGGCACTCTTTGCAATGCCGCAATCGCATTAATGGACGCGGGCGCCAAATCAGTTTCTGCCTATATTACTCACGGGGTTTTATCAGGGGGGGCTGTTTCAAGAGTTTCGTCGTCTCCCCTAGAAAACATGATAACGACAGACAGCATAATGGGGACCGAAGCTGTCCGCGTTTCCCAAAATGTAAGGCAATTATCCATAGCACCACTTATGGGCGAAGCGATTAACCGTATAAGTGAAGAAAAATCTGTGTCTAGTTTGTTTGACTAATTCGTCGCATAAGACTAAAACCCAACGCCTCCATCTTTTTGATGGAAATCTTATACGCCGACACCCCTGGAGGTAGGCGTAGACATTTGGAAAAAGGGAGTAACGGCATGGCCGAAATACAAACCATCACCGCTGACCCTCGTGAACGGGCTGGAAAGGGGACCGCCCGAGCAGCACGTCGCGATGGTAAAATTCCTGCTGTTATATACGGGAATAACGAAGACCCCATCTTGATTACATTAGACCAAACCCGCTTGCAACAAGAGCTCAATAAAACTGGGTTTTTTATTCGTCTGATTGATGTTGAGATAGAAGGCAAAAAACATAGAGTACTGCCACGTGACACACAATTTCACCCCGTAAGCGACCAGCCTTTACATGTTGATTTTTTGCGTTATTCAGCAGACCGGAAATTGACGGTTGATGTACCAGTAACCTTTTTAAACGAAGACGATTCTCCCGGCTTAAAGACAGGTGGCGTGTTAAATGTAGTCCGACATACAATAGAAGTATTATGTGTAGCAGATTCCATACCAGAGACATTTAATATTGATCTTTCGGGTCTCGAAGTGGGCGATTCTATCCACGCAACTGCTCTTTCACTGACTGAGGGAGTTGAGCTTACGATTGATAGGGACTTTACGATAGCAACAATCGCCGCCCCAACCATCTTAGTCATTGAGGAAGATGTTGAAGACGTCGATGGCGAAGAGAGCGAAGAAGAAGCCGGTGAAGAATCAACCGAGGATACCGAAGACGGTGACAATGATAACGCGGAGAGTGCTGAGTAGCTAAACCTCTCTATATAGGAGAACCGGAGGCACCATGTTGCTCCTGGTGGGACTGGGCAATCCAGGTAAAGAATATGCTGAAAATCGGCACAATATAGGCGCTATGGCGATAAACGAAATTATTCGCCATCATAGCTTCAGTTCTTCACGTACCCGGTCGCGCCCAAAAGGCGTTTTTAGTGAGGGTATGATCGAGGAGATTAAGGCCGTAACTCTTAAGCCGCTCACTTATATGAATGAGTCGGGCCAAGCAGTTGGTGCTGCCTTGCGATATTGGAACTTAGAAACTGATCAAATATTTGTTATACATGACGAGCTTGACCTAGCTCCCGGTACAGTAAGGGCTAAATTGGGTGGAGGAGATGCAGGCCACAATGGTTTGCGCAGCATCACCTCACATATCGGGGCTAACTATTGGCGGATCCGTCTTGGCATCGGGCATCCCGGTGAAAAAACACGCGTAACCGGCCACGTCCTCCATGATTTTACAAAGGCCGACAAAGTTTGGGTTGCCAGAACAGTCGAGGCTGTCGCCAAGACAATACCATTATTATTAAGTGGCGATGCCACAGCATTCTCTACTCAGATCACGCTTTTAACTCAACCACATACTACCAATTGACTAAAATGCGATTAAAATTCGTAATAAAGTGAAGGAAAAATAAATTTATGGGTTTTACATGCGGAATTGTTGGTCTCCCAAATGTGGGGAAATCAACATTATTTAATGCATTAACTGCTACTATATCAGCACAGGCGGAAAATTATCCCTTTTGCACTATCGAACCAAACATTGGAAAAATTGCAATTCCTGAGCCCCGCCTTGATAAACTTGCTAAAATTGCTAGTTCAGAAAAGGTTATACCTGCTCAGATAGACTTCGCGGACATTGCTGGCCTTGTGCGCGGAGCAAGCAAAGGCGAGGGCTTGGGGAATCAGTTCTTGGGCCATATCCGCGAAATGGATGCTGTTGCCCACGTAGTTCGTTGCTTCGAAAACACCAATATCACTCATGTGGAAGGACGTATTAATCCACTAAACGACATTGAAATTATTGAAACAGAATTAATGATAGCGGATTTAGAAAGTCTTGAACGTCGATTAGATCCTTTGATAAAACTTTCGCGGGGAGATGACAAAGAGGCAATAGCCACATTATCCATTGTCGAAAAGATAATAAATATACTTCGCGAAGGGAAGCCAGCGCGTTCTATCGCTGACCAATTTGAAGAAAAGATTCTGTTTAGTGGATTACAATTACTAACAGCAAAACCTGTTATGTATGTTTGCAACGTTAGTGAGGATGAAGCTGCAACAGGAAATGCATTTTCTCACCAAGTTGAGGACTTCGCGCAATCTAATGGAGCAAGTGCGGTCACGATCTCCGCCGCCATTGAGTCGGAAATAGCACAATTACCTAGTTTAGAAGAGCGCGCGGAGTTTTTAGACTCACTCGGGCTTAAAAAAACCGGCCTTGCCCGGGTCGCAAGTGCAGGATATCAACTTCTCGGTTTAATAACCTATTTAACCGCTGGGCCTTCAGAATCTCGAGCGTGGACTATTCCTAACGGTACCAAAGCTCCCCAAGCAGCGGGAATCATTCATTCAGATTTTGAACGGGGATTTATATGTGCCGAAACTATATCCTTCGATGAATATATTCTTCACAACGGCGAACAAGGTGCAAAAGAAGCAGGAAAAACTAGGCAGGAAGGCAGGGAATATATTGTTAGAGATGGTGACGTGATTACATTCAGGTTCAATGTATAAATACCTGTCTTCATCTATCCAATTAGGAGAAATTCTTATAAATTTTAAAAACAGGTTTTAGTAGCTCTCCTTCACAAACCAACATCGATATAATTCAGTCCTACATTGCACAGCAAGCAATCTACGTTTAAAACTTGGATGATGTATTATTACCATAATTTTAAAAAATCTATTCTTGGAGGGAGAAATGGGAACTACGATTGAACTAACAACTGCAGATGGACATGCACTCGATGCATACAAGGCTGAACCAGAAGGTTCAGCCAAGGGTTGTGTCGTCGTTATTCAAGAAATATTTGGAGTTAATAGTCACATCCGCAATTTGGTAGAAGAATTTGCAAAGAATGGTTATGTGGCCATCGCACCTGCATTATTTGACCGTAAAGAGAGGGGTCTCGACCTTGGTTATGGGCAGGAGGACTTTGGCAAAGGTAGAGATACAAGGGGAAGCCTTGACGACGAAGGGATTCAAAACGATGTGCAGGCCGCCATCGATCACGTTTCTGGTGCTGGAAGAGTAGGTATTGTTGGTTACTGTTTTGGGGGCTATGTTAGCTGGCTCGCAGCATGTAAATGTGAGGGCTTGTCTGCAGCATCAACCTTTTATGGTGGCGGTATTCACGCAAAACGTGAGGACACCCCCAAGGTGCCAGTTATCTTTAACTTTGGGGATAAAGATGGTGGAATACCTTTAAGCCAAGTTCACGATATCAAGGAGGCCCACCCTGACATCCCATGCTTTGTATATGACGACGCTGGACACGGATTCTGTTGTGATGAGCGAGAGAGTTATAATGAAGGTGCTTGTGAGCGTGCACACAAGCGAACGCTCGATCACTTCGGTCAGCATATAGGTTAAATTAACTAATTTACTCTGGGATAGAATTCTAAAATATCCGCCCAAAATTCTATCCCAGGGTTACTATAACCAAACGTTTTGAGGTGAAACGGCCGAAACTTAGAAGAATAAATTTTAGACACTTTGAAGTTAAGGCTAGAATTCAACAATGGCTTCACAAAGCCCAGCAAACATACCAAAACAGATGGTTTTATGCCTAGATTATCTTTACTCCATAATTTAGCGTTTTAATGCAATCCCGACCATACCTTACGTTTAATTCCATATAAAAGGCCGGTTAGTATAAGCAAAAATAAGAGTACCTTGACCCCCAACCGTTTGCGAGCTTCAAGCTCTGGTTCTGCTGCCCAAGCCAAAAATGTTGTAAGGTCACTGGACATTTGTTCAACCGTCGCTTTAGTTTTATCAGCATACTCTACACCACCTTCTATAAGCGGCGGTGGCATAGCAATTTGTTGACCTGGATAATAGAGGTTATAATACATTCCTTCTGCTATCCGCATGCCCTTCGGCGCGGGTTTATAACCAGTTAGTAAGGCATGAAGATAATTTGCACCACCTATTCGTGCCTTTGTCATTAAGGTTAAATCTGGTGGAAGAGCGCCATTATTACCCGCGCGAGCCGCTTGTTCATTTGGAAATGGTTTGACAATTCTATCGCTCAAACGACCGGGACGCCTAAACATTTCCCCTTCAGCATTAGGTCCATCTGTCACTTCCTTGGAAGCAGCAATATTTTTAACCTGCTTCTCCGTAAACCCAATTTCCAGCAGATTACGGTATGAAAGCAGTCTAACAGAATGACACCCAGCACAAACCTCGTTAAAAACTTGAAAACCGCGCTGTAATGCACCCCTATCAAACGTCCCAAAAAGCCCTGAAAAAGACCAGTTCTGCTTGGGGGCCTTGATAGCATCGCCAGCTGCAAATACACCGCAAGAAGAGAAGACCGTTGCAGATAAAACTATGGCAACTCCTATCAATTTATTCCGCATCAGACTTTCTCCATCGATTTAGAACTCGTTGCGACGGATGTCCCACCACCCCCCTTTAAAACCGGCTCACTTATACTTGTAGGCAGAGGGCGTGTTTTTTCAAAGAATCCCAGTAGTGGTATGACTATGATGAAGTGCAAGAAATAATATGCGGTAGCTGCCTGAGCAATATATGTCCACGGTGCTTCAGCCGGCTTAGCGCCACAAATCCCAAGTATCACGCAATCTATGACCAATAGCCAATAGAATTGTTTATACAGCGGTCTAAAACGAGCACTTCGCACTGGCGAGCGGTCAAGCCACGGTAAAATAAATAAAACCAGAATTGACGCAAACATCGCCAGAACACCCGCCAATTTAGCAGACATCAACCAAGATATTGGTAGATATATTAGTGCGTCAGCCGTGAATGATCGCAAAATCGCATAAAAGGGCAAAAAATACCACTCAGGCACAATATGCGGGGGCGTAACCAACGGATTAGCTTCGATATAATTATCAGGCTCACCGAAGAAATTGGGTGCAAAAAATACAAAGCCGAAGAACAAGATAAGGAAAACCCCTAATCCAAACATATCCTTAATTGTGTAGTAAGGATGAAATGGAACGGAGTCTTGTGGCGACTTTGTATCTATCCCTATTGGATTATTGGACCCATGTTGATGCAGTGCAACGATATGCAATACAACAATTCCAATAAGAACAAAGGGCAATAGGTAGTGTAAACTAAAGAAACGGTTTAGCGTCGGATTATCAACAGAAAAACCGCCCCACAACAAAGTAACGATGGAATCACCGACCACAGGAATTGCTGAAAAAAGATTCGTAATAACCGTAGCTCCCCAGAAACTCATTTGACCCCAAGGAAGAACGTACCCCAAAAAGGCGGTAGCCATCATACAAAGTAAAATTACGACACCTAAAATCCATAATACTTCTCGAGGTGACTTATAAGAACCAAAATAAAGCCCTCTAAAGATATGAATATAAACAACAATAAAAAACGCTGAAGCACCATTCATATGGATGTAACGAATCAGCCAACCATAATTAACATCCCTCATGATGCGTTCAACAGAATCGAAAGCAAAGGCAGTATGCGGGGTATAATGCATAGCTAGGATGATACCGGTGACAATCATTATCACGAGAATAATTCCCGCAAGAGAACCAAAATTCCACCAATAATTTAAATTTTTAGGGGTAGGATACTCGTGAAGCTCGTGTTCTAAAAATGTAAAAACCGGCAAACGATAGTCTATCCAAGCAATTATTGGATTTTTAAACTTAGAATCACTCATCTAACGTTCTCCTAACCGATCTTAACAACGTTGTCTGATAAAAATTTATATTCTGGAACAGGAAGATTTTTTGGCGCTGGTCCTTTACGTATACGGCCTGAGGTATCGTAGTGTGAGCCGTGGCATGGACAAAACCAACCACCATATTCCCCTTTTACCTCTCCCTGTTTTGTGCCAGAGGGAATACAACCCAAATGGGTACAAACACCAACAATAATTAACCATTCAGCCTTTTTGGCTCGCATTTCATCGGTTTCAGGATCAACCAAATCGGCAACCTTTACCGATCGTGCCTCCTCAATTTGTTCCTTCGTTCGCCTAACTATAAAGACAGGCTTACCCCGCCACTTAACAATCAGACGTTGTCCTAGTTCAATAGGCGCCAAATTTACCTCTGTGGTAGATGCAGCAAGCGTGTCAGCCGCCGGGTTCATTTGATCAACAAGTGGCCAAACCGCAGCGCCAGCCCCAAATGCACCAAAAGCTCCAGTTGCTAGCATCAAAAAATCACGTCTAGTTTCACCATCTCCGGCGTCATGCGCGCCGTCCTCGGCCATATCAGCAGAAGTCGCCATTCTATCCCTCTTGGTTGTATCCGCACACAGGTCACGGCTCTACATAGGTACTTCGTATCATTAACTCCTAGGAAGATTCAAACACTGCGGCCTTACGCCGCAGGATGGTTTAGATTCCATCGAAATTTACTCCTATACAGCTGCAAGGGTATAATTGAAAATGTCCACACTGCATAGGTCGTTGACAATGAGAATAGCCTTATATCAGCCGGATATCCCGCAAAACACCGGCACAATATTGAGGACGGCGGCTTGTATGGCTGTTGGAGTAGACATCATTGAGCCTTGTGGTTTTATTTTGAACGACAAACGAGTCAGAAGATCGGGAATGGATTACATAGATAAAGCTGACTTACAACGCCATATTTCTTGGTCGGAGTTTAAAAAAAATTGCAGAAAAAATGAATGCAGGATCATATTGTTAACGACCTTTGGCGATAAGTCTTATTGTAATTTTAGATTTCGCGCTGATGACCGCCTGCTTTTAGGAAGCGAAAGTAGCGGGGTACCCACAGAAGTTCATGAAGCGGTAAACGCGCGTATAAGAATTCCCATGGCTGATGGGGTTCGATCTCTTAATATTGCAGTGGCGACTTCTATGGTGTTAGGTGAAGCCCTTCGACAAACTAATCGCTTTACCGTAGATGATAATCAATGACATTAGCTCTCGAAGAAAAAAAGGAATTATCCACTGAATGGTTTACCAGACTTCGTGACTTAATTTGTGCTGAATTTGAGATAATAGAAAATGAAGGTAGCAAACAAAATAAAAATAAAAAGCCAGGAACATTCCAACAAAAAAAATGGGCCCGTAAAGATGATAGCGGTGAAAATGGCGGTGGGGGCATTATGTCGATCATGGCAGGACGAGTATTCGAAAAGGTTGGCGTAAATATTTCGACGGTCTATGGAACCTTCTCACCTGAATTTAGGAATGAAGTTCCCGGCGCAGAAGAAAATCCTGAATTTTGGGCAGCTGGTATATCGATCGTTGCTCACATGTGTTCACCTTTAGTACCTGCAGTTCATATGAATACGCGATTTATTTCTACTTCAAAATCTTGGTTTGGTGGGGGGACCGACCTGACACCAATTTTTCCAGACAAAATTGCTGCAAACGACTTTCATACTGCACTAAAAATTGCATGTGATAAATATGACGAAAATTATTACGACAAATTTAAAAAGTGGTGCGATGATTATTTTTACATTCCACATCGCGCAGAAGCTCGTGGCGTAGGCGGCATCTTTTACGATTATTTAGACTCTGGAAATTGGTCAAATGATTTTGAATTTACCAAAGAAATAGGTAAAACGTTTTTGCAGACTTATCCGAAGATTGTTCGGTCCCGCAAAGATCAAATTTGGAATGATAGCCAACGTGAACAACAACTTAGAAAACGTGGTCGTTATGTGGAATTTAATTTATTATATGATCGCGGTACCAAATTTGGGCTCAGAACAGGGGGCAATGAGGAAGCTATTTTAATGTCTATGCCGCCCGTGGCTAAATGGCCTTAATGCTTAACACCAAACTTTCCTAGAATCTTCTTCCTAAAATTTAACAGAGGTGTAGCATTCGTTAGAGACCAGGCTTTTATTTAAATTTTAAGTGATGACAGACTTTAAATAATTAAGGCAATCATCACGGTCCGCTTTAAAATCACCATTGATCCACCAATTTTCGACGTCCTGCAAGATCTTCCCTACCTGTGGGCCAACGGGTATCCCCATTGACACAACATCAGACCCGTCAACTGTGAATGCTGGAATTGATAACTTTTTGGATAAGGCAAGAAGAGCGAGCCAATCTTCATTGGGAAATTTTGTGGTCCCAATTAATACAAGTTCGGTAAATAGTTCTTTTCCAAGGCGATAAAATGATGCCCGACTTTGCCTGAGGTTAGCACTGGGGTCAGGCCATTCTGGAGGGTCGCATAAAATACAAAATCGTTTACGGTCTAATTTTGAAAATTTAAATCGTTTTGTTAACAAACAGGCTTCCTCCCTACCCAGACTCACCATTACAGCTATGCGCCGTAAATAATTGGGTGCGGTTTTTGTCTGTTTCTCTAACTTAACCAGCCGGTCGAGTAGATCACTGTGTATCGCCTCGGGGAGTAAGTAAGGCAAAATTGCGTGCTTTTGCATTAACATAACCGCTGACGCCGGGTTTGGAGCAAGTAATAACCTTGATAGCTCGTTCCAAACTCGTTCTACAGATAACCTTTCTATTTGCGAAGCCATTTGACTACAAGCTGTCAATGCCTTCTCATCAGCAGGTGAACGCCCGTAATAAGCATAAAACCGAAAGTATCTCAAAAGCCGCAATAGGTCTTCTTCGATCCTAACATTTGCGTTTCCCACAAATCTTATTCGGCCAGCTTTAAGATCAGATAAACCACCCAAAGGATCAAAAACATTCCCTTTAATATCACAATAAAGAGCGTTAAGCGTTAGGTCACGACGTGCCGCATCTTTGGCCCAGTTTTGCGTATATTTAACTCTGGCATAACGACCAAAAGTTTCTATATCTTGCCTTAGAGTTGTTATTTCAAAACTAATACCATCACAAATGGCAGTAACAGTTCCGTGTTCAATACCTGTCTTGATGGCCTTTAACCCCGCCGCCTCTAAAAGGGTCACGATCCTTTCTGGAGTTTCAGGAGTGGCAATATCTAATTCATTAACGGGCCGCTCTAATAAGGCATCCCTCACACAACCACCAACAAACATCGATTTGTGGCCGCCAGCTGATAAGGCATTCAATACCAGTTCCGCCTGTGGACGGCCATGCCAGTTATCTAGTTGAATTACGCAGACAGGGTTCATTGTCCCAGCCGTATATCAAAAATCCATAATTTCGGGATATGCAATAACTGTGAAAACAGTGATAAGGACCAGTAAACCGCCGGCCAGGATCAGCCAAGGCCACGGCAGAGGTTCCCATTCCTCACGGGCAATAGCTCGCGACCCACCCAACTTGGGTGGGGCGATCGCCCGCCATAAAATATAAATACCTACCGGCAACACCGCTGGCACTACAAACATAAGAAGTAAACGTATCATGTCTTTCTTAACATCGTTCCTAGCTCAACAAGAATACGGGCCGTCAGTCCCCAAATATAGTAATCATTGTAGGGCATTACATAATATTTATGAGACTTACCACATTTTTCGCGTGTTTCAAGACTATGACTTGATGGATTTACAATGAATTCTATTGGCACTTCAAAAACGCTAGCCACTTCAGAGGGGGCAAGTTTCAGTGAAACGGGCGGTGTTATTAAGCCAACAATCGGCATCACACGATAGCCAGTAGCAGTATCCCTAGCCGACATTCTGCCAAGTATGTTGACGTCGGCAGATGAAATACCAATTTCCTCTTCTGTTTCCCTGAGAGCTGTTTCCTCTGGAGTACTTTCGGCTGCTTCTTTTGTACCTCCAGGAAAGGCTATCTGGCCTGGATGATTGGACATTGTCTCTGTCCTCTGCGTGAGTAAGATTGTGAAACCGCTATTGTGTTCAAGGATTGGAATTAGGACCGCGGCGGACCGCAACTGTTTCTCTTTATTTCGCAAATTTGGTGCGGGCCAAGAATTCTCATCTCGACCTTCCAAAATATTTTCTTCCCGATTTTCAAAAATTTTTTCTAGAACATCGCGCATAATATTTATATCAAAAACTAACTAAGATCACCTAGTTTAAAAAATATGCCTCCGCTCCACACCCCTAAAACTGAAGTATTTTCTTGGGTTTTTTCAACACCTAATTCTACTAAATCATAAAACACTGCACGGGTGATTAATGCTTCAATCCCGTCTCTGACGCTAATATATGGTGACGGTTCACTAGTTTCTGGGTTAACCCTAACGATAATTGGGTTTTCAGATCCGGCGATTACAACATCATCCACATTTGTCCGAAAAATGAGCTGCTGTTTATCCTTATCCCCCTCCGACCTCATTTCAACCGCAAGTAAAGGGGCGTCTTCAACGGAAATACGGCATCTTTCGACTTTGGTAGTTAGCCAAAAACTCCCCTTATCGTCTCTCATTAATATTGACGCAAATAGCTTTACGAGGTTTTGTCGTTCGATAGGAGAACCTTCATAAAACCATGTTCCATCTCGAGCGATACGCATATCGATATCACCACAAAAATCATCAGGAGTAGCAGAGGCCGGTCTTTTACCGGGAATACCACCTTCAACGACCTTTTTCAGGAATCCACTGGTCTTTTCAAGAGGTGCCTTGTCCATGACATACCATCTGCGAAATAAATGGTTAGGCCCAGAGAAAAACCCTGGTGTTTCTCTGGATAGAACGCGGCGTCGAAAAGACGCCGCCTATTGAACTTCTTTTGAACATTTATCCCATTAAGCTTGGCAGCCAGAGAGCCAACTGTGGCCACTGGACCATCAATAGAATTAGGATGGCGTCACATACCAGAAATGGGAAAGCCGATGCCGCAACCTGGTAGAGTGTAGTCCCCTTTGGCGCCACACCTAACATTACATACAACAAGAGCCCAAATGGCGGCGTGGTACCAGCCATTTCAAACGTCATCAGAACAAACAAACCAAACCAGATGAGGTCAAACCCGAGCTGCGATGCAAGCGGAAAGAATATTGGCACCGTGATGAGCATCATCGATGTAGCATCCATGAACATCCCAAGCGCGATAAGAACGAAAAACATTAAGAGAAGAATCCAGTATTTCGAAATACCAAAGCTGATCGTCCATTTGAGTAGCCCAGCACTTGCCCCTGAAAAGGCCAAAAGTTGACTAAAGACCGTAGAACTCATGATGATAAAGAAGACCATCGCCCCAACCTTAACGGTTGCATGCGTAGCTGTCTTAATTGCTTCAAAGGAAAGACAACGGAAAGCGGCTGCAACAATGATCACGCCCAGCACTCCAAAACCTGCGGCTTCTGTTGGCGTTGCCCAACCGAGGATAATAAAGCCAACTACCATAAAGACAATAAACCCCATCGGGAGGATATTGACGCAGACGATCTTTATGCGCTCCGCCATGGGTGGCATCTCCACATCATATGCTGGGGCTGATTCCGGGTTTATTCTAAGCTGCAGGTAAATCATTACGGCATAGAGCCCGGCCAGAACGAATCCGGGTAAAAAGCCTGCAATAAGAAGTTTACCAACATCAATACTAGCCACAGAAGCTAAGAGCACGCCAAGTGCCGATGGAGGAATGATCATGGCCAAGCCGCCGGTACCCAAAATCGGTCCCATTGACATTTGCCAATTGTAGCCACGCTTTTGCATCTCAGGAACCATCAGAGAACCCAACATGGCGGTATTAGCCATACTGGAACCCGTTAGCGTTGAGAAAAGGGACCCGCCCGCCACGGTCAGAAAACATAAGCGCCCTCGCAGTTTTCCGAAAATGACATCTAACCCGTCAAAAACTCTGATAGCGAGGCCCGTATGAAAAAATAAAGCACCCATCATTATAAACATGGGCACCGGGCCGAGTGTAAACCGTGTTATCAGTTGCGTTGAATTGTCAGCAATTTGGACCCAACCAGTAGTGGTCCCCATAAAAATTATCACGCCAATGATGTTGGTTATAATGAAAGTAAATGCAACGGGAACTCCCATCGCCATGAAAAATACAACCATCCCAATTAGGGTGGCGAGAGCCCAGTACCATTCCATCAGACGTTTTCCCGTTCTTCAATTGATTGACTATACATATCATCGACACCGAATAGGTATCTTAGAAACTCTATTACGCACATAAAGAAGCAAAGAGGCATAGGCACGAATAATAACCAGATTGGAACCTCATAAGTCCTCATATCCAACTCACCGGACTGGACCGCTTCCAATAATAATCCCATTAAATTATAACCGTAAATGCAGCAGCCGGTGATACAAAGAAGATAGACTAACTTCGCGACAAATGTCTTTACAGCTGGCGGCAGGAATTGTGTGACAGCATCTATAAAGACGTGACCCTTAATTCGTAACAAATACGGGGCTGCCAACATCGTAAACCACAGTAAGATGTATTCGAACATAGTCATTATAAATATGAACGGTTCTAGGCCTGTAATTCGCATGAGGACGTCAACGACAATCGATACGAATGCGAAAAAGATCAATACCCCTGACAGCCCTGCCATGCCAAACAGCAGCTGATCGTAGATTTTTGAAATTGCTCCCACGGCTCCCCTCTACGTTTTAATTCTCATTGATCTCATTAAGGCTGATTATTGCCACAGACTCAACGCCTATAAACAAATTTTCTCAACTAACACCCATTAAAAACCTAAAAGTATTGAAAATTGGCCCGATTTAGCATTAGGTTAAGGCTTTAGCCGAATTTGGAGGAGGATGCCTATGGGTATTGAGTTAACCCCTCTATCAGCGGCCATTGGAGCCGAAGTCCGTGGCGTTGATCTAAGCCAACCCATATCAGAAAACCTCAGAGAATCACTGTTGGAGGCATGGCAAAAATTTGTGGTCTTGCTATTTCGTAACCAGCAACTTTCTGATGAAGAATTGTGGAAAAGTAGTGATTGGATAGGTCCATTAGGCAAACGCTCCCGGCCTGCAAACCGTAGACAGGAGAGTGACCCATATATCATGTTAGTGTCAAATATTCGAAAGGATGGGAAACCTATTGGATCCCTACCAGATGGTGAAATGTGGTTTCATCATGATATGGCCTTCGTTGATACTCCGCACAAAGCAACATTCTTATATTCCATAGAAATTCCCAAACACGGTGGAAATACGAAATTTGCTAATATGTATGGGGCATTCGATCTTTTGCCAGAAAGATTAAAGAATATCCTCACAGGCAAAAGAGTGATGCAGATATTCGATTATCAAGAAACGGGACAGCCTGATCTCAAAGAATTGGATAGAGTAAAGCATGCATGGCACCCAGCAATTATACAACACCCAGAAACCGGTCGTAAGGCGCTTTACGTCAATCGATTAATGACTGCAACCATTGAAGGTATACCACACAACGAAGCAAGAAAAATTATTGAAGAGGTTATTCCTTACGCCGAAGATCCCTCAATAATATATGAACACCATTGGCAGACCAGAGACTTTTTAGTGTGGGACAATCGTGCTTCAACCCATGCCAGGACAGATTTTCCTGATACTGAACGTCGTTTGCTAAAGAGGGGAATGGTCGAAGGGGCTCCACTTATTGGAGTGTAAAACTGTAACATAGAGGTGGGTATTTAAGCACTCGGACAGTGTTATCTACACAATGGCGCGGCAAACTCTTAAATAGTTAATAAAAATCCATTATTGACAAACCTATCCGAGCCGGGTGAACTGGCGGCCGTATTTTTACTACGTCATACTAAAATAAGTTCAAAGGGAGAACATTTATGAACAATTTAAAATTGTCTAGTTTAGCTGCCGGTGTTGCCGCCGTCGCCATGTTAGGTGGTGCCGCGGTAGAAGCAGCAAAGCTGACTGTGATGACCAGCCTTCACAGGGATCACGATCAGGTTGTCGCATACTTTGATTTAATGCATAAACCGATGAATAAAGCTAAGGGCGCTGTTGTATTGCATTACAAGGGTGGCCCGGAAGTAACCCCAAACCGTAAACAGGGCGCCGCGTTAAAACGGGGCGTGATTGACCTAAAGTTTGGTCCCAGTGGCTATGATATTGGCTTGAATCCTTGTGCAAGGCTTGTAGCACTCTCGACACAACCGCAGTCAGTTATCCGCACGAATGGTGGATGGGATGTGATGCAGAGGTGTTGGGGTGAAAGGATGAACGCTCGTATTTTGGCGCATCCGTTTTACAATTCTGGTAACTTCCACGTCTATTTGATTGATCCACCTATTAAGAGCAAGAAAACCGGAATTAGCCTGAAGGGCTTTAAGATGCGTTCAACCGCACTTTACCATCCCTTCATGAAAGCCATGGGCGCAACACCAATCAACATTTCTCCGGGTGACGTATACACGTCGCTTGAACGAGGTCTCGTTAAAGGGTTAGCTTGGCCTGAGGGCGGGATTTTCCGCTACGGTTGGACCAAGTATATCAAGTATCGTATTGGACCGGGATTCTGGCGTTCGTCGACCATGGCAATCGTTAACCTTGATGCATATAACAAAATGACAAAAAAGGAGCGCGATTATTTGGATAAATGGGGCGAAAAATTTGAAGTTGCAAGTACGCCTTACATGCGAGCCTTGGCAGACAAGGACAACGCCAAAGTATTTGGCGCTGGTGTAAAAGTCATTGATCTACAAGGTGAATATGGTAAAGCATTCACGAGTACAGTTATGGGTTCAACTTGGAATCAAGCTGAAAAGAAGATGCCAGCTGGCTATTTCAAAGAACTGAAAAAATATCTTCTAAAATAAAGACACTAATTTAGCGGCATAAGCCGTATTTAATTGAAAAGGCGTGCTGGTGACAGTACGCCTTTTTTAATTCTTAAACACCCAAATACCGTTGTTGAACTTCTGGATTTTCTAATAACTCCACTGAGGTACCAGTCCAAACTACTCGACCTTTTTCAATAATATTGTGCCTGTCAGCTATGCGGGTAAGCGCCGCAACATTTTTATCAATTACCAAAATTGACTGGCCCTGGGTCTTAAGATCTTCAAGACATTTCCAAATTTCGGTACGAATTTGGGGGGCTAAACCCTCCGTTGCTTCATCTAAAATGAGAAGTTTCGGGTTAATCATCAGCGCCCGACCAATGGCCAACATCTGCTGCTCACCCCCCGATAATTCGTTACCCATGCCGTTAATACGTAATTTAAGGGCTGGAAACCTCTCTAATACCTTTTCAAAAGTCCATGGATTAGTATTACCTGAAACGTTTCGTGCGGTTGCCACCAAATTTTCTCGAACGGTCAAATTGGGAAATATCTGTCGCCCCTCGGGCACAAGACCAATACCCATTTTAGCAATTCGATGAGAAGCCATGCCCGATATTATCTCGCCATTAAAAGTGATCTTACCACTATGCGGGGTCATCATTCCCATAATCGACCGAATAGTGGTCGTCTTCCCCATTCCATTGCGGCCCATCAACGTCACCATTTCTCCGGCTTCTACGTCCAGTGACATTCCAAATAATACTTGGCTGGTACCGTAGGCTGTTTCAACCCCTTCAACTTTTAACAGCAATTTGACTACTCCTCATCACCGAGATAAGCAGCTCGCACCTCTGGATTCAAACGAATATCCTCAGGTAGACCCGAAGCAATAGCGCTGCCATATACAAGGACTGTTATTTGATCGGCTAAGGCAAAAACAGCATCCATATCGTGCTCAATAAGCAGGATAGTATGCTCACCTTTTAGACCGTTAAGAATTGCTACCATTTTTTTAGATTCGTCAGCGCCCATTCCGGCCATTGGCTCATCGAGTAGTAACAACTTAGGTTGTGTAACAAGAGCCATTGCAATTTCAAGCTGCCTATTCTCACCGTGCGAAAGATTACAAGCCAGCACTTGCGCACGGTCCTCCAAACCGACTAATTCTAGCGCCTCTTTGGCAGGTTCGGTTAGCCCGTCCTCTTCTTTTGCGGGCTGCCAAAATCTAAATGAATGTCCATCGTGGGCTTGAGCCGCTAATGACACATTTTCTAATGCCGTAAATTCATGAAATATACTTGTTATCTGGAAAGTTCTGGCAATACCACGGAGTGAACGTGTTGGGGGGGGAAATCGGGTTATATCTTCCCCATTAAACACGATGCGCCCTGAATCAGGTCTTAATGCTCCAGAAATTTGAGAAACCATTGTCGTTTTTCCCGCACCATTCGGCCCAATAACAGCATGAATTTTTCCTGTCTCCACTGACAAAGATAGGTCATCCGTGGCGAGTACCCCTCCAAAACTCTTTCGAAGGTTTTCTATATTTAATAAGGCTTCAACCATTATCCCTGTCCAGAGAGGGCTTAAGTTCACGGGCCTTTTCTAAAAATCCCAGCAATCCACCGCGCGCAAATAAAACAACCAGAATGAGAAAAGGTCCGAATATGAGTTGCCAATATTCCGTTATTCCAGAGAGGGCTTCTTCTAACAAGATAAAGACAAGGGCGCCTACTATGGGGCCAGAAAGACTGCCCATTCCACCAAGTAAAACCATGATAATCAAATCACCAGATCGCGTCCAATGCATCATATCAGGGTTAACAAAGTCAGTATGGTTTGCAAGAAGCGCCCCCGCCAAACCAGCCATAGCACCGGCTATCACAAATGCTGTCAATTTATACCGAAAAGTGGGAAAGCCAATTGCCTGCATCCGTTCCTCGTTCGAACGGGCGCCCTGAATAGCCATACCAAATCGAGAATTTACCATTCGTTGGCAAATCCAAAGGCAGAAAATAAGCAACCCAAATACAAGATAATACAAGCTGGTCTTCTCGCTAAGGTCAATTAACCCTGAAAAATTACTGGGTTCAGCAAGTGGCAAACCATCATCACCTCCATAACGATCGAGGCTAACTCCAAGGAAATACATCATTTGCGCTAAAGCCAACGTAATCATAATGAAGTAGACACCGCGGGTCCTTAGACTAATCGCACCGAATACAACAGCAAACATCGCGCTAATGATTAGCGCCAACGGCCACTGGATGTATCCGCTAACAATCTCATGCTCGGCACAAATTCCTACGGTATACGCTCCAATACCGATAAAGACGGCATGCCCGAAGCTGATCATGCCACCATACCCCATAATCAAATTCAGGCTGAGGGCGCCAATAGCCAAAATCATCATGCGACGTGCCAAGTCGAGATAAAACGGTACATCGGTCAAAGCGGCTATGGCTGGTACCATGGCTAGCAGCAAGAATATTAAAACGCATACTATCGTTTCGCGATTAACTTTCATGTCCTAGCCGCTCCTGGCCGGGAACAGGCCCTGTGGCCTAAAGAAAAGGACTGCTGCCATCAAAATATAAATTAGCATAGACGCTGCTGCAGGGGCTGCTGTCTCGGCTGCATTTACCGGAAGAAATAGTTTAAAAAAGTCGTCTAGGAATGATCGACCCAGTATTTCTATGACCCCTATAAGGAGGGCGCCAACAAAAGCTCCGCGGATTGACCCGATACCACCGATCACAATCACCACTAGAACCTGAATGAGGATATTTTCACCCATACCAATAGTAGCCGCAAAAATTGGGCCAGCCATAACGCCAGCAAGGGCAGCAAGTGCCGCCCCCAAACCGAAAACCAATGTAAAAACAACTTTGATATCCACGCCAAGAGCCCCGATCATTTCTCGATTGGATGCTCCAGCACGAATTAGCATTCCCGTTCGCGTTTTAACGACTAAAATGTATAGAAATGCCGCTATGAGTAGCCCCACACCAATAACGACAATCCGATATACCGGGAGTGGAATACTAAACAAAGTCAGTGATTGATTAAGGATGTTGGGCAACGGAACCTCAATGCCCGCTGGCCCCCAAATAAGACGTACAAGCTCGTTAAAAAACAGGATCATACCGAAGGTCGCCAAGACCTGGTCCAAATGTCCACGGTCGTACAAGTGTCTTAAAATTACAACCTCAAGCAGAACGCCAATCAAAAGGGTGGCGGGTAAAGCAAGAAAAATACCAATCAAAAATGAGTTAGTTGCCAGTGTCACCGTTGCAGCGATGTAGGCACCTACCATATAGAGCGAGCCGTGGGCTAGGTTCATCATATCCATGATGCCAAAAACCAACGTCAGACCAGCTGCTAGCAGAAATAGCAGAATACCATACTGTACGCCGTTAAAAAGTTGTTCAAAAAGAAGAACTGGATCAATCATTAAAATTCTTAACGTAAAGCGAAACGGGGGCGCAAATGCACCCCCGCCCCTGAATCAAATTACACTATTTACCAAGTCTTTTTCATTTTACATTTACTGGCGTAAACATCTTGATGCTTCGAGTAGACTTTTTGGACAATTTTCGTCGTCCATTTACCATCTTTATCCTTAACCACTTCACGAAGGAAAAAATCTTGGATTGGAAAATGGTTATTCCCATAGACGTACTTGCCGCGGACTGAACCATAATTCGCTTTTCTAAATGCGGCCCTCATTGCATCCATATTCTTAATGTTTCCACCAACAGCCCGCACAGCACTATCTATCAACATGATTGAGTCATAGCTTTGCGCACCGTAATGAGAGGGATAGCTTCCAAATTTCTTTCTGTAATCCGAAACAAACTTTTTATTCACAGGCGTATTTAAATCAGGCGCCCAAAACTGTGTAGAAAATGTTCCTAATACATTTTGCAATTTGGCTTGCTGTAGCTTGGGCAAACTCAGGGAATCAACACTAAAAACAGAATACAATGGTGTTTTAGTCAATCCTGCCTGGGCATACTGGCGCATGAAGGCATTCGTTGCCCGCCCTGGATAAAATATGAAAACTCCATCCGCTTTGGAAGCCCGTGCTTTGGCGAGTTCAGCCGAGAAATCAAGCTGGGTTGGCCACTTAGTCAAATCCTTGCCGAGAATCTTTCCCTTGAACGTCCGCTCCACACCGGCTGCCATATCACGGCCTGCTGCGTAGTTTGGAGCAATAATATAAAGACTTTTCACACCGCGCTTGTTTAACACCTCACCCATTGCCATGGGTACCTGATCATTCTGCCATGAAGTAGAGAAAATATTCTTATGGCAGAGGCGACCCGCTATTTTGGATGTTCCCGCATTTGAAATGATCAAAAATTTGCCGGCCTTAACGACGCTGTTTCTCGATGCCAGGACAACGTGCGACCAAATAAAACCGGACATAATATCAACCTTATCCTTGTGGAGAAGCTTTTCGGTCTTTTGCTTCCCTACCTCCGGCTTAACCTGGTCATCCTCAAAAATTACTTCAACAGGGATACCCCCCATCTTATTACCAAGATGATCCAATGCAATCTGAACGGAATTACGCATATCTTTGCCAATTACACCTGCTCCACCTGACAAAGTAGTAACAAAGCCGATCTTAATTTTTTTTGCCTTTGCCGCGATTGCCTGAGGCGCAGCAATAGTCAACGCAAGCGCTGACAAACCTAATATAAATGCCTTTTTCATTGTCGATCTCTCCCAAAATGGAAATTAACGAGGCAAATCATTACCTCATTTGATTATCAGAGTGATAGTAACGAATGTACGTCATCTGCCAACCTTCAAATTTCTGATACAATAGCCTTAACCCCTTCCTGGCTTTCTTGGCCTTTGGCTTCCATCAGGGTAAGAAAGTCATCAATAAACCAATCCTCCATCGCAACCTTAAATGATGGACGCTCACAAACACGTCCAAACCAATTTCTAGTATTGGGCCGACTTTCAAGCAACCAATCCTGTTGAAGGTGAAAGACACGATTGACGTAGGGTGTGAACGCGATATCTGCTAGAGAAAATGTATCCCCTGCAAGCCACGAATTTTCCTGAAGGACCGTTTCCATATCATCCAACATCTTAATAACCCTGTTAATCGCGGGCTTGAAAAATGTTGAATCGACACCTTTCATCACATTTTCGGTCATACGTTCTCTTTTGACCGGATCAACATAACCATCAAGTGTTTCCTTCAATTGATCAGAGGTTTTACCTTCCATGAACTGGTACCGGAAGGCTATACAAGCACTGATGGTTGCACTCGCAGCATGAAGCCCCTCATCAAGCTGTTTGACCCAAATTCTCATTTTCGCACGCTCGTATGGAGAATTCGGGCGCAAAGAAGGATCCGGAAATACGGTATCGAGATATTCGTCAATTACCGCCGATTCGTAAACCACTTTACCGTCGTGAATAATTGTTGGAACAACCCCGTTAGGGTTTAGGGCAATATAATCGGGATTATGCTGGTCTCGAGCCCGTAAATTAAAGTGATGCGACGCAAACTTCTGCCCTTTTTCGGCGAGTGTGATCCTTACTTTTTGTGAACATGTAGACATTCCGTTATGGTATAATTCAATCATCTCATTTCCTTATATGTCCCTACTGGCATTGCATAAATCTTTCCAGTCCGAGATTATCCTTTAATAAAACCGGTCTCACAACGAAAGGATATTATGGGCAATCGCCTTCTCCCAACAACCATCGTCGGCAGTTATGTGCAACCAGATTGGCTGGTTGATCGCGACATGCTCAAGGCAATTGTGCCCCCACGTGTCCGAGCTCATGAAATATGGCGTATCCCAATTGATCGGCTTGAAGAAGCCCAAGATGCCGCAACGCTTGCAGCAATCCGTGATTTAGAAAGAGCAGGAATTGACATCATCACTGATGGCGAAATTCGCCGTGAAAGTTACTCTAACCATTTTGCCACAGCGCTTGAAGGGGTAGATCCTGACCACCCGGCTGAAATAGCCGGCCGTTCAGGACGACCTATAATGGTCCCCCGCATAACTGGCGATATTCGGCGCACTAAACCCATCGAGGTCCGTGATGTTGAATTTCTTCGCGCGAATACCAATCGAAAAATCAAAATTACCATGCCAGGCCCTTTTACAATGACCCACACAGCGGTAAATGAAATTTATGATGATGATGAGGCCTGCGCCATGGCCTTTGCTAGAGCGGTCAACGAAGAGATTAAAGACCTCTTCGCTGCGGGGGCAGACGTTGTTCAACTTGATGAGCCTTGGATGCAAGCAAAACCCGATGAGGCAAAACAATATGCCGTGAAATCATTAAATGAAGCGCTAAAGGGGGCAGTGGGTACAACTGCCGTACATATGTGTTTCGGATACGCCCATGCCGTCAAAGACAAGCCAAACGGATATTCTTTTCTTTCTGAACTGTCAAACTGCGACGCCGACCAAATTTCCATTGAGGCGGCTCAACCACAGATCAACCCTGGTATTCTCTCCTCACTAAAAGGTAAAAATATAATTCTTGGAGTCTTGGATCTCGGAAGCGAAAAGATCGAAACACCCGAGATCGTGGCCAGCCGTATTCGTGACGCATTAAAATTTATCAGGCCTGACCGAGCTATAATTGCTCCAGATTGTGGTATGAAGTATCTCAGCCGGGAACTCGCATTCAAAAAACTCGAAGCTATGGTTCAAGGGGCTGATATAGTTCGCGCCGAATTGGAGAGTTAGTATCTCCTGCACTATTGACCAAGCCTCTACCAATTAACAAAATCAAATTTATAGATAAGGGAACCGACAATATGAAAACCGCTATCGTAAATATAATGACAATTGTCACCGGTGACTGGCGTAAGCCCTTTGCTAGCGGGGATGCCATTCTCATGGATAAAGGAAAAATACGTAAAGTTGGTACGCTCAGTGCAGCCGAACTAAAAAGCTGTGACGTGGTAGTAGACGCCAACCAGACAACAGCCTGCCCGGGTTTAATCGACTCACAGGTCCACATTGCGTTTGGTGATTACACACCGAGACAAAAAACGGTGGGCTTTATTGAAAGTTATTTGCATGGTGGCGTCACTAGTTGCCTATCTGCCAGTGAAGTTCACGTGCCAGGGCGGCCAACTGATCCCGAAGGTGTCAAGGCTCTCGCTGTAGCTGCCAAAAAAAGTTTTGATAATCTCCGTCCCGGTGGCGCGCGAGTGTATGGGGGTTGTATAATTCTTGAGCCAGGTCTTACCCAAAAAGACTTTAATGAAGTAGCAAAAAAAGGTATCTGGTTCGCCAAAGCAGGGTTTGGCGCTGTCAAGACCCCCTTCGATTACACTCCACTTGTTAGAATGGCCCAGCGGGCTGGTATGCTTGTTAATTGCCACACCGGCGGCGCATCCATTCCGGGGTCATCGCCCATTATTGGGAAACATTTGATGGATATGCGACCAGACGTATCCTTTCATATCAATGGTGGACCTATCGCAATGCCGGATAAAGATTTTCCGATGATCGTTAATGAAACGGATATAGCACTTCAAATTTGCCAGGCGGGCAATATTAGAACAGCCCTCATGTGCCTCGATCTAGCAGTTAAAAATGATCAATTCGATCGTTTCCTTATAGCCACCGACACGCCAACAGGAACTGGCGTCATGCCTCTTGGAATGATCAAGTCTATTACAGAGATGGCAACCCTCTCTAATTATCCCGCAGAATGGATGATAGCGGCTGCAACGGGAAGTGTGGCTAATATTTATAGATTGAATTCAGGATTTATAAAACGAGGTAAAGATGCGGATGTACTTCTAATTGACGCGCCTTTGGGAGGGAGCAAGAAGACCGCCCTTGAAGCTATAAAACATGGTGACCTTGCTGCAGTAGGAGCCGTCTTTACGAATGGAATACCAAGATTTGTGGGCCGCAGCCGTAATACACCACCAACCACACGCCAAATCAAAACTACCCAAAACAAGGTACCCTTTGACTTTTCCGGCAGTGCCCACTGAAGGATAAATCTATGCAGGTTCGAAAAATCATTACGGCCATTGAGGAAACCTACAGTGAAGCGGGAAAAATCTCGGAGGTGCCCTTACGAAAAGTTGCGGTCATCGCGGTTTTAAAAAACCCTTTCGCTAATGTCCCTTACCAACAGGACCTGTCGTCATTGACCGAAGCAAGTGAAGATATCGGAAAACGTATTACAGAAAAAGCTGGAAGCGCTATGGAGCCATATACCATAGAGAGTTACGGTAAAGCTTCGGTGGTTGGCACTGCTGGAGAACAACAGCATGGCTCGGCAATGGTAACAACAATATACGGTAACGTCATGCGCGATGCAGCCGGTGGTGGTGCCGCATGGATCTCATCGACTTCAAAGCGAATGGAAGCCGGTGGGATCATCGATATTCCTCTGGCTCACAAGGATGCTCTTTACGTGCGATCACATTATGACACCATGACTGTAATGATCCCAGATGCTCCCCTGCCAGACGAAATAGCAGTCATTTGTTGTTTCGCTAACCGTGGCCAATTGAACGCCCGAGTAGGCGGCCTAAAAGTTAACGGAATAAAAGGAAAGGATGGTCTAGTTTAGACGAGACCCGCTAACCCATAAGACTAGGCAACCAAAGCCCTAGCCCAGGGGCGATCACAAGAATAATAATTAAAATAAGATCGCAGAAAAGAAAGGGAATTGCCGCTGCGGCTACCTGGAATAAGGTAGTCCCCTTCACCATCCCCAACATTATAAATAACAAAAGACCAAATGGTGGTGTCGTCGCCGCCATCTCTAAGGACATCAAGACAATCAAGGAAAACCAAATTGGATCGTAGCCTAATGAGGTTGCTAACGGGTAAAAGATTGGCACAGTTATCAGCATCATCGATACCTGATCCATAAACATCCCCAAAAGGATAAGCACCAAAAACATACAGGTGAGAATGATGATCGGAGCTACTTCAAAACCCGTAGCCCAGTTCACCAGCCCCTTACTTGCACCCGACATTGATAACAATTGGCTGAAGACGGTTGAGTTCATCAAAATGAAGAACACCATACCTGCAACACGGATTGTGCCCATGAGCGACGTACTGAAAGCCTTCCATGTTAGTGCTCTTCTCGCAGCAGCCAAAATAAATACACCAACAACACCGAATGAAGCCGATTCTGATGGCGTTGCCCACCCGAGGACAATGAACCCGATGACCATGAAAACAACCAGTCCCATGGGCAAAATATTGACGACGATTTGATATACCTTTTCCCTTAGGGAAGTCGGCTCTACATCATAACTGGGCGCCGCTGTAGGATCTCGCCAGAGTTGAAATGTAATCATTCCAGCGTATAGGCATGCCAAAACAATTCCAGGCAATAAACCGGCGATTAACAGCCGACCCACATCAACTTGTGCGATACTAGCGAGTAGAACCCCCAAAGACGATGGGGGAATAATCATAGCGAGACCACCCGTACCCAGGATGGGACCCATAGACATCTTTTTATTGTAGCCCCGCCGCGTCATTTCAGGCACAAGGAGTGACCCAAGCATCGCGGTGTTTGCCATCGTTGAACCCGTCAGGGTCGAAAATAGTGATCCACCAATAACCGTGAGATAGCAAAGGCGTCCAGGGATTTTACCTAATAGCTTATCAAGAGCATCAAAGACCTTGAGTGCTAAACCGGTATGGAAAAACATAGATCCCATCAATATAAACATTGGGATCGGCGAAAGAGTAAATGAAGTAATCAGATTGGTAGCATTATCAGCAATCTGGGGAAGAACAGGCCAACCACCAGAAAACATAAAAATCCCGATGACATTGGTAATCATGAAGGTTATGGCCACAGGAAACCCTAGAGCCATTCCACCTACAATACAGCCTAAAAGCAATCCTCCCGCAGCATACCATTCCATGACTAAACGCCGTCCTTGACTTCGCCAAGATCATAAGAATAGTACGATCGCACGCCAATCAGATACATGATGAATTCAAGGCCAACCAGCGCGAAACATACTGGTAACGGCAGAAATTGTAGCCAGTAAGGCATGTCAACGCCGCGCACATCAAGCTCCCCACCTACCCAGTAATCGGCAAAGATACCCCAACACAAGTAAGCGAATAAGAAGCACGCGAGTGCCGTCGTGAAATAAACCACCTTAGCCAAGGGAACACGAATAAAATTTGGCATCATGGAGATTAGAGCTTCGATAACTACGTGGCCCTTTTCGCGTGCTAACCAAGGCGCTGAACACATAGCCAGATAGAGTAAAGCATATTCAACAATAGAAGATGTGAATAACGGTGGTCTAAACCCCAGAGAGCGAATTGAAACATCAATTACGATCATGGTGAACATGCAGGGGATGAGGGCGCACGCAAACCATGCGAGCGCCGTCACAACCCTACTGAGTTGCCTGTCAAAGGCTTCAATCACCGGCAATACTCCTTAATTCCCGAGCACCAAACCTATTTGATGAATCGGTTGTCACCAAAATCGATTTGCCGATTTGGTTTACCTTTGATGTAAAGGAGCGGCTTAAGCTGATCATGATATTTGGATCGTTTCTTCAATTCTTTCCAAATTTCTGCGTAAGCAATTGCTAAATATTTAGCCGCTGTCTTACCCTTCAACTTGATCGTCTTAGGCTCGTTAGTTTTGGCAATAATAATTTCTTCTTTTTGACGCTCAAGCTCAACATAGAGAACAGAGGATGTCTCGTAATGCAGGGCCAAATTACTCAAGAAGTCACGCTGTTTCTGGGTCAGAGACTTCCACTTATTGAGGTTCACGGTTACCATTTGGTTCGTAACATAGAAGTTAGGCCAAACTCTATATTTGGTAACTGACTGCAGACCGATTGCGATCAGCGCACTGTCTGTCATTCCAAAACCATCAACAGTTTTCCGCTGCATTGCGGTAAAGATTTCACTAGATTTAATGTTAACGGTCGTTGCTCCTAAGGCGCGGAATAGTGGACGATAGGTACCGGTTGCTCGCATCTTCATGCCAGTAAGGTTGGGTAATCCATCTTTACTAAACTTTGGCTTTTTCCCAAGATACATATAGTAAGATGTAAGGTTCTCGCCCCAAGCTAGCAAATGTGACCCTGCCTTTTCCTTGTAGATTTTTCGCAGAAGGTCAAATCCACCGTTTTGGCGCAAAATTTTCGGACCTTGGTTACTAGCAAGAAGCGCATACCCCTCTGGAACCGTACCGATATAATAAGCTGTCGGTATGCAACCAATATCAAACTGACCACGCTTTAATGCGGCAGCCGCCTTCCTTGGTGGAACAATTTCCTGGCCACCCAGGTTCTTAATTTGTATCAAGCCCTTGCCCAATGTGTTAGCAGGACCAACGAAAGTCTTTAGGTAAGACTTCGCCATAATATTTGTTTGTTGCAACGCCGTCACTGTAGTGAGTGTCGTAGCTGCAGAAAATGCAGAGGTTGCTGATGCCGCAACGATCGCAGCTGTAGCAAATCCTACCCCATAACTTAACTTATTCATTGTCGACCCCCCAAAAGGTTTAAAAAATTTAAGGTATAATTGGGATAAATACCCGATTTAAGCAGAAACATACTGTAGTGACTAAATTTTTATGTCAAACCCTTAAAATGAAGTTATATGGTTTTTAAATTTTTTCTTTATTCTCCCAGCCGCTTTCCGCGTCCCTCACTGAGGTCTCCGGTACCAGGTTGTTTTGCTGCCTTTGTAATGTGCGCAATCCGTTTTCAATATAATCACCCGCTGCTGCTCTTTGAGCAGCATCAGCCCAGTCCTGTGTCCAATCTCCAAGTGAATAACCAAACCAAGGGGGCGTTGGCCTCACGGGGGGCAGCCCCAATTTATTCCACAAATTTAGCCCACGTTCCATATATTCCCTGGTAGGCAAGGCAACGGGCGGCATGTCACTTTTCATTGTCGCATCAATCAAAAGCGTAGAATCTTCTTCACCAGTGTGTTCTCGCTTTGGCCCATGTCCCTGTCCGCGGTGAGCCAAAGTCAGGACATCATCAACTGGATTCAACCGATAAGCGATAGCCCAAAGTAGTGCATCCGCATTATCCGGGTCGATATCCTCGTTAACGGCGATACAAACCTTACTGCAATCCCCTTTAAAATAAGCAGCTCCATATAGCGACCTCCAAACTTCTGTTTTTGGAGTAGCCTTATCAACAGTGATAATCGTTACCCGCAAAAGGCCGGTAAGGGGTTCATGGAGCGAAACCTTTTTTACCCCTTTAATTCCAAGTGCATCTCGTAAATGGGCAAGAAAGAGCGGCTCATAAGCCACCCGCTTGATCACACTTGATTCGGAAGGCGCTGCTTGGCTGATGTAAGAGGTCAAAATAGCATTTTTACGGTGAGTGATCGCCGTAACCTGCATTGGCATGTTAAATTCTTCTAATGCAACGTGACCATGGCTCTCGCCGAACGGGCCCTCTGGTTCAACCATTTCTGTATCAATAACACCCTCTATCACCAATTCAGATTCAGCAGGTACCAGTAAATCAACGGTCCGTGCTTTTACTAAATTGATAGGGGCCCCGGCCAATCCTCCAGCAACACCTACCTCATCCATGTCCAGGGGTAGTTTCTGTGGGCCCATAAATGCGACCGTCGGGGGACAACCTAGGACAATAGCCACGGGCATTTTTTTATCACCTCGTGCCTGGTGCTTTTTGTAATGGGCGTAACCTCCAGCCCCTCCAACTCGGGTGGCCATCCGGACCACCATCCGGTCAGATGCTTTCAATGCTGCGCGATAGGTCCCCATATTTTGTACACCTGTTTCAGGATCCTGCGTGACCACGTTCGTCGAGGTGAGAGTCGGCGCAGCATCAAATCCCGGCGTTGAGACCGGTATTGGTAAAGAGTCAATTCCGCACCCCTCTCCCAGAAGAGCCTCGTCTTCTATGATGACTTCGTGGCAGGGAGCTTCCTTTATAACAACCGGATCAATCGGGTTCGCTATTGCGTCATCCCATTTTTTTCCAATTCCCTCCACCGGTACACCCATGCCAATACTGTAAATGTCCTGATTTGCCGCTAGGGCGCCTACAACGATTGGAAGTTCATATTTACGACCCTTGGCGTTGACAACATTCTTGAAAAGGAAAGCCCTACGTTCGCTTTCCTTCAAGCCGCCGACGAACTGCCAACGGACAAGTGCGTGCATTTCTGAATCTTTATCTACGGGTTCATTTACGGTAACGAGAAGCCCAGCTTTGTCTAAGGCTTCTATGTGATCATGAAGATCGGGATAGTCTCGTCTAGGGCTACTCATTTTTATAACATCTCTTGTGGTCAATTTTGCTTTGAACCTGCCATACCACACAGTGACGTGTTGACAACCCCCCAGTCGCTCCATATCCATGGAAGCAATTCTTTAACTACTGAGTAATTCTTTTTATAGGCGCGATATTTGAAGTTAGATTTATAGACACTATGAAAGCCGCTCCTTTTGATTACATCCGAGTAAATACACTGGATGAAGCCTGTAAGGCTCTCTCTGAATCTGGTGAGGACGCCCGAATTATTGCGGGAGGTCAAACACTTGTGCCTTTAATGGCAATGCGTCTCGCCCGCCCGTCACTTTTGATAGACATAAATGACGTCGAAGAACTCTCAGGTATTTCTATTGAAGGCGAACACCTTGTGATAAAGGCTGGAACAAGACAGGTAAAAGCACTCTCTTCGGAAATTGTCAGAAAAAAAATACCCTTACTTGCTGAAGCGTTATCTCATGTTGGCCATACTCAAACGCGGAACCTCGGAACCGTAGGCGGCAGCTTAGTGAATGCTGACCCCTCCGCTGAGATTCCTTTGATAGCACAAACCCTGGAAGCCACGATCCTAGTACAAAGCGTGCGCGGCAAAAGAAGTATAGCCGCTAGTGAGTTTTTTGAGGCAGCAATGGTAACCTGCTTAGCCCCAGACGAATGTCTCGTCGAAGTTTGTTTTCCAATCTGGCCCGAAAAGAGGAATGGTTATGGATTTCACGAAGTGAGTATAAGAGACAGCGACTACGCCCTGGCTGCTGCCGCCGCACAGCTGACATTGGACGGTAGTGATAACTGTAAAAAACTATCGTTATCCATTTGCGGAGCGTCGCCCACAGCAATTCGCCTAAAACCAGTGGAGGAATCACTGTTAGGAAAACCCCCTCTAAATCAGGTTATTGTTGAAGCCTGCGAAATTATAGACGATTTAATAGACCCACAGGCTGACGTGCACGCGGATGCCAACTATCGTGGCCGGGTTGCAAAGGTAATGGCTCGACGGGCCATTTCCGATGCGCGAGATCGGGCAAAAGGTTTTTTAAAATGAGCGAGTATAAAATTACTTTGGAGTTGAACGGTCACGAAGTCTCTGGCAACGCCGAAGCTCGGATAACATTGGTAGATTTTCTCCGAGACAACCTAGATCAGACGGGAACGCACATCGGCTGTGAACACGGTGTCTGCGGTGCCTGCTCGGTTATCTTCGATGGCCGCCCAATTCGATCTTGCCTAATTTATGCTGTCATGGCGAATGGTCATAAAATTACGACGGTCGAGGGTCTTGAAAAGACAAATGGTGCACTTAGTCCATTACAAGATGCATTTTGGGAAAATCACGCGATGCAGTGTGGCTACTGTACCCCGGGGATGCTAATAGCTACCCATGCCTTATTGCAGGAAAATCCGGACCCCAGTGACGAAGAAATCCGTGAAGCCATTGGGGGAAATCTCTGCCGATGTACGGGATACCAACAGATTATAGAGGCTGTCCAATCCGCTGCGAAAAAAATGCGGGAGATACCCTGATGGCTAGTGCATCAACAAATAGCGGATTTCGGTATATAACAAAAAAGCGCCGAGTTACCGAAGACCGAAGATTTGTCACTGGGCGTGGTAACTTTGCTGCAGATTATAAATTACCGGGAATGCTACATGTTGCTATGGTTACAAGTCCCTACGCCTGCGCGGAAATTAAATCTATCGACCCTGATGCTGCATTAGAGATCCCCGGTGTCCGGTACGTCCTGACTGGGGCTGAATTATTTGAAAATATCAATCCGCTCCTCTCCGGTCTGGATCTCCCCAACGTCAAACGTATACCCCTCGCGCATGAGCGCGCTCGATATGCTGGTGAATGGGTGGCAGCCGTGGTCGCAGAAACGCGTCATATAGCCGAAGATGCCGCAGAACTGGTTCAAGTGGACTACAACCCCATTGATTTTGTTATTGACCCAGAAGAGGCTATGAAGCCAGGGGCACCTATGGTTCATCCACAGCATGGAAGCAACATTCTATGTGATAAAACTTGGAATTGGGGTGACGTCGATAAAGATTTTTCTGAGGCATCCAATACTATAGCTTTTCGAGTGAAATGGAGTAGAAATTCAACCATTCCGATCGAAACATTTGTGGTTACAGCCAAGTGGGATGAGGGCAAGGAGGTGCTGGACGTTTGGGCATCCATCCAGATGCCTAAATACCCCGAGCAAATAGCTAGAGCATTAAGCCTGCCCGTTAACGCAATAAACGTACATTTCGATGTTGATGTTGGTGGCTCATATGGGCTAAAGCGCGGCATAAGGCAAACGGTTATTGTCAGCTATTTAACACGGAAGCTGCGTGCACCAGTTCGTTTTAATGAAGACCGACTGGAAAATTTATCTGGAGGCGAAATGCACGGCCCAGATCGAATTTTCGACATGGAAGCCGCATACGAGGATGATGGGGTTATTAGTTCAATTCGCATAAAAGCTACAGATGATGCAGGGTGTTATCCTGGCCGCGCACCCCTTCAACTGGGAAAACCGGTCAGCGCAATTGTTGGCCCCTATCGTATAAAAAGCGCTTCTTACAATGCAATCTCCGTGACAACAAATAAAACCAGTCAAGAAGCCGTTCGCGGATTTGGACAGGCACCGACAAATTTCGCCATCGAAACAATGGTAGACAAGGTCGCTTTTGAACTTGGACTGGGTCGGGACGAAATTAGGCGCCGAAACCTCATCCGGTCGGATGAGTTTCCTTATCGAATTCCATCAGGTTCTGAATACGACAGTGGAGATTATCATAATGTCCTCTCAAAGCTGCAGAAAACTGCTGACTGGGATGGACTTATTGCCAAAAGAAATAAATTGCGAAATTCCGGAAAACTGGCTGGCGTTGGACTTTCGACTTGTCTTGAACCCTCTGGAGGAAACTCATCATTTGAGCCTTTCCTCAACCCAAAAAATGATACAACCACGTGGATGGAATCATGCTTGATCAAGGTTGATATGCTGGGGTCAATTACCGCTATGATGGGAACGTCTACCTCTGGTCAGGGCCACGAAACCTTACTCTCAACTGTAATAGGCGAAGTACTTGAACGCGATCCGGATAGTGTCCGCGCAGTTCACTCCGAATCTCTTGGGGCGTTACCTTCAAATAGCCCGGTTGGCAGCCGAATGGCTATTATGCTCGGAGGGGCCGCCGCGGGCGCAGCAGATAAAATTAAGAAACAACTTCTTGAAATTGCGGCCCATAACTTTCAACTGCCTGTTGAACGGTTGGTTTATATTGACGGAGATATTTCAGTCGACGGTGACCCCGAAAAACTAATGACGTGGAACACGCTAGTGGATATAGCCCATCGCAATTATCACAAAATGCCATTGGGCTCAGAACCAGGGTTACAAGCTCAACACACCTGGGAGGTGCCGACCGGTGGTGCGTTACCAGCAGAAGACGGTACCGTTCAAATGTACCCCTGTTATGCTTTCGAGGCTCATATTCCCCTGGTTACCATTGATCCGGAAACAGGTCAGGTGGAGATTTTAGACTACTACATGGGTCATGATTGCGGAACCGTCTTAAACCCAGATATCGTCCGGGGCATGACATTGGGTGGAATTGCCCACGGTATTGGTGCGGCGCTATATGAAAAATTTGAGTATGATGAGGGGGGGCAACATTTGTCGGGTTCTTTCATGGATTATCTTCTCCCATCATCTCATGAAATTCCTCATATCGAGATGATCAAACATTACACGCCATCACCGTTGACTACGTTCGGCCAAAAGGGTTCTGGCGAATCGGGATACCTCGGTACCCCGGCAGCTATTGCTGGCGCTGTCAATGATGCACTATCTCCACTTGGAAAATCTATCGAAACAATTCCAATGCGGGTTCGCGATATCGAATCCCTTATCAATAGTCAGTAGGAACAGACTGAATTTTAAAACTCGAGGGAACACATGGGTAATGAACTTATAATTAAACAAAATGGACGGATTTTAGAAGCAACCTTCAACCGAGAGGATAATTCCTGCTCTGATGCCATGGCGGCTGAACTCTCGGCTTCCATGCTGTCAGCGCATGAGACATCCGATATGGTTTTACTAAGGAGTACTGGGCCAGACTTTTGTACAGGTCGGGCCAGAAATGCTGACGCTGGAAAACCCGATCCAGAAGCATACAAACGTAGACCGGAATACGACTCTATTTTCAACTGCTATAAAGCTATCCGAAATTCGCAAGTTCCGATCGTCGGTGTCATTGAAGGTCGCTGCATGGGATTTGGAACAGCTGTGGCTTCGCTTTGTGACGTTTCTTTCGCCAGCAGCACCGCAACTTTCAATATTCCGGAAATAGAACACAACGTCATGCCTACTATGGTTATGTCGGCGCTATACGACCGCATAAATAGGAATGCAATTTTATGGATGACTTACACCGCACAATTTATCGATGCTGAACGGGCATTATCGTATGGCCTCGTCAGCCACGTGGTCAATGCCGATAGAGTAAATACCGAAGTCGACGAATTTTGCAAAATTCTTTTAAGCCGGCCCCGCCCGGCGATCTTGGGTCTCAAAGAATACCTCCACGTTGCTCCTAGGATGGACGAACTGGGCGCTATCGACTATGCGCGTGCCCTGCACTCCATGGTTAATACGGCGTCCGATATGAAAAAATAAGTGATGTCATGATAATCGATACCCATGCCCACTACCTTCCACAAACGATGCTGGAAAACCTGAATAATCATCGGTCTATGTTCCCGAATATTGATTGTATGAATGAGGACGGCATATGGAAACTGGGCTTTGCTGGAGGCTCTCTTACGCGCCCAATACTCCCGGGGCTACGTCAGGCGGAATCCAGGCTTCAATGGATGAACGAACAAAAAATTGATGTAATGGTTTGCGGCGGTTGGCTCGATAGTTTTGGATACGAGATCCCTGATGATGAAGGGAAGCGTTGGAGCCAATTTATAAATGATCACCTCTTGCAAGCCTGCTCTGAAACCGAGCGGTTTGCTCCTCTCTGCAGTGTTCCCCTGCAAAATGGTAAGATGGCTGCCGAGATTTTAGAGCAAGCGATCGACACAGGATTTCATGGGGTAATGATTGGGACCCAACCGAAAGGTGGGGAGGGTAATTTAGATGATCCAATCCTTGACCCGTTTTGGGAGTTAGCGTCAGATCGGAAAGCAACCATTTATTTACATCCAATGTTTGGATGCGGCGATCCTCGTCTTCTCGATTACGGTCTGGTAAATACAGTTGGGCGCGGCCTGGACACAATTTCCGCCATGTCTCGACTAATATTTGCCGGACACTTGAAAAAATATCCGGGCATGAATTTTGTCCTTAGTCACGGTGGTGGCGGCCTACCCTTTTTACTCGGTCGCATGCAGATGAATCACGACCAAAACCCTAAATTGGGAAACCCCCGGGAAAGCTTGGAGACATGCTATTACGATACAGTTGTCCATGATGTGAAAACGTTAGAATTCGTATGCCGAATGTTTGGGCCTGATAGGGTAATGATGGGATCAGATTATCCCTTCAGCTTTGGTGACCTCGAACCATGCAAAATAATCGAAGAGAGCAAACTTGCGGATAAAGAAAAGCAAGATATTTTGGGTAACGTGGCAAAACGCGTGTTCCATATAGAAAATTGTAGTTGTAATCATTAATAACAATAAGATTACCCAACAAATTATAGAAATTGGTGATCGCAAGGGAACCTTGGAAAAGTGAAAATGAGCCGATTAGACCACTGTTACAATATTGCAGACTTGAGAAATGCAGCCAAGAAACGCCTTCCACGGGGTGTATTTGATTATATTGACAAGGGAACCGAGGACATGATGTCTCTCGGTAATAACCGCAAGGCAATAACTGATATAAAATTACTGAACAAAGTCATTACGGATATTTCTGATGTAAAGCTAGATTCAAATATTTTTGATCGTGCCGCCGCAATGCCACTTGCCATTGCACCAACCGGCACGGCGGGTTTGGCTTGGTATGAGGGTGAGTTTGAACTCGCAAAAGCAGCAGCGAAGACAGGTGTTCCCTTTACGCTGGCTACCGGCTCAAACACTCCGATGGAGAAACTTGCGAATGAGGCGGGCGGTCGACTGTGGATGCAACTATACATGTGGAAAGAAAAACACTACTCGGATGACCTGGTCCGAAAAGCGGCACGAAACGGTTTTGAAGCATTACTATGGACGGTGGATATAGGACATGGTGCCAACCGGGAACATAACCTTCGTAACGGATTTGCTACGCCTTATGTTTTAAACACAAAGTCCGTCATTGACATGCTTCGTCACCCCGCATGGCTATCCACTGTTATGGGCCGATACTTCATAAATGGGGGTATGCCGCGTCATGTTAACTATCCTGAAGGATATCAGATGCCAATTACTGGCAATGTGTCAAAAATGGAAGATAAAAAACCGACTACCAAACGGGCGGATAAGTTGTCTTGGGATGACGTTGACCGGTTAAGAGACATATTCCCAGGAAAGCTCTTAATAAAAGGTATTATGCGGCCAGATGATGCTGCTGAAGCTATTGAACATGGGGTGGATGGGATTGTTATATCAAATCATGGCGGACGTAATATGGACAGTGCGCCCGCTCCGATCCAAGTTCTTCCGGACATTGTAAAAGCTGTTGAAGGAAAAATGACAATTATTGTTGATAGCGGCGTGCGCCGTGGCAGTGACGTCGTAAAATATTTGGCGCTGGGCGCTGACGCAGTCCTTGCAGGACGTGCAACACTCTATGGAACGGCAGCGGGTGGCGAAGCTGGGGCAATAAAAGCCATAAATCTCCTGAAAGATGAGATGAAAAGAACTATGGCCTATATTGGCACGCAACGCGTTACCGACATCAGTAGCGACGCTATTTGGAAGAATTCTTTACCCTCTTAGTCTAAAATCTCTTCCAGGTTAATACGATCCCACACTTCCTTTGGTGGCTTAATTGGTTCCTCAAAATCAAGAGTTGCAGGGCGAGTTGCATCTATAATAACCTTAGTGTTCATAGGACCAGATTCTGTGCGCACCTCCCCGTACGCTGCCGGGTTTAAGTGAGATCCCATTGCGTTTGGTATTATTGCAAGATCTCTATCTGCTTCAAAAGTGGTTCCAATCGCCCATAACACGCGCTCCTCGTTATAGATATCGATATCATCGTCAACCACAATTGCAATTTTAATATTTGGATTCGCCGTCAATGCCGCCATGCCCGCTGACTTTCCCTCACCAGGCACGCGTTTTTTTATGGATACATACACGGTAAAGCGACAAGAACCCGATACCGGCATATAAACACCGGTAACAGTTGGGCAAAGATGTTTAACGCTATCGTAAACGGTACTTTCGAGACCTAGTGCGCCAGCCAAGTTATGCTCTTGATGAGCAGGATCGAGATCGTGAAATATTGCATCTTCTCTCATAGTGACTGCCGTAACCTTCATCATCCCAACTGGGTCCTTAGCCGGTCCATAATACCCCGTGAATTCTGCGAAGGGACCGTCTTTGGTCTCATGGGCGGGGTCTAAATAGCCTTCAATGGCGATCTCCGCAAATGCTGGAACTGGAATATCAACAGTTTCGCCGTCGACAACCTCTAGGGGCTCCCCAAGCAATCCTCCCATTACCTCCAACTCACTTAAATCCATTGGCCCTTCACATAATGTACCAATAAGAGCAGCCGGGTGATGACCCAGAAAGAGGACCGCCTCCATCCGTTTGTTCAGTTCTTTGTAGCGCCGGTAAATATAGCCCGCGTGATGAGCTGGATTAAACATGCATCCAAGCAAATTTTTACCCTGCAGCTCGTGTCGATACATTCCTGCATTAAGTACTCCTGTATCAGGATCTTTAACTACCAAGACACCAACGGTAATATACTTACCAGAATCATTTTCAGCGTGATGAACGATAGGGAGTTTTGACAAGTCAACATCATCATTCATAAAGACGCGTTGTTTTACAGGGGCTTGGGACCTCTCAACTGATTTAGTGGGAAGGGGTTTTGCTTCTCTTTCAATGAAACGTTGAAGGATTGAACTCTTCGGTTCAAGAGGATCAACGCCTAAAGCGAGACCAAGTAAATCGTAACTCCCAAAAACATTGGTCACCAATGGATGCTCGGAGCCATTTACCTTTTCACAACGAATTACCGGATAGCGCCCCTCTGCGGCCAATTTTTGTTGTATTACACAAGGCTCAAAAATAGGATCAACCGGCTTTGAGACATTAGCGTAAAAGGCGGAACCTAATTGCCTCGCTTCACCGATAAATGATCTTAGATCTTTATTCATTTTAATATTCCGAGCATTTATAAAGTTATTTCGGTAGATACTTTACTACATAACGCGATTATTAACATTTTGATACAGTTTTAGACTATCGAAAGAATCAATTTTGACGACGCGCCACCCCCGGCATTGCAGTAAAGAAAAACAAGAGCATGGACACCACTACAATAGATGGCCCTGCGGGGGTATCAATATAGGCGGAGGCTGCAAGGCCACCTAACACCGAGATTGCACCCAAAATTATCGCATAAAATGCCATCTGCTCAGGCGTTCGGGAAAACCTCCTAGCGGTTGCCGGCGGAATGATTAGTAAGGAGATGATTAGCAATATTCCAACAATTTTCATTGAAACCGCTATTACAAATGCGATCATCAACATAAAAATCAATCTGACCCTGCCTAATGGAACACCATCAACAAGCGCCAGACCCTCATGTACCGTCATTGACAATAGCCCACGCCAAATCAGAGCTAACAGTATGAGGCATACCACAGCACCACCATAAACCCAGATTAAGTCAAAGGGTGAGACCGACAGAATATCACCAAACAAATACCCCATGAGATCAATTCGCACATTATCCAAGAAGGCAACTACGACCAATCCTAGCGCCAACATTCCATGGGCTAGAATTCCAAGTATTGTATCTGATGCAAATCTTTGGTCACCCTCCATGGCGTAGAGGGCAGTTGATATAGCTACACAGATTGCTATCACACCCAGTAACGGATTTAAATCAAGTATAAGGCCGAGGGCTACTCCTAAAAGTGCAGAGTGGGAGAGTGTAGCACCAAAATAGGACATGCGACGCCAAACCATGAAACAACCCAAAGGACCAGCGATGATCGTAACACCCACGCCCGCCGCAAATGCTAATAGAAGAAAATCATCCATTGCCGGCCTCTTGCCGTTGATTCCCAGTCTCTTTAATAGGAGTTCCAGCGAGATCATGCCGATGATCATGATGATGGGTATAGAAAGCTAATGCCGAATCTACAGTATCTGACCCAAACATTTCCAGATAAGCTGGGTTGCGGCTAACTGTATCGGGTTTTCCTTCACAGCAGATATGATTATTAAGGCAAATAACATGGTCGGTAGCGGCCATCACGAGATGTAAATTGTGGGAAACCAACAAAATACCGCATTTACGACGATCACGAATAGCCCTAATCAATTCATAAAGCTCACCCTGCCCCGCAAAATCAATACCAGCAGTAGGCTCATCTAAAACCAGCAATTCTGGTTCACGTAATAAAGCCCTAGCTAACAACACACGACGTAATTCACCCCCTGAAAGTCCTTGCACAGGAATATCAAGCGAAGTTGAAAAACCGACTTCCCTAAGAGTAGTCTCCAAATTTGGCAGTGAATTACGAGCCCCGAGAAAAAGGAAACGTCTTACATCTAGAGGCAAAGTGGGGTCTATTTCGAGTTGTTGTGGGACATAGCCTATGACGAGCCCTGGTTTTCGTTCTACTCGTCCACTATCACATTTAATCAATTTAAGAAGGGCGTTAATCAATGTTGATTTACCGGCACCATTTGGCCCCACCAACGTAACAATTTCACCAGAATTTACACTTAGGCTAATATTATCGACAACCGGTTTCCCCCCCCTAGAAACTGTCAGGTCAGTCGCCCGAATAAGCGCTCCGTCATCCAAATCTTCAATCATTGCGAGATCCAGACGAACAATCTGCACACCTACCAATTACCTCCACAGTCTGCTGGCCAACGGTAAATCCCATGGCATTGGCTCGGCTTGCTACAGCCCGAGCAACGGCTTCATCATCTAATTCTGCAACAGTTCTACAATCCTGACATATTAGGAACTGTCCTCCATGATGGCGTGCAGGGTCACCGCAACCAATATAAGCATTTAGAGACTCGATGCGATGTATCAGACCGTGCTCCATTAAAAAGTCTAGGGCTCTATATACCGTAGGTGGCGCCGCCTTACGGTGGCTATCCTTCAACCGGTCAAGCAACTCATACGCGCCAATTGGACCATGACTTGACCACACCAATTCAAATACTTTGCGACGTAACGGGGTAAAGGTCAGACTTTCGTTCTCGCAGCAAAGTTCCGCGGCAGCCATAGCCTCCGAAATACATTTTTTATGATTATGGATTTGTGGCTGAAACGGCGCAATGACCGAGGTATTTTTATCCAATTTCTTCATAAGAATCTCCAAGGATGCTTAATGTTATACTATATCATATATCCCTCTGTTCCACGCAAGTTTTGTTAGTCGAAAACAATACTTGCACAACCCGATTCGATTGGTCTAACAAGATAGACATATAAAATGTTGCCTTACGAGGCGAATGAAACAAATAAAAATGAAAACATTCGATATTCCCCGAAAGCTTGTCGCTGAATTTCTCGGTACCGCTTTTCTGCTCGCCGCCGTTATTGGCTCTGGGATCATGGCCGAGACACTATCCCCAACAAATAATGGCGTGGCCCTATTAGCCAATATGGCCGCAACCGGTGCTATATTGACAGTATTAATTATAGTATTTGGTCCCATTTCAGGCGCACACTTTAACCCTGCAGTTACCCTTGCCTTTGTTATAAGACGTGAAATTACACCGGGCCAGGCACTAAGCTACATTTGTATTCAAATTATCGGTGCACTGACGGGCGCCGTTATAGCCCACATTATGTTCAGCGCCCCGCTCCTAGAAGCTTCGAACAACATTCGTACTGGGCCCGCACAATGGATTGCAGAAATTGTTGCCACATTTGGGCTTATTATGACAATTTTCGGCAGTATCCGCTTTCGTGCATCCGCAGTCCCTTACGCGGTGGGTCTGTATATTTCGGCGGCCTACTGGTTTACGTCTTCAACTTCGTTTGCAAACCCAGCAGTTACAATGGCGCGAAGCCTTACCGATAGTTTTTCAGGGATCCGACCGGAGGACATGCCAAGCTTTATTGCGGCACAGCTGATCGGTGCGGTTCTTGCCACGATAATAGTAAATTGGCTATTTAGTCCTCAGCACAAGGATAATAACTATGAAAAAAAGCTTTAGGTTTCTTATTAAACTCCATGCCCCATTTATCTGAGATTAAGTAATTCTATCGCGATGCGATTTATGCAATTTTTTATTTCGATTTTATCGGGTGTCCTGGCCCTTAGCCTAGTATCGTTTTGTTCGTTGAACGCCCAAGAAATCATTGAGTTTAAAAGCCTAAACGACTCAAGAACAAAGATCCGTGGCGAATTATTCAAGCCTAATCTTTACAAAAGACCGGCGGCTATAGTGATGATGCACGGTTGTTCCGGCCTTTACACAAAGTCCGGGAAAATACGCACCAACTCTGCTGCGTGGATCAAACGTTTCGTGGCTTGGGGTTACGTTGTGCTGGCTGTAGACGGGTTTACGCCCCGCGGGTTTCGGACGATGTGTAAAAGGAGAAAAAGGCCCCTCCATTCTATCGATGATCGCCCTTTTGATGCATATGGAGGGCTGGCTTGGCTCAAGAAACAGCCCTTTCTGAATAAGGACCAAATTTTTTTAGTAGGTTGGTCAAATGGCGCAATGTCTACTTTATCAGGTCTTCGAAGGAATAAAGCTGAGTACTTTGGTGATGGCCACCGGTTCAAAGCCGCAGTGGCGTTTTACCCTGGTTGCATTACTCTAAAAAAAAGGGTCCGAAATAGGTATAGGCCTTACGCACCTTTACTTGTATTTATAGGATTAGCCGATAATTGGACGTGGCCGAAACCCTGTATAGATATGATTGAGCAGGCCTCTAAAGATGGTTTTCCAGCAAATTATATTGCCTTTAGAGGTGCCTATCACGCATTTGATCACCCTAATTTACCAATCAAGACAATAATTAGTCGAAATGCCAAATGGAAAAAAGACAAAGAAAGATATGTTACCGTTGGCTCAAATGGTCCCGCTCGTGAAGCGGCAATCAAATTCATACGCATTTGGCTGGACAAGCAGGGCACAAAATAAATTTTTCCTAAAGGTTTTTGTTTATATGGTGGGCGGCGGCTCAGCAGCAAACTCTGTGCCAGAAAGACAAAGACGACCTTCGGGATCTTGCCAGAGTTTATTGGCAGCATGGAGCTCTCCAATCGCTCGCGTGACTGCCTTGAAGCCCTCGCCTTCAAAAGTTTTGGCAAGCTCTTCAAAATATAATGGCTTCTTCTCTATCAAAAATTCAATGCGCACAGCAAGCTCAGTGATATCTACATCAACTGATTGCTTGGCCGTTTCTTCTCCTGCACCCAAATAATCTTTCAAATCCACCTGGTTTGCATAAGCGTATTCAATGCGCTCAAAACGCTCACGCGGCAGGTCGTCAGGAATTGTTGCATCAATACCGCATTTGGTTGTTATAGGTGTCCGACCAGGGGTAGCCTTTAGGCTGGGATCCAACGGTTTGGCGCGAAGATCGGGGATTATAACAATGTCACGGTCCGCTTGAACCCGCGTCGCGATTGCCCACTCAACATCAGTTCCGTTAAAAACATCTATATCTTCATCAACCACGACAACATGCTTTATATCCGAGGCAACGAGTGCCGCCATGATTGCGTGCTTAGCATCACCGGGCCGCTTTCGAATAGAAACAATAGCATGGAAATAGCAGGATCCGCCGGGGGTAATATTCACATTAACCAGGTCAAGGTTTGCGGTTTTAAAAGCACGCCTTACCGCGGCCTCGCGGTTGGGCGCCCCAGGCAATATCACCTCCCAAGGCATATGAAGAGCATAATACATTGCATCTTTACGCATAGAAATTGCTTTAATTTTCACCTGCGGGTTCCAGTGAAGTCCTCCCATAAGACGGGTAAACTCACCAAAACGCCCCTCAGGTTTGGTCCAACCAGTCGGCAGAATTTCGGCTTCTAAAACAATTTCAGCATCCGCAATACACGGAACATCAACTGTCTCCCCGGGAGTAAGTTGGATAGGACCTCCCAGCATACCACCGGCTATAGCCAATTCGCTCTGGCCCATTGGCGCCCTATATGTTGCACCTACATTGATCGCCAAATGAGTACCTATATTAATTGAAATTGGTAGAGATTCATTGCGGCGGAAAGCTTCCAAAGCCAGCAATTGAAGATCATTAGGTGTAACGATATCAATGCCTGTTAGGTTTTTTTCGCGTAATAAGAACCTATAAATTCCAGCGTTAAGAGAACCACTACTACTCTTAGCAATTGTTACCCCTGCGGTTATCATGGGGCCGCCATCATGAATTGAGAAAAGCGGTACGGGCAATTCAAATAAGTCAACATCATCATCAACCATTAGAATTTGGCGAACGGGTCCACCGTTAATTAATTCGGGCTCTATGGGACTTGATAGACCTTCATCAAGGCGTCTATAGACATCTTCGTATAGACAATCGAATGCCGCTCCAATGCGTTCTCTAGAATTAGCAACACCCGAGATAACCGGCATCGCGTAATCATTAACATTGTGAAAGACTAGAGCTTTCTCCGATTTGTCGACTAACGTAGCAATGTGGCGAATATCGACAGGTTTGGTGATATCCTCAACATGTCCGTCACGGCGCAAATTTTCGACTATATCACGAAAACTGGTTGTCATATCGAGCTCCTGAACTAATGATACATATTAACATATCCGCCATTTCAATAGTCGTGCAAATCTAACCAGAGATTTATATTGATTGCTCACCAAATAATGACCAACTTTAAACAAGATAAAATTGATGTCCTCGACCATGTCGCTGTTATTGTCCAGGACCTTTCTATGTCAAAAGGTTCCTTTAAGCGCCTTGGATTTTGTTTAACACCTGTATCACAACATTCTGGTGCGCTTACCGCTGGTGGGGAAGTGGTCCAGTGGGGATGCGCAAATACCTGTGTCATGCTGGAGCAAGGTTACCTTGAGCTTATGGGGATTATAGACGAAAACCTCTACGACAATAAAATTCCAGAGTTCTTATCACGGTACGAAGGCATTCATATTATGGCCTTCGGTTGTCAGAATCCAAACTCTGTATCCAATCGACTAAGTTCCTCGGGTTTTAAAAGCAACGGGATTTATAGCCTGTCCAGGGCACTCGATACCCCAAAAGGTCAAAGGACAGCCAAGTTTGAGCTAGTGAGACTGCCGCCCGGTGATATGCCTGAAGGGCGTGTGTTGGCTATCAAACACCTCACAAAAGATTATTTATGGCAGGATCGATACATGGAACATCCTAACGGTGCTTTAGCTCTTGAGGAATTGGTTGTTTCAGTCGAAGACCTGCCAACAGTTGCTAAGCGTTACACGCGTTATTTTGGAATAAAGCCAGTTAATAAAGGAGGAAGTTGGCAGTTCAAATTACGGGAGGGTACTTTCGTGTTAACCACGAGCAGGCTGTTATTTGAAAATTATGAAATTAACGCGCCTTCAAACCCCTTTGCGGCTATTATCAAGATTAAATCTCGAAACTTGTTTAAAACTCGTAAAATTTTGAACCAGAATAGTGTCAAATTCAAAGAAATAAAGAATGGGATCCAGGTTCCAGGTTCCGAAGCTTCTGGGGCAACCGTAATCTTTACTGAGTAGACGATGGATTTTGATCTCATAATCATTGGGGCTGGTTTTGCAGGGCTAACTGCCGGAAATCGGGCTGCTGAACTCGGTTTAATACCTCTAGTATTGGAGGCAGGCAGTGATCAGTTTTATAAATGTAATTCCCGTTTCTCTACTGGATCATGTCATGTGGCTTTTAATACACCATGGACTGACCCGGACGACCTAACAAAAACAATTTCCGACAATCTAGACGGAGCCGCCCGAAAAGACCTTGCTATTGCTATGGGAAAAAATGCTAGCCGAACAATCGATTGGCTCCGCTTGCAAGGAGCCACTTTTGAAGATCATCCAAGAAGATCGGATCATATGCCCATGCTATCCCCCTTAAGGGAGATGAAGGCTGGTTTGGATTGGGAAGGCGGAGGCGCCAACTCACTCCTGAAAAAACTTGGAAAGCTCTTGATAGACCGCGGCGGGAAACTCCATCTTGGAAGTCGGGTTACCAAATTAAACATAGAGAACGGACAAATTTGTGGTGTAAACGTTAAAACTCAGAAGGGCAGCTACAATATCTCCTCAAATGCGGTGGTTATCGCCGACGGCGGTTTTCAAGCCAACCCGAAGCTTGTTGAAAAATATATAGGCTGCCCCATTACCAAACTCCAGCAGCGCAATGCCGGCACTGGGTTAGGCGATGGCCTTCGCATGGCAATGACTATAGGCGCCGAGGCGGTTGGGTTGGAAAGTTTTTACGGTCATGTTTTAAGTCGGGATGCAATAGAAAATGAAAGTTTATGGCCCTACCCACAAGTCGACTTAATCTGCGCAACCAGTATTGTCGTCAACCAAGAAGGCAAACGGTTCGCAGACGAGGGATATGGTGGAATTTACATCGCAAACTCTATAGCTCGGTTAGCCGACCCATTGTCGGCAACAGCTATTTTTGATGCGCGCGTCTGGGAGGAGGCCAAGACCACGGACAATGTACCTCCTAACCCCAGTCTTCCGCATGCCGGGGGGACGGTGTTGCAAGCCCCAACACCGTGGGAATTAGCGGTCATAGCTAATATAAACCCAGTGGGACTTTCGACCACTATAGATACCTACAATCACCACCTGTTGAACGAGATAGACCAACCTCTCACCCCATCGCGAACACAAGAAACATATGTTGCGCAATCTATTAGCGAGCCGCCGTTTTATGCCATACCCCTTTGTGCTGGAATTACCGTTACCTCTGGCGGCCTTTCGGTAAATGGAAAAGGGCAGGTTATGGGTAAAGATGACTACCCTATTAATGGTTTGTACGCCGCTGGCTCAACGGTTGGGGGAATTGAGGGTGGTCCCCGGTCTTCCTATGTAGGGGGATTAATGAAATCGTTTTGCATAGGTCTCTTGGCGGCAGAAACTATTGCCGGTCATCATGGGTCGCCAGACAGCGTTTAAAAGATTAGAATAAGGGCCACACCATCGTTTCGGACTATTTCACGAGTAAATGAGTTTTTTTTCTGCCTTTAAAGACCGACTTCCCCGAGTGGGTCTTTCATTGATTGTAAGCATTCCCGCTGGATGCCTTCTTGCGTGGCTGGAAACACCAATTCCCTGGATGATTGGCCCGATGATTGCCGTAGCCACACTCAACTTACTTGGTATCCGTGCTTTCGCAATCCCATACGGACGTCAGATTGGGCAGGTAATTTTAGGTTCAGCAATTGGTATCTATTTTACTCCACCGGTTTTGGCCGCCCTTGCCACAAATTCCACAGCCATCTTTATCACAACTATTTCCGCCTTCGCGATTGGAGGTGTCGGGGCTTTGGTAATGTCAAAGGTGTCAGGTGTTGACGGCAAGTCGGCATTTTTTTCCTCAATCCCTGGCGGGTCAATGGCAATGGCGAACCTCGCTGAAAAATATGGGGCAACAATGCCCCCTGTTGCCGTTGCCCACAGTCTCAGGGTCTCCATTTTAGTTATTGTTATCCCTTTTGGAATAACCTACGGAGGAATACCAGTCGAGGCGTCTGCCTATCGACCAGAGTTTGCCTTGGACTACTCCATCCTAATCCCTTGGCTAATCGTGGGGCTGATTTTAGGCGAAATTTCCGAACGACTCCGATTTCATAATGGGTGTCTACTAACCCCACTTTTTTTGGGTATGATCCTTGCATTAAACGGGGTAACTCTATCAGAAGTGCCCAGTTGGTTAACCGATGTCGCACAACTATTATTTGGTCTGATTTTAGGCGAAAGATACGAGCGGGCATTCTTTGCCCGCCACAAACTCTTTATTCCTTTCGCACTGATTAATGCACTCTTTATAATTTTAGCATCAGCTGCCGTGGCAGTTGGTATCTTTTTTGTCTTCGACTTACCCATAGCAACGATGATTATAGCTACAGCACCTGGCGGAATGGCAGAAATGGCTATTGTTGCTCAAGCACTGCAGATGGCCGTACCGACGGTAATGGCGTTCCATTTATTCCGGATTATCATCGTAAATATGGGAACTCAGTATATTTATATCACCGCTGTCTGGGTGCGCAGAAAATTTGGCTCCCAAATCAACTAAGCAAAATAATTAGTCCAAGCAGCATAAAGTAAGCGAGCTGCGAGTAACGTCAGAATTGTCTGTAATGCAATTCGAAAGGTCTTTTCCGGCAACCGGTCCAAAACTCTTCTACCGATAATCGTCCCACATACGCCAAACCCTATGAGACCAACCATTAAGGGAATGTACGGCCCAAAAGCAAAACCTAAAACACCAAAAAGGATAACTTTAAAGAGATGCTGGAACGTCATCAATGAAGCATGGGTTGCCACAACCTGTTGACGTTCTTGGCAGGCAGCATTTACGAAAGGTGCAACAAGCGGTCCCGTACCGCCGACAAACATTGTTGCAAAACCACCGAAGACACCACAGCCAAAAAATTTCATAGGACCAGGATTGGAACTACGAAATTTGGGGGCCCAGGTAGCGTAGAGGACAAACACACCTAGAATTGATTGCAACAACCAAACTTCTAAGGCAAAAATCGTCAGTCCGCCTAACCACGACCCTAATAGGGTCCCAACTAAAAAAGCTGGGATCACGGAATAAAGAATTTGGCGCCGCATAAGGAACGCACGAAATCCGTTAGAGCCAATTTGCACAACCGCGTGAACAGGTATCAAGACGGTGGGAGGCAAAAACAGGGTCATAGTAGCCAACACCAGCAGACCACCACCCAAACCCAATCCAGCAGCAATAAAACTACCAACAAACGAAATCCCGCAGAGTGCTGAAAAACCTGCGAAGTTGAGCGTCGTGCCATCTGTCAATAAAGATATAAATAGTTCCACTACCCCCCCCTACCTAGCATCTCCGTCTTTAACACACCTGCAAATTCTTCGCACCTACCCCCCTTACCTTCTTAATAGGTTGCAGTAACCCCTGACCTGAGTTAGGTCCATCTGACAAAATAGGAAAGGACTGACCTGTGCAACCACTTGACCCAGAACAACTTAAATTTGTTGAAATTCTTGCTAAGCTCATGTTGGAAAATGAGGTGTTCAAAGAAGAGTATTCCGAAAAAGACTTTAATGAAGTAATTGACTGGCTCACCAAGCTTCGTACCCAAATAGATATTACAATTGAAGCGCTGCAGGACCAAGGACCCAGTAAATAAAAATTCAGCAGAAGACGGCTTACGGAAAAGCTATTCCTCCATTCGCAGTAAATGTCTGGCCGGTAGTAAACTCCGCATCGTCCGAACACAGAAACAGCATGAACCCGGCGTATTCATCCATCGTTGCGGGGCGCTGAACAGCCTGCTGTTTGGCCAAATTTTCAAACATCGCTCCTGATACCGATGGTCGTTCCACTTCTGTTTCAACAGCACCAGGCATAAAAAGGTGGGCAGTAATATTCCATTCTCCGAGCTCTTTTGCCATAGATCGTGTCATACCAATCATTGCCGACTTTGATGTTATATAATGCAAATAATTCGGGCGACCTGTTGGTACCGTGGTTGATGCAATATTGATGATGCGACCCCATCGACGTTCCTGCATTGCCGGAACAACCGCACGGGAACAAAAAAATGCCCCATCGATATTGACCCTCATCGCCGATTGCCATTCTTCTACCGGCAACTCCCAAAAGGGAGCAATTGTAATTTGTGAGAAAACTGCCGCGTTATTAATCAAACAATCGATACGGCCAAAAGCAGACAGCGCGGCTTCCGCCATTGCACTTGCATCAGCCTCACTAGCGACATTAGTCCTAATGCTAATGGCACGCCCGCCTTTTTGTTCAATCTCTTTAACAACCCGGTGACCATTTTCCTCATTAATCTCCGCAATTACTGGTATCGCACCTTGTGCCGCAAATTCATGGGCATAGGTACGTCCGAGTGCCTGGCCACCACCCGTTATGATTACAACGCGGTCTTTGAGACTTGGATAATGAGCTGTCGGCACGATATTTCTCCCTCACCTATTTTCTAAATTTTTTTAAAACGTTATTAAAGCTTTCTCTAGGGCCTCACGAACCAGTTTAGGCAGTGGTTTTGAAGCCTGTTTTTTGGGATCAAAATATACAGAAATGACCTCAGCTGTTGCAATACAGCGTTCTCTATCAAAAACACTCTGGGCCAGGACAAAAGAAGAATTACCTATATTAACTACCACAGTTCCTACATCGATGGTGGCGGGATAGGACAAGCTACCATGATACGTCGCCGTAAATTTTTTAATCGCAAATCCTTTTAGAAGTTTTTCTCCCAAACCAACCATGTAATCATTTCGGAGAGCTATCCGACCATCCTCAAAGTATTGATTAATGGCACCATTGTTAACATGGCCATTAGGATCAAGATCACTATATCGAACAATGTCTTTTGTCCATATGCGGTAAATTGACCTGTTTAATAAATCTGAATCTGACATACTTCTTAAGTAAACCCTTTCTCATAGAGCCGATGAAGTGTTGCACAAATTTCCTCTGACAAAGGACCCATCTCCACAGCTTCACAGGCTTCTTCCAAGTGAAAGATATCGGACAAACCAATAATTGCCGTCGACACAGCTTGATTGGAGAGTACGAAACGGACTGCCGTCTGCGCTCGGGTCTCCGACCGATCTCCAATCCTAGAAAATACCGCGTCAGCGTGACTGGCCTCGGTTTGCGCATCAGTATTTTCTGTCAGGATGCTCTCCCGTCCAGTTCGAACTGTTGTCGCTAAATAACTTGCCGCAAATATCCGAATAGCCATGATCGCCATTTTTTGAGCAACGCAAGCTCTCATGACCCCGGCTCCGTTGTAGCTCTGCCAATTTTGGGGTTTAACGTCCCAACCTGAAGAGGGGTTAATCAAATTATAGTAGACCTGGGCAGCGTCAAACCGCCCGCTATTAATGACTTCGATGGTTGAAACATTGTTGCCCAGCGCTGTTAGACCCATAAATCTAATCATTCCCCGATCACGCAATTTTTCCATACTGTCAGCGATACCATCCCGACGTAGTACGTCATCAATAGAAATTGTTCGCTCTGAAGCCTCGAGGGTGATTAAGCTATGAATTTGTAATAAATCAATTTCGTCACGCCTTAACCTTGAAAGGCTCTCAGTTACACTTCTCTCAACCTGACTAATCACACTTTCAGACGACCGAAGATTAATCCTTACCTTGGTAGAGACCAGAGGCTTTTCAGGTATATCAACTAAAATGGCACCGAGTGCTTTTTCGGATTTTCCATCACCGTATTGGGGGGCGGTGTCAAACCAGTTAACTCCAAGGTCAATTGCTCGCCGGACCGCGTCGTATCGTATATTTTCATCGGCATCGATCAAAATGCCACCTGAACGCCCTCCCCCAAATGCAACCTCGGAGACTTCCAATCCAGTTTGACCAAAACGACGCAGTTTCATTATTGGTGACGCTCCTGTAAATTTTGTACTTCATTGCCTGAGATAGAGCTTTAAAACAACTGTTAGGAATAATTATGCCAGACACAACCCCAACACTTAAATTAACCTCCGAAGGTGCGATGAAAATTCTTCAGGCCGCCATAAAAAAGGCGAATGAGATGAATGTTCCCCAGTGTATTTCTGTTGTTGATTCAGGGGGGCATTTGTTGGCTTTTTTCCGAATGGATGGAGCGTTCGTGATGTCTAACACCTCATCACGCCGCAAGGCTGAAACCGCGGCAGCCTATGGTATTCCCACCGGTGATATTCCCGAAGGAATAGATATAAAATTAGCGATTGTCACAAATGGTGAACGCGTTAATTTACCCGGCGGTTTACCCTTGATTATCGAGGGACAAGTGGTAGGAGCCATCGGTGTCGGCTCAGGCACGGGTCAACAGGATTTGGAAGTCGCCAAAGTTGGGGTATCAGCTTTAGACGGAGCGCAAAACTTCGATTGAGATCAGGCCTCCAATAAATTTGGCGCAACTTCATCGACAAAAAGACCAACAGAAGTTTGGGACTCATCCAACGACATGTCGCCAAAAACAAATTGCCCTACCAGGTAATTGGCACCCGAAATGGTTAACTCTCGCTCCAGAACTTCCGCGACCGTTTCAGGTGAACCGGCTACTGCACGACCCTCCGCGGCTATTGAATCAAATTCAGCGGGTCGTTGATGACGTGGTTTGGTCGTACCACGATAATCAAATAAATAATTAAAGCTTCGATGCCAGACCGGATAGCTGCGACGCGCTACATCCAATGCCTGTTGATCGGTTTCACCAACAACGATAAATCGTCCTATCCCTATCTTGGGTTCTTCTATATTAACGTGACGACTACCTTTCCTGGCAGACTTGTAAGCGGTAACCATTTCACCTGTCTCCGCAGCGGAATCCAGACTAATAACATTAAGGCCTTCTGCCCCCGCGCGTGCAGCGCTATCCAAGGCGTGAATACCATACCAAATTGGGGGATGCGGGACCTGCCTGGGTTCCAATGCCACAGGCACATCTTTGAACTTAAAAAATTTTCCTTGGTAATCAACATGACCACTTTTTAATGCCATCAAAATTATTTCCAGAGATTCCAGGTAAATTTCTTGTGAGTCTTTGGGATCTCGACCAAAAATATCAATCTCGATTGGAGAGGCTCCCCTGCCAAATCCTAGATCCAGACGACCTCCACTCATTTGGTCAAGCATACAAATCTCTTCTGCAAGCCTCAGTGGATGATATAGCGGCAAAGCGTAAACCATCGGACCAAACCGCAGATTTTCAGTGCGTTGTGCCACAGCCGCAAGAAAAACACTGGGCGACGGCGCCATCCCAAGCGGTGTCCCGTGATGTTCCGCTAGGTGATAACCATAAAACCCTGCCCGATCGTACATTTCTATAATACGCAGTCGCATCTCATAATAAGCGTCAAGCGGCATATCACCGCGATCGAGATGGTCAAAAACACCAAATTGCATTAATTACTCCTCAACATATTTATTAATACTGATGTTAAACCCAGGGGCTCGCGGTCCCCAACTACAAAATGTTCTAAATTATGAGTGCCTCTTGTATAACATTACCATCCCGCACGATTTTACCTAAATTAAATGGGAAACGTTGATATGTTGAATAGCAAATATGAATTAATTGCCGGCCATCAAATACATTACTGGGAGGGAGGCAGTGGGTATCCAGTCCTCATGTTACACGGTGTAGGAGCCGGTACATCTAGTTTAGGGAATTATGGGCCGGTACTCGAGGCACTTTCGGAGCGATGCCATATCTATGCTCCTGACTTAATTGGCTTTGGAGAGTCAGAACGGAAAAGGACACGGCCATATTTTGATTTTGAAATATGGGTGCTACAAGCTACTGAAATAATTGATAAATTCATGCCTTCTGGAGAATGTGGACTAATAGGTCATTCTCTTGGCGGGGCTTTAGCTCTTAAAACAGCAAGCTATAATCCAAAAATTACCCGGGTTTTAACATCAAGTACCATTGGTTCAGCCTACAAGTTTAATGATTCTCTTGATAAAATTTGGACCTTCCCAAAATCTAAAGACGATTTACGCACTAGTATGGCCTATATGGTCAGCAACCCCGCCGCACTCACCGAAGAAATGCTGGACAGGCGCTGGAACCTCCTCCAGGCAGACGGTTATGCAGATTATTTCGAAGATATGTTTGCGCCACCCCGCCAAAGATTTATTGACCAAGCGGTATTAACAGAAACCGAGTTGGCGGCAATAAAAGCTAAAACTGTAATGTTGCATGGCCGTGATGACCGCCCATGCCCTCCCGACCTAACCACGATGGTCATTGCTTCTTCCCTTAATGATGTTGACGTCCATTTACTTGGAAACTGTGGTCATAACTTGCCAAGCGAGCGAACAGATGACTATCTGGCTATCGCGCTCGACTTATTTTCCAGGGGAGGCCCCTAATGAGGTTTATCAAAGGAAAAATATAATGATCAGACTATATGCTGCTCCTACTACTAACGGTATCCGGGCAAAAATTACGCTCGAAGAATGCGGCCTCAGTTATAAACTTGTTCCCGTCGATATGAAGGCTAAGGAACACAAAACGACCGACTTTCTCTCTATGAATCCAATGGGAATGACACCGGTGATAGTGGATGAGCAGGGTCCCGGAGGCGTTAAAATCACGATTCCGCAATCAATCGGGATTATGTTCTATTTGGCAGAAAAGGTAGGGAAATTTATTCCAAAGGACCCCATAAATCGTGCCGCTTTCTGGAACCCGATGATGAACGCCACAACTGATATTGGTCCTACTTATGGTGCTATTTCGTTCATTGGGCGTATGGAGGAGCCACATGATCCGACCCGAGAGAAATTTATAGACAGGCTGAAAGAAAATTATAATGTCTGGGACAACTTCCTGCACAAACATGCATACTGTGTGGGCGACAAAATAACTATTTGTGATTTTGCCCTTTTCGGTATCCATGCGCGTACAAAGATTTTGCTCCCACAAGTTTTAGAGGGTCTCGAAAACCTCGAACGCTGGGCCAATCTTTTAAATCAACGTCCCGGCATTCAGAAAGGACAGAATTTTGATGGCTGAATGGATGGAAACCCACCGCGCCGTAGTGCACCCATGGCACTGTGATGTCCTTGGACATATGAATGTCCGATGGTATGCACATTTATTCGATGATGCAGAGTTTCACCTGTGGTCCAGTATTGGATTGAGTCACGCCACGTTAAAAAAAACCGGTGTTGTAACAGTCATTGCCAATACCAATACGGACTTTTTACACGAAGCTTCAGCAGGAGAACTCTTAACCATCGAAAGTGCTTTTACTAAACTTGGCACCAAGAGCCTTGTAATAAGTCAACGTATGACTAACTCTGAGAATTCTAACTTGATAGCTAGGCAAGAGGCTGTATGTGTCTTCTTCAACATGCAGAACCGCCAAGCCGCTCCAATGCCAGACGACATTCGCTCAAAGCTCGAAACTGTTTTAATCGATAGCTAAAAGATAATAAGAAAAGATAGGATTGAGAGATTGAAACAGCACCCTATAGGTAGTTGGGTCATCTTTAAGCGGCCATCTACCCGGTTAAGTAATGGAATAGTGATACAGGTAAGCAACTAACCTTTATCACTGGAACTCTCTCCAAGAATTTCCTTCGCCTTGAAATAAGTTAGAACCGGATACATCGCTGAAAACATCGCCAAGGCTAACCCTATGTAACCTTCCCGATAGCCCCGTTTAAAAAAATAAGACTGCAAAAATCGACTAAAAAACCTCCTAAACGTCCCTAATCCTTTAGGTACCGAGCCTGCTGCAACAGCATCTAAAGCGGCGGCAGAACTGTAACGGTTCAATCGCTCGTACATCGATGTGAGGTTTTGATCAATGAAATGATTGATCCCAGCCGCCATTTCACCCCGTTTTCCAATCAGAGAAATTTTCGGATGTACAGTGCCACTATGCCATATTTTCATGCCCTTTCGAAATAATGCGGCTTTGCCTCCAACCCCGTTATAGGCTCCCCAACCGTATTGTACATATTTTCCCCCTACAAAATTCCTGAATGGGATTATGAAATAATCCATTTGAGTTTTAGGAAGTGTATTAGTTATTTCTGCGACTAGTTCATCGGTCAAATTCTCATCCGCATCAAGCTCTAAAATCCAATCCCCAGCACATGCCTCAATCCCTGTATTCCGACGGTCACCCTCATCCGGCCAGGCACCCTTGATGAGCTTAACGCCGAATTTTTCAGCAACCATCGCCGTCTGATCTGTCGACCGATCCAGTATCACTACTATCTCATCAGCAAACCTGCCGCTCTTTATACAATCTGCGATTTGATGTTCTTCATTGTGGGCAACAATCAGCACAGAAAGATTAACTCCGGGCACCAGAAACTCCAAAAATTAACTTATCCATAATTTGGTTCATTATCTCAGATTAAAACTCGATGTGTGAAATTTTTTATTTTGTTGTTATTAAAGCCTCTCAAATACTTAAGATCGAACGCTAAAGGGGGTAGTGTGTATAAAATAGGTTATGTATGTTCACATAATAAGTTTTTAGCGCAACACACAACTTTCAGGAGTTGCCACTGTGAAGGCAAAAAGAAATCTCGCACAACGCCTTCTTGATAGGTATTTTTATAAAAATTATGCCCGTAATCTTCTTTATGAATTACAATTGAGGGCACGCTCGGAATCTGCCGATTTTGTCCAAAAGGAGATGCCAGAAGCGCAAATATTTCGGGCCCATCGGGACATTATCCGTTTTGCAGTTAAAAACGCTCCGGAGGACGGCCTCTTTCTAGAATTTGGAGTAGCAACGGGTAACACTTTGGCCGAGATAGCGTCTACAGTACCTAATGGCAAAACAGTATTTGGGTTCGACAGTTTCGATGGCTTGCCGGAAGACTGGTCTGGACACGTTGAGACGGGTGGAGCGTTCAGGCAAACGAAACTACCTACTGTGCCGGCGAATGTTAAATTAATACCGGGTCTCTTCAACAAAACATTACCTATTTTTACATTAGAAAACCGTGAACCAATCAGCTTTGTCCATATCGATTGCGATCTTTATAGCTCGACCGCAACAATTCTAAAAAATATTGGGTCACGATTTCGATCAGGAACGATGATCCTTTTTGACGAGTACTTTAATTATCCCGGTTGGAAGCTGCATGAGCACAAAGCTTGGGTAGAGTTCTACCGAAATTCTGGAACCAAATTTAAGTATATTGGATTCACGGCATCAGATGGGCGCGTCCTGGTTAGAGTCGGCTGAATGACCGATGAATGGTGCCCCCCGCCAGAATCGAACTGGCACTCCCTTGCGAGAACTAGATTTTGAGTCTAGCGCGTCTACCAATTCCGCCAGAGGGGCATTTTTCAACCGTAGGCGCAAAATGCCTAACTTTGAGACCGTTAGTCAAGCGCAGTCATTTATGAGTAAATGATTTGATCGGCTTGCGCCAATCCTGTTTAGTCGTTAGACCGACCTTAATTTGGTGACAAATTCTCATCTATTGGAAGGTGAAATTGTTAAAACGGTCCTACAATTGGGTAATGTCATTTTCAGGTCGCCCCAGTGCTGTCTGGGCATTGGCCTTTGTTTCTTTTATCGAGAGTTCTATTTTTCCGATCCCCCCGGACGTTTTATTGATACCGATGGTTCTCGCCGCGCGTTCTCGTTGGTTAGCCATTGCCATGATTTGCACGATTGCCTCAGTTTTAGGAGGGTTAGCAGGCTATGCCATTGGATATTTTTTATACGATGTTATTGGCCGGACACTATTGGAGTTTTATGGCTACTCTGCACAATTTATGAGTTTTCAGCAGCGTTATAATGACCTCGGTGCTTGGATCGTTTTTGTAGCTGGCACCACACCGTTTCCATATAAGGTAGTTACTATTGCCAGCGGTGTCACACGCCTAGACCTTACAACGTTTACAATAGCCTCAACGCTGGCTCGGGGCCTCCGGTTTTTTATCATTGCGGCATTGTTATTTTGGCTTGGACCGCCAATCAGACACTTTATCGAAAAACGATTAGGTCTGATGTTAGGGGTATTCGTTATTCTTTTGATTTCTGGCTTCGTCATATTAAAGTATCTCGTTTAATGAATACTTTAGCTGTACGTTTTACTCTATGGACCCCATTTTTTGATTATGATGAAGTTACTCAGATCAGTATTACTCAACCGCCATAAAGTGATAATAATTACAGCGATCACCTCTGCCAGTTTACTCCTAGCCGTGTTTATCTTGCAGTATCTCGTTGGTATAGAACCATGCAGCCTTTGTATAACGCAACGTTGGCCCCATGCCTTGGTATTAATGTTGAGTTTGTGCGCCCTACTGCCCATAATGGCTAAGTTTAGACGTCCCATTTTAGCGTTAATTGGCCTAGCATTTGCGACAACTGCGAGTATTGGCGCCTATCATCTCAGTATTGAGTTTGGATGGGTCGCAGGACCCGCTACATGTTCAGGTAATATCACTGGTGACACTGTTGAAGAACTTCGCCGCCAACTTATGGCGAAGCCTTTTGCAAAGTGTAGTGATATAGCGTGGTCCTTATTTGGGGTTTCCCTTGCCGGGTACAATTTTATGATATCGACTTTTCTCACAATAGTTTGCGGAACATCGGTAATCTTAAATTTCAAAAGGGCCAAGAAGTGACTGTTAAAAAGTCAAAAAAAATCACCGGGGCAGGAAGAATGCATGGGGATCCAACACGTGAAGAGATGGTGCATTCCATGATTAGGGTGAATCACGCTGGAGAACACGGTGCCGTCAGAATTTATCAAGGCCAATTAGCAGTTCTAACAGGCTCCAAAGCGGAACAGCCCATACGCGAGATGATGGAACAAGAACAACACCACCTGGATACATTCGATGAAATGATTGCAGACCGGCGTGTCCGCCCGACCGCTCTTGCTCCTCTATGGCATGCTGCGGGATTTGCGCTTGGAGCTGGTACTGCTTTACTAGGAAAGAACGCAGCCATGGCCTGTACACAAGCTGTTGAAGAGGTGATAGACGAACATTACGAAAAACAAGGAAAACAACTTGGAGATGACGAAAAGGAATTGCGCGAAACGGTAAACGAATTTCGTGCTGATGAGTTGGCTCATAGGGACAAAGCTGTTGAAGAAGGCGCAGAGAATATGCAAGGTCATAAAATCCTGTCGGGCGCCGTAAAAACAGGTGCGCGATTGGCCATTTGGCTCTCAAAGCGAATTTAGCGGCGCCTATTCTTGCTCATGCGATAACTTCGATGGCATCCAGCACAGGACTTTCCGAGAGCTCTGTAAGCCGTCTTAACAGCAACCACATTACCAGCTCTCCCGGCCTCTGCCACCGCTGTGGCCGATCGCACCATAGTGTTCATTGCTCGGGCAAAACCCTCCCAATCTTTCCAAATTTGTGGTGATGCCCTACTCGTCTCGCCTTGGATATTTCTCACAAATAGTTTAAGTGACTGGCGACCATGACCCGCTATGCGTTTAGATGCGTTGGCAATTTTTAAACCATCAAAAGGATTTTTCCCTCGCACCATTTTTCCTATAATTTTTATTTCAGCACCTATCACCTTCATGCTCTTCATTCGGAGTTTGACGACACCCACACTACCCGCATGAGCAAGCATCCACTGAGAATTCTGAAAGGTATTATATTTTTTAGAAACAGATTGGGCCTGAACATAATCCAATGGTCCAAAATGCGAAAATAATATTAGAAATGGAAGTAGGATACTGAATTTTATTTTGTTTTTCATAAACGTTACGTAAACTTTCATAATGGCAATAATTGAGCCCGATAGGAAAGAGCCTCGAAACGGCAATAGATTTAAGGTAATAACTTTACCCGTTAATTAAACCCTAAAACTTCATACCCGTTAATCAAGATTTAAATGGGGGCAAACGGGTAATACCAAATTTATTAGGCTAAATGGTATATCCTGTTAACATATGTAAGAGAGCATTAAAAAGAAGAAAGGGTATCGAATTGTCAGGATTATCAATTGGACATATTGGTATTCACGTCCCCTCTATAGATGAAGAATTGAAGTTCCTTGACATCTTAGGCGCTAAACTTACAGCCACCGACACAATGAAAAACGGAGTAAAAGTTGCGTTTGTCTCACTCGATGGAGCTCGTCATCACACGATAGCCCTATTTGAAGACGGGCAAAAAATTCCCTCTGGCAATTCGCGAACTAAAGGGACTGGGCTTCACCATATCGCAATACCAGTAGAAAGCCGAGACATCGTTCTCAGGTGGCAACAAATCTTAGAAAACAATGGTATCAAAATTACAGGACCCTCTATCCAGGGGCCTGATGGGGGTGGTCTTTCGAATGGCAGCGGGAGCTACTCCATTTTTTTTCAGGATCCTAATGGTATTTGTTTCGAAATTTATACGGGAGCGATGTCTGTCTCTGAATTCAAAGCATATAAAGAAGCTGCCCGATGAAAGAAGAATTTGTCTTCTTGAAAATGAAAGATGGGATGATGAAAACCTTCATTGTTTTTCCCAATGATGGCCGAAAATATTCCCCTGTGATCCTATTTATGGATATCTGGGGTGTCCGCGAAGAACTTTGGAATATTGCTCGAAAAATTGCATCAAAAGGTTACTACGCTATTTTGCCTAATCTCTATTATCGGCAGGGTGATATCACAAACATCTTCTGGAATGATAAAGGTCAAATGATTTCGTTGCATAAACTCGATTCCAAAAATGAAAAAATTGTGCACAGTCAGCGCAACAGACTTTCGACGACAATGATCCTATCTGACATAAACGACCTGATAGGCTTTATCGATACCCAAGATAACTGCAAGCCTGGCCCTATAGGCTCTGTGGGCTGGTGTATGGGGGGCTGGATTGGTCTCAAGTCAGCCGCGGAGTTTCCGGACCAATTTCAAGCCACCGCGACCCTGCACGCTACAAAACCAATATCCAATCAACCAAATTCACCCCATAGGTTTATAAAAAACATGAAAGGTGGACTTTACTGCGGCTGGGCCGAACTCGACCATTTATCGCCGCCGTCAATGATACAAGACTTTGAAAAACTCCTAAAAAATCAACCTATCAATTACCGGAGCAATATGCATCGCACGGTTGAACACGGATATGCACTCCCCGACAGAGACATATATGACCAAGAAGCCGCCAAAAAGGATTGGGTAGAAATTTTTGATCTTTACGAGCAATACTTAAATAACTGATAGGTTATTATCGTTTCTTCAAATTACATTTGATCGCTAAAGTTTTTTTTGTTCAAATAAATTTTGCTATGGGGAAGACATGTCGATGAAAATAACTGCTTTCGACGCGCCCTTAGGCGCTGAAATAACGGGCATAGACATCCGCCATGAAATAAATGAAGAGGTTTTCTCTCATATTAAAACTGCTTGGCTCAAATACGGTGTCATAGTAATTCGTGAACAGTCCCTCAGTAAAAAAGAACAAATTAGGTTTGCCAAAAGATTTGGTAATGTGGGCGAGCGCGGCTTACCCGCAGAAAAACGAAAAGAGGTCGATGACTTCGGCGGGGCAATCATGATGATTACGAATAAAAAAAGTGCCGATGGAAAGTTCATCGGATCTGTCCCTGAGGGCGAATTGTGGTTTCACAGTGACTTGAGTTATCGATTGATCCCTGACCAGGCAACCATGTTACATGCGTTAGCCTTGCCGACAAGTGGCGGCAACACGTTATTCTCAAACATGTATGACGCCTATGCAAACATACCACCTGAACTTAAACAAAGACTTCAAGGGAAAAAGGCATTACACGCCTACGATTTTGCAACTACAGCGGGCGTCAATTTAGACCGAGGGCTAGACAACATCCAACATTATTGGCAACCAATCTTCGTTCAGCACCCCTTAACGCAACGAACAGCACTCTATGTAAGCCGGTTAATGAGTGCAAAAATAGAAGACTTGGAGCGCAACGAAAGTGACGAAATTCTTGAGACTTTATTTAAAATTATAGAGAACCCCAAGAGATTATATGAACATGTATGGAGTTTGGGTGACCTGGTAATCTGTGACAACCGGTGCTGCACGCATGCTCGTCGAGATTTTCCACCTGATCAACTTCGCATGTTGCAACGGTGCACGGTACGCGGAGAACCAATGATTCCCGCCATTTAAATTTTATGCGGTCCTCTTGCTCCTGACCGCTAACACATACGAACTACCAAATATAATCATCGCCCCAAGCCAAGTCCAAAAATCTCCTGTTTCTGAAAACAAGATAAAAGCTGCCAAAGCCGTCATGGGCATACGCAGAAAATCGAAAGGCATCACTGCGCTAGCATCTGCTATAGCAAAAGAACGAGCATAAGCATAGACCGCTATTGTGCCATTGACGCCAATCGCGATGAATATCGGAATATCTTCCAATGTCGGAGTAACCCAAAATATAAGTGCCGGGACCATTGCAATTGGAAACATTAATAAATTGAAATAGAATACCGATTGTTTGGCTGTATCCGTTGTCATCAAACGCTTTACACAGATATTAGAAACAGCGTAGGAAAATGCGGACACCAAAACTAAAATTGTTGCCAACTCTACACTAATTACACCCGGCCTTATTATAACAAGTAAACCTAGAAACCCTATTATCACGGCCACCCAACGCTCACTTGTCACGGTCTCTTTAAGAATTAACGCCGCCAGTAGGACAACGAATAATGGTTGTGTGAAACTCAGGGCCGTCACATCAGGAAGCGGTATTTTTGCGATTCCGTAAAATAATAACAAAACACCAATATATGAAAGCAGAGCTCTAAGGCAGTGTAAGGGCAGACGCTGCGTTTTAAGGGTTGAAAACCCTGCATTCATTGCCGGAGGCAGCAAAATAAAGACAGCGACAACATTTCGAAAAAACAGAATTTGGAAAGATGAATAATCATATGATAACTGGCGCACTAGGATCGTCATGAACGTCCAACACAAACCTGCAAGGACCATCCAGGCCGCACCCCGCAGATTACTATTCATTAAACTACAATTCCTGAACCGGGTTTATTATTTTCCGCCTTTGACGAAACTATCCGGCAAAACGCTGCTCCATTTAGCGCGAATCCGAGAATCAAGATCGGGACTATTTCGTGCTACGATTGGAAAAGTCTCACGACGTTTGAATGGTATGCAAGCGTCAACCACTACACGCGCGTTACGGCGATCTGTTTCATCATCGAAACACATTGGATCAAGGTGAGAACTCCACCCCCCCGAAATAACATCAACATCATCGCGGGGATCACAACGTGTACACATAGACCAGAGAACGTCATTTATGTTGGTAGGGTCTATGTCTTCGTCAACAACCACCGTCCAGCGATTGCAATAGGCTCCTGCTAGGCATTGCGATGCCACCAAACCAGCCTGCTTAGCGTGACCCCCATATAATTGTTTTATTGCGACTGTGAGCCAGAAACGGCTACCCCCGGCTTCATGCGCCCATACTCCTTTTATCTCAGGAATTCCTGCAGCTTCAAGCTGTGACCAAACAGCACCACAGCGATAATGACCCAAATAATACGTATTATCATTTGGAGGGATGGCCGGTACAGCCCCCATAAGAACGGGGTTGTTTCGGTGCATCATTGTCTCAACCCGAATGGCAGGTTCCAGTCTTTGTCCACCGGCATAATACCCTGTCCACTCACCGAGAGGCCCTTCGACAACTTCATCCTCTGGATGTATATAACCTTCAAGGGAGATCTCCGCATTTGCTGGGACGGGCAGACCGGTTTTGGGCATATTTATAATTTCAATTGCCTCATCAAATATTCCACCAGCCGCTTCATATTCACTCTTACCATAAGGAATTTCGAGACCAGCAAGCATAAATAAAGCAGGATGCATGCCGAAAACAGCTGCAACAGGGCAAGGCTCGCCTCGCGAATGATACTTCTCCATAATTAACCGACCATGCTTGCCCGGAGACATCATCACGGAGGCCACATCAGGTTCATGGACCTGCATCCGATAGGTACCGTAGTTAATCCAACCACTATCGGGGTCCTTCATAACCACCATGCACGCCGTTCCAATAAAGTGACCGCCGTCATGCTCATGCCATACGGGAGTTGGTATCGACGTCAGGTCAACATCTCCACCCTCGGTGACATTATCAAGGAGAGGTCCTCCATTAACTTGTTTTGGCGGCACTGAGGGGGCATCACCCATATACTTCCGCCACCACTGTACCAACTCCATCTCGGAAGCATCCTCTGGTAGACCCAGGGCCAAATTTATACGAGGTGTTGAGGTCAGGAGGTTAGATAGAACTCGATGGCCATTTGGAAAACCCGGAATATCGTCAAACATAAGCGCCGGATTGCCCATCTTGCGCTGAACAATATCAACGATACCACCAATATCTTCCTTTGGTTCTGCACCTGAAATTTTATGCAATTCCCCTGCCGCATCAATTTCATCGATCCAGTTCCGTAAATCTTTATTGGCCACCGTGGTCACTCCGAGCGGTTTGAGAATGTATTATGGTTAGCCTGTTTTAACGAAAATGAAAATGGATTTAAAAAAAATAATTGGTCAGTACCTTGAACTTAGATGGCGAAGATGGGAGCATCGCCGCGATAAATCATAGGCCGACTGAACCTAAAACTGAAGAAGGAGAAAGGCGTGAAGGCGCCCAAGTTTAATTATATAAAAGCAAAATCAAGACACCAGGCGCTCGAATTATTAGACAGCCTTGGAGATGAGGGCCGAATAATTGCGGGAGGCCAAAGTTTAATGCCAACCTTGAATATGCGTCTCTCACAACCAGATACGCTGATTGATATCAACCAAATACCTGACCTCCAAAGAATAGCTGTAGAAAATGATATCGTTAAAATTGGTGCCCTATGCCGCCACGCAGACATTGCTCAATCACCAATTATTAATGAACACCTATCACTAATCTCTCAGGCAATGTACCACGTCGCTCATGTTGCTGTACGTAATCGAGGTACAATCGGTGGAAGCATTGCCCTCGCCGACCCAGCCGCAGAGCTGCCTGCATGTGCAGTGGCACTCGGTGCTACTTTAGCCGTCGAAAGCATAAATGGGCGACGAGAAATAGCAGCTGAAGACTTTTTCAAAGGCCTATATGAAACTGCTCGCCAATCTAATGAACTTTTGGTAGAGATTATGATTCCAAGGGAAAAGTCGGACGACGTCTCCGTATTTATGGAGTTAGCCCAACGACACGGTGACTTTGCCATCGCAGGACTGGCGTGCTTAGCAAGGGTCAAAAACAAAAGTTTTGAGAAATTACGATTAGTGTATTTTGGTAGTGAGGACAAACCCACACTAGCCAGAAAGACCGCAGATGCCGTAATCGGAAAGACTTGGTCGGAGAAGCGTCGAGCAGCCGCAATTGATGCGTTAGCTGACGACCTAGACCCCATGGAGAATCTACAAGGTAGTGCCAGTATGAAGCTGCATTTACAAAAGGTACTTACCGGTAGAGTTCTTGATACCGTCATAGATCGTGGGGGGATAGAATGATGGACGAAATCTCGATGGAAATTTCACTCACAGTCAACGGTGAAAAAATCACCAAGACCGTCCCCGTTCGCCAACACCTTGTTGACTTTCTTCGAATAGAGCTGGGACTCACAGGTTCTCACCTTGGCTGTGAACACGGTATCTGTGGCGCATGTTCAATTCGGGTTGATGGAGCAGTTGTCAGAGGCTGCCTCATGCTGGCAGTTCAGGCTGATGGAACCGAAGTTTTTACTATAGAGGGCCTCACGGAAACGGGCGAAATAGCGGATCTGCAAAATAATTTTGTCGAAAGAAACGCTATGCAATGCGGTTATTGTACTCCTGGCATGCTGGTGACCGCTGCGGAATTACTACGGGACCTCAAGCCCCGCAGTCGAGAAGATATCCGAAATCATTTATCTGGTAACTTCTGCAGATGTACAGGTTATCACGCCATCGTCGATGCAGTCGAAAAAACCATCAATAAACGCCTTGAGGACAGTTAAGCTATGAATAAGGAAAATGAACTTTATCTGCTTGACCGTCCAAATAGTTATGTTGGACGCACCCTATCGCGGGAAGCCGCAAAACGTGCTGTTGCAGGAAGGGGACGTTATACAGACGATATTTCGCCTAACCGAACGCTGCATGCAACCTTTGTCCGAAGCCCCTACGGACATGCAAAAATTTTATCTATTGACGTTGATGCCGCCAAGAAACACCCAGGTGTCGCCCTCGTAATGACAGGTGTAGAACTTTCAGAAATGTGCACGGGGCCCTGGGTTGGAACACTAGTCTGTTTTGAGGGCATGAAGTCTGCACCACAATACGCGATGGCGGTTGACCGTACATGCTGGCAAGGTGAGCCCATTGTCATGGTTGTCGCGAGTAGCCGTGCGGTAGCAGAAGATGCCGCCGAGTTAGTCTCTGTAGAGTATGAAGAATTGGCTGTCGTAGTCGATAAGGAAACTGCGCTGGACCCAAAAACACCAGTAATTCATCCTGAGTTGGGGGACAACCTTGCCTTTGAAAAAACGATCGAAACCGGCGATGTTGAAACAGCGACTTCCGAGGCTGATATTGTAATCGAAGATACCTTTACCTTTGGAAGACATACCGCAGTGAGTTTGGAACCTCGAGCTCTATTGGCTGAGTATGACCCTGGCACCGAGAGGCTCACGATACATACTAGCAGCCAATGCCCACACATGATCCAGGCCGTCTTTGCCCGCACCTTAGGAATTCCAGAGCATAATGTCCGAATAGTAGCCGCTGATGTTGGGGGTTCTTTTGGCCTAAAGATCCACACCTTTGGCGACGAAGTCGCAACGACTGCGGCATCGATAAAGCTAGGAAGGCCAGTAAAGTTTATTGCTGATCGTTTAGAGAGTTTTGCAACTGACATTCACGCGAGGGAAAACCGCGTAAAGGGGCGTATCGCGGTCACTAAAGATGGGATTATCACCTCCATGGATATAGATATACGCTCCGGTGCGGGTGCATATTCTCAGTATCCCCGCACCAGTGTTTTCGAGGCCAACCAAATATTAAATATCACTGGCGGTCCGTACGCGCATGAAAATTACCGCGCAACCACTCAAGTCGTTTATTTGAATAAAGTTCCAACATCACAATATAGAGCTGTTGGACATCCCATCGGAAATTCAGTAGGCGAGTCTTTGGTTGACCAGGCTGCCGCCGCTTGTGGGATTGACCCAATGGAATTTCGGCGTCGAAACGTCATGCATGACGATTCATATCCAAGGACCAGTGCCGCAGGTATCGAGATGCAAGATTTATCTCATCAAAAATGTCTCGAAACGCTTGTCGACCGCATGAACTATGATGAACTGCGTCAGGAACAATCCAAATATAGAGAAAAGGGTATCCAGCGGGGTATTGGTATCGCAGCCTTCATCAAAGGCACCGCTCCGGGTCCCTCCGGATACTATGGTGCAGGGGGTGCTCCAATAGCAACGCAAGATGCCTGCACCGTTAAGTTGGAACCCTCGGGCGGTGTGTTATGCATGGTTGGTGTAACTGATCAGGGCCAGGGTGTTGACACCGTGATGGGTCAAATAACTGCTGCAACATTGGGAGTACCGATAGAGTCTGTGCGGGTGATAGAGGGTGATACCGATGCTGTACCATATGGCGGTGGGACTTATGCCTCACGCGCTACTGCTATCGGCGGAGAGGCAACTTACCAAGCAGCTCAGAAGCTGAGGGAAGAGATCCTTGAAATCGCAGGTTCATTACTTCAAACGGACACCGATAAACTAGACATTATCGACGGGAACATAGTGGATAAAGGCGATACAACATCACGAATTTCGTTGGCCGAGATAGGACGGATAGGTCACTTTCAGGTTTCAGAATTGCCAAACCATATTCAACCTGTACTTTCCGCAACCCATCGTTTTCGTCTTCGTGATGCACTTTATATTTTCACTAATGGTATACAGGGTGCGTATGTCGAGGTTGATGTCGATACAGGTTTTATAAAACTCCTGAACCACTGGGTTATTGAAGATTGTGGCCGCGTGATCAACCCACAGCTCGCCGATGAACAAGTGCGAGGTGGGTGTGTTCAAGGGCTTGGGGGCGCACTTTACGAAGAATGTGTCTATGATGATGCTGGACAATTGCAGAACGCAACTCTTGCTGATTATTTAACGCCCATGGCTGGTGAAATGCCGGATATAGAAGTAGCTCATATTCAAACCCATACAAGTGTCTCCGAACTGGGCGCAAAAGGTGTTGGAGAATCGGGGACTGGGGCTGCTCCTGCCGTCGTTATGAACGCTGTTAATGATGCAATACGTCCTTTTGGGGGAAAGGTCACATGCCAACCGATGTCACCTCAAATTATCCTTCAGGCCTTGGGCAAGATATAATGTTTGGAAGCCATTCCTAAATTTTTCCAAATCAAAAGCGAAAGGATATCAGAATATGCCAAAAGCTATTTGGAAAGATGCTTTATTAGCCGAAAGTGACACTATCGCCCACGTTGAAGGTAATGCTTACTTTCCTGTTGAAACAGTAAATTCAAATTTAGTTCGCCCAAACCCAAAACTTCCCCTTACATTCTGCCACTGGAAGGGGTTTGCGACTTATTTTGACGTTGTTGTGGATAGTGCCGTAAATATTGGGGCTGCCTGGCAATATGAACGACCATATCAAGAAGCATCCATCATCAAAAACCACATTGCATTCTGGAAAGGGGTTGTGATCATGGATGGACCCAAGGGTCGGGGTCTTGTCGAAAAGATCCCAAGTAAACGTGGCGATAAAAACGGATGGGAAGCACTATGCTGGTTGATTCGTCATTCGAATAAAAATTCATTATTAGCCGATGATCTTCTAAATAATACGGGTATTACTGAAGAAAAATTCGAGGAGGCCTGGAGGATGGCTGATGTTCAACGATATGCCAAACGTTATCGCTGGACATTAGAAAGCAGGTCCCCATTGGTACTGAAACGTAGCGAGGGAGAACCCATAAAAGTTCATTGATTTTCGCGACAGCTCGGCTAATCGTCCTGCAACTCTGTATCCCAATATAAAAAATCTCTCCAGCTTTCGTGAAGATAGTTAGGTGGGAAAGCACGCCCGTTTTCTTGTAATTGCCAAGTGGAAGGTTGCTTTGGCATATGGCGTGGGTACATTTCTATTTCCTGTACGCTTTTATTTGCTTTGCGAAGATTACAGACCGAACAGGCCGTTACAACATTTTCCCAATTGGTTCGGCCTCCTCTGGATCGGGGCACAACGTGATCAAAAGTCAATTCATGGACAGGGAACCACTTTCCGCAATATTGACAATCGAAACGATCCCGTAGAAATACGTTAAACCTTGTGAAAGCGGGCTTCCTTGATAGGGGTATATATTCCTTAAGAGCGATAACACTGGGCAACTTCATTGTAAAACTAGGGGAGCGGGCACAAGTATCATATTCAGCAACAATATTGACCCGATCAAGAAATACTGCTTTCACAGCATCCTGCCAGCACCATAGCGACAAAGGAAAATAACTTAGTGGCCGAAAATCGGCATTAAGTACCAGAGCGGGTGAGTTCTGCATCGGTAACAAAATATTCTAACCTAGTAACTTATAACTATTTAACGAAATAGGCTTTTAATTTATTTTAAATTCGTTCCCCTTACAGAGGAAATGTTACAAGTTAATCACGGGTCATACAACTTAAGACCATAAATATAAATTTGACGCCCGGGTATTAGAAGCCTTTAATTCTGTAACGAGCGACGTGAGTTTCGAAAGGATCTTAACATGAGCACAAAGACATCTGTAATTAACTCTAAATTTTTATCGCATGGCACTTTGGGATCAAAAGACCTCAATGCAACACGGAGATTCTATGAAGAATTTCTCGGTATTGAAGTTATGCAGACAAGTAAAATTTCACTTATGATTCGGTTGGGTGGAAATCACATTTATGCTGTTGTTCAGGACAAAAATATGGGTGAAATGCCTCGTCTAAACCACAACGGCATTGATGTTGACAGTGACTCTGAAGTCGACAAATCCTATCAAGCTGTTCTTGATGGTGCAGAGCAGTGGGGCCTATACAACCCCTCAAAACCGGTTGAACAACATGGAACATACAGTTTCCATTTCTGGGATCGCGACGGAAACTGTTGGGAAATTCTTAGCAACCCACGAGATGGATATAACTGGATTTTCAATATGGGTGACCTTGAAGGAAAGGGTCACTGGGATCCGGAACTCAGAAAGTCGCGGCTTGAAGCTTCTCTAGATACTTAGTCTCTCATTCTGAGAACTTTAGCGAGAAAGTCCCCACCCGTAATTACTCCTTCTTGGTCAATACCATGGGCAAGTCTGGGTCTCGCACAAGTCTCAACTTCTATACCATTCTTTCGGAGTTGGCCTGCAGCATTTTCCATCAAATCAATCGACAATAGTGGATCTTCCTCGCCATGGATCAGCATGATAGGGGGACGCACCGAAATTTCATCAGCAAGCTTTTCGGGTGCCTCCAACCTTCCCGAATAACCTAAAATTCCAGCAGGAGATTTTATCCGTCGAACACCAACATGCAGAGACAACATTGTCCCTTGCGAAAATCCGAGTAAAGCTAATTTTTCGTCAGACAAACCAAGCCTTTCGAGCTCAGAATCTATAAATGCATTGATCGTTGCAGCGGCTAATTCTATCTGAGACAGTCGGTCATAATCATCTCCCTCCCAGACATCGAACCACTGCAGACCTCCAAATGGGTTTTGTGCACATCGATGAGGTGCATTGGGAGACATAAAGACTGTATCAGGTAATATTTTTGATAAAGGAGACGCCAGACCAATCAGGTCGTCCCCATTTGCACCATAGCCATGCAGTAAAATAACAACACTCTTTGCAGAACCTGACAACGGCTCCACGACAGGTCCAGAAAGTGTGGGCAAATCAATCATGATGGTTTTCCTCCCGCTAGCGGTCTAATGACACAAAGGTAATAATGCCAGAGTATGCGGGCTGCAACCGACCTATGGGGCCTCCATCTGTCTCCAAACTCCATTAGTGCATCCTGATCAGGGCGAGATGTTAGATTTTTGACCTTTTCTACGCTTACGGCCAAAGCTACGTCTCCAACCGGCCATACATCTGGCCTACCTAAAGCCTCCATTAAATATACGTCTGCTGTCCAGGGGCCAATCCCTGGTATTTTCATCAGTTCCTTTCTTGCCAAATTGTCACTGCATACACGTAAATCATTAAGTCTTAAGCTGCCATCTATGATCGCCTGAGCTAAAAAACGACAATAACGTATTTTCTGTCGCGAAAAACCAAGCTCCCGTAATTCTACATCTTTTACTAACAATAGCGTATCTGGCGTAGGCTCAGACCCTATCCAAGCTACCAACCGCTCAAAGGTTGCCCGCGCAGAGGCAAGAGATACTTGCTGTTCGAGTATCAGATAAAGCAACGTACGAAAACTCTCTGACCTATTCCAGAGTGGTGGGACACCAAATTTGTCCACTACAATTTCTAAATCAGGGTCTTGGGCACAAAGTTCAGCGGTAGCTAATTCCAGCCGTTCATGGTCAAGACGTATGGTCACCTATGCAGACCCCTCTGTATCTCGATATAATCTGGATGTTCAGGGTGTAAAATTCCGTGGCGAATAAAAAAGTCAATATTTACTGCTGCACAATTGAACTTAAAGGCTGTGGTATCGGAAGTAATGGACATTACCTCTTGGGCAGGTAAAAGCTTAAATTCAGCAACTTCTCCATCATTATTGACTGGGTTAAAATCAGGAGGTAATTCCAAGTCAAACACAAACATTACATCTGGCTTCACGCAATTATCTTCTTTATGTCGATATGAAATTGACCCCACCGGCCTCGCCTTTTGGGCTATTTCCGCGGGGATCGCAGCTTCTTCAGCACATTCTTTTATAAGATTCTCGACCAAACTTAGCCCTACTGGTTGGCCTCCCGCCACCATATTATCGAGCATGCCAGGATAGGTTGGCTTGTCGTCGGCACGACGACCTATCCACATCATCAGCTCATCTTTGCAGCGGACAAATCCATTTATATGAATTCCATAAGCTGAAACACCAAATCGGGGTACAGCACTGCGATCCATTTCCAAAAAAGGGACGCTATAAAACCCGTCACCAACCGGGTAAGCTTCATCGCGCCAACCATTGACCCAACCCTCTTCAACCAAAGTTTCTAATACCAAAGCGAGAGCATTAGTTCGATCCTCATAATTTTTTAAATCAGCTGAGAGAGAAATTCCCTCAGCGGAAAATTCGAAAACACTGTCAAAACGTTTTAATACATCGAAAAAATCGTGATGCAGCCAACCCACAGGGACGCCCCAAATTGAGAATTCCCTATAATCTGAGAGGTTTTCACAATTGTTACAATTTTTAATTCTGTCGAGTAAACTCATCTAATCTAAACCCTAATTCGGATCCCCACCATCAACCAACTAATTGATATAATCGACACAAGAATGCAAAGTGGAGATGAAGCAGATCTGACCTTGCAACCTATTAAAATATGTTTATCTATAAAGAGTACGATCATGCAACAAACATTTCCATGGCTCATTATCATCGCGGTAGGTATTACTTTTTTGGTTATGGTAACGGGCGTGGTAGGGATGTTGCGTCCTGGTAAGGGAAACGCAAAACGATCAAATATACTCATGCGTTATCGTATATTTTTTCAAGCAATAGCAATCGCTCTTGTTGCTATAGCATTTTTGATAGGGAGAGATTAATTATTGCGTATACCTTAATACCAATACGCAGCATATTGATCCTGTATTAATTTATTCGTATATCTTTAACCATAGGTGCGAATGAGTTATACGAAGCATCAAATGTCAAATAAAATTCGGGTTTAACATGAAAATTCTCGTCGCTGTCAAACGGGTCATAGATTACAATGTCAAAGTACGTGTGAAGGGAGACAATACTGGCGTTGAGTTAACCAACGTCAAAATGTCTATGAACCCTTTTGACGAGATCGCTGTAGAAGAGGCAATAAGGCTTCATGAAGCCGGGATTGCAACGGAGGTGATCGCTGTGTCATTAGGGGAAGCCAAATGTGCCGAAACTATCCGAACTGCATTAGCCATGGGTGCGGATCGCGGCATTCATGTAAAAACTGATGAGGAGTTACAGCCTTTGGCCGTAGCAAAGCTCCTTAAGGCAATTTGTGAAAAAGAAACCCCTGATATGGTGATTGTCGGCAAACAGGCTATCGATGATGACTGTAGCCAAACCGGCCAGATGCTTGCAGCCCTCATGGGTTGGGCGCAGGGTACCTTTGCATCCAAAGTAGAAATAAATGATGAAAAAGCACAAATAACCCGGGAAATAGACGGGGGATTAGAGACAGTTGAGCTGTCTATGCCCATTGTCGTCACCACGGATTTACGACTCAACGAGCCGCGTTATGCATCTCTTCCAAATATTATGAAAGCCAAGAAAAAGCAAATTGATGAATATTCCCCGGAGGACCTCAAAATTGATGCATCGCCAAGACTTAAAACTTTACGGGTTGATGAACCACCGCCTCGTCAAGGGGGCGGTAAAGTGGCCGACGTTGCCGAACTGGTAGATAAGCTTAAAAATGAAGCGGGAGTAATCTGATGGGTGTCTTAGTAATTGCTGAACATGACAATCATGAGATCAAAGGGGCAACCTTAAATACGGTAACCGCCGCTGTGGCGCTGGCCGCTGGAGATATTGAAGTGTTGGTTGCGGGCGAGAACTGTCAAACAGTAGCCGAACAAGCCGCAGCCATAAAAGGAATAAGTAAGGTTCGAATGGTTGACAATGGCCTGTATGGTAACGGGCTAGCCGAACCATTTGCCGCGTTAATCGTCGGGCTTGCAGAAGATTATACGCATATTTTGCTGTCACACACCACTAGTGGCAAGAATGTTGCACCGCGGGTTGCCGCTTTACTCGATGTTGTACAGGTGTCCGATATCATGGAGGTTCAATCATCCAATACATTTGTTCGCCCCATTTATGCTGGAAATGCTCTGGCAACTGTGCAGGCTGACGACCCAAAGCTTGTCATAACCGTTCGTAGTACGGCTTTTGAAAAAACAGAGCTTGGCGATGAAAAAGTTACGATTGAAACAATGGAGGCGGGCAAAAATCCTGAAATTTCTTCTTTTGTTGGACAAGAATTAACAAGATCCGAACGGCCAGAACTAACATCAGCCCGAATAGTGGTCTCCGGTGGACGAGGGATGCAATCGGGAGACAATTTCCATTTGGTGGAAGCTGTTGCTGATAAAATTGGAGCAGGAGTTGGAGCATCCCGCGCAGCGGTAGATGCGGGATATGTGCCCAACGACTATCAAGTGGGTCAAACGGGTAAAATTGTTGCACCTGAACTTTATGTGGCAGTGGGGATCTCAGGGGCGATCCAGCACCTTGCGGGGATGAAAGACAGTAAAGTCATTGTCGCAATTAATAAGGATGAAGAGGCACCAATTTTTCAGGTTGCCGACTATGGTCTGGTTGGGGATCTATTTGAAGAATTACCCGCTTTGACCTCAGAACTTGAAAAGCAGGGTATCAAGCCGCGGTGATGAGGTCTGATAAGGATCAAATTAAGTGAAATTTCAATATGAATAAGCGCTCAGGTATTACCAATATAGGTATTGTTGGTGCTGGACAAATGGGTAGTGGGATAGCGCAGGTATGCGCACAATTTGGCTACCATGTTATGCTTGCTGACACCTCTTCTGAAATTTTAGATAAATCTCTCGCTAATATTGAAAAGCAAGCCCAACGACTACTGGGAAAAGAACGATTAACGAAACAAGAGTTTGAGGCAATCTCTTCTAATATTTCTAAGACAACTAATTTAAGCGCCTTCAGTGATTGCGATCTAGTAATAGAAGCCGCAACGGAAAATGAAGAAATAAAAAAGTCAATTTTTGAAACCCTTGTGCCAATCCTGGGAAATAAAACTATTTTAGCGACAAATACCTCTTCTATTTCAGTAACACGTTTGGCCGCCTCGACAGGTCGCCCTGATAAATTTATAGGGATTCACTTCATGAATCCTGTCCCCGTAATGAACCTAGTAGAAGTAATTCGTGGGATGGCTACAGATGAATTGACTTACAAATTTGTAAGCAAATTTATAAGTCAATTAGGGAAAACAGCTATAACGTCTGAGGACTACCCGGCATTTATCGTCAACAGAATTCTTGTACCAATGCTTAATGAAGCAATGTGGGTACTTCATGAGGGTGTTGGCCGCGTTACCGACATTGATAAAGCGATGAAACTAGGTGCCAATCATCCGATGGGACCGTTAGAGTTAGCTGATTTTATCGGGCTAGATACATGTTTATCAATTATGCAAGTTTTGTATCAGGGCATGGGCGACAGCAAATATCGACCGTGCCCGCTACTAGTAAATTATGTTGAAGCTGGCTGGCTCGGACGTAAATCTGGTCGAGGGTTTTATGATTACTCTGACAACAAGCCAATCCCAACTGGCTGAGTTTATCAATTTAAATTTCGATAGTGATCAATTAGTCCTAAGGCCTGGAGTGTATCCCATTCCGCCATCCCATTTAAACGTCCAAGCTCCATACCATTTTTTGAAAACAAAATGGTAGTTGGCAAGCCTACGACTTTTAGCGTTCGGGCAATTCTCATATCTCTATCAACGTATACAGGTAATTTATTGATCCTCAATTTATCTAGGAATGGCGAGACTTTCTCCCATTCTTTCAAATCCTGGGATAAAGCAAGAACCGTAAAATCACTTCCACCACGCTTTTTTTGAAGGTTAGCTAATGACGGCATTTCGCGGATACACGGACCACACCAAGTAGCCCAAAAATTCACCAAAACGACCTTACCTCTATACTTTTTTAGCGACACCAATTCACCACTTTTAGCCAACGCTTCCATTTTAAGCGTTGGCCCAAGCGTATCAGTCCGGATAAAATTTTTCATCGAACCCGTCAGTGGTGGTAAACTGGATAAGGTATTAGAATTATTTTGACTTGATTTATTGACAAAAAACGCCCAGATGGCGGTGCCAACGGCTAAAAGAGCGATCAAAATGATTACAGTTTTACGCATTTTACCTCTTAAACGGAATTGAGATGGAACGATGAACGCAAAGAACACCAGCACTTCCAAGACGCGGGCTAACCCTGCCACGGTCACCCCTACTCGGAAAAGTAAAAATATAACTAATACAATTTGGGGCGGTCGATATAGCAAAGGGCCGGACGCATTAATGGAAGAAATAAACGCTTCGATTAGTTTTGATCAAAGACTTTATATTCAAGATATCAAAGCTTCGGTCGCGCATTGCAATATGCTAATAGATCAAAAAATTATTGACTCTATTGCAGGTAACAAAATTATCGAAGGCCTCAAAGAAATTAAGGAAGAATTAGATAGGGGAGTTTTTGAATTTAAGGACTCTTTGGAGGATATCCATCTTAATATTGAGGGTAGATTAACCGAGTTAATTGGGGAGGATGCCGGTAGACTCCATACAGCAAGATCACGAAACGATCAGGTCGCGACAGATTTTAAGCTTTGGATTAGGGATGAGATTGATGGGCTTGATGAAAGCCTTAAAACTTTGCAGTCGGTCTTAATTGATCAAGCTGAGAAAAATTCTGAGACCATTATGCCTGGGTTTACGCATTTACAAGCCGCCCAACCAGTAACTGTCGGCCATCATCTATTAGCATACGTCGAAATGTTTGGCAGAGATCGTAGCCGTTTTAGGGATGCCAGAGTAAGGCTCAACGAAAGTCCCCTCGGATCTGCAGCGTTGGCAGGCACATCATTTCCGATTGATCGGAAGCAAACCGCTTCAGCGCTTGGGTTTGATCGACCGTCAAATAATTCTATGGACGCCGTATCAGACCGGGACTTTGCACTCGATTTCTTGTCTGCAGCTGCTATCACTGCCCTGCATCTCTCACGCCTAGGCGAAGAGATTGTTATATGGTGCTCAGCACAGTTCTCATTTGCTCATCTCAGTGACGCATATTCTACGGGCAGTTCAATAATGCCACAAAAACGGAATCCAGATGCGGCTGAACTGGTACGAGGTAAAAGTGGTAGAATTATTGCCGCTTTGATCAATTTAATAACGGTAATCAAAGGGCTACCGATGGCCTATTCGAAAGATTTACAAGAGGACAAGGAACCCGTATTTGAAGCTGCAGACTCCTTAGGACTCTCGGTTGCTGTGATGTCTGGAATGATAAAAGATTTAGATTTTGATATCGACCAGTTAAACAAAGCGGCCGAGGTAGGGTTCACCACCGCAACCGATCTCGCGGACTGGATCGTGAGAGTTTTGGATATGCCGTTTCGAAAAGCACATCATATAACCGGTGAACTGGTAAAGGCTGCCGAAGAGTCCGGCCGCAGGCTCGATGAGTTATCGCTGCCAGAAATGCAGGTGGTAGAACCAAAAATTACTGATGATGTATTTTCTGTCTTGGCGGTGAAAGATTCGGTAAAGAGTAGAACAAGCCACGGTGGAACAGCTCCAAAAAATGTCTTGATCGAGGTAAAAAATGCTCGTGCGAGGTTCTTGTGATGCGTTTCTTTGTCCTGTGTATTTTACTAATAGCGGTTACTTCGCCGCTTTTTGCCTGTGGTAAGAAAGGTAGTTTAGAGCCGCCGGTGAACGCGCAGAAGACTGACTACCCAAGGACCTATCCACAATGACCCAGTTTAACTATCGCGAAGGGCGACTGTTCGCTGAGGACGTAGACATAGTGGAAATTGCCTCTAATATCGGTACTCCTTTCTATTGTTATTCAAAAGCGGCTATAACCGAACAATATGAAGCGATGGCCAATGCTTTGGATCATTTTAGTGCCCGAATTTGTTATGCTGTAAAAGCCAACTCTAATCTAGCAATAATTAAAACCTTAAGTGATTTGGGCGCTGGAGCCGATGTTGTAAGTGAGGGAGAAGCGCGACGTGCCCTCGCCTCGGGGATTCCGGCGGCAAACATTGTTTTCTCAGGTGTCGGAAAAACCCGAGAAGAAATGCGTTTTGCAATCCTCGCGGGTGTCGGACAATTTAATGTAGAATCTATCGGTGAGCTTGAAATACTAAACGACGTTGCGATAGAGATAGGAAAAACAGCGATTGTTGCCTTGAGGGTTAACCCAGACGTAGACGCAGAAACGCATTATAAGATTTCGACCGGCCGTAGGGAGGACAAGTTCGGTATTAATATTGAGTTAGCACCCTCCGTTTATGAGAAAGCATTATCATTACCTGGTCTTAAACTAGTTGGCCTTGCCGTTCACATAGGCTCACAACTAACCTCTCTAAAACCATTTCGTAAAGCGTTTGAACGTGTTGCTGATATGGTGAATATTCTGCGCAAAGCTGGATACAATCTTTCACGATTGGATCTTGGGGGTGGGCTAGGAATAACTTATGATGGAGAGCAACCGCCTGGACCCGTGGATTATGCAAACATGGTTGCGGAAACGGTAGGTAGTTTAGATGTCGAACTGACGTTTGAGCCGGGGAGATTTTTGGTGGGTAATGCTGGGATTCTGGTCACGTCTGTTATTCAGGTTAAAGAAACGGATAATAAGCGTTTCGTCGTGGTGGATGCAGCAATGAATGATCTAATCCGGCCAGCCCTTTACAATGCGGTGCACCATGTTCAAACGGCTATTAATCTCAAAGGTAATGATACCTTTATTACAGAACTAGTTGGTCCCATATGCGAGACGGGGGACGTTCTAGCCCGGAATGTTCAGCTACCGGCTTTAGTAGAAAACGATTTATTATATCTAAAATCAGCTGGCGCTTATGGAGCCGTTATGGCCTCAAGCTATAATTCACGTCTTTTGGTTCCAGAAATTATGGTAAACCGAAATGATTTCAACGTAATTCGGGCGCGTCCTAGTTATGACGACCTATTAGGGCTTGACCAAATTCCAAAGTGGATTAACCAGTAAAATTATATGGCCAAGTAGCTTAAAAGGATTCTCCCAAAGAAACTTTTAGATGTCTTCGATGAAACCAATATAGGGTAAACCACGGTATTTATTCGCTAAATCAAGACCATACCCAACGACAAATTTTGGATCGATTGTAAAACCAACATAGTCTGCTTCTATATTAACTCTTCGCTGGCCGGGTTTATCCAGCAATAAACATGTCTTAACTAACGCGGCATCGCGTTTAATCATCATTTCAACAGCAAATGCAATGGTTCTCCCTGACTCCAAAATATCATCAACAATAAGAACTTGGCGCCCATTAACCTCTTCATTAAGGTCCTGCTTAACCGTTATTGTGCCAGAGCTCTTTGATCGCAGTCCGTAACTCGAAAGACTGACAAAATCTACCTGCGCAGAAGCACCGTTACTTTCTAGGGCCCTTATCAAATCAGCAGCAAACACAAAGCTACCCTTTAAAATTACAATGACGAGTAATTCGCCCGAAAAATCGGCAACTATCTCTGCTGCCAACGCATCAACGCGCTCAGAGATTTCTTCTGCTGAATATAAAGTTTTTATTACTGGTTCAATGTTTAAATTAGACACAAACTTATTATTCTTTTTAATAATACATAGTGAACATTGTCGTAATTTTCATAGCCTAAGAAACAATCATTACGGTCTTCCTGTATTACGATGTTGTATACGGTATATTAATTTAATTGCAAGATACGTTGCACAAGGTGGACGATAAGGTAAACCGTATGTCATTCTTTGATCATTTCACGTGTATAGGGAAAAATTGTGTTTTCTGGCGCTGAAGTCATCAAATTTCAAAACGTTGGACTGCGTTACGGTTTAGGGCCTGAAATCCTCCAAGATATTTCTTTGCAACTAGAAGAAGGCAGTTTCCATTTTTTAACGGGGGCGAGTGGAGCCGGGAAATCTTCTTTATTACGCCTAATGTACTTAGCACATCAGCCATCAAGAGGCCTAATTTCTTTATTTGGACAGGATGTCGCTACTACACCACGTAGGGAATTACCGGCATTACGCCGCAAAGTAGGTGTTGTGTTCCAAGACTTTAGGCTGATTGACCATCTAACAGCATTGGAGAATGTGGCCTTACCTTTACAAATTTCTGGCACGAGCGAGAACGAGATAAAGTCTAACGTCTCAGAACTTTTAGATTGGGTTGGCTTGTCAGGCCAAATGGATAACCGCCCCCCAATACTATCTGGTGGACAAAAACAACGAGTTGCAATTGCTCGCGCCGTAATCACCCGGCCCAAGTTACTACTAGCTGATGAACCTACAGGTAATGTTGACGACCGGATAGCAAGGCGTCTAATGCATTTGTTCGAAGAATTAAATAAAATCGGAACCACAATCGTATTGGCAACCCATAATAAAACGCTGGTAAACGACTTCATTTACCCCCGGCTTCACCTTCAAAAAGGATCTCTGCATATCTACAAATCAGGGGAATATAATTGGAAGGCTGAATTGGGTCATGAGGAATTAAGTTAGTGAAAGGCAAGATCATTTTGCCGCTCACCGGTGATGCAGCTAGTCGTTACGTACCCTGGTTTATCGCTTTTATGGTATGGCTAGCCGTTTTAGCGTTAGGCGCGGTTTTAATCCTGTCTGCACACACGGAACAATGGCGCAACGACCTTACTGGAAACCTAACGATCCAAGTTCCGGTTCATGGGGAGGAAACAAATCCCGAGACGGAAGAAGATTTAAACTATGTATTATCCCTATTGCGAGATATTCCAGAAATAGCCTCGGCAGAAGAAATTCCTAGGGACCGGGTGATTAAACTGCTCATACCTTGGCTCGGGCGCGAAATTACCTCGGGTCCATTCCTTTTACCAATTCCGAGGATCATTAGTGTAAAAATAAAGCCAAAAGTTAATCTTGATGTTGAACGGCTTTGGGAAAGGCTAAATAAAAAGATAAGCGGGGTTCAGGTAGACGACCACCAAGTATGGTTGGCAAAGCTTTTTGCCTTAACTGACCTTATCGAGGGGATCGCCTTCATTATATTGCTTCTTGTAAGCATTGCATGTGTAGCAACCGTGATATTCGCAACCCGAACAAGTTTAAATATACATAGCCATTTAATCGACCTTCTCCACATAATAGGTGCCCGCGATGAGTTTGTTGCCCATCAATTTTGCCGCTACGCGATGTCTTTAGGCTTTAAAGGTGGTCTTTTGGGAATTTGTATGGGGATAGCAACTTTCTTCGTCATCGATTTACTTGCGTCTGAGGCGAGTTCATCCTTTATAATACCGTTAACACTCAGTTTATCACAATGGGCCTGCATAACAGCAATCTCTTTAGTGACTCCTGCTATCAGTGCCATAACCTCATGGGTGACAGTTCTTAAAGTACTTAGTCGTGTAATGTAGGTCGAACCTAGTGAAATACGGAATGGGATACAAAAAGAAAAGTCCTAAAAAGAAATGGATGATAGGCTTTATTATCTGTTCGATATTAGCCCTAATAGTTTGGATATTAGGTTTAATTTGGTATGTCCGTGAAGTACCTGCAAGTCACCAATATAGTCAAACAAAAACAGAGGCAATAGTTGTTTTGACGGGGGGGTCGGGTCGGCTGGAAGTAGGGCTTCAATTACTATCAGAAGGTTATTCTGAATTATTATTTATTTCAGGTGTCGCTCGCGGTGTAGACGTACAAGAACTATTAAAACTCGTTCGCAGAAAACCAACTGAATTTGCATGCTGCATTGCCATAGGCTACCAAGCAGATAATACGGCAGGAAACGCTTTTGAGACCTCTGTTTGGTTATCCAAAAATAAGTTGCAATCGCTCCGGTTAGTTACAGCTAGTTATCACATGCCCCGGAGCCTTTTTGAATTTAGACGAATTATGCCTAAAATAAAAATTGTGCCTCACCCCGTTTTTCCATCACAGTTCAAACGAAAAGATTGGTGGCGCTGGCCGGGAACTGCCGAACTTTTGGCGAGCGAGTTTAATAAATATTTGATAGCTCAATTTAGTCTAGATCAAAACCTAAGGGTCCAAAAAAGATAATAATGATCATGGCTCGTTCATTTTTATATCACATTGTATACTGTATTTGGGCTTTCCTTATGTGCTTCGCCTTTTTACCGTCTTTGTTTCTTCCTTTTTGGGCAAGTAATTTAATTGCTAGGGTTTGGACTAGCTCAATTTATTTTTTCCTTCGGTTCATATGTAAACTTACATATCGAATTGAAGGAATGGATACAATACCCAAAGGCCCCGTAATAATAGCATCTAAACATCAGTCTGTATGGGAGACACTCTTTTTTCCCTACCAACTCAAAAGATCAACAATAATCCTAAAAAAAGAACTGTTTTGGTTACCCTTTTTCGGTTGGTATGCAAAAAAATATGGTGCGATCGGTATAAAACGTAGCGGTGGTGCTTCAACGATCCGGAAACTTATTAAAGAGGCGCGGGCGCATGCTTTAGACGGAAGATCGATTGTAATATTTCCCGAAGGAACACGAACTCAACCTGGCAAAATCGGTGTCTACCACAGTGGAGTTGCCGCACTATACAAGAACTTAAAAATACCAGTTGTGCCCGTAGCATTAAATTCGGGGCTATACTGGCCCAGGCGAAAACTTATCCGACGGCCTGGTGTAATTACATTACGATTTTTACCACCTATACCCCCCGGATTACCCCGGCATGAATTTATGGGGAGACTTCAATCAGATATTGAGGCGGCGCAAGAAGAACTTTGTGATCTAAAATATCAAAGCAAAAACCTTTGAGTTTTAATCTAGGGTTTCTAACTGAACCGGATTCTTTAACAAACCGACGCCATTAATCTGAACCTCAAGATTATCACCAGGTTTTAGGTATGCCGGAGGATCATGCTCAATTGCTGAACCACCTGGACTACCTGTACAGATCAAATCTCCGGGCTCAAGCATAGTGAACCGCGAGATATAGGAGATAACAAATGGAATATCAAAGATCATCATATCTGTATTACCATTTTGCCTTTCTTCACCATTAACTCTAGTAATAATTTTAAGATTCATAGGGTTTAATATTTCATCAGGCGTTACTATCCAAGGTCCCATTGAACCCGAGCGCCACTGATTTTTAACAGGGCAATTCTGCGTTCCTCGTCCTATCCAATTCCTTACACTGCCCTCGTTGGCAATAGTGTAACCACCCACATAAGACATTGCTGCCTTTTCGGAGATGTGGCGACCTTGCTTGCCTATCACAACCACAAGTTCTCCTTCATAATCCAGTTGATCGGCATCATCGGTACCACGAATTATCGCCTGTTCGTGTGCAGCAAAAGAATCATTAAATCGAGGAAAAATACTCGGCCAATCTGGCCGGCCATCTTCCATCACCTCATGATAGGCATAGTAATTTCGTCCAACACAAAAGATTTTACCAGGGTTGCAAATGGGCATCCGGAAATTAACTTCTTTCGTCTCAATGATATTGGAACCATTTTCAACAGTCTCTTTCAGTGATTCTTTTGAGCTTCCGCCTCCTTTAAGTAACGCCTTCAAATTAGCAAAGGTTTCACCACTCAATAATCCCTTGGACAAATCAATAATATAATCATCTTTGATTGCACCAAAACCCTCATCGCCATCATGGTAAAAGCTTACAAACTTCATTTTGTTTCCCTCAATTTGGCCTATAATTTATAGTTTATTTCATTGGATTGGGATAGCACAGCATATTAAACGTTTTGATTAACAAGCCTAAGTAGCGTATTTAACATTTTATCGTTGAGTCCTTGGCCGTCCAAATGTTTGACTGTTGCTGCGAGGTAGTCTCTGTTTGAGCCATTTTTACCACTTGCATGTAAAATCCGCTCGGCTGTTTTCTCCATAGACATTTCACCAACGTATAGCGCGTGATCCCTATTCACTACTAACGTATAACCCTTAACAGTATGATCATCGAGTTCGATTTCAACCGGCACACATCTATAAATTTTCTCTAGCATTTCCCGATTACTGAGATAATCAAAAACCCTTTCACAGTCCGTTTGGGCAATACTCAGTGCTAGCCCCTGGCATTCGCCCCCAGCATCAAGACCAAGAGATAATCCCGGTTGGTCCGGTGTTCCCCTATAGATCTCGGAAGAAACACAGAACTTACGTTGCCAACCTTTTAGTTTAGCCTTTCGGGTTTCTTTGGCATTGAAGCCCGGATTCCACATCAATGACCCATAGGCAAAAAACCAAATATCACCCGTCTCGTCGATAACTGATTTGAAATGCATTTCCGTCATTTGTCTTCGATCCGTTTATTCACAATAGCTACTCCAGCAGCTGCTATTGCTAAACCTAATAACGCCGGGATTGCAAAAGTTTCTTCGAACATTAGCCACCCCATAATCGCTGTCGTCGGAGGACTTAGGTAAATAAGACTAGTAACCTTTGCCGTAGCACCTCGTTGGACCAAGAAAAAGTATAACGCAATTGCGATCACTGAAAGCCCGAAAGCCGACCACGTCAAAGCAATGAAAAATTGAGTAGTCCATTCGATATGCAGTGGTTCAAATAAAACTGCCAGAATACCCACAAACATGCAGGACGCAGCGTTTTGAATTGTAACAGCAGCCCTAATGTCAATTCCAATGCAATAACGTTTTTGATAAATAGTTCCCAACGTAATGCCGAGTAAAGCCAACCCTGCGAACATAATGCCCCATAGACTCTGACTAGATAGGTCTATCTTTTCTGCCACTACAAGCCCCAAACCAACAAATCCTAATCCAAGACCAAGCCATTGTTTAAAAACTAGCTTTTCCCCCAATATTGGAGAGGCTAAACAACCAGTAATCAATGGTTGGAGACCAACGATAAGTGCCATTACTCCCGTAGATAGACCGAGAAAAATTCCATAAAATACACCTATTAAATAAGTTGTTTGGACCAGTAACCCCGCAATAACTATATGGAGGATAGAAATTGACCTGTTAGGCCAACGAAATGGCCAAATCAAGTTGATAGAAAATAAAATGAAAAGAGCCAAACCAAATCTAAGCATCAGAAAAGTAAGGGGTTTCGTATAAGGCAATCCAAATTTTGCTGCTACAAATCCACTGGCCCAAAAAAAAATAAAAAAGCCCGATGCTAAGTATATACGTCCGATTGATTGATTATCTGTAATTTCTTCTCTCACAAGTGGATCGTGTTTCTCAATTACTTTACGCCTTTCCGAAACATAACACCAAGTTTTCTATTTTATGAACTCGACCAAAGCGTCGCAGATGCATATAAAGACTTATGTCATTCGTTATAACCAAATGGCGTAAGCACATTGTCATATGGGTAGCTATTACAGTGAGCCTTCCTGCTGTCTACTCCTGCTTTTGGTTAATTATGGCAAAAAAAATAGAGAATGATATTTACCATTGGAAAAGACAACAGGAGACTGCAGCGTGGAAATTCGACTATGATAAAATTAGAGTTTCTGGTTTTCCGTGGAATTGGGTTTTTAATTTAGAAAATCCTAATTTCAAAAATATTCGGGCGAGTAATGAGCTTCGTTGGTCAGGTTCCCAATTACAAATGAAATTAAAGCCATGGGATTTAAAAAATGTAGAATTTTGGACGAAAGGTAAGCAGGAACTTCATTTTTATAAAAAGAGCTTGATAAAGCCTGTTAAAGCCCGGATAAAAAACGGTTGGGGAAAACTGACGCTAAATCGATTTGGCAAAATAGGGGACCTTAAATTCTCTTTAGACGAGTGTGTCATCCAAACACCTGATACGAAGCAAGTTCAACTTAACGGTATAAGTGTAACTCTCTCCTCTAATCTTCCAAATAAGCCTGAAACAAGAGCACACCAAGTCCCATTATTCCACCTCAATACCGAATTCTCCGGCTTGATATTACCAAGAATGGCCTTTCCTTCACTGGAGAAAAAAATATCGGAATTAAGATTATCAGCCGACTTCCTAGGCGTTGCAGAGGGCAGAACCATTAAAGAATTTTTATCAACATGGTCTCAAAATGGAGGCTCTCTAGAAATTAATCATATCAATTTTAAATGGGCAAAATTAAAATTTTCAGGAAACGGGACCTTAGCGCTTGATGACCAACTGCAGCCCATTGCGGCATTAAGTGCTAAAGTTTCTGGTTATAAAGCAGCCATTAATTCGATGGTCTTATCTGGATTCATTAAACCTAGCCTTGGAATGGTTTTGAGCTTCGCAGCTAGTATACTTGCTAAAAAGAGGGAAAGTCTAAATCAGGAACAAATAGGAATCCCTTTAACTTTACAAGACAGCTTCTTACACCTTGGGCCAGTCAAAATTTTGAAAATTCCTATCCTAAATTGGGAGTAATACTTAAATTAGGCGCCGTTAGGTGGCTTAGGTGGAATGTGCTGCCCTGCCTCAATTACACTTCGACGAATTTCACGTGTCCGAACAAATAGGGATTGTAAACTATCTCCATCTCCATTTCGTATGGCGCGTTGTAACCCGCCTAAATCTTCGGTAAGCCGTCCTAACATTTCTAAAACAGCATCTTTATTATTTAAAAATATATCACGCCACATAATAGGATCTGATGCTGCAATTCTTGTAAAATCGCGAAAGCCACCAGCTGCAAACTTTATAACTTCCGACCTTAGCCTTTCTTCCAGGTCGGTGGCTGTACCAACGATTGTATATGCAATTAGATGGGGTACGTGCGAAGTAATAGCAAGCACTTGGTCATGATGGTCTGGGTCCATATACTCAATGTTACTTCCAGTGCGTCTCCATAGTTCTGCTACGCGTTCAATTGCGGTCTCATCGGTACCTTTGACTGGGGTAATAATCATCCATCGGTCTTCAAATAAAGTATCGAAACCTGCGTCTGGGCCAGAATTCTCTGTTCCAGCTATTGGGTGACAAGGTACAAAATGGACGCCTTTTGGAATGTTTTTAGCAACGGCTTCGATCACCGCACGCTTAACAGACCCTACGTCACTTACGATTGCACCAGGCTTTAGTGATCCAGACATATTTTTTGTAACAGCTTCGTAAGCACCAATCGGTGTACAAAGAATTACAAGCTCAGCATCTTTAACTGCCAGTGCTATATTATCTGTGACATTGTCGACTAAATTCAGATCCAACGCCTTTTTTCTTGTTTCTTCAGTCCGTGCACACGCGACAACCTCCTTTGCCAAACCATCACGGCGTATAACTCGCGCAAGAGACGAGCCAATCAATCCTATTCCGATGAACGAAATTTTTTTAAATAATACGTCTGCCATATTATGCTATTTTGCCAGAAATTCTTTTATAACCCTGACAAACTCCTCCATCTCATTTTTCCTACCTATTGTTACCCTGAGACAATCTGGTAATCCATAACCACTTGTTTCTCTTGGCAAAATTCCTTTATTTGCAAAAAATGTCATCGCTTCCTGTGCGCTTTGGCCAGTACTACCCCCAAATTGTATAAGCAAGAAATTTGCCACACTAGGATAGACCTTCAAACCACAATCGGTGAGGCGGTCACTCAACCATGGTAGCCATATTGAATTATGTTCTTGCGCGGCCCTCAAATGGTTAACATCTTCGACTGCAGCTTTGCCGGCCAACTGCGCCGGTGTAGAGAGATTAAACGGCCCCCTCAAGCGATTTAATACATCTACTATAGACGGTGGACAATAGCACCAACCAATACGCAATGCCGCAAGTGCATAAATTTTGGAAAAGGTTCGAGTAACTACGGTATTCTCTGCCCCATCGACCAGATCAAACCCCATATTATAGTCTGGCCGGGTAACGAATTCCGCATAAGCGCAATCTATTACCAACAAGATATCGTCTCGCAGAGCAGCACGAAGCTTCAACAACTCATCTGATGTGATATACGAACCCGTTGGGTTATTTGGATTAGCGATAAATACTATACGTGTCTTGTCGTTCACCAATGAAAGTGTAGCGTCGACATCAAATGTCAGGTTTTGTTCCGGCACCTTTACCGGTTTTGCACCGACGCAATGGGCTACTATCGGATAAATATTAAAGCCATGCTCTCCCATCAGAATCTCATCACCAGGCCCCGCATATCCGCGCGCTAAATTGTATAACAACTCATCCGAACCAGCTCCACATACAATTCTCTCTGGATCTAAGGTGTTAAACTCTCCAAGGGCTTCGCGGAGTATCTTAGAGCTACCATCGGGATAAATATGTAGGGATTTATCCCCACCACGAAATGCTTCCAGTGCTTTAGGACTTGGACCCAGTGCACTTTCGTTAGCGGAAAGCTTGATCACAGAAGGTTTACCATCCACCAAAGATTTTCCAGGCACATAAGGGACAAGTTCCATTATTCCAGGCTGAGGCTTCAACATTTTACTTCCCTGACTTTAATGGCACAGCATAACTGCCAACCGATTGGGCTACGGTAAAACCAATCCCTTTTTCAACTATATTATTCAATCTCGGGTCATCAAACTCCACAAAACCATGTACCTCAATTAAAAATACCTCATTAGCAGTTTTGTCATTTAATAGTGGAACTAATGCTGAGGGTTTTAGTCCTTCGTCAGTTAAGGTACTTGTTAATCGAGAGCGGCTGACCGGCTCAACAATTTCTATGATTACATAACTTATATCATCGTCACTTTTGACGGGAGATATCTCAGCGACAAGCAAAGCTTCAACCCCGCGGCCTCGTCTATTACCCCCTGACTCGAATGGTAGTCGTGCGCATATACGTAATAAACTTTCACTGCCCTGACTACCGAGTAATGGCCACCAAGGATCAGACTCATCAATTTGTGGTATAGGTAAAACACCTACTGTTGCGGCAGCTTCTGCAACAGCCCGCAATACACCGCGTGAAGTTTCATACCGTATTATCGGCGTCTGTGAGCCAAAGTGATCCCTCACAATATCCCAATAAGCGCCGTCATCATTACCTGTCACCGCTATTTTAAATTCACCCTGCATAATAAGAGATGCAGAAATTAACTCACGCCAAATACGGGCTATTACGCCAATTGGTAATTCACCTCGGTGCCGACCCACCAACTTACGCAACACCTCTGCCTCACGCGCCGGCCGAAATATTGGTCCCCCTGTACCCTCCTTGGCTTCTTTGACCTCCGCCACTAAATCAGCACGCTGCATGATCAAATCATGTAACGATTGGTCGATAGAGTCGATCTTATCTCTTAATTCATCCAAACTTTTATTTACACTCATAACAATCTCTTGCTGACAGTTTCCCCATTATGCAAAGCTGGGCCGCGCGTTTATAGCGCGCTAAGACTTTAACAAAAAGCAAAGAAAATATTGCTAAATATTTCACTTCGTCATAGCTATCATTAAAATTTAGTTAATAGTTACTTGAAACAAATGTTTAAATGAAGACCATGACATTGTCATTAAACCCAATATCAAAAGAAAATTTGCCAGGACATCATGTCGAGCTTGGTGTTGAAACACCATTAAAATTAGATTCTGGAGCGATTCTAAGCCCATTCGACATTGCTTATCAGACCTACGGTGTTCTCAATCAAGACAAATCAAATGCGATCCTTGTTTGCCATGCGCTAACTGGGGACCAATACCCTGCAGAAGAGCACCCCGTTACAAAGAAAGATGGGTGGTGGAAACTGATGATCGGACCGGGAAAGGTACTTGATACTGATCGTTATTTTATCATTTGTTCTAATGTTTTGGGCGGTTGTATGGGAACAACCGGTCCAAGCTCAATTGACCCAAAGACTAAACAACCTTTTGGTCTTAAGTTTCCGGTAATTACTATTGGTGACATGGTACGTGCTCAAAAAATGATGATTGACCACCTAGGAATTGAAAAACTTTTTTGCGTGATTGGCGGATCGATGGGAGCAATGCAGGTATTAGAGTGGGCGTCAAAATATGGTGACCAACTTCATACTGCAGTACCTATCGCTGGTGCCCCACGCCATTCTGCCCAGAACATTGCATTCCACGAAGTTGGGCGACAAGCAATTATGGCAGACCCGGAATGGTGTCAAGGCAATTATAGTATTGAAAATAAACGACCGCGTCGGGGACTTGCCGTTGCAAGAATGGAGGCACATATCACCTACCTTTCTGAACCGGCCCTTCATAGGAAATTTGGTCGGCGATTACAAGAACGTGACCAAATATCATATGGCTTCGATGCAGATTTTGAGGTTGAATCTTATTTACGTCATCAGGGCAGCAGCTTCGTAGAACGTTTCGATGCAAACTCCTACCTTTATATCACTCGTGCTATGGATTATTTTGACTTAGCCGTAGAGCACGGGGGTGTTCTTGCAAATGCTTTTCATGACACGGAAGTGAGATTTTTTGTCGTCTCCTTCTCGAGCGATTGGCTTTATCCAACTATTGAAAGCCGAACAGTTGTGCACGCGCTCAATGCGGTCGCGGCCAATGTCAGTTTTCTTGAAGTCCAAACAGACAAAGGACATGATGCTTTTTTGTTAGACGAACCGGTTTTGCATGAAACACTTTCAGGCTTTTTAGACGGTGCTATTCGGCACAGCAGGCTGAAACTATGACGGAAGAATTGACCGATAAACCACTCAGATCTGACCTGAAAATTATCAGCGATTTAATTTCACCAGGAAGCCGGGTACTTGATATAGGCTGTGGGGACGGTACTCTTTTAGCTCACCTTGCCGAAAATAAAAATATAGATGCTCGGGGCATAGAACTGAGTCAAGAAGGGGTTAATGCCTGTGTCGCTAAGGGGTTATCGGTAATACAAGGTAATGCAGATACGGATTTAGCTGATTATCCATCAAACGCCTTTGACTACGTAGTTTTGGGACAAACTCTGCAAGCTACTCGCAGTCCCAAAGACGTTTTAACGACTCTTGTTAGAATTGGGCAGCATGCAATAGTGTCTTTCGTGAATGTTGGACACTGGCGTACCCGATTATCCCTAATTCTCCATGGGCGTGTCCCTGTTCCCGATGCAAGTCATTATAGTTGGTATGATAGCCCTGATATTCATTTATGCACTGTTCTGGATTTTGTCGATCTATGCGAAGAACTTGGGTTAAAAATTGATATTGGTCTCTCTATTGACCGGAACACCAAAATTCAACCAATCAGGACCCGCAGCCACACTGCAAACCTTAAAGGTGATCAGGCCATATTTCAGCTCACCCGAGAAAGATCTTAACTACCAGCAATTACTTTATAATGTTGTCGTCGACCTCGGCTTTTTACCATATCGGTAGTAGACGCATGAATCTGCTTTCTAAATTCTAGAATTAACACTCCAGAGATCGAAGGGAATATTCTTTTACCGACTTCCTCCCACACGCGTGAAGAAGCAACTATCAAACGAGATCTTACTGGCGGCATAAAGAGGGCACGCTCGGTGCGAATTGGCATAAAAAGAGTATCTCTAAGTAAATGTTGGGCCTGCGCCGGTGTATAGGAGTTGCCATTACCAAATGGTGTATGATCCAATCGGGCCCAAATTCCTCTTCGATTGGGCACAACTACAACAAGCCGTCCTCCATCAGCGAGAATTCGCCAAACTTCGCGAAGCATAGAACGTAGTTGCTCGCTGCACTCAAGAGCATGTACTAATAATATTTTGTCAAAGGATACATCAGGAAGTGGTATTTCTTCTTCAGCACATAATATCACTCTACCACTTTCTTCCCCCGGCCAATGCAAAACTCCCTGTTGAGCAGGCATAACCGCGATTGTTCTTTCCGCTTCATTTTGAAATATGTCTAAAAACGGGATTGCATAGCCCAACCCCAACACTCGTTGATTGGAAACATTTGGCCAAACACCACGTATACAGTGACTAATTAATGTTTGGGCGGTTTTCCCAAGACCATTTTTATAAAAGTCACTTAGATCAACAACGTCACACCACATATTCCTATCTTATCATAACAAATAATAAAATGGGGCAGCATAGTGTTGGCGCAACACAATCTCTTTGGTATTTTGGTAGAGAAGTAGAAACTTAACTTAAGGAAAAATTCCATGACTATGTTGGAAATTGAGCAAATTCCCACCCGAACTGATAATTATGTATACCTGATTAAGGAATCGGGACAAGGAAAAGTTGGTGTCGTGGATCCATCGGATGCAGATCCGGTTATAGAAGTGCTAAACCGTCTAGGCTGGGAACTGACGCACATAATTAACACCCACCACCATAACGATCACACCGGCGGCAATTTAGAACTCAAAAAAAAATACGGGTGCTCTGTCGTTGGCCCTCTAGCAGACCACGATCGTATAGCCGGTATCGATATCGATGTTGGGGACGGTGATACATATATGTTTGGTGACTTAGAGGCAAAAATATATGACACACCGGGTCATACACGTGGGCACATCGCTTACTGGTTTGAGGAATGTAGCGCTTTATTTTGTGGAGATACTCTTTTTGCTCTCGGTTGTGGAAGAGTATTTGAGGGTACGTTCGAGCAGATGTGGGAATCTTTGGGTAAGTTACGAGCTCTTCCCGATAATACCATGGTTTATTGTGCTCATGAATACACACAGGCAAACGCCAAATTTGCAATCACCATTGAAACAGATAATACAGCGCTATTGGAGAGAGCATCCGAAATTGACGCTTTACGAGCTAATAATGAACGGACTGTCCCATCACTGCTAGGGCTTGAGAAAGCAACCAACCCCTTTTTGCGTGCTGATATTGCATCAGTTGCTAATGCAGTAGGGCTACCATCCGGTACCCCTGTTGAAGTATTCGGAGAAATCCGTAAGCGCAAAGACAATTTTTAATTTAAATAAGAGAAATTTTACCAGATTCCTGATTAATTCCGAGCAACGCACATGGCAATGCCCATGCCACCCCCGATACAAAGAGTTGCCAAGCCCTTAGACAAATTACACTTCTCCATCTCATAAAGTAGTGTAGTCAAAATTCGGGCTCCAGAAGCTCCGATTGGATGCCCGATGGCAATTGCCCCACCATTGACGTTTAAGCGGTCATCATCCCAACCAAGATCTTTCCCCACAGCTAATGTTTGCGCCGCAAACGCTTCATTTGCTTCAATGAGGTCTAAATCGTCAATTGCCCAACCTGCCTTTTCCAAAGCTGCTCTGCTTGCGGGAATAGGCCCCGTGCCCATTATAGAGGGGTCAACACCGGCCTGAGCCCAAGAGACGATCCTCGCTTTTGGGGTAATCCCTCTTTTTGTTGCTTCCTCCTCTGTCATAAGTACAAGCGCCGCTGCCCCATCATTGATGCCTGAGGCGTTACCAGCTGTTACCGTCCCATTTTTCGAAAAAGCCGGACGCAACTCCGCGAGTGACTCAGCTGTCACGCCACCACGCGGATATTCGTCACGATTAACCGTTATAGATCCTTTGCGAGTTTTTATTACTACCGGCGCTATTTCATCCACAAATTTTCCTGCATTTTGCGCCTTCTCCGCACGTTGTTGTGATCTTAAGGCAAATTGATCTTGTTCTTCGCGGCTAATCTGCCATTGTTTCGCAATATTCTCTGCCGTACAGCCCATATGGTAGCCGTTAAAAGCGTCCCACAGCCCGTCGCGGATCATAGTATCGACCATCTTAGTATCACCCATTCTTTTCCCATCGCGAAGATGAATACAGTGAGGAGCCTGACTCATGCTCTCTTGTCCCCCGGCAACGACTATAGACGCGTCATTATTTTTAATAGATTGCAGTGCTAAAACTATCGTTTTTAAACCCGAGCCACAGAGCTGATTGATACCGAAGGCTGGTACCTCTACCGGCACGTCCGCAGCCATTGCAGCCTGACGTGCGGGATTTTGACCTGTAGCAGCCGTCAAAATTTGTCCCATTATTACTTCAGATACGTCTTCTGGTAATATATTAGCACGGTCCAGCGCCGCAATAATCGCGACAGTCCCAAGGTCAGAGGCAGTCAAATCAGCAAAAGCGCCATTAAAGTTTCCAACTGGTGTCCTAGCAGCGCTTACAATGACAACTTCATTCATTTTTCATAAACATCCCAAATATTCGTATGAAGCCAAATTTTATATAATATGAGCTTAGTATCAAATAAGGTCCCTATCATTTTATCTTCGTGGCATATCCGATTGTTTTTAATGCATCACTTATTTCTTCTAGGATAACAGGGTCATCAATTGTTGCAGGAACGTTATAAGAATCAGAATTAGCTATTTTTTGCATTATACCGCGTAGAATTTTACCAGAACGAGTTTTCGGTAAACGCTCAATTACCATTGCATCCTTGAATGAAGCCACTGGCCCAATGACCTCCCTAACCATTTTAATTACTTCTTCAATAATTTCATTGCTTTCCCGATTGACCCCTGTGTTCAGAACAAGAAAACCGAGTGGCACCTGCCCCTTCAGAGAATCCTCTACCCCTATCACCGCACATTCTGCAACATCTGAATGAGAAGCAAGAACCTCCTCCATGGCTCCGGTCGAAAGGCGGTGACCCGCCGTATTGATAATATCATCTGTCCTTGACATGACATATACATAGCCATCTTCATCCAAATACCCTGCATCAGCTGTCTGATAGTATCCCGGAAATTCCTTTAAATAAGATTCCAGATACCTTTCGTCTGCGTTCCACAGTGTCAAAAGTGCTCCCGGCGGCAATGGGAGCTTAAGAACTAAAGCACCAATTTCCCCGGTTCTTAATTCGTTTCCACCTTCATCCAAAACACTTAATTCCCATCCGGGCACTGGTTTGCTTGGGGAACCGTGTTTTACCGCTAATCGTTCTATACCCAAACAGTTCGCAGCAATCGACCAGCCCGTCTCTGTCTGCCACCAATGGTCTATGACCGGTACTTTCAAATGCTTTTCTGCCCAAGCTAATGTATCTGAATCTGAACGTTCTCCAGCTAAAAACAATGCCTGCAAGCCGGAAATTGGATACTTCTTTAGGAGATCTCCATTAGGATCCTCGCGTTTGATGGCACGAAATGCCGTAGGAGCCGTGAAAAGTTTCGTTACATTATGCTCCGAAATAACACGCCAAAAAGCACCAGAATCGGGTGTGCCGACTGGTTTTCCTTCATAAAGTATCGAAGTGGCTCCAACCAGTAGAGGTCCATAAACAATATATGAGTGCCCTACCACCCAACCAATATCAGAGGCCGCCCAATATACGTCACCGGGTTTTACATCGTAGATGGCACCCATAGACCAGTTCAGAGCAACGGCATGCCCGCCATTATCGCGAACGACACCCTTGGGTTGTCCCGTCGTTCCAGACGTATAAAGGATATAAAGTGGATCTATAGCCTTTACTGACACACAATCATGAGGCTCCGCAGCGGCAATAGAATCATTCCAATCCAAATCATTTCGTCCCATTTCGCAGGAGAGTGCCTGACGTTGCACAATTATTGAAATTTTTGGTTTGTGTCTTGCTATATTAATAGCGTCATCGAGTAAGGGCTTATATGCAACAATTCGGCCTGGTTCTAATCCACATGATGCGGAAACGATAACCTTTGGTTTCGCATCATCAATTCTGACTGCCAATTCATTGGCCGCAAATCCTCCAAAAACGACTGAATGGATTGCTCCCAGGCGGGCACAAGCCAGCATTGCAATTACCGCCTCTGGGACCATTGGCATATAAATTACTACACGATCGCCCCTACCGACGCCCTGATTTGCTAGCGCACCTGCAAAGCGCGCCACAAGGTCGCGCAATTCAAGATAGGTAAATGTTTCACTAACACCAGTCATGGCGCTGTCATAGATCAAGGCACACTGCGCCCCGCGCCCACTATCAACGTGCCGGTCCAACGCATTATAACAAGTGTTAAGTGACCCGCCTGAAAACCAGCGGTAGAATGGTGCATCAGAGCTATCTAAAACCGAATCCCATTCTCGATCCCAAGTAATAGCAGCTGCAGCATCTGCCCAAAATGCCTCCTTATTATTTACCGCCTGTTTGTAAACGCTATCGAACTCTCCAGACATATCACCTCCTATAATGTCTTTTCAGTTTAGGCGCATAACATCAAAAGGACGCAAACGATACAGTGGGGCACACCCCAAATAAAAAGCGAAGGAAAACCGCTTACTCCGGGTTAATTTAAAAATATTTTAAGTGCAAATTCTCAATAGTTCATCTTTTATTAGTAGTTTTTGTTTTTTAATTTCTGCGACTATATTTTGATCAGGTTGAGGACGTTTAAGTTCTTCGAGGAGCTTGTTCTCTAATTTTGCATGATTTGTTTCTAGTGAAGACTTAGCTTCATCAACGATCATATTGGCCTCCGTTATAGTCGATAATACACCCTGTTATTTTAGACATACCGGGCAAAAAAAACCAATGCCGATTTAGTATAATCAATTTTTCTTTCAGAGAAGGACTGAAAATATTCTATACTGCTAAAATCAAAATGTGTTTTAATACCTGCGGCGGTTGTCATTAAGGCAAATAAATTTGACCAAACACTGTGTAATCGGACCTTGTAGAGTAAATTGAGTGACCATTAGAGATAATTAATACCTGTCGATAGGTTCTTGAAAGACTAATGGAAAATCAAAAAGGACTAGGAAAACGCATTACCGAACTCGAATTAGAACACCGTGAACTAGACACGGTCCTGGATCGATTCGAAAAAAAAACACCGAGCAACAATCTCGAACTGCAAGTTAAGAGAATCAAAAAACGTAAATTAGTTATAAAAGACGAAATTCAAAAACTTAAAAGCAAACTGATACCCGATACAATTGCCTAATAAATTGATCAAAACCCATTACTAACTAACAACCATCATCTCTCTCATTGCCTACAGAAAAGCTACGCATATAATAGTGTGTACAAGCTTTGGATCAAAATTAAAGAGAGTGTAAAATGGCAAAAAAACCAGCCCCAAGAGGATCTCGTCGTTCACCATCAAAAACAAAAAACCCGCTTGTCGGTATTGTTATGGGTAGTCAATCCGATTGGGAGACAATGCGGCACGCAGTCGATACTCTTAAAAAATTAGGTATACCAAATGAGGTTGCTGTTCACTCAGCTCATCGAACTCCTGATCGTCTAGTCGATTGGATAAAGGATGTAGAAAAAAAAGGTGCCAAAGTATTTATTGCTGGGGCGGGAATGGCAGCTGCATTACCTGGTGTGGTCGCGGCCATGACTTCTAAGCCTGTTTTTGGTTGCCCGATGGAAACCCGAGTTATGGGTGGTATGGATAGTTTATTATCCATGGTACAAATGCCGGGAGGTATCCCAGTTGGTGTTTTAGCTGTTGGACGCGCTGGTGCAGTTAATGCAGCTTTACTCTCTGCTGCGGTCTTAGCCCTAAGTGATAACAAAATTTCAAAAGCAGTTGAGAAGTTTCGAGTTCAACAAACTAAAAGCGTGCCGCTTACACCGAAATAAATTTCCTACCTTCAACGTTCACGCAATGCTCGGAGAATTTTAAACGGATCGGGCAGACAGACAGACAACCTATCGAGACGACTACGTAAGGAGTTAATCTTCATTACGTCAGATATTCTACGATCAAGAAATGCCCAAGTATCAGTATTATCTTTTGATTCATCATTTAACCAGAAAAGCATCGTAGCCGAAATCACCCCATAGAGTAGAGCTCTTTTGGTATAAAAACTAAAATCTGCGGAACGGTCTCCAATACCATACCAGATTGAATCGACTGTTTTATAGGCCCCGTTAACACCTATTGGAATATTTGAGGGCACGGATAGATATGTGATAGTCCTGCGCACCGCTTCTTTATAATTGGATAAAACTTCAAAACGCAGCTTAACCGCAAGAGCGATGCGCTCTCGAATTTTAACATCTTCTAGTTCAACCGCGGATAAAGAGCTAAGCATTTCGCGATCGGCCCAGTCGCTAAAATACTGCACGATCTCTCTAACCCCTCCAGTAAAGTAGCGCTCGATCGTCGTTTCCTCCAAACCAGCATCTTTCACCGCTGCTTTTAATGCTGTTTCTGTCCATCCATCAAAACCGACGTGGGGCAGAATTGCTTTAAGCAGAAATTCTTTTTTTTTCTGACGCTGGCTTAGTTTTTTGACCATTAATTTACCTCACCCTCATTCCTGCTATCTTCCTCATGCTCAGAAAATGAGGGTAAACCGAATTTCTGGGCTTCGTCGGCAAACACGAGCAACGACAGGTCATTCATGCGCATCGGATACAAGATCCCATCAAGATGATCAAACTCATGTTGAAAGACTCGCGCATGAAAACCTGTTGCTTCTCTCTCAATAAGTCCACCCTGTGGTGTATAACCCCGGTAACTGATACGATTAAATCGTGGTACTGCGCCGGTTAAGCCTGGAACAGAGAGACAGCCCTCCCATCCCAAAACAACCTCGTCAGATAAAGGACTCCATTCCGGATTAATAATTTCCGTCATGGGTGCAAAGTCTGTGTCAGGAAATTTTTCATCACCTTGGCTTTGATTTGGAGCTGAAAAAATTACAAGTCTAGTACTGACATGCACCTGTGGCGCCGCCAATCCTGCCCCCCTTACGTCAGCAAGTGTTTCGTGCATATCTTTGACCAAATTACGCACCTGACGCGCAGTGGGGTCAGCAACCTTTTCGGCAATTTCAGCCAGGATAGGGTGGCCCATTCGGGCAATTTTTAAAATAGCCATAATAAGAATATGAGCGGCCTAACCAATCAAATCAATAATCCAATATTTTATATTTTTAGGATTGGCCCAAAGCCTGTAATATTTCTTCTGTCATTTTTTTAGCATCGCCGAATAACATCATGGTGTTATCGCGAAAAAAAAGTTCGTTATCAACTCCAGCATAGCCCGATGACATACCACGTTTAACAAACAAAACGGTTTGGGCTTTCTCGACATCCAAAATAGGCATCCCAAAAATCGGGCTAGAAGGATCAGTTTTAGCAGCAGGATTGGTAACGTCATTAGCTCCAATGACATACACAACATCAGCAGTAGAGAACTCATGATTGATTTCTTCGAGTTCAAACACTTCGTCATAAAGCACGTTTGCTTCCGCAAGCAGGACATTCATATGACCCGGCATCCGCCCAGCCACAGGGTGGATAGCATAGGTGACCTTCACCCCGGCCTCTTTTAAAACATCACCCATTTCCCTTAAAGCGTGCTGCGCCTGCGCGACTGCCATTCCATAACCGGGCACAACAATCAATTTTCCCGCATTTTTCATTATAAAACTTGCATCCTCCGCACTGCCCTGCCGTACGGTCTTGTCTCCTTGTTGGGTCGCTGTCACACCTTCCTCTGTGCCAAATCCACCAAGAATTACATTGAAGAAGGAACGGTTCATTCCCTTGCACATTATGTAACTCAGAATTGCACCCGAAGAGCCAACAAGCGCACCGGTAGTAATTAAAAGCGTATTATTTAGAGTGAACCCAATTCCGCAAGCAGCCCAACCTGAGTAGGAGTTGAGCATTGAAACCACAACCGGCATATCAGCGCCACCAATGGGTAAAATTATCAAAAATCCGAGTAAAAATGCCAATGCTATGAGGAGCCAATAAGCCTGATAAGACTCTGTCATAGAAAACCAGATGATTATTCCTAATGCAGTAACACCGAGTATTGCATTAAGAAAATGCTGACCTTTAAAAATTAAAGGTGCTCCGGACACCAGCCCTTGCAATTTAGCGAATGCAATAATTGAGCCGGTAAAAGTAATTCCGCCGATAAACGTACCAATAGACATTTCTACTAGGCTAGCGGTAAAAATATTACCGGCTCTTCCAATCCCATATGATTCGGGCGCATAAAGCGTTGCGGTCGCTATGAAAACCGCCGCAAGACCTACAAGACTATGAAATGCAGCCACCAATTGCGGCAAGGCTGTCATTTGAATTCTTAGCGCTATTACTGTTCCAATAGTGCCACCTATCAATATACCGCCCAAAATCCAGCTATAACTCAGAACCCCGGGGTTCGCGAAAGTAGTAAAAATGGCAATAACCATTCCAATGATACCGGTTACATTGCCTCGACGAGCTGTTTCAGGAGAAGACAGACCACGTAACGCAAGAATAAAACAAATTGCGGCTAATAAGTAGGCTAAACCCGTGGCTTCCTCAGACACTATTTACCCCTTTTTTCGAAACATTTGCAGCATACGCTGTGAGACAATAAAGCCACCAAAAATATTCACAGAGGCAAGAATAACCGCAAGAAAACCCATTATCTTAGAAAAATTTAACTCGGAAGGGCCCGCTGCAATTAACGCCCCAACAATAATTACCGATGAAATAGCATTGGTAACGCTCATAAGAGGTGAGTGTAGTGCAGCAGTAACATTCCAGACTACATAATAACCGACAAATATAGCCAAGATGAATACTGTGAATAGTGAAATAATTGATGCGTTAGGCGTCGAGGTTACAACTGTCTCAGTCGCCTGTAATATCTTAATGGGATCCATTTTTAACTTGCCCTCTTTTTTCCCAGGTTCTTGACAATATCGGGATGTACAACTTTCCCATTATGGGAGACTAGACAACTTTTAACGATTTCATCTTCCCAATTGATAGCCAGTTTCTTCGCTTGTGGATCTACTAACGGTGTTACAAAATTTAGTAAATTTCTAGCGTATAGTTTGCTAGCGTCAGCAGCCAAACGACTAGGTACGTTGGCGTAACCAATAATAACCACCCCATGTTTAGTAACCACATTTCCATATTCACTGATTGAACAATTGCCTCCCTGCTCAACTGCCAAGTCAACAATTACCGAGCCTATCTTCATACGCTCGACCGTTTCTTCAGGTATTAACACTGGAGCACTACGCCCCGGTATCAAGGCGGTGCAAATAGCAATGTCTGTTTTAATCAAAGCCTCTTTTAAAATTTCCTCCTGGCGGACTTTGTACTCATCCGTCATCTCTTTCGCATAACCACCCACAGTTTCAGCATCCTTCAAAGCATTAGGGTCAACTTCGACAAATGAGGCACCAAGGCTTTCAACCTGTTCCTTAACGCCCGGACGGACGTCGTAAGCTGACACTACAGCGCCTAGCCGGCGCGCCGTAGCGATCGCCTGCAAACCGGCCACACCAGCGCCAAGAACAAGGACACGCGCAGGAGCTATCGTTCCAGCAGCCGTCATCATCATTGGAAACGCACTATTATATTCATGCGCAGCATCAAGCACCGCCTTGTATCCTGCAAGATTGGACTGGGAGGACAATACATCCATTGATTGCGCACGGCTTATTCTTGGTAACAATTCCAACGCGAAGGCGGTTATCCCTTGCTTTGAATAAATTTCAACCTGGTCAGAATTGGTTAGGGCTGACAATGTTCCAATCAAAATAGCGCCCGATTTCATCATCGCTACTTGATCGGTTCCCTCATCAGTCAGCGAAAATGGCCGTTGTACAGTTAGAACAATATCAGAATCAGGAATTGCGTCCTCGGGACTACTAACAATTTTTGCCCCAGCCTCGGTTAAAGAGGTATCTGAAATTGAAGCACCTTCTCCAGCACCTGCTTCAATTAGTACCTCGAAGCCTAATGCAATATACTTTTTTACAGAATCCGGTGATATAGGGGTCCGGGCTTCATCAGCCCATCTTTCTTTTAAAACCGCGAGTTTCATCGAACTAATTGTGCAAATTACCCAACTGGAAGGCCTAGCCGACGCACAATGCCCGTTTGTAGAGCATTTGCCAAGAGGATATAGCGCCATTTTGCCAACAAACACATAAATATTAGATCATAACTTTTTTTGTGAATAAAATACGACGCTCACAAAGCCCAAGTAAAAATTTGACTTCGCCCCTATGACACGAATTTGATTAAAATTTATACAGTAAATTATCTCCGGGCTTATAAAATTCTTAATAAAGCAGTCAGATCAGGAAAATCACTTGGGGTTTGATTATCTTTTAACCGCGGCAAAATGGTAATGGGAAAATCGTCTGCAAATTTTCGCAATGTCCTTTGAGTTTCAGCGACAGACACGGCATTTTCTTCAGATTCACTGATTACTATCCCGGCGATTTTAAGGCCGTAATTTTTTACTACCCACAATGCAGTAAGGGTGTGACTCAGTGTTCCGAGGTAAGAGCCAACAACAAGTATGACTGGCACCGCCAACTCAACCATTAGGTCTAGGACTGTTGCTTCACTATTAAGGGGAACCATGACACCGCCGACACCCTCAACAAGCAATATGGAATCAGGTAAGGAGTTTGATAGGCAAAAAGCAGCGATTTTATTTACATCAAGGGGTCGCCCCTCATTTTCTGATGCCATGTTGGGGGATATAGGGTCATGAAAACGCCATGGAGAAATTGTATTTATATTATCCCAAGTCAAGTCACGTCCAAGTTCATTTAAAATTAACGCGGTATCACTTTTAAGGTAATTAGTTTCATCGAATCCCGTAATTACGGGCTTTAACGCGTTTACTGATTTATTTGACAAGCGAATTTGGCGTATGAGAGTAGTCGTCACTAAGGTCTTGCCAACGCCCGTCCCAGTGCCTGATATAAACACTGTCGGCATTACGCCAAACCAATTCTTGAGACTACAGCAGCTAAGGTATCTATATCATCCTCATTATGTTGAGCTGAAAAAGTAAAGCGTAATCTGGCAGTGCCTTCTGGTACAGTAGGAGGACGAATAGCAGTCACCAAGAATCCCTCTTTCATTAGTTGCGCAGACGCTGCCAGGGCCTTTTCTGAAGTTTCGGTGATTATCGGAATAATGGGACTTTCCGCATGTGGCAGCCCTAGCTGCTTTGTAAATTGCCTCGCATGACGAATTGGGAGGTTAACTAGCTCCTGGTCGGTCTCTATTATTTTCAAAGATGCTGTGGCCGCAGCTACAGCAGATGGCGGTAGACCGGTCGCGTAAATGACGCTCCGGCCACGGTTTAGAATAAGATCGATGACCGCACGTGACGCGCATATAAACCCACCATACACACCAACCGCTTTTGACAAGGTTCCCATCTGAAGAGGTATTTTTTCCAAAACACCAATTTCAGCCGCACTACCGCGTCCTTGACCCATTACACCGAAACCATGGGCGTCGTCAGTCATAATCCATGACCCAAACTCTTCTGCTAATTCACATAATTCAACAAGGGGCGCCAAATCTCCATCCATACTGAAGACCCCTTCCGTCATGATGAGACAATTTTTATAATTATCTCTTTCCTGTTTGAGAATTGCGTAGCAATCAGAAGTATCATTATGTCTAAAATAGATACTATCAGCAGAAGAGGCTTGGATTCCAGCTCTCATACTTGCGTGAGATAATTCATCAGCGACAATCAGATCCCCAGAACCGACTATTACCGGCGGAATGCTGAGGTTAGCGAGATAGCCGCTTCCAAAAACCAAAGCAGCTTCCGTCCCTTTAATTTTAGCAAGCGTTCTTTCTAATTCCCCGTATAAGGGGTGGTTTCCTGTAACCAACCGAGACGCACCAGCACCAACCCCATACTTCAATATAGCATCAGATGCCGCTTTTTTTACGTTAGGGTGCTGCGATAGACCTAAATAATCATTACAACAAAATGAAACCAATTCCTGACCATCCCGGATAACCAAACATGATTCCCTTCGTCCAGTTTCATAAAGCGAACGACGTAAATTTTGATTATCAAGCTGTTTAAGCTTTGATTGCGCCATTTGGTCAATGGTCAATTTAAATCTAACCCCTTTCTAAGTATTGCAAACAATGTGGATAACTGCATCTTTATGAACCCTGTTTGTCATTCTAATATAGGCCAATTTACTGGTAGGAAGCGATGGCTCTTTCAAGCAAAATTTATACCGATCATATGCCCGATGAAAAAGCTCCAGCGGATATAAGGCACGACTGGACCACCGAAGAAGCAGAAACTTTATTCTCCATTCCTTTCAACGACTTATTATATAAAGCACAATCAGTTCACCGACGAAATTTTATAGCAAATGAAATTCAAATCAGTACTCTTTTATCTATTAAAACCGGAGGATGCCCTGAAGACTGTGGTTACTGCCCGCAAAGCGCACACTACGATACCGGTACTAATAAAGACAAGTTAATGGAAGTCGATTCGGTTTTGGTAGCCGCTCGCGAAGCCAAAAAGGAAGGGGCTACCCGATTTTGCATGGGTGCGGCTTGGCGTAGTCCATCAGACAAAGACCTGAATGCAGTTTGTAAGATGATTGAGGGTGTCAAGGAATTAGGCCTTGAAACATGCGTAACACTTGGAATGTTAAAGAAAAAACAGGCAAAAACATTACGCCAATCCGGACTTGATTATTACAATCATAACATCGACACCTCAAAAGATTATTACGGCCAAATCATCACCACTCGGACCTATGAAGATCGATTGAGAACACTGAGCAATGTGCGTGACGCCGGGATAAATGTTTGTAGTGGTGGGATAGTTGGCATGGGTGAAACACGCCTGGATCGCATTGAAATGTTGACTACACTGGCCACGCTCCCGATCCACCCGCAAAGCGTTCCAATCAATATGCTTGTAGCGGTTAAAGGAACGCCGCTCGCCGACACTCCCAAGATTGACACTTTTGAATTTGCTCGCACTATCGCCGTGGCGCGAATTATGATGCCTGCATCTATCGTTAGACTCTCAGCCGGCCGAAATGTAATGACTGATGAAGCCCAAGCACTATGTTATGCTGCCGGTGCGAATTCAGTCTTCTATGGCGATGAGTTACTCACCACAGATAACCCAACAAGAAAAGCCGACTTGTCTTTATTTGATAAGCTTGGCCTTAGACCCATGAAATAAAGGTATGAAGAAGATTGGTACAACCTGTGACCCAAGGTTAAAAAACCTCTGGCGCCCTTACACACAAATGCAAACAGAATTAAGCCCTTTCAAGGCTATAGAAACTTGTGGGGCACAAATTAAACTTTCGGACGGTCGTTGGCTTATTGATGGCATATCTTCTTGGTGGACCGCTTGCCATGGGTACAATCACGAACACATCATTAATGCGATGCATCAACAGCTCGATGAAATGCCGCATATAATGTTTGGCGGACTCACTCACGAACCGGCACTAAAACTCGCCTCCCGACTAACCAATATACTGCCGGGAGCAGGAAGCTCTAACGCCCTATCACATATTTTTTTCTCTGATTCCGGGTCTGTTGCTGTCGAGATTGCCCTTAAAATGGCTTTGCAGTACTGGATAAATATAGGCGAGCACACTCGCAAGCGCTTTGTCTCTTTCAAAAATGCCTATCACGGCGATACTACTGGTGCGATGTCAGTTTGTGATCCTGATGAAGGCATACACGCTAATTTTAAAGGTGCCATTCTTGAACAAATTATTATCGAAATACCGGAGACTGCTGACCAGATTGCAGAATTCGAAAATCTCCTGGTGGGGGGTAGAAACGAGATAGCAGGTGTTATTATTGAACCATTAGTGCAGGCGGCAGGAGGCCTAAAGTTCCATACTAATGAAACGTTGTCGGTTATTTATGATATTTGTGTGAGAAACGGTATTTTGTTTATTGCTGACGAGATAGCCACCGGTTTTGGTCGTACGGGTTCAATGTTCGCATGCCATCAAGCTGATATTACGCCCGATATAATGTGCATTGGTAAAGCATTAACTGGTGGAACCATTAGCATGGCTGCTACGGCTTCTAATCAAAATGTATTTTCGGCGTTTCTATCAGCTGACGAAAAAACGGCCTTCATGCATGGACCAACATTTATGGCCAACCCCTTAGCAGCAGCTGCGGCGAATGCATCACTAGACCTATTTGAAGATGGCCAAAGACTGGAGCAGGTAGGACTTATTGAAACCAAATTGCTGGATGAACTGGAAGCTTGCCGGGAAATTAAGGGTATTGCAGACATACGCGTAAAAGGAGCCATCGGCGTTGTACAAATGGAAAAGGGTCGAGATATTCATTGGCTACGCCATCGTTTCACTCAGGAAAATGTATGGATCAGGCCATTTAATGACGTCGTTTATTTGATGCCACCGTTCGTTATCAATGAGCTGGAGCTAGAGGCCTTAACTAAAGCTATCACAACTGTCATGAAAGATTGGTCAGAACGGTCTGCTTAAAACAAAGAATTCTCGAGTTTAAAACCCCTCGATTTGCATGCGTTTACGTTCAAGTTTACGAGTACGACGAACAGCTTCAGCTTTTTTTCTTACACGTCTTTCAGAGGGCTTCTCATAAGAGCGAACACGCTTCATCTCTCGCCAAATACCCTCGCGCTGCATCTTTTTCTTTAGCGCTTTTAATGCACCATCAACATTATTATCACGAACAAATACTTGCACAGTTTTTTAATTCTCCTTCCCGTCTAGTCGGACAAATAACCCATTTGTCAAATTATGGGTTCGCCTGTCTAACAAAATTGAGTAAAGAAGGAAACAATTAAAATTTAATATATTTTCATGCCGTTATTTTATGTTTGAGGTACATTAGCCTCGCTAAGGGCTGCACTCTGTGTTTTTTCTAGTTTTTTTATATTAAAATCATCAATGAGTTCATTGAATAGCTTATGCCAGTTAACCTCTGCAGATAAATGCGTAAAAACGGAACCAAGCCCTACTGCTGCGCGATCCATTAGTACAAACTCACGAGGCGGTTTTACACCACCCAACCGGTGTAATTCACGGTGTACTTTAGCAGCAACCTTCGCCCCATACATTGTACCGTCAACTTCCTGAATGCGACGTTTCTTATCATGTAACAGCGGAGCATAAACAAAACTTGCCCAGAGATTTAAAACATCAATGATTTCCTGGCTCAGGTTTTTAAAACCCCACGTCTCATAAGCTTTGATAGCCAAAGAACGGTCTTCTTTTAGTAAAGAGTTATACAAATCAAGGACGCCTTGTACAAAATCCGCACTGAACAGTCGAATGCACCCAAAATCTAAAAGATTAATAGAACCGTCCCCTCGGACGGAATAATTTCCAAGATGTGGATCACCGTGAATACAACCATAACGGTAGAAAGGTACATACCACGCGCGAAAAAGGTTTTGAGCAATTGTGCCGCGTATCCTTTGGGGGGCTTCCTTGGCTGTTAAAAGATTCTTGCCGTCAAGCCAACTCATACATAGCAATCGATCAGTCGATAAATCAGAAAATGTCTCCGGGACGTGAACATTTGGTTCCGAACTCAACATATTCCGATAGAGATTAATGTGCGAGGCCTCACGTCTATAATCAAGTTCTTCCCGAAGACGGTCAGAAATTTCGGAATGAATTTCTTGGGGGTCGATTGCTTTATCGTAACGGCGATAAACCGAAAAAATGAATTTAAGCTGTTTCAGATCCGCTTCTACAACTGACCGCATATCAGGATATTGGAGTTTGCAAGCCAGTGCTTTACCGGATTTGGATTCGGCACGATGTACCTGCCCCAAAGAAGCAGCAGCAGCAGCCGTATGTTCAAACGACCGGAATTTCATCTCCCAGTCAGCTCCGAGCTCCGCTGCCATTCGGCGTTTAACAAAAAGCCACCCCATAGCAGGTGCGTTATTTTGTAAATGTGCCAGCTCCTCAACATATTCCGGGGGTAACATATCGGGTACGGTGGACAATATTTGCGCAACTTTCATTAATGGACCCTTCAACCCACCCAGAGCATTACGTAAATCTCGCGCATGTTTATCTTTGTCGAAATTTGAACCGAGGTATTTAGCAGTGGCTAACTTGGCTGCTAGTCCCCCCATCGCCCCGCTCACGCGGGCATAGCGTTTTACCCTACCCCGGAGTGAATTGTTTTCGGCAGGATCTTCGAGCCCCATTCTAATTAACCAATCTTTTCCAGTTCGTCGATTAACCCTGAGATCACACCCAAACCTGCCGACCAAAAATTTGGATCAGAAGCATTCAACCCGAATGGTGCGAGTAGATCTTTGTGATGCAAAGTGCCGCCCGCCCGTAACATATCCAGATAACGATCTTCGAAACCGTTACTCCCATTCTCGTAAACGGCGTACAGTGAATTAACCAGACAATCTCCAAAGGCATAGGCATAAACATAAAAGGGTGAATGGATGAAATGAGGTATATACGTCCAAAAATATTTATATTCATCATGTAAACGAACCGCTGGACCAAGGCTATCCCGCTGTACATCCATCCACGTTTGGCAAATTTGCTCCGCAGAAAGTTCACCTTTCCGGCGTTCATTGTGAATTTGTAATTCAAATTGATAGAAAGCGACCTGACGAATTACTGTATTCAACATATCTTCAACTTTATTGGCGAGCATCACCTTGCGTCGGCCTAAATTTGTCTCTGAATCCAACATTGATCGGAATGTTAGCATTTCTCCAAACACCGACGCCGTTTCAGCAAGGGTCAAAGGAGTATCAGATTTTAAATGACCTTGAGGGCCTGCCAGGACCTGATGCACCCCATGACCTAATTCATGCGCCAGTGTCATTACATCGCGTGGTCTACCCATATAATTTAACAACAAATAAGGGTGCGCTGATGGAACAGTGGGGTGAGAAAATGCTCCCCCAACTTTGCCAGGGCGTGGATCTGCATCAATCCACCGGTTGTCAAAAAACTTTTCGCCAATTCTTGAAAGTTCAGGGGAAAATGCTTGGTAAGCATTTATTACCAGTGCTTTAGCCTCTTCCCAAGGTATACTCTCACTATCATCCTCTGATAGTGGCGCGTTACGATCCCAGTAATCGATTTTTTTCATACCAAACCATCGTGCCTTTAACTTATAGTAACGATGAGAAAGAGTGGGATAAGAATCATTCACCGCCATGGTCAACGCATCTACTACTTCGTCCTCAACCAAATTCGTGAGATTTCGCGCTGATTGCGGCTCAGTAAAGTCACGCCAGCGATCATCTATTTCCTTATCTTTAGCCAGTGTATTTGTTATTAAGCTAAATAAATTAACATTCTCTTCAAATTTTTTACCCAAAGCCTTTGCGGATTTCCTGCGGACCTCGCCGTTACCGTCGGAAAGGCCGTGGAGGGCCTCTTCCACGGTTTTTTGTTGCCCGTCCAACTCGACACGCATTCTAGCCATGGTCTCATCGAATAAGCGGATCCAAGCGGCTGACCCAGCGACTCGCTTGTCATGAATGAGACGTTCCATTTCCTCGTTGAGTTCATGCGGAATAAACATCCGCAAATCACGTATCCACGTGGAGTAATATGCTAGTTTTTCCGACTTGAGTTTTTTCACTAGATCTCCATCATCGATTTGATTCAATTCTAACGTGAAAAAAACCAATTTTGCCGAGATCTCAGTTATCACCTCCCGAGTGGTTTGAAAAAAACGGCTGATTTCTGGGGATGTAACATCCCCAGAATGAAGAAGCTGAGCATAACTCATGATACGTGATAACCGTTCATCAATATTTTCGTAGGATCCGATAGCATCCCCGATTTCATTGCCGGATAATTTTATAATCTTGCCAAAATAATTTTTATGAAAAGCAGCCGCGTCTTTCCGAGCTTTCGCCAAATCAATTTTTAATGCCTCACATTCTGGACTAGTATAAAGGTCCTTGAGATCCCAATGCGGAAGTTTAGAGTGAGTATTTCTTGTGTTTGTCATCCAGGCCTCTTGAGTTGTACTTAGCATATAGGGTTTAGTTTTAAATAAGCCAACCATGAACTATGAACTTAGTGACAAAAACCGTTCGTGGTTAAATCTAGTAACAAGGCTTAATACAAATTCTTTTGGGAAAGGACCAATGCCATGCGCATCGCCGCCGTAGACCTTGTAAGTAACACCTGTTTTCCTGCCCTCGCTGCTCATGAATTAGGATATTTTAAGGCTGAAGGACTTGATGTTGAGATTGAATTAGTATCGTCCTTGGGTTCAACGAAAGCGCTTCGGGACGGATTAGTTGATGGGATGATTGCTGGATCGGTGTTCGACATACTAACGGAATTTCCTAATTGGGCGGGTGCCAAGGTATGTGTCGCCCTATCACAAGGCACGCCATGGCTTCTCACTGTTAGGACTGACCTCTCAATAGAGCGTGGTGATATAAATGCTTTACGCGGTCTTACTCTTACTGCGGCGGAAGGCCCGGACCTTGTATTGCGGCATTTACTCCATACCGGCGGTCTGGATCCAGAAAAAGATTTAAACATCATCGAACTGCCAGGCGCCAACGAACGTAATGTGTCCTTTGGAGTATTCGCAGCCGAGGCCCTTACGAATGGTCTTATCGATGGCTATTGGTCAAATGCAATGGGGGCAGAGACGGCAGTAAGTAGAGGGGTAGGAAAAATTCATATCGACGTAAGGCGTGGTGATGACCCAGATAAAGTTAGACATTCCACATGTGCCGGACTAGCTGTAACTGATGATTTCATTATGAGACAACCCGGCTCTGTGGACGCCGCCGTAAGAGCCATTGTAAAAGCACAACGAACGCTCAAACTAGAACCATCACTCGCATCTAAAGTGGGAGCAAATTTGTTTCCGTCAGAAGCGGCTGATCTAATTTCCGCAATTGTTAGCCGGGACACACCTTTTTATGACCCCGCGATATCCGCCATCACGGTTCAACGGATTAATGCATTCGCACAATCCGTTGGACAACTTAGCGGACCGGTTCCCTACGAGCACGTTATTGCTGAGAGATGTATACCTATCTGGAATAGTTAAGCCAAATCATGTCTGGACATGTTTAAAATTTGGTTAAGTACTTCAAAATTAATTAAACCGATCAAACCCATAAATGATTTAGCAATTAGAAAGGGTAACCAAAAGGAGAAACTGATTCTTTTTATAAGTCTATTATACTCCCCCAAATAGGGGTTCGAATGGAAAATGGATAAAACAAAAAATTTAATAAAACTTTTTTATGACCAAGCTATCGAAAAGGGAGAGGCCCCCTTTTTATGGTCAAAAAAGGGGGGAGAGTGGCAGCCGGTAACTTGGGCAGAGACAGCTCAAAAAGTTTCCGACCTTTCAAACGGGCTCCAAACTTTAGGTGTCAAACAAGGCGATAGAATTGGGTTGGTATCAGAAAGTCGCCCCGAATGGCTAATAGCTGACCTCGCAATTATGGCTGCAGGCGGTATCACAGTACCAGCATATGTAACAAACGGAATCGAGGATCATAAACATATTTTGGAAGATTCCGGAGCGTGTGGCGTCATTGTTTCTACGCCTGACCTCGCATCCAGGGTATTTCCAGCAGCGGAACAAGTAGAAAGCGTAAAATTTGCTATTTCTATTGACGAAATTCCAAACTATCAGAGCGAGGGGGTATCGTTGCAGAATTGGCGTAGTGTTACAGAATCAAACCCTGACAATTTGACTATATTTGAAAATGCGGCAGACAATTTAACGAGAAACAGAACGGCCTGTCTCATTTACACCTCTGGGACCGGCGGCACTCCAAAAGGGGTAATGCTCAGCCACGGGGCAATACTGTGTAATTGTGAAGGTTCGGTCGAAGTGCTAAAGGAAATGGGGCTAGATGACGAAGTATTTTTATCTTTTCTTCCCTTGTCACATTCTTATGAACACACCGCTGGACAATTTTTTCCCATAATGATTGGTGCACAAATCTATTATGCGGAAGGAATTGATAAATTGGCACAAAACATGGGAGAAGTGCATCCAACCCTCATGACTGCTGTCCCGCGGCTATATGAGGTAATGCATGATCGTATTAGACATGGGGTCAAACAGGCTGGCGGGCTTTCTGAAAAATTTTTTGAAACAACAATATTTTTAGGGCGGAAAAAGTACGAAAATCCGGACAGTCTTTCTCTATCAGAAAACATGCAAAACGCTTTAATGGATAAACTTGTCCGCTCGAAAGTAAAAGGCCGTTTTGGTGGCAAACTCAAGGCCTTAGTCTCGGGTGGAGCGCCACTCAATTATGATATTGGAATTTTTTTTACCGCGCTTGGTCTCCGTTTGTTGCAAGGATATGGCCAAACTGAAAGCGCGCCCGTGATAAGCTGTAACCCTCCTTCTGACAACCGGATTGATACCGTAGGGATCCCTATGGAGGGGGTCGATTGCCGGATAGCGGACGATGGAGAAATTATCGTTCGAGGAGAACTGGTGATGCAGGGTTACTGGAATAACCCTAAGGCAACCAGCGAAACTATCAAGGATGGTTGGCTCTATACTGGTGATGTAGGGATGTTTGATGCAGATGGTTATTTAAGAATCACCGATCGAAAAAAGGACATAATCGTCAATTCCGGCGGTGATAACATTTCTCCACAACGCGTTGAAGGAATGCTCACAGCACAGCCGGAAATCGGCCAAGCGATGGTTTACGGTGACAAGCGTCCACATTTAGTCGCTCTCATAATACCAGACGCGGAATTCGCAGCTACTTGGGCTAAAGAACAAGGACACAGCGAACAATCTATTGAGTTCGTTATAGAACACCAAGACTTCAAAGCAGTAATTAACGAGGCCGTTGTTCGGGTAGGTAACGATCTTTCCGTTATAGAAAGGATCCGACGATTTACCATGGCTAATGAAGCGTTCACAATCGATAACGAAATGTTGACGCCGACGCTCAAAATTCGGCGACACATAATTCGAGATAAATATCGGGAAAGGCTAGAGGCGCTTTATGGACATTAAAGTAAGGAACAAATCCCACTTAGCTCATTTATCTACTAAAATTTGGAAAATTTTGATAGTAGGTACAATGGTGTTACAAGGCTGTACAGTCGCCGGGGACCGTCACTTCAAACAAGTCGCCACAGATGCAGAAATAAAGCTCGATATCAACAAACGTCTGTTCAATAGAAAAAATCACGACTTATTTTTCAATCTTCACACAAATGTTTATGAAGGAAGAGTTATGCTCACCGGCGCCGTAACATCGAATTATCATCGACAACGTATCGTAGCACTTACCGGCGGCATACCGGGTATCAAAGTCATATATAATAATGTACAGGTTACGCCTTCTGGAAAGTTTGAGAACACCGCTTACGATGTATGGATAAATACAAAGCTAAATTCTCAGCTCATTGCGGAAAAAGGTATCAAGTCAACTAACTATCAAACCCGTGTCGTGAATTCAGTGATTTATTTGATAGGTCGTGCTTTATCTAATCGAGAGCTAAACAAGGTTTTAACGATTGCTAGACGCATTCAACATGTCGGCGGCGTTGTTCACCATATACTGGTGGGACAGGCCAATCGGCCATAATTTGAGCCAAAATTAGGAAATTAAAAATGACTAAATCAGAGGTAGCATTGATTGTTGGCGTTGGGTCAGGCCTCAGTGCGTCACTTACTCGGCTTTTTGCATCAGAAGGGTTGCAGGTTGCATTGGCAGCACGTGATATTGATAAACTAAAAAATTTAGTATCAGAGACAGGCGCCAAGGCTTATCAATGCGATGCTATTGACCCCGCAAACGTGGAGAACTTATTTAACGCTGTCAGCACAGATCTGGGAGAACCGGATATTACAATTTATAATGCCTCCAATCGAGTACGTGGCGCAATTACAGATTTAGATCCAGAAGCTGTGCTCAATGCCATCAAAATCACTTGTTATGGAGGATTTTTAGTGGCCCGGCAGGCTGCCAAACAAATGGTAGAGCGTGGTCAAGGAGCAATTTTTTTTACGGGGGCCTCAGCCGGAGTAAAAGGTTTTCCAAATTCTTCAACTTTTGCCATGGGTAAATTCGGGCTGCGTGGTTTAGCACAAAGTCTCTCCCGCGAATTACATCCGAAAAATATTCATGTAGCCCACTTCGTTATAGATGGTGGGATCAAGCAGGTTGATGATCCCCGGGTCGACAGGGGGGTCGATGGTCTGTTGACACCCGACAGCATAGCCAAAACTTATTACGATTTTTTTCGTCAACCTCGTGATAGCTGGGCGTGGGAAATTGAACTTAGGCCCTGGATTGAAAAATTCTAAATTAGATTGAAAAGATCAATCTTCTTCTGTACCAAATAAGATCAAAGAGTCTCCTGCCGCCCATGCTTTATATTTACTCATAACCTTTTGAAATAGAGAACTGGAAAGGTGAAAACTCAACCAATTATGTAAATTTTTATAGGGTGCCTGATCGAACCTTGGTTTGTCGACGAAAGCAAACTGGCGCACAAAAGGGAATGCCGCTATATCCGCAAGTGTTGTCCTAGAATCACAAAGACCGACACCATCATTTTCAGACAGCATGTCATCCAACGATTTTAGAAATTGTTCACCCTCTTCCCTGTAATATTGTTGAGAGTATTCGGGAAATCTGACGAAATATTTATATTGATCTAGGCTTTTTTTGAACTCGTTATCTAAACGAGATACTAGAGCCTCTATCTTTTCCTTGGGTTCCAACCATCCATCTGGATCTTGAAGTTTAAGGGCCCAATACATAATATCTAAGCTTTCTTCCAATACCGTTCCGTTAACTAATTGCAACACTGGCACAGTCCCCTTAGGCGATAATTCTAACATTTCTGCCGGCTTGTTGCGCAACACGACCTCCCGCAACTCACAAACTATCCCCGCTTTCAATAACACCATTCTGGATCGCATTGCATAGGGACAACGCCTAAATGAATAAAGTACTGGATAATCGGACATACGACCTACTCCCCTCCATCCCTTTTAGATGAGGATGTTTTCCTTTTTGTGGCTAGTTCATACTGGCGCTGGCGCTCCTTCAACGAGGAGAGTTTCTCAATACTGATTTTGCCGTAACAATATGGACAGGATACCCCCTGCTCAAACTTGGAATTTTCTCGATCTGAGTCAGACAACGGTCGACGACATGCGCTACATTGTGAATAGGAACCGGGTACAAGCTCCTTATTAACGGTTACACGATCATCAAATACAAAACATTCTCCAACCCATAGGCTTTCGTTTTGATCAACAGTCTCGAGATATTTGAGAATACCGCCGTCGAGATGGTAAACTTCTTTAAATCCCTGCTTTAGCAGATAATTGCTAGCCTTTTCACAACGTATCCCGCCGGTGCAAAACATCGCTACCTTTGTATGTTTTTCCGGATCTAAGTTTGCATCCACAAATTCGGGAAATTCACGAAATGTGCCGGTTCCTGGAGAGAGCGCATTTTTAAAACTACCAATTTCACACTCATATTCATTGCGTGTATCGATCGTTAGTACTCGTGGGTCTTTTATTAGCTCATTCCATTTTTGGGCATCGACCTTAATACCTGAGAGAGATTTAGGGTCGGTGTTTGGAACTCCCATACTAACAATCTCGCGTCTACATTTAACTCTCAACCTTTTAAAAGGGCGTTTATCTGAATAAGATTCTTTATAGTCTAGGTTAATGAAACGGTTATCAGAAGCCAGGTAAGATAAAAGATTATCAATTCCATGCCTCTTGCCTGCTATAGTTGCATTTAGACCTTCCTCTGCGAGTAAAATTGTGCCTATGAGACGATTTTCCGAACAAATTTCAAGTAGTGACACTCTTAAGGCTTCCAAATCATCAAGGCGCACAAAGTGGTAAAGTGCTACTACCACAAAATTTTTTTCTGACTTCATCGATTTTGTCTCAAGAAAGGTTTACCGTTAAGCGTTTACAGCCGGATGTTGGATTCATAGTCTATCATGTTAATAGCAGCTAAAATTAAGATTATGAATTTTTAACATCTACACCTTTTCCCGTAGGAAAAAACCGTAATTCCTCAAAGGCTTGTAGTGAATATTTGATTGGAGAATATTATTAATGTCAGAAACCATTTATGCACCACCAAAAGTTTGGAAATTGAAAAAAGAAAATGGTGGGCCCTTTGCGGCCACCAACCGCCCCACAGCGGGAAAAACCCACGAGAAAGAACTACCTATCGGAAAACACCCTCTGCAACTTTATTCCTTAGGAACTCCAAACGGCGTTAAGGTAACAATTTTGCTCGAAGAGCTTCTTGCGAAGGGTTTTCAAGATGCCGAATATGATGCCTGGATGATTAAAATTGGCGACGGTGAGCAATTTGGTAGTGGCTTTGTTGACGTGAACCCTAATTCAAAGATACCCGCATTAATGGATCACAGTACCAATCCCCCCACCCGAGTTTTTGAGTCGGGAGCAATTCTTTTATATTTGGCAGAAAAATTCGACGCTTTCTTGCCTAGCAATAAAGAAAACCGCGCAGAATGCCTATCCTGGCTGATGTGGCAAATGGGTAGCGCACCATATTTAGGCGGCGGATTTGGTCATTTTTATCACTACGCACCTATTAAGATCGAGTATGCAATCGACCGTTTTACAATGGAAACAAAACGTCAGCTCGATGTTTTGGAACAACACCTTTCAACAAACCAATTCATGTGTGGCGATGAATATACAATTGCGGATATTGCGATTTGGCCTTGGTATGGTGGGGTACTTTTAAACCGGCAATATGAAGCAGCAGAATTTATAGACGCAAAAAGCTATATCCATGCTATGCGATGGGCTGAAAAACTTGATGCCCGCGAGACAGTAAGACGTGGCCGCATGGTGAACAAACATCGTGGCGAATTGCACGAACAGCTGCATGAACGCCACGACGCCAGTGACTTCAAAACAAAAACTCAAGATAAGATGGTTGGAATGAAATAACTATTTAGGAATTAACATTCGTTTTAATGTGAGCCGCCGCATCACTCGGCAACAGCTACATCTTCACCAACTACTCCCGCCCCCTCTAAAACCGTAGACGGTTGTTGAAGCATGCCAAGGGCTGAAAGATATGTATCCAGAACATATTCTTGTTCTTGTCTCTTATCGGGTTCCATTTTTCTAATTATGATCACTTGCCGCATAATTTTTGGGTCAAAACCCGTACCCTTGGCTTCGGCATAAACTTCTCGGATATCTTCCATCAAAGCCGATTTTTCTTCCTCTAATCTCTCAATCCGGTTGATATAGGCACGCAAATGATTGCGCGCGGTGTTACCCGTTTCGTCCGTCAATTTCCGTCTCCCAATTTATACCATCAGTAACAAAACATATGAAGTGACAGGCGAATCGGAAACAAAACGGTTTGGATCAGTTCCAGAAAATTGTGGATAAATTAGCCCGGAACAATACCACCTCAGGAGGTTAGGTTCGGATCGGCCATTACTTTTTCAAAAGCTTCTTTTTGCTCTTGTGAAGCTTCCTTTTGGTAACCAGCTTTCCACTCCGCATAGCTCATTCCGTAAACCTTTTCACGGGCATCATCCATAGTAATTTCTATACCTCTTTCTGCTGCCGCCGCGAGGTACCATTTACTTAGACAATTTCTGCAAAACCCAGCTAGGTTCATAATATCGATATTTTGAACGTCCTTGCGTTTTAAAAGATGTGCTGTGAGAGTTCTAAATGCAGCAGCCTCTAATTCAATCTGTGTCTGGGGGTCTATCTGAGCCATTATTTAGTTCCTTCAGAAGTTAACAATTCGTTTATCAAATTTAGTTGATGGTTGTGAATATGATTTTTGTTACTTGGGCAAAGTTTGGTCGGCACACTATATGTTATTAATTAATAACGGGGTCATTACTTTACTTTATATTATTAACCACCACCAAATCCCAATCAGGTCGCCAATTAAAAATGCTAATTGCAATACCATCTGACTGCAATCTTTCATTATAGCTCCCGCAGTGGTCCAGGAAAATGACGAAAATGCAAACAACACCCAACGCTATCCATTTACTGTGAAGTTAAGGGCTAAAATTAAAGCACCAATAACACCGATCGCCGTTCCAAACCACCTCAATACGGAGAAGGGAAATGAATCCTTTTTAAAAAGTGCCAATAATTTATCTGCTTTTACATAGCCTTTGGTGAAGTTACACCTTTTAGTTCATAATAAATTTATGAAGGAACGACCAGATCAATTTTTAAGGCATCTTTTTAAGGTAGCGGTCAACTCTGTTTCCGCCGAACTCATTATTCCCAAAAACCTACCTGAAAAACCGAAGGGGAAAACCATTATTGTGGGCGCTGGCAAGGCTTCAGCATCGATGGCTAAAGCCTTAGAAGAAACATGGGAAGGACCCCTAACAGGTATAGTAGTGGTCCCCTATGATCACAAAGAAGATACGCAAAACATAATAGTAATGGAGGCCGGCCATCCGATCCCTGATGAACAAAGCGCAAAGGCTAGCCGCCGATTAATACAATCAATTTCCAGTTTAAACGCAGAAGATCTTGTGATCGCTCTTATTTCTGGGGGGGGATCTGCTGCTCTTTCATTACCAGCAAAAGGAATCACATTAGCCGAAAAGCAATTGGTGAACCAGGCGCTTTTACAGTCTGGGGCATCGATTACAGAAATAAATTCCATCCGCCAAATTCTTTCCGGAATAAAAGGCGGCCGACTTGCCGTGGCAGCCCGTCCAGCGCGAATCCATACATTAATCGTATCGGACGTTGTCGGTGATAACCCAGGGGTAGTCGCCTCTGGCCCTACCTTACCGGTGCCGTATTACGAACCTGTTACCGAAATTTTAGAACGTTATAAACTTGACCTACCCTCAAAACTTAACAAATTTCTAACAAGGGACCGCGACGTCATCAAACAAGATAAATCTTTTCAAAATGACACTGTTAAGATTATTGGACGGTCTAAAGACGCTATGAATGCGGCAGCAAATGAGGCGAGGGCCCGTGGTTGGGACGTCGTTTTAATAGGGGATTCTATAAAGGGCGAAGCTAAAAATATTGCTTATAGTCAAGCCAAAAAGGCCATTGAAATAGCGCGCTTTAGAAATGCCTCATCTCCACCACTCGTTTTGCTTTCGGGAGGTGAAGTAACTGTATCGTTGGGCGGGTTAAAGGGTTATGGCGGGCCCAATACCGAATTTCTACTGGCGTTGGGGCTCATGCTTAATAGTGAGCCAAAAATTTGGGCTCTTGCTTGCGATACCGATGGAATTGATGGTAATAGCAAAAATGCCGGGGCAGTGTTGACACCTTATAGTATATCGGGCGCTATTGAATTGGGTTTGGACCCCACCGGCTTACTTACAGCTCACCGTAGTGGTACTTTTTTTGATGCGCTTGGACATAATATTGTAACAGGCCCAACGTTAACAAATGTAAATGACTTCCGCGCAATCGCTATATGCGCTGGCGCGTATTAACGCACTGCTTTATAAGGATTATATGCGCAGATACCGACAGGCCAAAATTTTAGCAACCTTAGGCCCCGCCAGTCATTCTCCGGATATAATCCGGAAACTTTTTGATGCGGGTGCTGATGTTTTTAGATTAAATTTTAGCCACGGTTCCCATGAGGACCATGCCGCTCGAATTGCCGCAATCCGCGAACTAGAGTTGGAGACTGGGCGACCAATAGGAATTCTTACCGACTTACAAGGTCCAAAGGTTCGGGTTGGTAATTTCTCCAATGGCGTTGCAGAACTTATTCCGGGAGCAATCATAAAGCTTGCTTCAAACAACAAACCGGGAAATGCCGATTTTATACCCCTTCCACACCCGGAAGTGTTTACAGTGCTCGAAAAAGGGACAGAACTGTTAATTGATGATGGGAAAATACGCCTAGAAGTCGTCAACGCTGGAAAATCATCAGTAGAAGCCGAAGTTATTACCGGGGGCACTATCTCAGACCACAAGGGTGTTAACATTCCAAACGCCGTTTTGCCCATCTCACCCCTAGGTAAGAAAGATCGCGAAGACCTGGAATTTGCTCTTAAACATGGCGTAGATTTGATCGGCCTTAGTTTTGTTCAACGCCCAGAGGATGTCATTGAAGCCCAAGAAATAATAGGCGGTCGAGCGGGAGTGCTCTCCAAAATGGAAAAACCCAGCGCTATAGAACACCTTGACCAGATTATTAAAATATCAGATGCCGTGATGATAGCGCGTGGCGACCTGGGTGTTGAGTTGCCACCGGAAGACGTACCGAGCCTTCAAAAACTTATAATTCGGGAATGCCGAAAACAAGGCAAGCCTGTCGTAGTAGCAACACAAATGCTAGAATCTATGATTGAAACACCAACACCTACCAGAGCGGAAGCTTCAGATGTGGCGACCGCAATTTATGATGGAGCAGATGCCGTTATGTTGTCCGCTGAAACCGCTGCGGGACAATACCCGCTGGAGGCGGTGAAAATGATGGATCGTATTATCCATCGCGTCGAGCTTGATCCAGAATTTTGGTATCGTACTGACAACGAACACAGCCACCCAGAGGCAAACGCCCCAGACGCGATTACAGATGCAGCCCGACAGGTTGCTCACACCATTTCTGCTGCCGCTATTATTACCTACACTACATCCGGTTCAACAACATTGCGTGCAGCCCGGGGCCGTCCGGAAGTGCCTATCTTATGCCTCACCGAAAGTCTATCAACGGCTAGAAGACTTGCCCTTGCCTGGGGTGTCCAATGTATAATGGCTGAGGATGTAATAAATTTTTCCAACATGGTTAGTCGTGCATGCCAAATTGCGAAAGAGTTTGAATATGCATTGCCGGATGAAAGTGTAGTTATTACTGCAGGGGTTCCCTTCGGCACGCCCGGCACAACAAACATTTTGCGTATCGCCAGGATTAATTAAGGCTTAGCGGCAACAGTATTATAATTTAACTATCTAGACTCTCCCACCCCGCACCAGACCGCGCAATTCACGAATATGCGATTTTGTACTTTCCATATATGGGTGTATTTTTAGTGCCTCTTCAAACGCATCTAGAGCTTTGTGCTCTTCTCCCATAGCTATATATACCAAACCTAAACCCGAAAGGGCTCCAAAGTGTCGGGGTTCCAAAGACAGGGTTTTTTTGATATCGGATATTGAGAGTTCATGTTCCCCAGCTAAGTAAAATAATGTGGCTCGTTTATTCCAACCCTCAGCATAACCTGGGGCCTTTGTTATAATTTCATTAAACGCTAACAGCGCAGTTTCTCCATCCTTTGCACCTATTGCCCCTATACCAATGGTCATTAACTGGTCGATCTCCTCGTCACCGGAAAGCCCCCATAACGCCCAGATTCCAGCTTCTATATCTGCGGCTTCGTCAGGGTCGGTTGCTACTCCTAATGCATTAAAGAGAGGATCCAACCTTGGGTCGTTCTGACCGCCTATAACTGGGACTTCAAAGTTCAATTTGGGCCCCTTTGCCATCCAATCCGTAAATTTTTTCACGACAAGTCCCCAAGGTTTTTATTCATGGACAATGGTGGGGGACCCCCGGTCGCCCAGTCTAATAATTCAACGGTATGAACAATTGGAAATGGTTTAACTCCGTCCCCTGCATTCTTTAATTGCATTATACAGCCCAAATTACCACTAGCGATTATATCTGGCGAACAATCTTCAAGCGATCGAAATTTTTTCGTTCCCAATTCCTCTGCTATTTCATCCTCAAGGATATTATATGTACCAGCTGACCCGCAGCAAATATGTCCATTTTTTGGTAAAACAACATCAAAACCACATGCTTCCAATAATGTAATTGGTTCACTCAAGACTCTCTGCCCATGCTGAAGCGAACAGGGCGATTGATATGCTACTCGGAATTTTTTTGTTAATTGGGAATCTTTTATTCCAATTCGATGAATAAATTCAGATATATCGACAGCGAGAGCAGATACCTTGGCCCCTAATTTTCCAAACTTCACATCATCGCGTAGGATATGGCCGTAATCTTTGACGGTTGTTCCACATCCCGACATGTTAATGATGATAGCGTCCAATTTCTTTAAATTATCTGAGGCCAACCAGGTTTGAACATTAGCTTCGATATGTTTAATGGCTTGCTCCTCCTGACCCAAATGCAAATTTATTGCCCCACAACAGTTAACTCCTGAAAGTAAAACCACATCACACCCATGCCGGTTTAGTAATCGGATCGTTGAATGGTTAATACTCGGGTCCAGAGAATCCTGAACACATCCTGTTAAAATACCGACACGGTACTTGCCAGCACCAAACGCTTCGTAAATTGATGGGGTCAGTACTTTATTTCTTACATGTGAATATGATGCTAAACTTAACATTTTTTGAAATTGTCTGGGTAATATTGGCCCAAACACCCGAGAAATATTGGCAAATAATATTGCAAGTCTAAACAACCCCTTACTTGGCAAAACTGCTCCAAGTAGTCTCCTTGTAAGTCGGTCCATAATCTTTCTTTTATAGGTCTCCTCGATATGCCGCCTACCGTGATCCACTAAATGCAAATAGTTAACACCCGAAGGACAGGTAGTCATGCAAGAAAGGCAAGATAAACATCGGTCTAAATGCTTGACGTCTGTTTCAGAAGCCGGTCGACTTCGTTCTAACATTTCCTTAATAAGGTAAATTCGGCCGCGCGGGCCGTCTAGTTCGTCCCCTAACAAGGAATAAGTTGGACAGGTCGTATTACAAAACCCACAATGAACACAAGTCCTTAAAATTTCGTTTGCATCTCTAATATCTGGATTACTAAGTTGGGCAAGAGAAAAATTAGTTTGCATGTTCCGGCCCTGGTGAATACGTCATTCGACCAGGATTGAGAATCCCTGTCGGATCAAAACTGCTTTTTAAGCGTTGACTAAGGGTAGCAACACCCTCCGCTTGTGGTTGAAATACCGGCACTTGTGATCGAATTTTTTCGTTAGCCCGTATCAATGTTGCGTGGCCTCCATGGCCTTTAATAGCATCTCTGATTTCAACGGCTCCGCCATCGTTACGTTTTTCTATAACTCTCAACCATATCAGGCCACCGCCCCAGTCCAAATAAAATTCTATAGCCAAATTATTGGAAATTTTACGAACGATTTCAATCGCATTGGTAGGCGCTGCCGAAATTCGCCAAACCACACCCACCTTGTCTACGTAAGGTGTAACATTTCCTACTTCCTTCCAAAATTGCATGGAATTGTGATAGTGCAATTCCTGTATATCTCCATAAACGATAAGGATTTTTTTTAACGCGCAACAGCGGGCTTCGACGGAAGGGGCGGAGCCCTCTATACGAATTGCAGCTATAGATGCGTTGGCGCTGGAGACATACGACACTTTTGAACGCTTACTAATTTCCCTGCTAAGAAACGCAGCACCGGAGACATTATTTGGACTATTAAGTGAATCCTTCATGGCCGAAATTGCAGTTTCTTCATCCTCGACTGCAACCAGGATCGTCCTAGTTTTCTCACTTGCCGGCAAAACTTTGAAGGTCAAATCGGTGGCGACCGCCAATGTCCCATAGGACCCAACAAATAATTTGCACAGGTCATAGCCCGTAACATTTTTCACGACTCGACCGCCAGTTTTAATCCTTTCTCCCCTCCCAGTAACCATTTCAACACCAAGCAAATGGTCCCGAGCTGCGCCAGCTTGTATACGCCTTGGTCCTGAAAAATTTGTTGCCATTATCCCACCTATTGTTTGTGCTAATTTACTACCGAGCATATTTCCAAGATTTACCGGCTCAAACGCAAGTTGCTGACCAAATTGATCTAGAGCTTTCTCTATTTCCATTAAAGGTGTTCCTGCCCGTGCAGCTAAGACTAATTCCTCTGGCTCGTAGAGCGTAATCCCAGAAAAGCTCACGAGAGAAACTTGTTGGGCTGTAACCATCGGCTGGCCAACCGCTCTTTTTGACCCTGCACCCAAAATTTCTAAGGGAATTTTCTGGGCTAACGCATCACCAATGATCTGTTCGAGGTCAATAATCTTTTTTGGTTCAAAGACGGAAGACATTAGAAACGCGGTAAATTGGGGAAACGCATTTCTCCGCCGTTTATATGCAGCCTGCCTAATTCCGCACATCGATGAAGTTTTGGAAATACTTTTCCTGGATTAAGAAGCTGCTTCGGATCAAATGCACATTTAATCCTCTGCTGTTGCATAAGATCAACTTCTGTAAACATTGTTTCCATCAAGTCTCTCTTTTCAACGCCCACACCATGCTCGCCAGTAAGGACGCCCCCTACTTCGACACAAAGTTTGAGTATCTCCGCGCCAAAAGCCTCTGCACTTTCTAGCTCACCAGGTTTATTTGCATCATAGAGGATCAACGGGTGAAGATTCCCGTCACCAGCGTGGAAAACATTCGCCACCCCCAGACCATAACGAACAGCCGCATCGGCTATCCTTTTCAATACTTCAGGCAATCGATGCCGCGGAATGGTACCATCCATACAATAATAATCCGGAGATATTCTTCCAACCGCAGGAAATGCTGCCTTCCGGCCCGCCCAAAACAGTAATCTTTCCTCTTCATTAACACTCGACCTAACAAATGTAGCTCCAGCCATACACGAAATTTCAGAGACTTTATCCGTCAAATAGTCTACTTCTTCCACGGGACCATCGAGCTCAACAATAAGAATAGCTTCAGCATCGAGGGGATACCCGGCATTGACGAAGTTTTCTGCTGCATGGATCGCTTTACGATCCATCATCTCCATGCCGCCAGGAATAATACCGGCTCCAATAATTGAGGCGACACATTTCCCCGCGGCTTCACTGGAATTAAAACCCATGAGTAATGCCCGTGCTGTAGGTGGTTTCGGCAGAATTCTCACCGTTACTTCGGTGATAACTCCCAGTAAACCTTCAGACCCGGTTACAATGCCCATCAAATCATAACCGCCCGGATCCATATGCTTTCCACCAAGATTAATCGTTTGCCCGTCCATAAGAATCATTTTAAGACCGAGGAGGTTGTTGGTTGTCAGTCCGTATTTAAGACAATGAACACCTCCCGAGTTCTCCGCTACATTTCCACCAATTGTACAAGCAATTTGGCTCGACGGATCCGGAGCATAATAATAACCGCAATCTTCAACAGCTTCGGTAATTGCGAGGTTAGTCACTCCTGGTTCGGCAACTACGCAACGATTTTCATAATCCACTTCGATTATTTTATTAAGCTTGCTAAGACCGAGGGTAATCGCATCGGCTAGAGGCAAAGCTCCTCCGGAAAGCGAAGTCCCAGCACCGCGCGGAACTATTTTAACCCCGGACTGATAACAATAATTTAAGATCCTTGAAATTTGATCTGCATTCTCTGGAAGCACAACAATTAAGGGTAATTCGCGATAGGCAGTCAGCCCATCACACTCAAAAGGACGCAAGCCCTCTTCTTCAGCAATTATGGAGTTCGCTGGAATAAACGCTTGAAGGGCCTTAATAATATTTTCCCGTCGACCAATAATTTCAGGATCGGGACCCGGCATCTCCATATTAGGTTTGCCCCGCTTATTAAGAATTATATTAAAGCCTAATTAAACTATAGCCTTTATAGCTTGAGCAAGTATTACCCTCGGTATTGAGATGAAGATAAAAAAACCGCGCCTAAAGCGCGGTCCTACTTATGATAGAACTATTGGTCAACCCTGTCTCGCCTTAAAACGGGGGTTATTTTTATTGATCACGTAAACGCGACCCTTTCGCCGAATAACTCGGCAGTTTTTATCTCGGTTTTTTAATGTTTTAAGCGAATTAGCGACTTTCATCTACTCACTCTTTACAACCTTAAATTTGGAAGGCGGGACAATAATAAGCTACAGTTAGTTTGTCAACGCGCAAGCATACCTGGTAGTTCTGATTATCAGATATGGATTTTTGAGAGTTTATAAATAATTATTAATAATAAATATAGTTTGAACACATTTTATGGGGTATCAATTTTAGCATGGACATCAAAACTGCCATCGAAGGGACTATTTCAACTGAACGGGTTAAGGAGATCCTCGTTGAATTAGTTAAAGTTCCTAGTCCACAAACTGACAAATTTGAGGCAGAACCGCTTCTATCTGAATTTATCCGAAAAGCGGTAGAACCTCGCTTGCGAAAAATGGGAATTGACGACATTCATTACGATGGCATGCACAATCTAATTGCGAAATACGGAGAGAATACCACTGGCAAGTCACTAATGCTTATTAGCAATGCCATGAATCAACCGCAATCGACAATGGCAAACGCCTATGATGGAGATGTTGTCGATGGTGGCCAATATGATCTACCTGGTGAAGTAGTTCTTGGTAAAGGAGCTAGCGAGCAAAAAGGCACCATGGCGGCAATGCTGCACGCAATCGAAACTATTATTGCCACCAAATTACCACTAAATGGGCAACTAGTCTTTTTATGCTGTGTTTCCGGCGAAACCGGAAGGCATGACGCTATCAAAAGTGTTATAGAAGGTGAAGGTATACGCGCGGATATGGCAGTTTTGGGTGGTACTAGTTTAAAACTAACATTAGGTAACCGCGGTCGTATTGATACATTCGTGACAGTCAAAGGGGCCCCCGGTCATTCGAGCGCGCCAAACCGTGCTTGTAATGCCATTACCGGGGCATTGGAAGTAATTCGTCGTTTGGAGAGTCAGTTGGAATTATCCGGCGAGCACGAAGCCTTAGGAAAGCCTACTTTTGCAGTAAATCATATCAGAAGTTTTCCCGATGCCACTCACACAATCCAGGGGGAGTGCGAAATAACTCTCGATAGGCGTCTTTTGCCGGGTGACAATCCCTACGAAAAATGGGAAGAAATTCGAAAAATAGTGATGGAAGTTAATGGTGTTGAAGACCCTGCAAGCGGTTTTAAGTGGGAAGTTGAGATGAAAGAAGGACCATTTATGTACCCCTCACTCGTGGACATGGATTCACCCATCGTTAAGGCAATTTGTAAATCTGCAAACGAAATGCTCGGGGGGCCGCCAGAGACCTTTTATACCACGACTGCTTTTGATCAGGGTTACCTCAACCAGATTGGGATTCCCTGTGCAAACTATGGAAGCGGGGAGGACCGTTTTGCCCATACTGACGATGACTGTTCATCAGTTGATAGATCATGCGAAGCTGCAAAAGTCTTCGCCCACATGATGGCTGACTATCTCAGATAACCGCTATTAAACCGGAAACACCATGTCATTTGGTATTAAGAGGCTATCGTAGATACAATCACGGAATTTTAATTTAAGGCAACCACTTTCATCGTATACAAATATATCCTGGTAAATACCTGCCTGGAATATTTTTGTGGAATCCTCCATTAGTGTTTCCACAATAAGATAATTTGCTTTAGCGCATATCTCCTGTGCATCATTAAAACCCAAAACGTCAACATTAGTTACATAATGCCGCAGATAACGCGGAGCAAAGACCATTGTATTCTCAATCGCGGCAACCCGATCAAGAAACATCGCTCGGCCCTCTAGCCAGACCAGTCCAACAGGCAAGCCTTGATCAAAATTTTCCTTTGCGGTTACCCGGTAAAATGCATCATTAGTGAAAAAACTAGGCCAGCGATGAATATCTTGATCATCAAGGGTCGCCGAGTATTCCGTATTAAATTCTTCAATTTTGAAACGTAAAGCCCGCCTTTCGTCTTCCGAAAATTTCTCAACCGGAGGCCGACCTCTCTCTTTGGTCATATGTCCATAACTTCACGGTAATGACGATAAAGGGAACGGATTGATGCCTCAGAAATAAGTGTATCAGTGCCGCCTTCTTTGTCAGGGTCGAGCTTCACCACACCCTCACCTGGCATTGAGTTTCTAAATCCATCCTGCAAAAACTTAATCGCCTCATTATCATCAACACCCAGATAACCGGAAGGCCCCATTAAGTTGCCCTGCTTCATTCGATGTTTGGTCATCTCCTCACTATCTCCTACATAACCAAACATTGTCCAATACATGTCGAGTGCATGTGGCCCACGTGGCACGATGTGACGAATTCCTAGAGTATTCAACTCTCTTTGCACAATAAGATTAGGCCAAATAGTTGACATGGTAACAGTCCAAGGACTGTCGAATTCAGGCACATAGCGGGTAAAATCTTCATCATTTAGATCCATACCAACACGATAAGCCCCCTTCATTTCGTCTACCAAGTCATCTCCGATTTCTATTGCGTCATCCTTAGCAGAAGCGGCTGTAGCGTGGCGTCCCACCTCATCACAGATCATTGCGGATTTCTGACCAGCCACCATGAGCCGAAAAGTGGCAAGATAAACATGCAAAAGCGTCGCGTGATATGGATCCTTTAAATTTTCGTGATAGAGTTTCCAATTACCATTGAGTCGATTCCGATAGTACCCAAGCACCTTAAGCTCCCGCCCAGAAAAGACCACGTCGAATTGCTCAAGTGTCTCTGGCCCCAAATATTCCTCTAAGGGCTCGGTGTCATCTGAGAGGGTCGCAAAAATTACACCATGACGGCATGAAACTCGGAACTGCCTAGGGTTATGTTCACCCAAATCGAATTCCTTGGGCATTCCCCCTTTTCCTTTATCACCTCGGCGAAAAGGTACCGCTATTAGTTCACCCGTTACGTCGTAGGTCCAATGGTGATAGGGGCATATAAACTCATTTACTTTACCTCGCAATTCACGACAAAACTCCACACCACGGTGTGCACACCGATTCTCGAAAACATTAAATGCATTATCGCCAGTACGCGTAACAATTACCGGAACATCACCAACATATGATCGTTTAAAACACCCAACATCAGGTAATTCGGCCTCCAAAGCTACAAAGTTCCAGCATTTTCCAAGGAAGATACGTTCCCGTTCACGAACTAAAATGTCCTCCGATGTATATATCCAGTCTGGAATTCGAGATAAATCATCGTTGGGCCAATGCAATGCTTCTATTGCCATACTATTACTACCATCCTCGATTAAATGGGTATCAGGCATTGTATGACCAGCTCCTATAACTTTAACTTTATGTTTCAGTGTAACGAAAATGACACCAAAGGAACAAGCCCTCCATTGATTGCTAGCGCCGTGAGAGGTACCGTTCATTTAAAGTCGACGAAAGGAGCAGAAGATATGGCATTGGAACCACTCGCAAAACTAGGAAATTTTTTTCACGTATATGATTTTCGGGTTAAGCCGGGAACGGGTAGTGAATTTATTCGTTTATTTAATGAGTTTGATTACGGTGATGATAACCCGATGCACAAGTCAAGCGCTCAAGTTAAAGACGGCGTTCTCTGTCGGGACGTTGAAGACGAGGATCATTTCTATCTAATTGGGGAATGGCGAGACATTGAAATCCACAAAAAAATCCGAACGGAAATGGTCGAAATGGCGCCAGAATTTGTGAAACTGGTCGATAGTGGCCCGTTTGTACCCGTTTACGCGGAGATCGTAACCGAAACACCCCAAGATATTTTGGATAGAGCCCAGAACCAAAATTAGAAAAGGCTATCCCTGATGGCGACAATAAAACAGTTGCTTAACGCTCGTTATGGTAAACATAAAAGCATTGGAGGTAGTAACGAAGTTCACTCAACCATTGAAGGTCTTCTTTCCCGTCACTCCATTCGGACCTATACGGAAAAGACTATTTCAGAAGAGCTTTTGGAATTACTGCTCGCATGCGCTCAATCTGCCCCAACCAAATCTAACCTTCAGCAGTACTCAATCATTGTTGTTCAGGAACAGAAAATTCGCGAGCAGCTAGCTCCCTGGTGTCCGCGTACAAATGGACTTGAGGAAAAACCACTACTACTCGTTTTTTGCGCGGACATCCGTCGCAACCAACGTATTGGACAAATTCATCAACGCCCTCACGTCAACAATAATATGGATACATTTCTTAATGGAGTGGTGGATGCTGCGCTCGCCTTAGGGTTTTTCGTTATTGCCGCAGAAGCATCTGGGCTTGGAACTGCACCTCTGAGTAGCCTCCGTGACAACATTCATGCTGTTACCAGAATTTTAGGAATACCAGAAGGCGTCTTCCCCATCGCGGGTGTGATGGCTGGCTGGCCAGAAAATCCGGGCTATATCAATCAGCGCCTACCACAATCAGTGGTAGTTCATTATGACCAGTATAACGACAGTAACCTTGAAAAAGATATCCAAGAGTATAATCAGACACGCAACGCGATTTTTCCTATTCCTGATGAAAGTCAAACCCGCACCGATCTATGGGGGGTTGCAGAATTTTATGGCTGGTCAGAACATATATCCCGCCAACTGGGAAAACCCGAAAGGCCTGAGTTTAAGGCATTCCTTAAAAGCCATGGCTTCGATTTAAGTTAAAAAAAACCTGATCCGCATTCCAGCACGACCGTGGAATTTACTCGTCTATCTCATTTGGAAGTATTTCGGATATGATTTTATCGATCCAGTCCTCATCTTCCATTTTGTTCATTAATGCAACGAGGAAAAGAGTGTGCCTGGGTACTTCGTCGTCATCTTCGTAATCGGGCAAGCATAATGTAACTGCTCCATCCGACTTTATGACCAACGCCACGTCGTCGGCTTCAAGAATTGTTCCTTTCTTGCCCGGGGAATCTCCCATTATTTTTCCTCTTTTGTGAATGCTTCAAGTAGAGAAAGTTGCAATTTGACGAGCGAAGGGTTTGCTCCCGGTTTATTCGCATCAATAAAATTTTTAACCGGCGTATTTGTGACATCTGAAATTGCGTTCAATTGCTGTAACGCTGTTAGCTGCTCCCAAGATTTCGCCTTTATACCAGGTATTGGGACAATTTTAGCATGTACACCATGCCCTAATTTTAATAAAGCAGGGTAGAGATTATCAATTACCGCTTGGTAAATTTGATCATGTGCGTGCGCCGCTTTGTCTTCCTGTACGAGGCCGCTAAACCTAATCTGAAACTCGCTTTCTAGAACCAGAGCAGACGCCGTAAAGTCAACCTCTGCACCATTCTCCTGTTCAAGGTAGATAACCTCACCGTCAACCTCAACGACCTCGCCAACGATATTAGCCGCAACATTTCGAACGATATCACCAATTTCAAACATTAATCCCTCACTATAAAATTTTCACATACACCTTAGTCGCACTAAAATTCAGGTATCGTTTAGACCAATAGGGTGCACAACCCGGTAATGATTAATATTATTAACGCAATTTTTTTGAAATATTCTTTCGGTGCCAAATCAAAAAGATAGGCACCAAGCCAAACGCCAAACAAATAGGCCGGGGTGATCAGGAGTGCACGAAGAATTACCTCCAGAGAATAAGCCCCGCCGATAGCGCTAGCTCCAACCATTGCAATGGTGAGCGCCGCGATACAAATAACAATATTTGCGCGTTGAACGTCTACCGAATAAGGAGAAGACAAAAAGTAAAGACCTAATGGTGGCCCTCCCACTCCTGTAAGGCCATTAATACTCCCCGCCGCAATCCCAACCAACGCGCTTGGGAAGGTTCCTCGGTGCCCTTGATAACTCCAGCCGCTAAATAAAATTAATGCAAAGAGCAAAATGAAGCCGCCCATAGACCTTCGAATAAACTCGCCATCAACATGAAACAGAAACCAAGATCCAAAAGGGGTAAACGCAACTATACAAAAACAAATAGGGGCTAGCTCTTGCCATTTGGCTTGATGCACCGCTTTGTATACTAACTGTGCAGATCCAAACATAGTAATAAGTCCCACCATAGCTATAGCTTCAATTGGGCCAAATATAAATGTTAAAACTGGTATAATTATGAGAGCGCCACCAAACCCGGTATAGCCATGGATCATACCATTAAACATTGCGACACTAGCACCTATTGCTAGGGCAATATTAAAAATATTGGCCAACGCTATTTGTTCCATATTAACGAACAATACTATCCGAAGCTGTTCGCCTATCAATGAAACGGGTAGCCTTAGTCTGGACCCCGACACTGTAAATTTCTCGTCGATCCACAAATTCAACCCGTGGTGTCACATTAACCGCACGGTGAACTTGCCTTTTAATCTCATTAGCCATCTCTAGATCCGCTTCTGCCTTTAGTTCGACTCGGATTAACATTTCATCCATTGAAAGTGGATCATTTATAATTTCGTGCTGGATGACCACCTGAAACTCGGAAATAAATTGCATTGACTGCAGGGTCTCTAGTAGTACGTCGGGATTAATCAGCATACCTTTTATTTTTATTAAATCCTTTGTACGAACCACTGGCCCGACAATTCGTTCGCTGGTTCGCCCGCAATGGGGACAGGGAGAACGATCAATAGAAACGATGTCACCTACGACGAAACGGATTAGTGCCGTACCCCGCCTATCGAGATGCGTGACAGCCAGGGACCCACGTTCCCCATCAGGTAAGCGCTGCCCAGTGATTGGGTCAACAATTTCATGATATTGGAGATCAGGTGTCGGATTATGCCAGTCACCTTCCTCTTTACATTGAGCAAAGGCCCCAAGCTCCGTCGACCCATAGCGGTTGAAGATTAAAGGTTTGTCCACTCCCATATCTCGTAAGCAGCGCCGGATATCCTCTCGAAGTGCTGGCGATGTCGCTTCCCCCGTTATTGCACACATCCGTACGGAAGATAAATCGACCTTTAATTCTAGAGCCCTAATGAGAAGTCGACGGATATAACTTGGGACACCCCATAGTATGGTGGCGCAGTGTTTTTCGACCCGTTCTACGACCTGATCGAGTGAGTTTTGCAAATCAAACGGACTGAACGTACCACCTGGCAAGGCCGCAAAAATTTTAGCTCCCACCGCATAGGCGTTACCTGCAGAACGAACAAATGCTCCCATTGGTGCTGGAGTCAATGGGAATAAATTGGCGATGATATCAGTCTCGTTAATACCTGATATTTCCGCAACAGCTTTAGACTGATAAAGATAGGCATGGTAGTCGTAAGTCGTATTAAAAATGGGAACCGGGTCAGCGGTACTACCCGTCGTGTAAAGAACCTCCCACAAGGCACGTTCATGTAAAGGCTGATCAGGAAGATCAAGG
>JAYZFG010000008.1:0-56062 GCA_036336885.1 Pseudomonadota bacterium
AGGCCTTAGACTGGGGTTGGTATCATAATTGAAATAGTTAAGAGCTGTTTTTCCTTCTAATTTTTTTTTCCATTCATCGGAAAGTTGTTCGTAGGCCGCGCAGCAATTGGAAAAGCATGTGTTGCCGCCATGATCGGGAACGTTGATGGAATAAAGCGTGGAGGCCTTGCATGGGTGTTCTGCATATGCCTGATCGTAATGAAACATCATTTCGCCAAGCTGCACGGCTGTTGCACGGCTAGGATCTTCCTTGTTAGTGACAAATAAAAATTTTGAATTCGAATTTTTAGATTTTAATCCGGCAATTTGACCAAAGACCTTACAAAACCTCTCTTGCTCTTCTTCCGAAAGTTTCTGACCCCGAAGAAGTAACACCATATGATCCTGCCAAGCCTTCTTTAGGCTGTTTTTTGTTCCGTTAGAAAGTTCCTGTTTTAAATTCAGTCCCATAATTTCGGCGCCAGCTGCGTCTGATAGTTTTTTTATAGTGAATGCCATGGTGCTAATTATCCAGTTGGAGGTATCATTTAAATTAAGATATTTATATTAGCATAATCTGAAAGACGAAATAGGGAGAGACGAGTGGCTATAATAATTAGTGATGACGATGTAAGAAAACATTTAACGATGGCAGAATGTATCGAGGCCATGGATGTGTGCTTTAGTGATTTTGCAGAAGGAAAAGCCAAGACCCTCCCACGTCTACGATACCGCGTAGACGCCCCAGATGACGCCGAAAGAGAATATTTTGCAAATGTTCACGTTGGTGCAGTTCCGAGCTATGGTATGGCCTGTGTTCGCGCCGGGTCGAACATGTTGGCCAAGGGTGGAGCTCCAGGAAGAAAGACCACCAGCAGTCCGGATGCGACAAACTGGACAGTGATTATTCTTTATGACCTTAACAATGCGGAGCCCGTTGCATTTATGCATGAGTCCCACCTGAGTGGTGTTCGTGTTGGGGCGACCACGGGTGTTGCTGTGGATAAGGTGGCACGCGAAGATGTTGCTGAACTTGGCTTGTTTGGGACAGGCCGGCAGGCGAAGGCGAATTGCGAGGCAATTTGCACGGCTCGGCCATCCATTAAACGTGTTAAAGTATATAGTCCGACCCGAAAAAACCGAGAAGCCTTTCCAAAGGAAGTTCAGTTGCCGGGTGTCGAAATTATACCGGTGGAAAGTTCGGAAGAAGTTTTGGCTGGTGTTGATATCGTTTGCTCAATGACAAACTCCACAAAACCGACATTTAACGGGGACTTGTTGGAACCCGGTCAAATGGTAATTTCTGTGGCTAATTCCGATGTTACCCTTAAACGTCACGAGGTCGACGAAACGACTTTCACGCGAGCGTCAGATATTGTGATTAACGATTGGGATAGTGTTGTATCAAACCAGCAAACAGAACTCCTTAATCTCATTGAAAGTGGCAGGGTTTTACGTGAAAGCATTGTCGAATTAGGAGACCTGTGCTCTGGTGAAATGACGGTTAAGCAAACAAGTGAAAATATTGTCTATTATAAAAATAATACGGGTTTGGGGATGCAATTCGCTGCAGCTGGAGCGGTCATTTTCAATAAAATGAAGGGCGACGATACAAATCGTATTGTGCCAAGGGAGTGGCTCGCGGCGGAGGACTACCCCTGAACCAAGGAGGGGAAATGGAGTATCGGGATTTTGGAAATTCTGGGATCAAACTGTCCCGTATAGGGCTTGGCTGTTTTGGTATGTCGGGAGCGTATGGTGTGGCTGATGATGCTGAATCTATAGCAACTATTCATGAGGCAATGGAGCACGGTGTTAACCTAATAGACACCTCCGCACGATACGGGGGTGGCCACAATCATCGCCTGATTGGAAAGGCAATCAAGGGAAGGCGTGAGCAGGTTTTTATTCATTCCAAGACCGGCACCATAAGAGATGAGAGCGATCGCAGTGTTGCGGCGGGGAGCGGGGCCCCTGATCGGTTGCGTGATATATGTGAGACTAGTTTAAAAAATCTCGGCGTCGATTACCTCGATACAATGTGCCAGTCGAGGGTCGATCCTACAATTCCTATAGAGGAGTCGGTTGGCGCGGTTTCGAGACTGGTTGAAGAGGGCAAGGTACGTTTTGTAGGTCTGTCGGAGGCGGCTCCTAATACCATAAGGAGGGCGTCAAAGGTTCATCCTCTTGTTTCGTTACAGTTTGAGTATTCATTATGGACACGTGATGTTGAAGATGGTCACCATGACACCTGCAATGAACTGGGGATGGCGCTCATGGCGTATGCCCCACTGGGCTATGGATTTCTTACAGGGGTGGTTAATACGGCTGGAGCCCAATCAGAAGATGACATTCGAGGAAAATTTCCAAGGTTCCATGAGGTAAACTATTCGGCGAACCGCGAATGCGTATCGCAGTTAGAGGGGTTTGCTTCAGATAAGGGTGCAACACCTGCGCAAATTTCGCTCGCCTGGCTTCTTGCCCAAAATGATAACGTGTTTCCAATACCGGGTTGCAAAAGTCGCAAACATTTATTGGAAAATTTAGGTGCCATAGATATCTCTCTGACAAAAGAAGACTTAATTCGGTTAGCTAAAATCTTCCATCAAAATGCGGTGGAAGGAGATAGGTACCCCCCGAATGGGATGAAACGCGTTAACTTGTAGAAGTGAAAATCAAAAGGCGTTTCGTTATTGGTGAAAGATACTAAAACCCAAAATGAAATTTTTACAATCAGGGAGTCTTTAGATGGGACGATATTCGCATAAGGCATTTAATAAATTTATTGATGACATGCATTCGCATTTTGCTAAGAGATTGCCCGAAATAGAGCAATGGGAAGGTGTTCGCCCCCTACTCAAAACTTTAATTTCGGATCAAGAAATTCTTAATACATCGAAGGGTTGGGAGAAGAAAAAAGGCAGGGAATACATTCTGCATCATGACCCGAAATTTGATTTCTTTGTGGGTGTTCTAGTACGGGAGCCAAAACATATAGCGACAGCGCATGACCATGGGCCGACTTGGACAGTATACGGCGTACTTGATGGTGATGAGGTAACGCATATATATGAACGTGTAGATGACGGCAGCCAAAAAGGCCACGCAGAATTAAAATTAAAAGTTAAGGCAGAAGCGCCAGCGGGAACTGTTGATATTGTGCCACCTCACATTCCACACGCAGAAAACGGTAATAGTCCGAGATCAGTTGCCATTACAGTCCGCACAACTAAGCCGGGTAGCTATGATCAAATTATGTTTAACCTGGAAACTGGAAAAACCGGTGTATCGCGGGGATTAGAATTGGTTCCTCTAGCGATCTAGACCCTTTCTAAAAAGGTACGCAGTTCGTTTTTGATAACTTTCCCGGTGGTATTTCGTGGTAACTTGTCTACGAAAAGTATTTGGCGTGGTTTTTTATAGCTCGCTAATGATTCCTGACAAAAGGTAATCAAGTCGTGTTCTGATGGGGTTGACTGTTCGTTTTCACAAATTACGAAGGCCATCACAGCTTCTCCGAATTGTGGGTCGGGAACTCCAATGACGGCGGCTTCTGAAACACCGGGATGATTTTCCAAAGCATTTTCAACTTCTCTTGAATAGATATTGAGGCCTCCACTTATGATCATGTCCTTGAGCCGGTCAACAAAGTAAAGGTAGCCATCTCCATCTCGTCTTGCCATGTCGCCGGTACGAAGCCACCCATCAACAAATGCAGAGGCGTTGTCTTCAGGACGGTTATAGTACTCCCTCATAACCGTCACATCACCGGGTTTGCCACAACGTACAAGGACCTCACCAGTTTCGCCCAATAAGACATCCTCAAAGTTTTTGTCCACCAACCGAACATCCACGCCACTAGCGGGCAATCCGATCGAGTCCGGTCGTGATCTTTGTTCCTCAGGCTTAAGGCAGCTCACCAGCCCAGCCTCAGTTTGTGAGTAGAAACTGTGGAGACGTAATTCAGGTAAAGAGTTAAATAGCCTCTCTTTAACGGGTATCGGGAAAGATTCTCCGGTAGCCAGCATGCCTCGCAAAGTTTTACACGTTGCCGGGTTTTTTTCGATGTGTGGCAAAAGCATGCGCACAATTGTTGGGACAACCCCCATATGGGTTACACCTTCTGCTTCAATGAGTTGCAAAGTTTCTAATGGGTCAAAGTGTTCTTGTATTATTAGTGTGGAGCCTAGTGCAAAACACCCCGCAAGCCGCGCTATCCCAATTCGATGAGCCATGGGGGTTACGCATAACATCCGATCATCACGAGTGAGATCCCATTCCAATGCGCCCAGCCAACATTGTCCCACTACTATATTTCGATGAGTAGATATTACCCCCTTGGGTTGGCCAGTTGTTCCTGAAGTGTAACAAAGCAGCGCGTCGTCTCCTGAAATTTCAGTCAATACGGGAGTTTGGGACTTTGCGCTGGAGATCAGTTGCTCAATACATATCTCTTCTTTAAGAGCATTGTCAGTGATTATCTTTATAAAATTTTTTGTTTCAGCAAGGCCGATAATCGTACCTCTGCATTCCGGTGTATAGATTACCGCAAAGGGATCAGCATCTGTTAAAATATGATTTATTTCTGGTGCAGCCAGGCGGGTACTTACCGGAACAATGATACCACCAGCCTTGGCGATCGCTACCATGCTAAGGACAGCATTGAGACTGTTGGGTAACAGGAGTGCTACCCGGCTACCGGGTTTTAGGCCAATATCGATCAGCCCATTTGCGAGACAATTCGAATTTTTTTCCAGTGTAAAAAAATCGACCCGTTGCTCACCACAAATAATTGCAACTTTGTTAGGTGAGCGTTGGGCCATGACTGTCAAAAGATTACCGAAGTTAAAAATTTTGTTAACCTTTCTCTTATATACGGTGTAGGTGACTGGCTCGGCTTTTGGTTATAGATTCTTATGAGGGTTTTTTTCTTGTCTGTTGCTTACGAGCTTAATTATGCTTGTTTTTGTAAATCACGATAGTCCAGTCATTAAAAAGTTTCTCGATTGGGGGTAATAATGGGTGGCACTCAAATTCATGGGTACCGGGCACGCATCGGATATACAGTCGCTGCGGTAACAACAGAAGTTTACCCGGTCGATTGGTATCGTATCGTGCCGGCGGGTGTATCTTTGATGATGATTACGTTGCCTCTTGGTAAACGGTCTCCCGATGATTTAGAAAAATGTTACCAGATATCGATAGAGGCGGCTCACACGATGGCTGCTGCCGGGGCTGATCTGGTTTTACTGGGAGGCTTGCCGATAAACATTTCAAAGGGCGATGAGACTGTTGACACTTTGATGCAGACCCTTGAAGGAGAAATTGGTGTTAAGGTGTCCTGCTCGGCTTTGGCGCAAAAAAACGCCTTTACGGTGCTCGGATCTCAAAAGGTTTGTATAGTTCATCCCTTTCTTGAGAGCCAAAACGAACGTCACGAAGAACACATGAATGGTTATTTTGGGCTCGAAACGAGGGGCGTTTATTCCGGGGGATCTAGCCTGGTTGAGCTTGGCAGTTTACCGCCAAATCGTGCTTTGGAGTGGGGCAGGGCAGCAATCGCTGCAAACCCTGACGCGGATACGCTTTATTTTGGCTGCCCCCATTGGACGGTAATCGATGCTATTCAAACGCTTGAAGAGGAATTTGGAGTTAGCGTAATGTCCTCGCTACAGGCAATAGCTTGGGAATCTATGCGTAAAACAGGTGTCACGGACAAAATAGATGGATTTGGTCGCTTACTTCGTGAGTTTTGAATGATCTAGGTGTTATCTTAAGTATCCGTCATGATTTTAGTTAGGACGATACTATAGAATTACTTTTGTCGGAATTCGTATTTTTTAGATGATAAAACAAACCTATGGTTTAATCTCTTTTTAAATAAATTCGGGAGTAGACGAATGCCACCATCAGTATTTCCTACTGGCGTCACCCTCTATAACTCAAAAAAATCCTATAATTCTTTTGTACTATTCGATGGCCGGGACGGAATGGCACAACTCATCGACATGGAAGGAAGTACCGTTCATACCTGGCCATACTCTGGCTGGCCTGTGGAGATGATTAATCCTGAAGATGCTAATGGAAAAAAGGGTCATATCCTGGGCCAGAAAGAACCGAATCCATTTGAAAATGAGACAGTTATTGAACTCGATTGGGAGGGCAATATTATTTGGGAATGGGGTGATCAGGCTCCGGGTGGCAAGGCAGGGCAAGATCATGACCTGTGCCGTCTATCTAACGGCAACACCCTGATCCTAGGTTATTTTACCCGGGTTGTTCCCGAGATAACCGGTGAACCTGTGCGCGATCAGAACATTTATGAAGTTACCCCAGAGGGAGAAATTGTGTGGCAATGGAGTGCAATTGATCACAGGGAACAGCTTGGTATCTCAGAAGAAAGTATTTCCCTTTTGTTGGATCCAAAAATAAGGAATCGGCGAACAGGCTTACTGGCTCTGAATAATATGCAGCCCCTCGGTCCTAACAAATGGTTCCGCGGCGGTGATACAAGGTTTAATCCTGATAATCTAATGATTGATTCACGGGATGGAAACTTTATCGCTATAATAGAAAAAACAAGTGGTGATATTGTCTGGCTGTTAGGGCCTAATTATCCATCGTCACAGGATATGTCAAAACGTCAATTCGTCGGAAATGTGCCGCGTCCCTTAGACCAAACTGCCGGCCAGCACGACGCCCATTTAATACCTGATGGTTATCCGGGCGCTGGTAACATCCTCCTATTTGATAACGGTGGTTATTCCGGATGGCCTCCGATTTATCATTTCCTATGGCAGGCAACACGTATTTTGGAGATAGACCCGATAACCCGCGACATTGTTTGGCAATATGATGCCTCGTCTTCAGGAGACCAGGTTTGGACCTTTTTCAGCTATTTTATGGGTGGAGCCAGGCGGTTACCCAATGGTAATACATTAATCTGTGAAACAATCCATGGAAGGATATTTCAAGTCACACCGGAGGGTGAGATTGTTTGGGAATACATTAATCCAAATTTTGTTGGGCCAGATAACGATAAAGATGAGGACATCAATCTCGTTACGTGGATGTTCAAGGGTAAACGAAACTGGATGTATAGAGCGCAGCCTATTCCTTATGACTGGGTTCCCGATGGCACACCGAGGTCTGAAATTGATATAGTGCCACCCGATCAATCGAGTTATCGGGTTAATTGAAATTATTCCGCCGCTGAGACACTGTTTGTTCTCCTGATTCGGCAGGGGATGCCACGTATATCAGAGGAACCCGTTACCGGATCTTTAGGTCCATCATAGCTCAGTGCCGCATTAACATTTATATCCAGAGCGCCGTGCTCTGGACCCGGGGCTTCAGGGTACCACCAACCCATACCGGTACGGGCGACGTCCTCCATCGTTTCGTCTGTTACCCTGACTTTCAGACGACAGCGTCCAGGGTGGTCCGACGTTTCTACGGACACCCAGTCGTCAGTTTTAACGCCTAAATTAGCCGCAGTCTTTGGGTGGAGCTGCAACCAAGGGTCAGGTGCGACTTTTCGAGCCCAATCCTGATCTCGGAAACGTGAGTGATGATATGATTTTTCACGGGCACCCGTGAGAAGCAAAAGGGGATATTCATTTCCTACTAAATCTTTTTTTGCAGAGGTCGCGGCTGTTGCGACATAGTCAGGTAATGGGTCCAATCCTAATTCGTCGAGGGTTCTAGAAAAAAGCTCTATTTTACCGGTAGGGGTCTTAAAGCCATCCCGGGAAAAATTACCAAGGTCATAATCGTACTCTGAATATCCGTTTTCTAGCAGGGATTCGAATTCAATATCGGAGTCACCCAAAAGATATTTATTGAACTCCCTTTTGCTCTGCCACGGAAAGAAGGTTCTTGCCTCACTATTTCCCCGTGCCTCCAATCGTTTTATTAATTGTCCAACAATCCAAAAATCACTGCGGGCATCGCCCAATGGCGGATGGGAGGGCTGAACTACACTTATACATGGACCATTGGCTTCGAGTGAAATTTCTTCATCTTCTAAACCAGTAGTCTTTGGTAAAATTAAATCAGCGAATTCTGCCGTTGGTGTCATCATGTGCGTTGCAACACATAAGTAGTCGAGTGATTTTAAGGCTTGAATTGTTTTTTGGGTATTTGGGTAGGTAACCACAATATTTACCCCCGTCACATACATTGCACGGACCGGGTAGGGCTTCCCAGTCAGCACGGCATTAATTACAGAGGGGTTATGACACGCGGTTTGCCATCCTCTAGGTCCTGCCCAAAGCGGAAATCGATCCGCCCCAATGGTTTGTTCTTCAATTTCAAGTGGTAAACGAAATTCTGGTTTATGAAGTATTTCAATATAGTTTGTGAACCCCGAAGGTTTTTTGACACGACGGTTGCCCCCAATTCGGTCTAGATTGCCACTAATTGCAACAAGTGAATGAAAGGCGCGATATGTCTGGACGCCGGCGCTAAAGGCATCAATTCCGTGTCCACTAACAAAGCAAGAAGGACCCTTTGAATACCATCTAGCAGCGGTGATTATCTTCTCTTTTGGCACGTTGCTGATTTCGGATGCCCATTCTGGAGAGTAAGGTTTGACATGGTCTTTAAGTTCTTCGAACCCGTGACACCAGTTATTCACAAAATTTTGGTCATACATATCATTCGTGATCACCCAGTTGATCATGGCCAGGGCTATTGCCGCGTCAGTACCCAGTCTCGGTTGGAGCCAAAGGTCTGATATAGCGGCGGCTTGGGTGCGGGCTGGGTCAATGGTGATGATTTTCGCACCCTTTTCTTTTGCCCGCTTGAGGGCAAGCCACTGTGTTGGATCGGCAGCGGATGGGTTTCTCCCAACGATTAAAGCACAACGAGTATTGTCTATATCCTCGCCATTACCCATGTTCAGTCCTGTTATTTTATCGGATAGGGCACGGCACCCACCACATAAATCCTGGTTCATCATCCAGTTGGGTGTGCCCAATGCGCGCATCAGGAGTGCTAAAGAAACACCGCGGCTAAAGTGCGCATTGCTGACCGCCCCACACAGCGAAAGGGGACCATACTTCTCCTGAACCGTTAGGATATTTTGGCACATCTCATCGAGTGCTTGGTCCCATGTAATTTTTTGCCACTGACCTTGGCCGCGCTCCCCCTTGCGGCGCATTGGGGATAAAATACGATCTGGGTGATATGTCAGCTCGGGAAGTCCACGCATACCCTTAACACAAAAAGCTCCTTTTGACGCTGTGTGGTTAACGTTGGGTTTGATTTTGGTTACTCGCCCGTTTTCACTAGTGAATAACCCTCCACAATGGGTACTGCATTCCCAACAGGTACTGGCGACAGTGTTACGGTGCCTTATCATCGGTATATTTTACCTTAAAAAATTGCTGTCTGCATTAAGATCATTCATTTTCCCTTTTCCATAAGACAGTACTACTGCGATAAGGTAAAAGGGAGTTTAATTACTTACTAGTTTATAACTGGGGGAAAGTATGAAATTGGTACGGTACGGCGAGAGAGGGGACGAAAAGCCAGGACTGATTGATGGCTCAGGAGACCTTAGAGACCTAGCCAATGAAATTGACGATATCACACCCGATATCATTACACCTTCCGGAGTCAATTCGCTTGAATCTATCGATATAAAGAAATTACCCGCAGTATCGGGTAGTCCTCGTCTTGGCATTCCTATATCCGGTATCCCAAAAATTGTTGCAATTGGCCAAAACTATTTAAATCATATTCTTGAGATGGGCTATACGCCACCGGAAGAGCCTGTAATTTTTGTTAAGGCTATTAGTTCGCTTACTGGTCCTTATGATCCCATGGTGAAGCCAAAAACATCCACGAAGTTTGATTATGAGGTTGAACTTGCTGCTATCATTGGCCAAACCGCAATCAATGTTTCCGAGAGTGAAGCATTAAATCATGTTGCAGGTTATGCAATAATGAACGATGGGTCAGAACGGGCCTACCAGCGGGAGCGATCCGGGGGTACCACAAAAGGAAAGAGTGCTGATACTTTTGGTCCATTAGGGCCATGGCTGGTCACTGCGGACGAGTTCGGAGATCCTCAGTCTAAAGGCATTTGGACTAAGGTTAATGGGGAAATGCGCCAAAATGGACACACCTCCGACATGGTATTCGGTATTGCACAGCTTGTATCTTATGTCAGTGAATTTATGTCACTTAACCCTGGTGATGTCTTAACAACTGGGTCTCCACACGGCGTAGCAGCTGGTTTTGATCCCCCCAAATGGTTACAAGCCGGTGACATTATAGAAATGGGTATTGATGGGCTTGGTGAGCAGAAGCATGAGGTCCTAGGATATAAGGATTAGCTCGAATATTCCATAATTCCTTCAATTTCCATGCAAAATTGCCGCGGTAGTTCAAACATACCAACAGCACTACGTGCGTGCTGGCCCGCAACGGGACCAAACAACTCGTATAATAGGTCTGATGCTCCATCTATAACGGCAAATTGCCTTTGAAAACCGGGCGCTGAATTAACCATGCCATTAATTTTGACAACTTGTGAAACTCTTTCGAGAGAACCGAGCGTCTGTTTAACCGAAGAAAGCATGCACAGGGCGGTCGCTTCAGCTGATGCTATTGCTTCAGTTTCTGTTACGGTATCGCCAACCTTGCCATGAACATTGACCCCAAAGTCTGTGGGTGGAGGGTGACCAGAAATAAAAATGAGATGGCCCGTGAGAACGCAACCGGTACGGTTAGAATTTGGGTAGGCAAATGGCCTGGGAAGCTCGTGACCCATCTCTTTTAGTTTTTTCTCGATTTTATCCATGATATATGCCGATCAACCCCAAGTTAAAGTTTAGGGTGGAATACGGGAATGTGACTGTCAATATTGTTACGGGGTTTTACTTAGCTATGGCTTGGCGTATGACCCTAAATAGAACTTGTATTAATGAGCGCAGGATTGACTATGAAAGAAAAAAAAGGGCCCCTCGATGGGATACGAGTACTTGACCTAACACGAATTTTAGCAGGTCCCTTTTGCACTCAAACCTTGGGTGACCTTGGGGCAGAAATTATTAAGGTAGAGCGCCCAGGTGGTGGAGACGATACAAGGCGTTTCGGTCCGCCGTTTCTAAAAGATAGTGAAGGTAATGACACTATTGAAAGCGCGTATTTTATGGGTGCAAACCGTAATAAGCGATCTGTGGCAATTGATATATCTAAGTCGGAGGGTCAGGCTATAGTAAAAAAGATAGCTGCCAAGGCAGATGTATTAGTGGAAAATTTTAAGCTTGGAAATTTGGCTCGTTATGGACTTAGCTATGATGACCTCAAGGAAATAAACCCGGGTTTAGTTTATTGTTCGATCACAGGTTTTGGCCAAACCGGGCCCTATGCTGAACGCCCTGGTTATGACCCTCTTATTCAGGCAATGGGTGGTATCATGAGCGTGACGGGTGATCCAAATGGAGAACCTATGAAGGCGGGCGTTCCGATTGCGGATATTATGGCAGGAATGTATGCGACCGTAGCGATTTGTGCCGCGCTGAGGTCACGAGAGGTAGATCAAAAGGGTCAATATATTGATATCGGTATGTTAGATACCCAAGTAGCTTGGCTTTCAATCCAGGCAATGAATTATCTCATCAGCGGTGATAATCCCGTGCGTCTTGGAAATGGCCATCCGAACATTGTTCCCTACCAAGTCTTTGAAACTGCGGACGGGCACATAATGTTGACTATCGGGAATGATGTACAATTTAGGAGATTTTGCGAGTATGCCAATTGTTTGGAACTTGCAGATGACGAAAGGTTTAAATCGAATGGTGGTCGGGTAAAAAACCGTGATTCATTGATCGAAGCTCTGAAGCCAATCATTGCTTCCAAGGCTTCCGGAGTATGGTTAACCCAACTCGAAAAATTGACCATTGGTTGCGGTCCCATCAATACAGTGGAAGAGGTTTTTGCTGACGCCCATGTTCAAGAAAGGGGTATGGTAATTAACATGCCGCATGAAGCAATCGAAGGTGCCACCTTTCCGATGGTTGCAAGCCCTCTTAAGTTATCGGAAACCCCGGTTACATACCGTTACTCTCCGCCTAGTCTGGGAGCTGATACAGAAGAGGTTTTGCGTGAAGTTTTAAACCTTAGAGATGAGGAGCTTTATCAGTTGCGTGATGATAATGTTATTTGATTATGAATTGGAGCGGGTAGAGGGAATTGAACCCTCGACACCGAGCTTGGGAAGCTCGTGCTCTACCACTGAGCTACACCCGCAACGTGATTGCGAATATATATAAGTACATTTGGTAGGCAAGATTCATTTAAAAATTAGAATGTAGAAAAGACACGAATGGAGAATAAAAAGTTAACGGGTAAACTTGCAACTGGCCTGGGGAAGGCTGCCGGGTTTATGGAAGTGGAATGGGCTCATTTAGCTTTTAGTGAGATACTCGGTGAATCCCCTTTTCCCGGTACGGTTAACGTAATTTTAACTTCAGACAAGGATTTAGCGGTTTGGAATTGTGTAAAATCCTCAAAAGGTCAATTGATTGAGCCTCCAGATCCAGAATGGTGTAATTCATTTTGTTATAAAGCGAAGATATCTGGAAAAATTACCGCAGCTGTAATTCTTCCGGATGTCAATGATTACCCAGTTGACCAAGTAGAGTTAATCGCAGCCCTTAATGTTAGGAATACACTTTTCCTTAAAGATGGCGATCAAATAGAAATAGAAATTTTGAGTGTTTAGGAGACTGGGATAAATGATACCTAAAGCTATCGAAAATGGGAGCGCTGAGCTTTGGCGTTATCCATTACCGGGCGTTACGGGGGGTTCAGGTATAACTGAGGTCGATGTTATAGTGGTCGAGCTGACGTCTGCCACTGGCGAAACAGGGATGGGTTTCAGTTATGTTCTAGGCGGCGGTGGAGAAGCTGTATCATTGACAGCGTCAAAGATGTTGCAAGATTTTGTGACGGGAAAAAGCCAAAGCCCGCCAGCGGAACTATGGCGCCGTTTAGCTGGTTCTTTAAATCGCTTGGGTCGAGGAGTTGGGTTCATTGCGATCTCTGCGATTGACGTCGCCGCATGGGATTTGTGGTCCAAAGTTCACCAAATGTCTTTGGCTGAGGCATTAGGAGGCACACCAAAATCTATTCCGGTCTATGGCAGTGGTGGTTTTGGTCCTACCCAAGCACCAGAAGATGCAGCCAGGCGAGCTGTTTGGTACGCAGACAAAGGGTATACTGCTGTAAAATTACGATTTGAGGGCAATGTCAATGACATTGAGAGGCTTCGTAAGGTTCGTGAAGCTCTTCCTGAGAATATTGCAATTATGGGAGATGCGAATGAGAAGTGTGATTTACTGACCGCAAGGTGGCTAGCAAATGCTTGCGCAGATTTTGGTTTGTCTTGGCTAGAAGAACCCCTGAGTGCTGATGACATTACTGGATATGAGCAACTCGCATTGCATTCACCGGTCCCTTTAGCAACCGGTGAGCATCATCAGGGTTTAGTGGAGCTAACTCCATTTTTTAATTCAAAATGTTGTGCTGTGGTACAACCTGACCTTGCGATGATGGGCGGGATTACCGAAACTATGCGTGTTGCAACGATTGCTGGTTACCATGGTCTGGTAGTTGCTCCGCATTTTCTACCCTCCCTTTTTGTGCATTTAGCTGCTGCGGCTCCGGCAATAAATTGGTTGGAACATTTCCCACTGCTGGAACCACTTTTTGATAGCCCAGTGGATGTTGACGAAAGTGGTTTTCTTAGCCCACCAGATCTTCTGGGACATGGTTTATCTTGGGGGTCTGGGGCTCGGGATGAATTCAAAATTACTACGTAGGGTGCAAAAACTAAATCAATAGTGCTCTAAAATTTTTTTAAAGGTATTCGGATCGACGTTACCCCCAGAAAGCACTACAACCACATTTTTACCTGAAAGGTTAATTTTGTTATCCAAAATAGCTGCTAAAGCGGCCGCGCCACCCGGTTCTAAAACAAGTTTTTCGTTTTTAAAGGCGAATGCCATAGCTCTCTCTATCATTTTATCACTAACTGTTAGTCCTCTGGATAAAAGGTTCCTGTTAATTGAAAAACTTAGCTGGCCAGGCTTATTGACCAGTAAAGCGTCACAAATAGATACTTTATTTTCTCTAATAATTTCAATTTTACCACTCTCAAGTGATCTTGCGGTATCATCAAAATCTTCCGGTTCTACTGGGTGAATATGGGACTTAGGGAAAAAGTTTTTTATAGACATTGCAATGCCGGCAATTAGTCCTCCCCCACTGCAAGGAACCAAGACGACATCTGGTTTGCAATCCAAATCGTTCATTTGATTTATAATTTCCAATCCAACGGTTCCTTGACCCGCTATTATGAGGGGGTGATCATATGGTGGTATAAGTACACCACCAGTCATTTTGACGATCTTAGCGGCTATATCTTCACGAGATTCCGTATTCCGTTCGTAAAATACAACTTTAGAGCCAAATTTTTTTGTAGCCTCAACTTTTATGCTGGGCGCGTCTGAAGGCATAACAATCGTGCTATTTATTCTTTCTAAACTAGCAGCCTTTGCGACAGCATGTGCATGGTTACCAGAAGAGTATGCAACCAACCCTTTAGATTTTTGATGTTTTGTGAGCTGACTAATGAAATTAAATGCTCCACGGAATTTAAATGAACCGGTATGCTGTAAACTTTCTGCTTTCAAAAAGACTTTTGCGTTGAAGGTGTCACTTAAGAAAGCAGATCTGATTAGAGGTGTCTTTCTCGCTAGCCCAGCCAGCCGCCGCGCTGCGTCTGTGATGTCATGATAATGTGGTGGCTTATTGTTTGGATCCATAGGAGTCAAAAATCAATTTGTGGCTGAAATTATATTAATTTAGCGAATTCATATGTTATGACATAGACTTATGTTTGAATAAGTCCTTTTGTCTAGCTAGACTAAAACTGATTGAAACGGTTGCCGCGGCCAGCTAGAAAAATTAGTCTCGCTTTTGAACGACTTTTCGGCTAATGCGTTTAATATTCAAGGAATTGTGAGGAGAACGATGTTCCACGGATCTATTTGTGCGCTCATTACGCCTTTTGAAAATGGTAGAGTTGATGAAAATTCTTATGAGAAATTCATTGATTGGCAAATTGAACAGGGTACAGATGGCTTGGTTCCCTGCGGTACAACGGGTGAATCCCCCACGCTTAGCCATGATGAACACAATCGTGTTGTTGAGCTTTGTATAAGTGTAGCGAAGGGCAGGGTTCCTGTAATAGCTGGCACCGGTTCAAACTCAACTGAAGAAGCGGTAATGCTCACCCAGCACGCAAAAATAGCTGGTGCTGATGCAGCACTGGTTGTCACTCCCTATTACAATAAACCAACCCAAGAGGGTTTGTACCTCCATTACAAGGCAATAAATGATGCGGTAGATCTACCAGTGATTATATACAATATACCAGGGCGCAGCATTATTGATATGTCTGTTGCCACGATGGCGCGTTTAGCAAAGTTACCTAATATCGTCGGTGTTAAAGATGCTACCAATGATGTGGGTCGTGCTACGCTCCAAAAAATTGAAATTGGCTCTGATTTTATCCAACTTTCAGGTGAAGATGGCACGCAAATCGGGTTTTTGGCGCAGGGTGGTGTTGGTTGTATTTCAGTGACAGCAAATATTGCCCCTAAAGAGATGTCAGAATTCCATAAGGCCTGGCGCACCGGTGATATTTCTGGTGCCCAATCCTTGAATGAACGGCTTATGCCTCTTCATACAAATTTGTTCTGCGAATCTAATCCTGGGCCGGTAAAATATGGTGCCAGTCTATTAGGGAAATGTGCAGCAGATACTCGCCTGCCTTTAGGGCCCGTATCAGATGACAGCAAGAAAGTCGTTGAGGATGCCATGAGGTCTGCGGGGATTCTAAACTAGCTGTGATGGCTGGCGAAGTTAATCCCATCAGAGTAGCCGCCCAGAATCGTAAGGCACGGTATAACTATACGATCGAGGAACGTCTAGAGGTGGGCATAGTTCTTCATGGGAGTGAGGTAAAATCTCTGCGAGAAGGTAGAGCAACTATTTCTGAGTCCTATGCTACAGAACAAGCTAACGAATTGTTCCTAATAAACAGCTATATTCCAGAATATAAGCAAGCGGGCCAATACAACCATGAGCCGCGCCGGCCACGAAAATTACTTTTGCATCGTCGCCAAATTGGTAAACTGATCGGTGCCATTCAACGTGAAGGAATGACACTTATTCCACTAAAGCTCTATTTTAATAATCGTGGAATAGCCAAGTTAGAGCTCGGCTTGGCTAAAGGAAAGCGCGTGTACGACAAACGTCAGTCTGAAAAGAAAAAAGACTGGGATAGGCAAAAAGCCCGAGTAATGCGAGAAAAGGGTTAACTTTGTCTGACCAGGTTCGAGACTAAGTATTGAGTTTTTATAATAATTGATTTGGCAAAAAGGGGTCATTTAACGATGGCGGTAGAAGCAATCATATGAGGCGTGACCGTCTACCCCCAGGTCAACGTCTTGTGAAAAATTGGCCAGTTCTTGATCTTGGAAATAAACCCAACCTCGATCTGGATAAATGGAGCCTAACAATTGATGGCGATATAACAAACCCAATTAAATGGACTTGGCCAGAATTTCTCGAGCAACCTCAAGTGGAAATTACTTCAGATATTCATTGCGTAACGGGGTGGTCGCGCTATGACAACCGTTGGGTCGGGGTTAAGGCTGCTCATCTCATCGAGACTGTTGAGCCATGGTCTGAGGTAAAACACTGTATTTTTCATAGTTATGATGGATATAAAACCAATGTTTTGATGGAACTTTTTAGAAAATCGAATGTAATTCTGGCGTTTAAGTGGAATGGGGATTTATTATCAGCTGAACATGGCGGACCAGTCAGGGCATTGTTGCCTGGTCAGTATTTTTGGAAAAGTGCTAAATGGATAAGAAGAATAGAATTTACTGAAGAAGACAGGCCTGGCTATTGGGAGATGCGTGGATATCATAATATTGGCGATCCTTGGAAAGAGGAGCGTTACCATGACGATTAGTGGCTTAATTCTATATATTTTGTATAATTCGGAGTACGGATTTATAAGCGTTTGAAATAAGGGGATAAATTATGGCCCTAACAAAAATTGGCAGTGAGGCCCCCACTTTTAGCCTGCCTAATCAAGATGGAAAATTAATCAGCCTATCTGACTTTCGCGGAAAAAAGGTTCTCATTTGGTTTGTCCCGAGGGCGTTTGGTAAAAATTGAACGGTAGAAGCCAAGGGGTTCCGTGATCGAATCCAAGAGTTTCAAATTAAAGATACTGAATTAATTGGTATAACATTTAGTCCTATCTATGACTTAAAAATTTGGGGCGATGAAGTAGGTATGACAACCAACCTACTTTGTGATTTTACACGTGCAGTCGCAATCTCGTATGGCGCTGCGGAGTGTCCGGATCAGGAAAGAGCAACGAGGCGCTCCGTGTTAATAAGTGAAGATGGGAAAGTTATTAAAATTTATGAAGACTTTGATGTGGTCTCGCACCCTGACAGGGTTCTTGCAGACCTATACTAAATTAACTTTCGGATTGATTTAAAAACGTCATGGAACATTTTTTCAGTTAAACGGCCCGTGTTCGTGTTGTAGCGTGAACAATGATAGCTGTTTATAAGCACTGGCAACTTAGGAAGGTTGTGTAAAGCATTATGTTCGAATTTCCACAAAGAGACTTTCTGGCCAAAGGCACGCAATACTGTGTTATGCGCAATTCCTCCTAGAACCAAAATACACTTCAGGTTATGCATTGCATTAATTTCATAATTTAGAAACGGACGACAAGCATTGATTTCGCTTCCAATGGGTTTATTTTGAGGGGGTACGCAACGTACTCCATTGGTGATCCGACAATTATTTAATTCAAAATTATCGTCGCCATCTTCTGTGTATTGCCCAGTTGCAAATTTAAACTTGAGCAAAGTATCAAATAGCAAAACACCAGCATGATCACCGGTAAAAGGACGTCCCGTTCTATTGGCACCCCGAAGGCCTGGTGCTAATCCTACAATTAACAATTGTGAAGAGAGGTCCCCGAATGGGGTTACCGGGGCATTATGCCAATCATTAAATTTATTTTGATTTTGTATACGAAAGGCGGTCAGTCTTGGACATATTCCACAGTTATTTTTTGGAAGAGATACCGGTATGACCATAACCAAACTACCTATCGGGAATTCAACCTGTTTCCATTAAATCTTCTTCTATATGCAATTCAGGCTGTTCCGATAAAACATTTGGTTGGCTGATAATTCCTTCTGGAAGAGAAATTTCTTGTTCTTTACGGGCTATTTGGGCTTCCAGGGTTTTGAGTTCCACAAAATTATCTGCTTGACGACGCAGTTCATCAGCTACCATGGGTGGTGACGACTGGAATGTGCTTACTACAGTTACACGGGCACCACGCCGTTGGACAGCCTCCACTAGTCTTCGAAAATCTCCATCACCAGAAAAAAGAACAGCGTGGTCTATATGTTCCGCCATTTCCAGAACATCTATAGCAATTTCCATATCCATATTACCCTTGACTTTTCGGCGTCCCATCGAGTCTTTAAATTCTTTGGTTGGTTTAGTGACTACCGTGTAGCCATTGTAGTCAAGCCAATCTACCAGAGGACGAATTGGGAGATATTCTTGGTCTTCCATTAATGCTGTATAATAATACGCTCTTACTAATTGCCCTTTTTCAGAAAAAAGCTCTAATAGATTTTTATAATCAATATCAAAACCAAGAGCTCTCGACGTAGAATATAGGTTTGAGCCGTCTATAAATAACGCTATTTTTTCTTGTGTAAAAATATTCATCGGGCGCTCTTAACTATGACATTCAAAATTTCAAGCCATTCTTGCCAAAATAACTTCTTTTTTTTTCTTTTATGTTTGATTACCTTTATTGTTTTACCAAAACTGGGGTGTTGGCCGTACAGCCCACATTAACTAAAAAACTCTTTATTGTCTCAAAAATAAGACACAAGAGAACGTGTGACAAGGTTAGACAAATAAAAAAGTACGAAATTTAATGATCTTTATTGGAATTGGCGGAAATTTACCCAGTAAATTATTCGGTGCCACGCCAGACGTTTTACAAAAAGCGCTTCACGCGATCGATTCAAAAATTTGTAGAGTGGTTAGGTGTTCACCGTGGTATAAGAGTGCACCCGTGCCTTTAACCAGACAACCGGATTATTTGAACGCTGTGGTTGAAGTTTCTACTAATTTGCCAGCGAACGAATTGCTATCACAGCTCCATAAGGTAGAAAATCAATTCGGTCGAGTGAGGTCGACTACCAATGCCAGTCGTATTATTGATCTAGACCTAATTTCATATCGTAATCAAGTCATAGAACCAAAAGAAAAAAACGGTCTATGTTTACCTCATCCTCGTTTATGTGAGAGAGCGTTTGTTTTATTGCCACTTTTCGATTTGGCCCCGAATTGGGTTCATCCAGTAAACGCTAAAACAATTTTAAATCTCATAAATGGTTTACCGAAAAACCAACGTTGTGAAAGGGTTTAATTTTAGCGTAAACAAAATATTGGTTTGTTTATACGATAGAAATACTTGCTATTTAAACGAAATAGCACATATATTGCCCGCCCACTGAACATTGAGTGGGTGCTAGAAATTTCAAGGAGTAGGACGCATGGCGCGCGTTACAGTTGAAGATTGTGTGGAGAAGATACCCAACCGTTTCGAATTAGTAATGATGGCGGCTCAGCGATCTAGGGAATTGTCAGTTGGTAGTGAGCTAACTGTTGACCGTGACAATGATAAAAATCCTGTAGTGGCGCTTCGAGAAATTGCTGACGAAACGATCGAAGTTTCCGAATTGGAGGAAGAGTTAATCTTAGGACTTCAGCGTCACGGGGAGACCGATGACCCTGAGGAAGAAGCTGAAGAGTTACTAGCAATGGAAGAAGCATTGACAGCTTCAGTAGAGGCAGAGCTAGCTACATTAGCAGAGGAAGCTGGCACCTCAGCACCAAACGCAAAACTCTTTGAAGATGTATCAGAAAAAGAGCTTAAGGGAAATTAAGATCATGCATCAATGCATGAGTTAGATTGTTATTCTCTTTTGAAATCTATTTCTACGCTTGATATTTTGAAATTTGTTTTATGGCGGAGGGTAAAGTGATCCGTCAATATGAACTAGTTGATCGTGTTAAGTCCTATGACAATAGCGCGAAAGAAGATGCGCTAAACCGTGCATATGTCTTTTCGATGATGGCCCATGGTACGCAAAAGCGCGAGTCAGGTGATCCGTATTTTTCGCACCCTTTAGAAGTTGCCGGTATTCTGACAGAGCTCAAGTTAGACTCAGATACCATCATTACGGGATTACTCCACGATACCGTTGAAGACACCGTCGCAACAATCGATGAAATTCAGAAACAATTTGGGGACTCTGTCGCTCACTTGGTAGATGGTGTAACCAAACTTTCCAAATTTGAACTGCAATCTGCCAACAAACGCCAGGTTGAAAACTTTCGTAAATTATTGATGGCGACATCACGAGACATTCGTGTGTTACTGGTTAAGCTAGCAGATCGTCTTCACAATATGCGGACTCTTGGATTTATCACTGATTCAAATAAAAGGGCCCGCATAGCTCAAGAAACAATGGAAATATATGCTCCGCTTGCTGAACGAATTGGTATGCAAGGCATAAAAAATGAACTTGAGGATTTAGCTTTCATAGAACTTTATCCGGATGCCCGGAATACGATTGTTAAAAGGCTAGAATTTTTGAGAGCAGAATCTTTAGAAACTGAGGTAATATATGAAATTTCTAACGAGTTGAACAAAAAATTAAAGAACACAGGTTTGTCTGTTGAAGTCTCTGGGCGAGAGAAAAAACCCTATTCTATCTGGCTAAAGATGCAGCGCCAAAATGTCGAATTTGCACAACTTTCCGATATAATGGCCTTTCGTGTAGTCGTAAAAGACCTTAGTGATTGTTACCAAGCTTTAGGAATAATACATGGTAACTATTCCTGTGTTCCTGGTCGTTTTAAAGATTATATATCTACTCCCAAACGTAACGGCTACAAATCGATACATACTGTGATTATAGGGCCACAAAAACGCCGGATAGAGCTCCAAATTCGCACCAAAGAAATGCATGAAGTTGCGGAATTAGGGGTCGCGGCACATTGGCAATTTAAACAGGATGGTGCAGCGTCTGATAATGAAATTTATGAATATCGTTGGGTGAGAGAATTACTCGATATTCTCGAACATGCGAATGATCCCGATGAATTTCTTGAACATACTAAACTTGATTTATTTCAAGAACAGGTTTTTTGCTTTACACCAAAAGGTGAGCTAATCGCTTTGCCAAGGGGTTCTACGCCAGTAGACTTTGCTTATGAGGTTCATTCCGAGGTGGGTGATGCGTGTGTGGGTGCTAAAATTAATGGTCGGCTGGTGCAATTACATACAAAATTACTTAACGGTGACCAGATTGAAATTATAACTTCTAAGCCCGGAATTCCATCGCCAGACTGGGAAAAATTTGTTGTGACCGCTAAAGCGCGTTCTAGAATTCGACGCTTTATTCGGACTAAAGAGCGAACAGAATATCAACAACTTGGGAAAGCGATGATCGAAAAAGCGTTCTCAAAATTTGGTTATCAATTTAGTGAGCAGACTTTAAAGATTATTATTAAGTCACTGAATATCGAGAGTTTGACTGAATTATATATTGCCGTTGGGCGTGGAATCTATACTGCAAATAGCATTGTAGAATCCGCCTTAGATAACGAGGATGAAGAAAAAATTGATAAGCTGACTAGGAGGGATGGCGTGTCAGGCGCATCCAACGACGCAAATGATCTAGTTGACTCTATACCAATCCGAGGGCTCATTCCAGGAGTAGCTGTTCATTACTCTAACTGTTGCCACCCTCTACCTGGTGATCGAATTGTGGGGATCCAGACACGTGGAAAAGGCGTTTCTGTGCATACGATCGATTGCGAAAGCCTCGAGAGTTTTCATGACATGCCTGAGCGTTGGGTCGATATAAGTTGGGATCTTGGTGCCAGTGAAGATCAAATATACACAGGTCGGCTCAGTCTTGTAGTTGCGAACCAGAGAGGTGGATTGGCTAGTGTTGCCACGGTTGTCGCCAATGGTCAGGGTAACATTACCAATTTGAAAATTACTAGCCGTGCGAGAGAATTGATGGAAATGCTACTTGATATTGAAGTCCATGACAGTAAACATTTGAATGATATCATGGCATCCCTCAGAGGAGTATCTGTGGTAAGCTCAGTCTCGAGAGTGATTCAGTGAAATGAAAATGAATGGAGTGAGGTAAAATGGGTGCAATTGATTCAGATGCTCATGTATTGGAAACTTCTAAAACATGGGAATACTTGGAGGAAAAAGATAAACGTTACACCCCATTTATTGTTACTCAAACGTTTGGCCCCGAGCTAAAAGCCAATGATGGTAAAAATACACAACATAATTATTGGCTGATTGGTAATCGTCCTATGGGTAAGGATCGTAATGTTGGGACCGAGATGTCCCGGGCCATTGCAGAAATGGAAGATATACCGGGACGTTTAGCCCATATGGATGAACTCGAAATAGAAATTCAGGTGCTTTATCCTACGCTTTACCTTCGACCAGTCACTGATGACATTAATGCGGATCTCGCTTTAACAAGAGCTTATAATAGGTGGGTTGCGGATATTAGCCATAAAGCAGGTGGTCGTATGCGTTGGGTCGCTCTTCCACCAATGCGGTCACCTAATTTGATCCGGGAAGAAATGCAGTTTGCAAAGGAAAACAACGCCTGTGGTATTTTTTTAAGGGGCTTGGAATGTGAAAAAGCAATTGGTGATCCCCTATTTTATCCCCTTTGGGAGATAGCCTCCGATCTTGATCTACCAATTTGTATGCACTCAGGTAATGGAAGTGTGTTTCATCATGACTTTTTTGATGCTGACACCTCATTTACCAAATTCAAACTAGCTGTTGTTGGAGCGTTTCATACTCTTCTAGAAAAACAGGTCCCGAAAAAATTCCCAGATGTACGTTGGGGCTTTGTGGAGGTGAGCTCACAATGGTTGCCTTATGTGCTTTGTGATTTGGAGGATCGTTTCCGACGCAATGGGTGGGATTGGTTTGAAAATCCACTTAAAGAAAACAATATGTATGTTGCGTGTGAAAATACCGATCACCTGGATTATGTCATTAAATATGCCGGGGAGGACAACTTAGTAATCGGTACTGATTATGGGCATCATGATCCATCTAGCGAAATCATGGCAGTAAAATTGCTGAGAGAAGATGCTCGTTTGGCTCCGGGCGTTGCTGAAAAAATTCTCGAAAATAATGCCCGAGCTCTATACGGGTTAAACTAACTGGCAACAAGATGATCAGGGATATTTTGCGTTTGGGGGTAAATATTGATCACGTCGCTACTGTGCGTAACGCGAGGGGAGGGATACACCCTGACCCGATACGCGCAGCGAAGATTGTCCAAAAAGCTGGCGCCGATGGTATAACAGCGCATTTACGTGAAGATCGACGGCATATTAAAGATAGGGATATTGAGTTATTAAGGGAAGAGATAGACCTCCCCTTGAACCTTGAAATGGCTTCCACTAATGAAATGTTAGACATAGCGCTCAAGGTTTTACCAAATGCGGTGTGTCTTGTACCTGAAAAAAGAGAGGAAAGAACGACTGAAGGGGGCTTAGATATTGCGGGTAATATTCAAAAATTGGAGCCATTTGTAAGGCAGTTAAATAATGCGGGTATAAGATTATCACTATTTATTGAGCCTGACCGAAACCAGCTGGATGCATCGAAAGCACTAGGTGTTCCAGTTGTAGAACTCCATACAGGGGCATACTGTCTGGAAAAGGTTGGTTCAACCGAACAAAGCAATGCACTTGCTAAAATTATTGATTCTGCCTCCTACGCTGAAAAATTGGGTATAGAGTGTCATGCAGGCCATGGTCTAGATTTTTCTACTGTTAAAAAAATTGCCGCTATTCCTAATATTGTAGAATTAAATATTGGGCACTTTTTAATTGGAGAGGCGATTTTTGAGGGTTTAGAGCAGTCGATAAGTCGAATGCGGGCGTTAATTGAAAACGCGCGTTCAAAAGTTCTTAAGGACTAAAGCAGGTTATGATACTGGGTATTGGGACCGATATAATCGATATTCGAAGGATAGAACGGGCCCTAGATAGATTTGGAGATAGGTTCTTACAACGGATATTCACAGACGTAGAACAAAGAAAATCGGAAAAGCGAATGAACCGCGTGGAGAGTTATGCGAAGCGGTTTGCGGCTAAGGAAGCCTGTTCCAAAGCGTTAGGAACAGGGTTCAGACAAGGCGTGTTTTGGCGCGATATAGGGGTTATCAATCTTAAAGGAGGCAAGCCTACTATGGTATTGACTGGTGGAGCTGCTGATCGTTTGGCTATGATAACTCCTAAGGGGATGAGCACAAAGATAGATCTGAGTATGACTGATGAACCACCTATCGCACAGGCGTCCATTATCATATCAGCACAGATTCTAAACGAAAAATAGAATAGAACGTTGATTGACACTGAAGTTATCAGGTGTCTTTATCCTTTCCAGTTTAAATTAATTTAATATGAATTCTCGAATTTTAGCCTTTGTAAAAGGATCATATGAAAAGTTCGCTTTGGGAGACTACTAAAACCGTTATATATGCGGTACTAATCGCCCTGATTATTCGCACGGCCGCTTATGAACCGTTTAATATACCATCTGGGTCAATGATCCCGACTCTATTAATTGGTGATTACTTGTTTGTTTCTAAATATTCCTATGGTTATAGCCGTCATTCATTTCCATTAAGCGCGGCACCATTTTCGGGTAGAATTTTTAAGAGCGCTCCCCGAAGGGGAGATGTGGCGGTATTTAAATTACCCAGTGATAATGAAACTGATTATATCAAAAGAATTATAGGGCTTCCCGGAGATAAGATTCAGATGAAATCGGGCAGACTGTATATCAATGATAAGCTTATTAAACGGAAAATAGTTGATCCCTTTCCAATGCAAAATGATTTCGGAAAATTTATTGTCGCTAAACGTTATATTGAGACTCTGCCTAATGGGAAGAACTACGAAATTATCGAAAATAGTGGGGATACCGGACCGCTTGACAACACACCAATTTATTTTGTGCCCAAGGGTCATTATTTTGCGATGGGAGATAATCGTGACAATTCATTAGATAGCCGAATTCCAAATCGTCAAGGGATAAATGGTGTGGGCTATATACCGGCCGAAAATCTTGTTGGCCGTGCCGAGGTGGTCTTTTTCTCCACAGATGGTAGCGCTTCCATCTTTGAACCATGGGGCTGGTATCATGCGGCGCGATTTAAAAGATTTTTTCAGGGAATTCAATAGTGGGTAAGGCTGCTCATGCGACTGATAGTTTCTGTCGCACGATTGGCTATGAGTTTTCTAATAAGTCACTTTTAATCCGTGCTTTGACGCATGCTAGTGCAGAAAAATCAATAGATACTGGAACATATGAACGTTTAGAGTTTCTTGGGGATCGCGTTCTAGGTTTAGTAGTAAGTGATTTTTTAATGTGCAAATATCCGGCGGAGGACGAAGGGCAGTTATCCCGACGTTTGAGTTTGCTTGTCGATCGCTCAACTCTCGTATCTGTTTCCAAAAAAATCCAACTTCAGGATTATATAATTTACGGCGGAGGTACAAAACTGAATGAATCAATTCAAGCAGATGTTATGGAAGCGATTTTTGGTGCAATTTATTTAGATGGCGGATTAGAAAATGCCAAGAAAGTAATCGAGACTCTTTTATGTACGTTGGCTGATAAAGTCAAAACACCTCCAATAGATTCTAAAACAGCCCTTCAGGAATGGGCGCAGAGCAAAAAACTACAACTACCTATGTATAAAGAGATTGGTAGAGAAGGACCCGATCATAAACCTATTTTTATAATCGAAGTTTCGGTCGACGGTTGTGATACTATAACTGCTAAAGGCCCTTCAAAACGTGTTGCAGAGCAAGCGGCGGCTAAAGAACTGCTGTTTTCTATTATATCAAACCGAAATGGCTGATGACACATTAACAAGTTGTGGTTTTATTGCCTTAATCGGGGCCCCTAATTCCGGAAAATCGACGCTGATGAATTGCGTTATGGGTAGCAAAGTCTCAATTGTGACTCACAAGGTCCAAACGACACGCACCCGTATAGTTGGAGTTCTTACAAGGAACAAAGACCAAATAATATTTGTAGATACTCCAGGAATTTTTTCGGCTAATCGGCGTTTGGAAAGGGCGATGGTCTCTGCTGCCTGGATTGGAGCCGCAGATGCAGACAAAGTAATATTTTTAATTGATTCCGAACGAGGGTTAGATGGCGACGTCCAAATAATTATAGATAGTCTAAAAAAATCAGGTAAAAAGGTTTATGCGGCCTTAAATAAGATAGACCTCATACCTCGGGGCAGACTGTTGAAGTTGGCGGAGTTATTGGAAACAACAAAATGTTTTGAAGAGATATTTATGGTGTCTGCCCTCAAAGGTGATGGGGTGGATGCTCTCTTGTCTGCAATTAGTGAAGCATTACCAGAGGGGCCATGGTTGTATCCTGAAGATCAACTTAGTGACATGAATGAAAGGTTATTTGCAGCGGAAATTACACGTGAAAAGTTATTTTTACTACTGCACCAAGAATTACCATATTCTTTAACGGTTGAAACTGATGAATGGGAAGAGCGCAAAGATGGTAGCGTAAAAATTAATCAGGTGATTTTCGTGGAGAGAAAAGGACAAAAAGGTATCGTTCTTGGCAAGGGGGGACAGCAGGTTAAACGTGTTGGGGAGGCGGCGCGGAAGGAACTCGAAAACCATTTAAATCGTAGAGTACATTTGTTTCTTTTTGTTAAGGTTCGCCAAAACTGGCGCGAAGACCCCGATCGGTATAGACAAATCGGTCTAGACTTTGAGATTTGAAAACAATTTAACGTTGCGGATACAAATTTTTTTGAAAAAGGATATTATTTTTTAGGTCCCTTATACTAATAGTCAGATCACCAGATTTTGCGTTGATGTTTCCGTGACCGAAATATACATAACCAGCGCTTGGTGGTATATTGCCTCTGGGTGCACGAGGGGTTCGATAATGACGCTCCGCTCCGAAAGTCTTATCGTAGTGCATTGCACGCCCTGGTCGAGTATGGAAGGGGCCTGATATAAATTCCCAAAATGGATCAAAATCTTTAAATTTTGCGCGATCTGGGTGAAAGCTATGGGCGGCAGAGTAATGCACATCTGCGGCTAACCATACCGTATTCCTTATTCCCTGATTTTTGATATGCGATAATATGGTAGCTATTTCGTGCTCGCGGCCGAGTGGTGGCCCATCATCACTATTAGAAAATTTGTCATATCGGGGCCTTTGGTGTTTACGTTTATGCGCGACAGGTAGGGGATTTGCGATTATTTTCCATAGAGCTTTGCTTTGAGATAAGGCAGATTTTAGCCAGTTAACTTGAATATTTCCAAGCAATGAAGTGTCCTTACCAGGTTTGGCCTGATGATTTCTATTATTTGCGCTTCGGTAACTTCGACAGTCGAGGATAAAAATGTCGATGTTTTTTCCATAGGAAATTTTGCGATAAATTCTGTTTGGGTCGTTTTGAAATCTAAGCATCGGTGTGAAGTCGAAAAAGGCCTGTCTCCCATTTTCCGCTAGAATATTTACATCATTTTGTACATACCCTTTCCTAAACATAATCCGACGCGATAATTCGCGACCTGGCCACCAATTGTTAGTTACCTCGTGGTCATCCCAAGTTGTCAGCGTAGGAATTTCCAAACAGAAGTTTCTATAATGTTTATCAAGAAAATTATAACTGTAATTACCTCTATATTCGGCAACGCTTTCAGCAACTAAAGATTTGGCTGGTGTGGTAATATTTTTCCAAATATTACCTTCGGGTGTAGATGTTCGTTCTAAAATTGGAGTATCAGAGTATATCCGATCTCCCAAATGTATCAAAAAGTCTGGGTTGGTCCTTCGCATTACTTCAAACAAACGGAGCCCGCCCCAATGTGGGTTAATTCCCCAACCTCCACCACATTGATCCCCTCCGAATAGAAATGTAACATCTTTATTTTGGCTTGGTGTTCTTAGGTGGCCAATACGTGAATCATTATTCCTTTTCTCTCCAAACTTAACCCGGTAAAAGATGTCCTGCCCCGGGGGCAGGTGTTTTATCAATACTTGTCCAGTGTAACCTGATCGTGCTGTAACTAGTGGGCCAGCTGTTCGAAAGGGGTTAACAAGTTTGGGTGTTGTTGACCATTCTACCAACATTCGAGCTATGCGATTAGTACGCCCCCAAATGACCGCACTATTTTCTGTAACGTCACCTGAGGCGATACCATCAATTATTGGGTATTTAGAATGAGCTGGTGTAATTATAGCCGGAGACGCAATTACTCCGGACAATTTAGATATAAATTGTCGCCGGTCATATGTTCTTTGTAATTTTGCTCGCGGTATCGTCATTAGGTTCTTTTTAAATTATTCGAAATTAAAATTGTCCGTGTACGAGGCCCCAGTCAATCTATTATAAATGAGTTATGGATTGGACCGATAAAGGATTTGTACTTTCTTCGCGTCGCTATGGCGAAAATTCGCTCATAGTGAACATATTGACACGAGAGCAAGGACGCCACGGAGGCCTTGTTCGAGGAGGGGCTAGTGCTCGTAATCGTGGCTTGTACCAGCCTGGAAATTATCTACGAGTCCAATGGCGAGGACGTTTGTTGGAACATCTGGGAAGTTTTAAATGTGAGCTAATTTATTCACATGCTGCAGATTATCTTAATACACCGTTGCCTCTACTCGCTCTTAGTACGGCAACGGCAATCCTAAATGTCACTCTCCCAGAGAGGTCCCCATCCTTTGAATTCTTTATAAAGTTAAAATCTCTGATCAATGAACTCGGTGACCCTGGTTGGGAAATGGCATATGTTCGTTGGGAACTGGGCCTATTATCTGATTTGGGTTTTGGCCTCGATCTAACAGAATGTGCAGCGACAGGAGTACAAACGGATTTAATCTATGTTTCACCACGCAGTGGTAAGGCGGTATCGGCCGCTGCAGGGAAACGATTCCATGATAAACTTTTATCTTTACCACCGTTTATGAGGGAGGACGCATCCAAAGTAACAGGTAAAAATCTATGCCAAGGGCTTGCTTTAACTGGTTTTTTTCTCGACCGTCACGTGCTAATGGATAGCAAAATCCGCCTGCCGCCAGTTCGGGAAAGGCTAATAGATAGTTTTAGTCTTCTTGAAGAGGTTTAGATAAAAATTAGTGCAATTGGAGTATTTATAGCGTCTTTTGGCTGGTGAACCACAAGATATAGTGTATAACGACTATATGGTTAAATCTTTGCCAGATACCCATAATACTTATGATATCCTGTTTGATGATGCGCTTGGTGAGAGGTATCTCGCTTATGCATTGTCGACCATCACCTCACGTTCGCTTCCTGACGTTCGGGACGGTTTAAAACCAGTTCATCGTCGTTTGCTTTTTGCGATGCGTCAACTCCGCTTAGATCCCGGGACTGGTTTCAAGAAATGCGCGCGAGTAGTGGGAGATGTTATCGGTAAATACCACCCACATGGCGATACAGCGGTTTACGACGCGTTGGTGCGGTTGGCTCAAGAATTTTCTGTTCGTTATCCTCTGGTAGAGGGACAGGGGAACTTCGGCAACATTGATGGCGATTCTGCTGCTGCAATGCGTTACACAGAGTCACGCCTCACAGAATATGCCTTGGCAATGTTAGAAGGTATAGACGAACAAGCAGTTGATTTTAGGGAGACATATGATGGGACTGAAAGTGAACCTGTCCTAATTCCTGCCTCGGTTCCCAACATATTGGCAAATGGGGCATCTGGTATTGCAGTCGGGATGGCAACTTCTATTCCACCCCATAACTTAGATGAAATTTGTTGTGCTTTGCGACATCTTATTAAGTTCCCAAAAGCGACAATAAATAAACTGATTTCCTTTATGCCGGGTCCTGATTTTCCAACGGGTGGGGTTCTAGCGGAAAATAGTAGCAGTATTATTTCCTCTTATCAGACGGGTAGAGGCAGCTTTCGTTTAAGAGCCAAGTGGGAAAAAGAAGATCTACAACGTGGCCAATGGCAGATAGTTGTATCGGAAATTCCTTATCACATTCAAAAAAGTCGTTTAATTGAAAAAATCGCTGAGTTGATGCAGGATAAAAAGTTGCCGATGCTTGAAGATATTCGTGATGAGTCGGCAGCAGATATAAGATTGGTCCTGGAACCTCGGTCCCGTACAATTGAACCCGAATTATTAATGGAAACGTTATTCCAGCATACAGATCTTGAGGTTCGTATTGGTCTGAATATGAATGTTTTAGATCCTGATACTATACCAAGAGTTATGGGTTTACGCGAAGTTCTCCAAGCTTTCTTGGATCATCGCCACAACGTTCTTCTTCGCCGTATCAATAATCGTCTAAAAAAAATAAAGACACGTCTCCAAGTACTTAGCGGCTATATGATCGTTTATCTAAATCTTGATGAGGTTATTGCGATAATTCGTAACGATGATCAGCCCAAGCCAATTCTTATCAAGCGTTGGAAGCTCAGTGATGTTCAGGCAGAGGCGATCCTTAATATGAGATTACGATCTTTGCGCAAGCTGGACGAAATGGAAATTCGTAAAGAGATAGAAGAATTAGAAACCGAACAAAAGGACCTAAAAGCTCTTTTAAACAATGAGCCAGCGCGGTGGAAAGTAATAACCGAAGAGATAGGCAAAATCCGGAAGCGATTTGGCAAAAACACTTTACTTGGTAAACGTAGAACAAAAATTGGCGAGGCGCCAAGTGCCACAATTGTTCCTATCACGGCGATGATTGAAAAAGAACCCGTTACCATAGTTTGTTCGGAAATGGGCTGGATTAGGACAGTTAAAGGCCACTTGGATGATTTTTCTTCTTTGAAGTTCAAGGAGGGTGATAGGTATCGATTTGCACTGCACGGGCAAACGACGGATAAAGTTTTGATTTTCGGTACAAACGGCCGATTTTATACTATTGGCTGCGACAAACTCCCGGGTGGGCGAGGGCATGGGGAACCGGTTCGGATGGTTACTGGTCTTGGAAATGACAATGGCGTTGTTGAACTTTTAATTCATAATGCCGGTCGAAAACTATTGGTTGCGGCATCAGATGGGCGTGGATTTATTGTTAAAGAAGAAGATGTCGTCGCACAGACCAGGGGAGGCAAACAGGTGCTTAATGTTACCGGGGGTGTTGAAGCTTGTGCCTGTCGCATTATTCCAGAGGGCAGCGATTATATCGCTGCTATTGGGGAAAATCATAAGTTAATTATTTTTCCAATTGGTGAAATTGCGGAAATGAGTCGTGGTCGTGGCACCAAGTTACAAAGCTATAAAGATGGCGGACTGTCAGATGTAAAAGCATTTAAGCTCGACGATGGATTACAATGGAGAAACGGTGGAAGATTAAGAACCGAGATAGACTTGGGATCGTTTCTTGGCAAGCGCGCACAAGCAGGGCGTTTAGCACCTCGTGGATTTCCGCGATCTAATAAGTTTGGCTAACCAATATTTAATATTTGTTAGGGTTGATGGACCTGACGATTAGCTGGTTAGGGATATCATGATAAGCCCACCTATCACAGCGAGGTTGTTACAAAATGTGTATAGAGCGTGGTTATATTCTTTCCAGTTGCTCTTTTTGTTCCAGAAGTCGTGATACAAAACATTGGCCATCAAGGTGAAAATTATTAAAACACCGGCACCAATCCTCGCATAGTAATCGAAAAGTACCGCAAGACCTCCTGTCAGCATCATCGCAAATCCGATTGCAAGGGCGACCTTCGGTAAGGGTAACCCTCTATCTTCTATACGCTTTGCATGATCGGTGAAACGGGGTAGGGCGGTAATGCATCGATATAAAAATAAAAATGCAATCATCGCGTGGGCGACGATATTCCAAGCCTCGTGATCAGCGTGAAACATATGTTCCACGCAAATTATTTAAAAATTTATATAGTTTTCCATCCATCCGAAGTTAACCCCTCCAGAGGACGAAATCGTTCTTTATAGGCCATTTTTTGGCTCTCTTTAATCCAATAGCCAAGGTATACATATGATAATTTATTCTTAATTGCTTCTCGGACTAGCCAAAGAACCATATAGGTTCCCAAACTCCTCTTATCACAGTCTGGATCAAAAAGGCTGTAGACCGCCGATAATGCGTCTACTTGACGGTCTGCAAGCATTGTACCAACTAATGTCTCATTGTTATTTCGAAATTCAATAATTCTAGTATCAATAGGGCTATCCTCAATCATGGCTTTGAAATTGCCAAAATTCATATTTGCCATTTCGCCATCGGCGTGGCGTGATCTTTGATAGCGCGTGAAAAGAAAGTATTGTTCCTCAGTGGCTCGTCCTGCCATATCAAGCACGGTTAGGTCTGAGTTTTTTCTAATTAATCGACGAAATGAACGTGTCCATTCAAAGTCTTCCACCCGTATTCTTGCTGGCACACAGGCATTACAATCGGGGCAAGCGGGCCTATAGGCTAAACTATGGCTACGTCTAAACCCGGCACGCGAGAGATTTTCGTAAAGTTCCGCTCCGTTGGGTGTGACCAAATCGGTAACGACTTTACGCTCTACCCGACCCTCTATATACGGGCATGGTAGAGCACGAGTGCCCATAAAGATATTGTGCGGTTGAAAATTAATAGTTTGATTCATTTCTATTCGTTACAGTTTTAGTTTCTTACAACATAAATCTCTCTTTATTTTCGTCAAGTGAACATGTGAAGCGGCATCAATATATTCAAATATAGTTTATATATCTGGCACTTGACGTACTCGATACAGCACGACAGTTTAGCGGGCATCTTATGAGAAGGGTCTCGAATGGCTGAGAATGTAAAAACAGCGGAAGAATTACAGAAACGCCTTGTTGCTAATCATTTTAATGATTGGATGGGGCTCAAAATTATCGACCTTGATGAGTCAAAGATTGAAATCATGATGACCTGGCGGGAAGAGATGATTTCTAACCCAAAGGCACGGGTTACCCATGGTGGTATTCTTGGCGCTTTAGTTGATGTCGCAGCTGATTTTATGATTGCAGCAAAACTCGGGGCACCAGCCCCTACCGTAGATATGAGGGTAGATTATCATCGAGCCGCAATGCCAGGGGATCTAAAAGCAATTGGGCGGATTGTACGTATAGGTGGTACATTTTCTACCGCTGAAGCTGAAGTTTTTGATGATTCTGGAAAGTTAATCGCGAGCGGGAGAGGTTTATACTATACAGCCCCTCCCAAGCATTAGGTAGTATAAGCATATTTGTATATTTTGATGTATGGCGATGATTGGGGAGTTCAGAGAATGACAGTTAGGAACCAAAATGACCATTGACCCAAGAGAGTTCAGGAATACCGTTGGGTGTTTTGCAACTGGTATTACCATCATCACAACTATTGATGTCGATGGGTCACCTATTGGTCTAACAGCAAATTCTTTCACGTCGGTATCTCTTGATCCACCAATGGTGTTATTTTGCCTAGATCGTAAAGTTGCAAGTTTTGAATCTTTTGCTGTAGGAAAACACTTTGCAGTTAATATTCTTGCGGCTCACCAGGAGGAAGTGTCGAACCGCTTTGCACAAAGCGGTCCAGAAAAATGGCAAGGTGTCGATTATGATACTTGGGATAATGCTGTCCCAATTATCCCTGAATGTCTTGCCAATATGGAATGTTGCGGCCATTCAATTATCGATGCGGGTGATCATGTAATAGTTGTGGGTGAGGTCGTGAAAATTGCTTCCGCTAATGAAGATGTAAAACCAATCCTCTATTATCGAGGTGGATATAAAGAAATCGCATTCTAATGGATCAGGAATTCATCGTGGGAGGTTTCTAGTCTAGGTATCGGGCGCACTCTAAAGCTGCATAAGTTAAAATACCATCGGCTCCAGCACGTTTAAATGAAAGAAGGGCCTCGGCCATTACTTGTTCTTCATTTAATAAGCCTTGCTTGCCTGCAGTTTTGAGCATTGCATATTCGCCGCTCACCTGGTACGCAAATGTTGGCACCATAAATTGATTTTTTACGCGCTGTAGAATATCCAAATAGAACAAGCCAGGCTTAACCATCACCATATCGGCACCTTCCTGAATATCGAGAGCCACCTCTCGTAGTGCCTCATCTGAATTGGCTGGATCCATCTGGTAGGTCTTTTTATCCCCACCCCCTAAGTTTGGTGCTGAACCAACCGCATCTCGAAATGGTCCATATAATGCCGAAGCATATTTGGCTGCATAGGCCATTATTCGAACATTCTCAAAACCTTCCGTGTCAAGTGCTGCACGGATAGCGCCCACCCGGCCATCCATCATGTCACTGGGTGCAATTATATCACACCCTGCTTTGGCTTGGACGATGGCTTGTTTGCACAATATCTCTAATGTTTCGTCATTGACGATGTGACCATTGCGCAACAAACCATCATGGCCGTGGCTGGTGTATGGATCCAACGCAACGTCACACATAACTCCTATTCCGTCGTGTGCTTTTTTTATTGCGGCCACAGCACGGCATATAAGGTTATTTTTATTGTATGCTTCTTCCGCCTCATCCGTTTTCAATGCACGGTCGACTACGGGAAATACTGCGACAAGCGGAATACCCAAGGACTTTGCTCGCCCCACCTCCTTAACGAGCTCGTTAATTGATAAACGCCAAACATTCGGCATAGTAGGAATTTCGATCTTCTGCTGGTCACCGCTATGAACGAAAACGGGCCAAATCAGATCGTTAACAGACATGCGGTTCTCCGCTACAAGACGACGCGTCCAATCGTCATGACGATTGCGACGCAGTCGTGTAGTTGGGTACCCCGAATTTGGAACTTTTTTACTAGCCACTTTCACTATTAAATTTTTTCAAGCGCTTGATCTAAATCATCTAGGATATCATCGATATGTTCAATGCCGATTGAAAGTCGGATGTATCCGTCAGTTACACCCGTTGCTAACTGTTCTTCTGACGTAAGCTGAGAATGAGTAGTGGTAGCAGGGTGAATAGCGAGACTTCTCGCATCACCAATATTAGCGACATGATAAAACATTTCTAGAGATTCGATGAACTTTTTGCCGCCGTCGGCCCCACTGGCCACCTCAAAGCCGATCAGAGAACCATATCCCCCATTGAGATATTTATCAGCGCGAGATCGTTCCTCACCTTTCATTACACTTGGGAAGATTACATTTATGACTTTGTCATGTTTTAATAAAAACTCTGCAACCTTTTGGGCGTTTGAACAATGGCGTTCCATGCGCAATGGCAGTGTTTCCATGCCCTGAATAAACTGAAAAGCATTGGCTGGGCTCATAGCTGCCCCAATATCACGTAATTGAGTAACTCTTGCCTTAATGATGTATGCAATTGGCCCAATTGGCTTTACAGCCTCAACCCATACAGCTCCGTGGTAGCTTGGGTCTGGTTGGTTGAGCATCGGAAAACGATCCGCGTGAGCCTCCCAGTCAAAATTTCCTCCATCTACGATAATCCCGCCTATAGATGTACCATGACCACCGATAAATTTTGTGGTTGAGTGAACGACTATGGCCGCTCCATGGTCTAGTGGCCTGCAAAGGATAGGTGCCGCTGTATTATCCATAATCAGAGGGACGCCAATTTCACTGCCAATCGCAGCAACTTCTGCAATGGGAAAGACCTCTAATTTAGGGTTGGGCAAGGTTTCAGCAAAATAACAGCGGGTTTTTTCATCGGTGGCATCGCGAAATGCCTCGGGGTTTGATGGGTCAACGAAGCGACATTCAATGCCTAAAGTGCCCAGTGTGTTTTGGAGAAGGTTCCACGTTCCACCGTAAAGGTCAGTAGAGCTGACAATGTTATCGCCCGAATGGGCAATATTAGTAATTGCTATAAACTCGGCCGCCTGACCTGAGCTTAGAGCGAGCCCTGCAACTCCGCCCTCTAGAGCCGCCACTCGCTTTTCGAGTACGTCGTTGGTTGGGTTCATAATACGCGTATAAATATTACCAAACTCCTGCAGGCCAAAAAGCTTGGCAGCATGATCAGTGCTATCGAATTGATAAGAGGTTGTCTGGTATATTGGGACAGCTACTGAGTTGGTTGCTTCATCCTTCCTCCATCCAGCGTGAAGGGCGATAGTTTCCGGGTGTTGGCTATCGGTCATCTTTATTTCCATTCTCTATAATTAAAGTATTAATCGGCATCTTCCACGAAAATGGTCCCACGCCAAGTTTAATTTTATGAAAATGTATCTTTAATGTTGTTAGATTGAACGGCCAGGTAGGCTAATCCAACAGCACCTAAAGTGAATAGAATTGACATTACATAAAAGCCCGCAGCTATATCACCTCCTGCTAAATCAATCGCTATACCGGCCATTGGTGGAACAATCGTAGCCCCTAAACGATTCCCTGTAGTACGGAGGCCAACACTTAGTCCGAACTGGCTCACAGGAACGCTGCGAGAGAGAAGCATAAGGATGTAGGCCATCCCAAGCCCGACGCCAGCTCCAAAAATTACTGTGCTAAAAGTTAATCCAAAGATGTCATCAAAAACAGGAACAAGCGCATTACCGATAGCCGAGAGGACGATCATATAAATAACAATCCAATGCGGAGCGAGATATCTTTTTGCTTGCTCGGTGGGTAGCGCTGTTAGACCGGCAATTAAATAAGCAAACCCTGTAATGATGCCAATAATACGGCCTTCATAGCCAATAGATTCCATATAAATTGACATAAAATTCATTCGAACCTGAATAAGGCCATTCATAAATAAAGAAGCCATTACGACGAAAGCAACAGACGGAATTAAAAATAAACGAAAGGCCTCTTTATAATCGAGAAGTGAAGGCAAAAGAGCTCGCAGGCGAGGTCGTTCCTTCGGTACCGACACAGAATCTGGCACCGGCATCAGAGCCACTGATATCCATAGGGCAACATTGCAAACGGCAATTATACCAAAGGCTGACCAAGCGCCGCCCAATGGGGTCGCCTGTCCAATATCCCATGCCCAACCGGCAAGCGGTGGCGTAAAAAAATTGGCAAAGTTAGATACAGAAGTGAAGCGCCCCATGTGTTTGGGAGAACCCTTAGTGAGTTGTCCTAATTGAGTTTGGCAGCCAATCCAACCTATCGTATGTAAAAAGCCCGTTATAAGTTGTAAAATTATAATAAGGGTCAGCTGTAATAAAATTAATGACGTAATCGCGGGTACTAGTGGATAAACTAAGGTCAAGGCGATTCCAGTTACAGTACACCAAATCATCACACGCCGAACTCCGAGCCTATCAAGTACGGCCCCACTATGGATAGAGAATATAGCAGCGAGAAACGACCGGGCTCCTGCGGCAATACCAATCATCGTTGCGGACATACCAAGACTGACCAAGCACCAAAGAGGAACGATGAGCTGGACCATTGGTAGGATCCCAATACTTATAAAAGCTGATGAATAAGCAGTGAACTCCGCACGAAAGGTCAGCTTCGGGGGTTTTGGTATATCTTCTGATTTCAATTCAATTGGCCTTTGGGAATTTTAAAAGTGCTTATAAACACCCGTACATGGTTTGCCTAGTAAACTTGAAATGATTATTCTTATAAAATGATAGTAAACGCTATATTTTAGAGGTCATAAGATAAATGACTATCACGGTTACACCCCTTTCAGATGTATTAGGTGCAGCGGTTACTGATATTGATTTATCTCGGGAATTAGCCTCCGATACTATCTCTAAAATTAAAGAAGCGTGGCATGAGTATACGGTTCTCGTTTTTCCTAACCAGTCAATTAATGATGAACAGCAAGAAAAATTTTGTCGGCATTTTGGTGAACTAGAGCTCGTTCGGACAACGAATGTTGCAAATGACCATCCTCATGTGATGATGATAACCAATGTCACAGATACTGGTAAACCGACAGCCTTAGAAGATGGCGAGATGATGTTTCATTATGACCAATGCTATTACGAACGACCCTGTTTGGGTGCCACTTTATATTCGATTGAAGTGCCGGATGAAGGTGGAAATACTCTGTTTGCAAATTGTACCAAGGCATATGAAGCTCTGCCCCAAAAATGGAAGAACCGTATTTCGAGCTTGAAGGCGTTGAACTATTATAATTACGGCTCAAGTCCAACAACGCGACCTGAGAATATTGACACCAAGACTCCGCAATGGGTACACCCGGTGGTTCGTATTCACCCGGAGACAGGACAAAAGGCCCTGTATGTTAGCCGCCTAATGAGTATGCGGATCCAAGATGTGTCCACTGAAGAAAGTGATGAAATTCTTTATTATTTATTTGATCATATGGAACAAACCCAATTTGTTTATGAACATATTTGGTCTGTAGGTGAATTATTGATGTGGGATAATCGGTGTAGTGTGCACGCCCGAACCTATTTTGCTCCTGAGAAACGGCGCATGATGCGGAGGGTGACTGTCCGTGATCCAGTCCCGGTTATTTAATATTAAATTTTAAAATATGCTGAAAAGGTTAACAAAAAAGCAAGTCGACGATTTCGAACACAAGGGTTTTATTTCCGGTATCGATGTTATTACAGCGGAAGAGGCGGCAGCATATAGAAATCGCATCGAAGAAAGTGATAGGAAAGGGGGGCAAGGTTTAATTAAGAGCATGCGGGTAAAGACCCATTTAATGTTTCCCTGGATGCTAAACCTGGCTCGTGACCCCCGAGTACTTGATGTTGTCGAGGATATTTTAGGCCCAAACTTATTATTATTTCTTTCTGTTCTTTGGGATAAAAAAGCCGGGGATCAAACTTATGTCTCTAATCATCAGGATGGGACCTACTATGGATTTGATAAAAGAAGGTCGGTCAATGTATGGCTCGCCATCACTGAAACAAATGTTGAAAATGGCTGTATGAGATTTTATTCGGGTAGTCATAAAAATGGCATACTTGCGCATGAAGAACTCGGGGGAGATAAAAACTTGTTGTCCCGTGGGCAAACAGTTCATGGCTTTAATGATAAAGTTGCGGAAAATATCATTCTGAACCCTGGGCAATGTTCAATTCACCATGAAAATTTAGTCCACGGCTCCTACCCAAATACAGGTAAAGATCGCCGAATGGGTTATGCTATGGTATTTATCGCCACCGACGTTAAACCTCTTTTAGATCAAAGATCTGCGTTTCTGGTGCGAGGTGAAGATAAATTTGGATATTGGGACTTTGATCCGGAACCGCGTTTTGATTTAGACCCAATTGCGATGAAGGCTGTAGCATATGCTCAGAGTGGATATAACGATCCGACACTAAAACCACCGACAGCAAAGAAAGAAAATTGAACGATGATTCTTGTTGATACTTAATGACTTCCAATAGGGTATTTCTACTAAAGTAGATTTGAATTAATGGGTAAAAACAACCAAAGTTTAATTTTGTTATTGGATATAAAATCATGGAAAAACGTAAAATAGGAGGTGAAAACGGCATCGATATCACCCTTGTGGGACTTGGTTGTAATGCTTTTGGACGACGTATTGACCAAGATGCTACCACCAATGTGGTCAATGGAGCTCTAGATTCCGGAGTAACGTTTTTTGATACGGCGGAAGGCTATGGAAACGGGCTTTCGGAAGAATATATTGGTAATGCGTTAAAGGGCCGAAGGCATCAAGTAACACTTGCGACAAAAGTTGGTTACAACATGCTGCATATTGAGGGAAAGGGTAGGGGCTCACGCGAAAATATCAGGATAGCAATCGAACTCAGCTTACAAAAACTACAAACTGATTATGTTGACCTGTACCAGATACATCGGCCTGACCTGACAACACCAATCGCGGAAACACTGGGTGCATTTAATGACCTATCGATAGAAGGGAAAATCCGATTTTACGGCTGCTCTAACTTTTCCGGTTCCCAATTAATTGAGGCGACCAAAGTTGCCCATGAGGCCGGGTATCAAGGATTTGTCACTGCCCAGAATAAATGGAGTGTCTTGCAGCGAGAGATTGAAGATGAATTGGTACCAGCTTGTGTTGAGAATAATGTTGGTATTTTACCCTATTATCCATTGGAGATGGGCCTATTGACGGGTAAATATCGTCGTGGCCAAGAAGCACCTGAACGAAGTCGTCTCAGCGGAGATGCAAGACTGGGCAGTGCTGACTACGATAAGTTGGAAGCATTGGAAGAGTTTAGTATATCGCGCGGTTATGACCTTCTAACTCTTGCAATTTCTTGGTTAGCATCAAGGAAAGAGACTGTAAGCGTGATCGCTGGTGCAACCCAATATGAACAGTTAAGCCAAAACGCCGCCGCTGCTTCTTGGAAAATGACAGAAGAAGAACAGGTTGAAATTGATCAAATAGTTAACCCGAGGTAAAGTTTCTATTCTGTGACAGAAGCTATTCTGTAATTAAGCCAGTTTAATATATCCACTTTGTTTTACTCAGCAGCCGCCACAGTTGGTACCCCAATATGTCGTAATTTGGGCATTACTTCCTCGGAAAACATCTGCATACTTTTCTTGGTATGCTCATGGTCCAAAGTAGCAAACTGTCCCATTATAACGAGATTACCATACCCCATTGCTTCCTGGTATTCTTCTAATTTTTCTGCCACCGTGGAAGGACTGCCACAAATAAACATACCGTTATCCATCAGCATTTCTATGCTTAAGAATTGTTCACGAAATTTCATCTTATTTTCCAGAATCATTTTATAGGAGTTGATTGATGAATATCCAGGTGGCATCCGGTATTCGGTTGGTGCAAGAACGAATTTATTGAAAAAATTCTGAATGTGTTCCCGGCTTTCCTCGATGGCCTTTTCGTCGGTCTCGGCAACATAAAGGGGTAACGCCCATCCTAGCTGATGCGGCTGACATTTGTATCCGTACTCCTCACATTTTTCAGCGTAGGCGTTCATGTTACGGATAACATTGTTAATAGGGCTGAACGTCATCAGCATTGTGTATTTTCGATCCGGGTGAGATGCCCAATCCTTCGTCTCTGCTGAACCTTGGGATGGAATCCAAATAGGAGGGTGGGGTTCCTGATAAGGCCGCGGCCACATATTTACGTACTGGAAACGATAATGTTTTCCTTCGAAGGCGGTTGGTCCCGGTTGGGTCCACGCCTGGAGGATAAGGTCATGCGCTTCGTGGAAACGTTCAAGAGAATTTGCGGGATTAACCATATAAGAATGATACTCGCAGCCAATTCCGCGAACGAATCCAGCTATCAAGCGCCCACCAGTAACATTATCTATCATGGCGTATTCTTCGGCTATTGAGAGTGGGTTTTCAGTTAATGGTAGAGCTCGACCAAGAATACAAATCTTGGCATTTTCCGTTCGCCGCGAGAGTGCTCCTGCGAGGAGGCTAGGCTGAGGCATTATTCCGTATGCGGTTTGATGGTGCTCGTTGACACAAATGCCATCAAACCCAAGTTCGTCGGCGAATTCGAGTTCGTCCAGATAGCGGTTATAGAGTTTGTGCCCCTTTTTTGGGTCGTAATTACTATTGGAAAAATTAATCCACGCCGTATGTTTAATCGCTTCAAGGTTTACAGCGCTATAAGGCATTAGGTGGAAAAAGGAAAATTGCATTGTGCTGCTCTCCTGTTAAAAACTCTAGATCAGGTCTTTGATGTGTTCGAATGTACGGCATCAAGGAATTCTTCAAGTTTTTCTTGATGGGGCAAATGTCCACATTCAGGGATAATCCGCAGTTCAGAGCCTGGTATTAATGCGTTATAGGCTTCACCATATGCGGCAGGAAAAATTTCATCATTTTCTCCCCAAATGATCATGGTTGGTACCTTTATTCGATGCAACCATTTACTCAAATCAGGGTTATGGAACCTTGGATTCCATGAAAGTTTACCAGTAGTGAAGTAATTTTTCAGCTGAACATCCTTCTGTTCTTCGTCCATTGTTTCACTGGCGGCGATTCTCTGGTTGGCAATTTCTTGGTCAAAAAATATTTTTCGAGCAGCCTCCTCGTTACTCCACATGAATATGTCGCCCATCGGGACGCCTACGACGTTAATTCCAGCAGCAGAGGCCAGAGTAAGAGATTTAATTCTTTCATCACCACGAATTACGATTTCGCTGGCTATCCACCCACCTAAAGAATTACCTATAAGATGTACATCCTGTAATTCGAGGTACTCCATAAAATCCAGATAGAAAAAAGCCATGTCAGATACGCTGTCTAACCAGTCGGGGTCTTCTGATCGTCCGAATCCAGGGTGGCTTGGGGCGATAACGTCGTAGCCTTGTGCCAATGCATCAAGGTAGGGTGCCCAGCCATTAATGCCACCAGCACCATGAAGGAAAAGTAATGTTGGCCCTTTGCCTCCCCGCAAATATTCTGTATCACAGCCATTTATTGTTATAATTTCGGCCTTGTGACTGGTCATTTTATTCCTCTCCTCAAAAATTTTCGGGAATTAATGCCCAAAACGGATTTGTTATTATGATTTAACCGGATAATATAAGGGACAGCAAGCGCCACAAAGCCGGAACAAAATTTTTTGCTAAGAAATTAAGGAGCATCAAATGGATACCCTCGAGCAAGAGCTTAGATCGACCGAAGGTGATAAGCCCTTCTTATCTGACCCATTTCTTGATTGGGCAGAAGGTGAGGGGGTTCCAATAACTGAGGATTTCGGCATTCATCTGCCCGACGTTGAGGTGAAACGTTGGGACCGTTTTGGGTGTAATGGGGGGTTGGCCCATTTAAAGGGTCGCGGGGATTGGTTGTCGGTAATGGTTCTTGAGCTTGAGCCAGGCGGTTCGACTTCCCAACAACAGCATATGTTTGAAGAGGTTGTTTACTGTCTTTCCGGACAAGGCAGTACTCAGGTAGAAACAGCAGATGGTACAAAGCACAGCTTTGAGTGGGGAAAAGGGAGCCTATTTGCTCTTCCACTTAATGCAAAATATCAGCATTTTAACGGGTCGGGTCAGGAACCAGCACGCCTGTCATCAACCAATAATATGCCGATGATCATGAACGTCTTCCATGACCAGAAATTTGTTTTTGAAAACCCTTTCCGCTTTCCTACGAGGGAGGGGACAGCGGATTACTATGCTGGCGAAGGTACATTTATTCCTAAACGGCCTGGTCGTCACATGTGGGAAACAAACTTTATTCCCGACCTCCAGACTTTTGAATTACAAAAATGGGAAGCGCGCGGCGCGGGTGGTTCAAACATGATGTTTGTGCTGGCAGATGGAGCAATGCATGCCCACATGTCAGAGATGCCGGTGGGTACCTATAAAAAAGGTCACCGTCACGGAGCGGACTTCCACGTAATGTGCGTTACCGGTCATGGTTACTCTCTTCTTTGGTATGATAATGACGAGATAACCCGGGTAGACTGGAGCCACGGCACAGTTTTCGCTCCACCTGACATGATGTTTCATCAGCATTTCAATGCGTCTGCAACTCCCACGCGATATCTGGCCATTGCATGTGGTGGATTACGTTATCCACTGATGGAAGAGAAGAGAAGAATTTTTCTGGGAATGGATGTCGATGTGAATAAGGGTGGTGCCCAGATAGAGTATGAGGATCAGGATCCGCGTATTCACCAAATGTTTCTTGATGCTATGAAAGAGGCGGGAGCGGAATCCGGGATGGGCAAGTTCATTGACGAATCGCGTTTTAATTAGAGTTAGAACCGCTCAAGCTGCTTCAAATAAAGCGGCGACGCCTTGACCTCCTCCAACGCACATTGTTTCGAGCCCATATTTGCCCCGTCTCCGTTTCAATTCGTGTAGTAACGAGGTCATGATGCGTACACCCGTCGCCCCAATTGGGTGTCCGAGGGATATGCCTGAGCCGTTAGTATTTAGGCGATCCGGATCATTCCACCCCAGTCCCTTTAAGCATGCTAGAACCTGACAAGCGAATGCTTCATTAAGTTCAACCAGATCCATGTCATCAATTGATAGGTCTAATTTAGAAAAGAGTTTTTCTACGGCGGCGACAGGACCGATACCCATGGTAGCAGGGTGACAACCTATGGCACTCCAACCAACCAAGTAGCCAATAGGGTCGAGTTTAAGGTGGTTTAAAACATCTTCGGCTACTACAAGACAAGCCGCCGCCGCATCATTTTGCTGGCTTGCATTACCCGCGGTAACCGTTCCTTCAGGCATAATTGGACGTAATTTGGCGAGTTTTTCCATACTGACATCCGGCCGGACACCTTCATCTTTTTTAAAAACAATGTCATCAGTTCGCCGTTGTGGGACGGTAATTGGAACGACTTCTTCATCAAAAACCCCATTCTCCCAAGCGGCAGCCGCGCGCTGTTGACTGCGCATCGCGTATTCGTCGGCCTCTTCGCGGGAAATTTGGTATTCAGTGGCAAGGTTTTCTGCTGTTTCAATCATGCCTGAAATCTTACCAAAACGGTCGGTTGGTTGAGATCTTTCACGTCCCCGATCTAGCCGGTCGTGTAGCTTGACTGAACCAGCACGTTTTCCCCAACGCATGTCTGTCGTATAAAATTCGACATTACTCATGCTTTCCACGCCGCCCGCAATCACAACGTCCGCAGCTCCGGTTTGAACCATCATTGAGGCGGTTATCACAGACTGAAGTCCTCCCCCACAGCGCCTATCGAGCTGCATACCAGCTGTTTCTATTGGTAAGCCTGCTTGGAGTGCTGCCCAGCGCCCAATACAGGGTGTTTCTCCACTAGCGTAGGATTGTGCGAAGATTACCTCTTCGATTTTCTCCGGATTAATTTTTGTCCGGTCGAGTATGGCGCGAATTACAACTGCGGACATTTCTTCAACCGAAATAGATTTTAATGTTCCTCCGAAGATGCCAACAGGGGTCCGGGTAGGACTAACGATTGCTGCTCGTCTCATTTAAATTTTCTCCATAAATTAATGGGCGCCTGTTATTCTTACCTATACCCCTAAAATTTACGTTTCGATACCCTTGAAAGTTATACTATTTGAAATTTCTCTTTTTATCCTATAAGTAAATTGTTGCTCCAGAATATCTTTCAAGTTGGTTATATTTTCATTAGATCCCAAATGCGGGGTTCTAATACCGAGTATTAAATTTGGCTTTGTCTCCCCGTTCATAAAAAACCGAATCGAGACTAGGAAATGCAGATAAAAAAACTTAGTGATACATTCGGTGCCGAAATCATTGGTGCTGAAATTTCGGATAATCTAGAAGAAAATGATTTAGAGACAATTATGAACGCATTTCTTGCCTTTCAGGTCATTGTTATACGGAATCAAAAATTAACCGCCGCAGAACAAAAGAATTTCAGCCAAAATTTCGGAGAGTTAGATATCCATATCTCGAGCAAGAATAAACACAAGGATCATCCCGAATTATTAATTTTGTCTAATAAAAAAGTTAATGGAAAATGGATAGGTGCCACCAATGCTGGAGACGAGTGGCATACTGATACCCAGTACATGCAGACTCCAAGTAAGTGTACTATGCTCCATGCACTTGAAGTTCCTGAGGCTGGAGGGGAAACCGCGTTTATTAATACCTATGCCGCCTTTGATGCGTTGCCTGAGGGATTGCGTGATAAGATTAAAGATTTAAAAGGAATAAATTCCTGGAATCGTTTACGAAACCCCCGTGTAAAAATTCCTAAGCAACACGGTGACGGGAAGTCAGTATATGATATTGGTCATCCAGATGTTACCCATCCCATTGTTCGCACCCATCCGGAAACAGGTCGAAAAGCTCTTTACGTGTCGCCTCGTCACACACTTTTTATTGAAGGAATGCCGGAGAATGAATCCGAAAAACTTTTGCAACAACTTTTCGCTGTCCAGCAACGTCCGGAAAATACCTATATCCATAAGTGGCGTTTGGGTGACGTAGTAATATGGGATAATCGTTGTACCCTACATAAGGGATTGGGTGGGATTAAGCCTCCCGGAATTCGCCATTTGCATCGCACATTGATGGCTGGTAGCGTCCCAGTGTAAATGGCAAGTTAAGCTAAGTATCTAATTCCGTATGCTTGATAACCTGAAAAATAATAATCGTAGTTGGGCTGATCAGATGGTGGCATCTGATAACAATTTTTTTAACAAGTTAAAGGATAAACAGGCACCAGAATATCTTTGGATTGGTTGTTCAGATAGTCGGATCCCGGCTAATCAAGTGGTCGGTCTCGGACCGGGTGAACTATTTGTTCACCGCAACGTTGCCAATCTTGCTTCACCAAATGACAAAAACTATCTTTCGGTTCTCCAATATGCGGTCGAAGAACTTAAGGTTAGGCATATTCTAGTCGTTGGTCATTATGGTTGTGGGGGTATAAAAAGTGCATACGATAACCAGCCAAGTGGGGTTTTAGAGTATTGGCTTAAACCGGTTTGTAATGTCATTGAACAGCATACTGACGAGCTAAATGAAATTGGAGACAAACAAGAAAAATTGAACCGGTTGTGCGAACTAAATGTAATTCATCAAGTGAATAGCGTGGCGCATGAAAGCTCCGTCCGTAAAGCCTGGAAAAATGGACAGAAGCTGTCAATACACGGTTGGGTCTATAACCTATGTGATGGGCTGATAACTGACCTAGAAGTCACCATTGAAAGTTCTGGTTGATTTTTCCTGGACTGTGAAAAGGTCAATATCGACACAAGGTATGCTATATCTCTGGAGATTAGAATTAGTTCTCTTAATTTATAAACGGGGCAGGGAATGAGTCGTCAGGCCACAAGAATGTACAATGATAACAAGTTTAAACTTGGGCTGTTCGGTATGAATTGCTCAGGGGGCCTAACCATGACTTTAGCGTCAGAATATTGGGATGCTTCGTGGGATAATAATCTGAAAGCGGCGCAATTAGCCGATGAAGCGGGCTTAGAGTTTATTTTACCTATTGGGCGTTGGCATGGGTATGGCGGAGTTACTGATACAGCAAGTGCAGCATTTGAAACGCTGACCTGGGCAGCAGGGCTTTTAGCGGCAACCAAAAGTATATCGATTTTTGGGACTGTGCATGTCTCAATGATTGGTCCTGTGTTTTGTGCAAAACAGATGGTAACCGCCGACCACATTGGTAAAGGACGTTTCGGGCTTAATATCGTATCTGGTTGGAATGTTGATGAGCATGAAATGCATGGTGTGGGCATTCGTGATCATGATGCGAGGTACGAATATTCAGAGGAGTGGATTCGAATTGTTAAACGTATTTGGGAAGAGTCTGATCCCTTTGATCACAAGGGTAAATATTTCAATCTTAAGGGAGTAAAATGCAAACCCAAACCCTATGGTGATGACCGTCCCCTTTTAATCAGCGCTGGTAACTCTCCTGTAGGCCGTGCATTCGCTGCGCGCCATTGTGATTGTCTGTTTACTTCTATTCGTGAGCTCGAGGAGTTAGCGGGTAAGGTAAAAGATTTACGTGAATTAGCTCCAAAACATACAGCTGGAATATACGCGAGCGGACACGTAATTACAAAACCTAGCCCAAAGGAAGCCAAAGATTATTATCACTATATTGTTCATGAGAATGGTGATTGGGATGCAGCGGAACACACGGTCAAAATAAGAACGAAAGGAGGGTCATCATCTGGTCCCAAACTGGCAAAAATGAAAGAGGCCATAATTAGTGGTACCGGAACCTATCCCGTGGTGGGTAGCTATGATGAGGTTGCTGAACGCTTTAGGTATCTCTCGGACTGTGGTCTCAGCGGTATGGCTATCGGCCTTGTTAATTACGTTGAAGATATGCCGGTAATCCGTGATGAAATTTTGCCACGAATGGTGAATCTTGGTCTGAGAAATTAAACCAATAATTTAAAGCTTAAGGATGCCCAAAATTAACAATTTTACTTGGCTCAAGCAGCATGACGAAGGTTGTCCGCCCCTTCATATGAAAGTCCGGCTTTTTTAATTGCCACTTTTATATTTTCCTTTTCGGCTTCAGTAAGTTTAACTAGCGGGGGCCGAACAATAGCTTCTGGAATACGACCAAGCATAACGAGGGCTTCTTTCATTCTATTATGCATATCTGTTGCCGGAGGGCCGTAAAAACATTGTGCCGTGGGATAAATCCGGTTGTTAATTTTCTGGGCAAGTTTGAGATTGCCTTCCTGAACAGCTTCAAACAGTGCCACTTGTAAATCAGCAATTATACTTCCCGATCCAGATAAAAGCCCGTTTGCACCCATGGTAAGCGAACTCATAAGCCAAGCGCTGTTGGTAGTTAAAACGTTAAAAGGCCGTTGGGAATTCTGTAATTCGTGGATATGTTTTTCATGCAACTGGCCAACATTCCAATCTTTGATTGCAACGAGGCTAGGAATTTCTTCTATCATCTGGTGTAAGGTGTCTATTTGATACGCCATTTCCGCAGGATATTGGAATGCAATTATTGGCAAGTCTGTAGCATCGGCAATCGTTTTGAAATGGGCGCTCGCCATTTCTGGCTTGAGTTGCCCTTGCATCATCATGATCGGTTGTGGGGGGAATACTAGTAGACAAGACGCGCCTGCGGCCTCTGACCATTGTGCTATGCGGGCGGCTTCATGGCTTCCATCCGCCCATACACCATTGATTACAGGGACGTTATCGCCTACTTCATCAAGTGAAAAATTGAGAATTTGTTGTTGTTCCTGGTCCGAGCAAGCGTGAACCTCTGATGCATGACCGTTTATGGTAACGCCAGTAATTCCGTTAACATTGCAAACGTGGCTGAGATGCTTGCGCGTAGATTTTTCGTCAATGGAATAGTCCGAATTAAAGGCGATAAGTGTCGCGGGGATAACCCCAGCTGGCAAGAAATTTCTAGACCGTACCATTGATTGCTCCTCCGGCAATTTATTTTTCTAATTCCAATAGGGTTTTAGATAAGAGTTTCAAATAAAATGTTGTCGGATTGAGGCTGTTCTTAGCCTTAGTCGTATTAAGTTTATAAAAAAGCCTCCGGGTATTCTCCCGGAGGCTTCCTTATATTTATGACGGAACTAATTGCATACGATCTTTTTAGCTCTGGTTTTATTTCCATAGTAATGGAAAGCACATTTCATCCCGACCTTGATGGCCTTGCGTTTAACCTTCTTACCACCAATGGTAACTTTAGTCTTTTTACCAGAAACCTTAGCGGTCCGTTTTTTGCCTTTATTAGTTTTGATTGTTATTCGTCGGCCTCCACGTTTGGTTTTTGTGACTTTGCCTTCATCGATGATTATTTTTAAAACAATCTTTTCGACTGGTCCTTTGAACTTAAAGTGACCTTTTAGGGCCGCTAATTTTGATTTGGGGGTTTTGGCCAGTTCCGCGATAATTCCCTGGATTTCATCACCTGTAACTACCTCAATGTCACGTTTCAAACGCTTTGCATCCGCAAGAAACTTGGGGTCTTTTGTCATATCAATAAATGCTTTTTTCATGGCATCTGCCCTGGCTTTAGGTATACCTGGTGCCATGGCAAAGGGCCTGCCCATTAATGGCGGAACAACTGTTAATTTAAAGAACAGTTTCACGTCTTCTAGGTTTTGCCCCTTGGCCAAGTTATCCTTAGTAATAAACTCCTGTAGTCTAGGAACTCCTAATTTAGTCATTGCGGGGTCTGGATGGAGGGATACTTGCACCAGTGGCTTGATTGTTCCGTCCTTTAACATCTTCTTTCCAATTTTTTCGAAAGACGCCCATGACTGGCAAACTCCGTCCAATTCGCCTTTCTCGATAGCCATATGAATTTGTGGTGTACCTGGATAACCTCTAATAAGTTTAAACTTTGCTGCCATGAGATTTCGGAAAAGTGCAGGCCACCACTCGGTAGCATTTTGTCCTGCACCACCCATGGTGAATTGTTTTTGAAATACAGCATCAAACGAAGTTGCGGCACGTGTAGCTATGCCGCAGACACCGGCCTCTTTAGCCAAGCTACCTAGCCAGTTAAGCTCTGCAGATTTAAATTTTACGCCTGATGTCCCAAGTAATTGAACTAGAGCAATGGATCGCTGCACTCCACCCACAATCGTTCCGTCTTTAGGAGCTATATTTACCATGAAATTAGTGGCAATTATTGAACCTGCACCGGTTTTGTTCATTGTTATGAAAGTTGGGTTGCCGGGAATATGCCGACCCATATGGCGACTCACCAGTCGCGCATAGGTATCGTACCCACCGCCAGGACCAGAACCCACAAGCATAGTGAGCCTTTTTCCTTTATAGAAATTAGCGACCTCATCGGCTGAAGCAGAAAAAGCTCCGAATCCCAAGGCTAAGCCAATTACCATCGAGGTTAAAAATTTAGATTTTACCATAAAAATACTCCCTGAAATTATAATACAAATCGCCGGTATTAATGAACCCTAACAATACTCCTAAGCTATGCCAATAGAGTTAAAATAGCTTGTCAATCGCTTGTGGGTGTAGAGGAAGGAAATACCAACGATTTAATTACAACGGGTACGGCACCTGAAGATGGTATTATTTCTCCAATATCAATATAATCGAATTCACTTAGCGTTATCCCGTCTATTGAAATCACAGGAGCTGAGATTTTCATCTCTTCTCTGAGGTGAATTCCCACCAGTCCTCCGATGTCACCATCGCTCACAAGGATCACCGGTTGATTGGTGTTTAGGCGCTCTTCAAGTGCCGACTTAACACCTTCACCGAACTGATTTAACCTTATAAAACTTGCAGATCCCTTCCATCGGAATCCCAGTGCAATGGGTGTATCATTGTTGACTAGGTCTAATCTTATCAATGCTGTATCAATTGCTAATTTTATTTTTTCCGTTTCAATGTCAGAGTCAGAGAAATCAAATTCCGGCACAATTACCGGAACATTTCTAAGGGGTACAGTGTCGCGAGGCTCAATGTATATTGTTGTTCCAGAGAGCTGTACGGTGTACTGAGAGGCCCCCACGACGGTGGCCCGGATGGTCGCGACAGGTTGTTCAATGGTTGTGCCCGTTTCTTCAACCTTTGTTCGAGCATGCTTTGCTAGCTGTGGCCCAAGGTCACCAAAGTTCCCAGTAATATTGCCGTATACGAACTCGGATACGCCACCGGAGAATGTTAAGGCATCGACACTTTGAATGGGAGGTAGTGCTGGTAATAACAACATTGCCTTCGTTTCAGTCGATAATTCCGCTAGTCCTGTGGCTTCGACAATCCGTGTGGCCATTCGGTCTGCAATTTTTTCAAGTTCTTCCTTGCCAGGTAGGGATCCTATCTCAAGTTCTACCCCGACATCGTCAGCATGGGCCTTCCCCGTTGGCTCAAGTCTGGTGACTTTGCCTTGATCATTCAAAACAATGAGCCTCGCTCCACAATCCACAGCTGTAACGCGTTCCACTTTTCCATGTCGGCAGTGGGCGATTTTGGTGGTCCCGCCGCCGATATCGACATTTACAGTCAGCCCATCACTTTTGGATGATCGTTTGACTGCTCCTGACCCATGGGCAGCCATCGTCGCCTCAAGACCATCTCCGGCACTTACTGCAACAAACTTTCCAGCTTCGGCCGAGAAAAGGTCGCCAATGGCTCGCGCATTTTTTCGGCGCACTGCAACCCCTGTTAAAATCAGGGCTCCGGTATCTACGTCTGATCGAGCGATACCGGCACTTTTAAAACTTTGATCGATAAATTTGCCAAGCGTTGCGGCGTCAATATCTTCACCATCCGCATAGGGCGTGAGCTGGATTGGGGGTTCGTGGAGCGTTTCACGTTGGGCAACAATATATCTTGCCCCCACACGTTCCATAAGCACTCGGGAAAACACAAGGTGGGATGTTGAAGAACCAATATCAACGCCCACACTAACTAGCTCTATTTCTTCTTCGTCTGCAATATGCCGGTCAACGCTCGAAAATCTGCCACCATCTTTATTTTCTGGCACGTTTAATTGGCCTTGCTTTCATAAAGTTCCGGCTCCATCTGGGTATCGGCCCCAACTTGTTCCAAATAACCTTGAAACTCATTGCGAAGATATGGGTCTTCCATATCGTAACCAATTGCCGTTCCGCCGTCGCGAACATCAATAGCTCCAAAATCGAGAGCCTTTTCGCCCGGGCGTTTGACTTTACGGCCAGGATGATGTGGGCCAAACCATGCGGTGAGACGGAGAGGGCCTGAGCTGACCCCGAAATGTTGGTGATACCAGTCACCGCTCATCGGGGCGGCTGAGACCATACCAACAGGCTCGTAGTCTTGCCTCATCACGAACTCTTCTTTTCCGTCCTTCCAGGGTGTCTGGCCGTGTATCGCAGGCCAGGTATAAGTGTAACCTTTTCCTTTGATACAAATTAGAACAGCCGCTGAGCCGTGGGCGTGGCCTTTGGAGTAGCGGCCAGTTTCATGCTGACCAATCCAAAGGTAAAAATTGTTGTCAGTCATATGGGGTTCAATTCGCCGATAACCTGGCGAACGCCTATTGTCGAGGGGGAGTTCACAGTCGACTATATCAGGAACGATATTTGTCTGGGTCATGGCCAGACCTCTTATTGGGTCCGCCAGAATTTCATCACTCGGTTTGTAGTAATCTTCTCGTTCCGGGTCAAAACGATCCCGAAATTTGTATGGACAATTAAAAATAAAGTCGGCGTTCTCGTAAATATTCATTACATTTGGAGCAGTATTACCACCCAGTAGCAGTGCCGGACTTGAAGACGCATTTACCACTCTGTACATCGCGTTAAGCGGTACAGACCAAAGGGAGCCCTTTTGCCACTCAAATACATGAACCTTGTCTTCTTGCCCCTCTTCCCACACTTCTGTTGAACCGCGACCCTCAACGACGAAATATTGCTGTTCGTAAATATGTTTAACTGGGTTAAGTGCTCCTGCACCCGGGACCTCAATAATGTGACAACCCCACATGCCTTCGGTGCCATAAAGTTGAATGAACGAGGCGTTGCCTCCCATCAGGTCCCATTTTTTTGTTGGCAGGTTCTGGACTTTGCTTACGCCTATATCTCGATATATCGGGATATCCTGAGCGTCCATCCATAAGTCGTATGGTGATTTAGGTGCCTTGAATGTGCCCAAACCAGCTCGAGTTAGCTTATCTGTGGGTGCTGCCCATTCGTGGGTGTGTCCGTCGGGTCCGTCATGTGGTGCCATTGATTTTTTCTCTCTATATTAAAGTTATGTGCGCAGTTTTTGCTGGCTGACGACTATAATAACTTTTCATGGCCTCTACAGCAAATCGCGGAACATAAATTTAAATAACGGGGTGATTCCGATGCTTTTTATTCATAACGACGTAGTTGCTGATGTTTTGACTATGGAAGATGCGATCTCTTGTTTGGAACAGGCTTTTGGTCAGCTCGTCGAGGGAACGGCTACACACCGACCGCGGTGTGATCTTTACGCACCCTCCAAGGAAAACCAACAGGGTTACTATCGTTGGGGCACAATGGAAGGATATAACAATGGTATTTTCGCTATTCGTATGAAATCAGATATCATTACTTGGCCCACAGATGATGAAGGAAATCAGACAGAAGAAAAGTACTGTCGGGAGGAGGGTACCTATTGCGGTCTCGTTTTTCTTTTCAGCGCAGATACCGGTGAACCACTGGCGTTAATAAACGACGGCGTCATTCAACATGTGCGGGTTGGTGCTGGCGCTGGCCTCGGCGCAAAACTTTTATCACGTAAAAATTCGGAAACTGTTGGCATGCTAGGTTCAGGCGGTATGGCTCGCACGTTCCTATCGGCATTTTGTTGTGTAAGGAATATCCGAAAGGTTAAAGTTTACAGCCCTACCAAGGCTAATAGGGAAGTCTACGCGGATGAGATGAGGATAAAACATAACCTGGAGGTAATTCCGGTCGATGACCCACAACTCGTTTACGAAGGAGTGGATATTGTCTCGAGTTGTACTGATACAATGGTCCCTACAATCAAAGGGGACTGGCTAGAGGCCGGACAACATGTGACAATAGTTAATGCCTTTGAAATTGCTCCGGATGGATTAGATGTTTGCGACGTCAAAATTCGTCAGGGGGTTCAGGGATTGAAATTATTGGAAGATGCTTTTGAGGGGGTAAAGGGTGGTGACGGAATTACCGTCAAAGCGGCACAAGGCCACAGCCCCGTAGCGTTCATTGCTGGTACGCCAGAAGAGAGGAAACGGTTACCACGCCGGAATTCCTCTCGCGACATTGTTAATGTTTTTCCAAGTTATGGTGACGTAATCTCTGGGCGTGCTCAGGGAAGGGAAAAGGAAGGGGAAATAACATTTTATCAAAACAGTGGGATGCAGGGTCTTCAATTTTCAGCCGTTGGTGGGCATGTACTCGAGCAATGCCTTAGTAAGGGATTGGGTCGTAAAATTCCAGCGGAGTGGTTTCTGCAGGATATTAGGGATTAGCTGAGATAAAGCGAATTTCAAAAATTAATAATATTTTAAATAACAAAAATGTTTTAAATTATGTCCAACGCACCTGATCCAAATACGAAAGACCGGCATATTCCTATGCCAGGAATATTATGGATGTGCGGGGCCACATTATTCTTTTCTGTTTCTTTGACGTTGGTCAAATTCCTTCAAGACATGGGCTTAACTGCTTTCCAAGCGGTACTTTTTAGACAGGTTTTGGGAATGTTAATATTCTTGCCGACTATAATATTTAGCGGGGAAATCAAACAATTAAAGACACCTGTTCCGCTGAAGCATGCCACTCGGGCTGCGTTTGGGTTTTTGGGTATGTGCACGGGTTACTATTCCTTAATGCTTATAAATGTAGCTGATTCGGTTGCGCTACAATTCACCCTACCCATTTTTACAATGTTTTGTGCAGTTTGGCTCTTAAAAGAAAAAATCTATTCACACCGAATTATAGCAACAATGATAGGGTTTGGCGGGGTGTTGATTATAGTACGTCCCGGTTTTTCGGAAATAAATTTTGGTATATTTTTAGCCATAGCGTCTGCTGCGACTCATGCAGTGTCTGACATTTACGCCAGATATCTCGCGCGGTATGATAAGTTGAAAATTATAATGGTTTATAACTTTGTTTTCACCATTCCTTTTGCCTTGATACCAGCAATTATATGGTGGCAACCGGTATCTTTTGACATTTTTCCATATTTAATATGTTTTGGTATTGCCGGTATAAGTGCTCAATTTTGTCTAACGAGGTCTTTTAGTCTTGCAGAAGCGAGCCTTGTTTCTCCAATTTTATTTTTCAGGCTTCCTCTCGTTGCGGTAATAGCTTTATTGGCGTTTGACCAGAAATCAGAAATTTGGACATGGGTTGGGGCCGCAGTCATAATTTTAGCCACAACTTGGATGGCGCGACAAGAAACCAGGAATTCTTATGATAAATAGTTAAAACCTCTGGCTAACAATTTCTCTATCTATTGAGAATCGGCTGGGTGATTCGGGATTCTATAACTCCCGGAAAACTGTCAGTTTTTCTATTTATTTGTTTTTCTTTTTTACCTTTCATCGTAAGGTCACGAATATTATTGTTAATTTGTGTATTTTTTATAACCGAAAGCGTTTGACAGGGTGAGGTGTTGGCCTTATAACCCCCGCTCTTCGCCGCTCTCGGCAACGTGAGCGCGACGGGCGTTTTTTGCTGCAAATTTTGCAATTAATTAGATGCCTGAGCTGTTTGAAATGTGAATGATGGAAGGGATGCGCAGGCGGCGACGTGTTGGTGTACGATCACGTCTAAGTTCGCATGCGCATCTAGAAGTACGTAACTTTTAGTTACGCATGCTTTAGCTTGGACGGGTCTTGAGATTACGACTCGAAGTCGTTATGCGATGGAGAGTATACCGTAAACTTGAGAGTTTGATCCTGGCTCAGAACGAACGCTGGCGGCAGGCCTAACACATGCAAGTCGAACGAAGGCCCGGAGCTTGCTCCGGATACCTTAGTGGCGGACGGGTGAGTAACACGTGGGAATCTACCCATC
>JAYZFG010000009.1:0-13015 GCA_036336885.1 Pseudomonadota bacterium
TTTTTTTTCTAACCACCGGGGCGGCCGGTAACGACTTCACTGTTATGGGCTTTGTAACAGGCGAAGTTCTTTGTCGATTAATTTTTTGGTCTGAATACCTGGCTGATGCTCGGTCCGATCTTAACGATTGTTCTAATTTTCTTATATCAGCAATATTTGGCTTGGTTGGTCTTTGAGGTACACTTGATAATTTTGGAAAGTCTTTATCAATTATCCTCTTCTCTAATCTTCGATTGATTTCTTTACCGTTGGAGCCTCCAACCACCCAATCCTTAGTACCTTTATACCACTCAACTGGATTGGCCCAGTTCGGCATTGACGAACAACCGCTCACAAGAAGCGAAGCCGCACATAATATCATAATGCTTTTGAAATTCTTTCTGTTCGAGGCCTGATTGCCCAAAAACGTCATATTAGCCTTTCGATCCATTGACCATACCCCATGAAAACCTTAGAACCCCTCGTTTACCGCAGTAGGCTATCGAATAGAACCTTCATAAACCATAAAATTTTGATACTTCATTATCCATAGCCCTCCCTACCTGACAACCACCTGCTAAAATCCCGAGGTTTCAGGTAACCCTAACATTAAATTAAGATTCTGTACCGCTTGTCCTGATGCTCCCTTTCCAAGATTATCCAGTTGGGCGCACAACACGACTTGACTATAACTCTCATTTCCAAACACAAACAGACGCATTTGATTAGTGCCGTTGAGTTCCTCCGGGTCAAGCAATTCTATTCGATCTCTCACCTCTAAATCATCCGCAACAGTCACAAATGTTCTATTGTGATAATAATTACTTAAGATACGAATTATATCTTCAACTTTTGGACTACCTGGTAAGGAACATAGTTGTAAGGGTATTTGAACGATCATACCCTGCCGAAATTTTCCCACACTCGGTGCAAACAATGGCCTTAAACTCAGACCACTGTGGAGCATAATTTCAGGAACATGTTTATGTTCAAGCCTTAGACCGTAACCAAAGTACTCACTATTAATATATTCATCTAATTTATCGTCTTCCATTCGAAGAATTAGAGATTTTCCGCCACCACTGTAACCCGAAATGGCATTGATCGTAATTGGGTAATCGGGGTCAATTATGCCCTCAAAAATTAAGGGCCGAAGTAAGGCAATAGCGCCAGTTGGGTAACAACCAGGATTACTTACTCTTGCGGCTTTTGCTATCAATTCGCTCTGCTCGGCTCGTAGTTCCGGAAAACCATAAACCCAACCATTGTTTACTCTATGCGCTGTTGATGCATCTATAACTCTTGCAGGTTGATCGTCTAATAACGATACAGCTTCGATAGCCGCTTTATCGGGCAAACACAAAATTGCAACATCAGAGGCGAGTATAGCGTCTTTGCGGGCCGCCGGATTTTTCCGTTCTTGATCGCCCAGTTGAATCAAAGAAAATTCGGGGCGCGCATGCAGCTTTTCTTTAATTTGGAGACCCGTAGTCCCTTCTTCCCCGTCAATAAAAATTTGATAAGTCATTCGCCTTTAACCTTTGGCAAAATTCAAAAAATGATCATTTAAATGTCACAGAAGTCGTTTAGTTAATTTTCTTTATCTCCGAAAATTAAAGTTAACAACTTAATAAATACTTCAATCTCATTTAAATTTTTCAGTTTATATTATAGTTATAACCAAATATAACAGCGTCTGGTATACCTCAGCTTTCATTCTAGCATCTTCCATAATTGGGAAGACAAAAAAGGTTAGAATTCATAACAACGAGGCTTCCTTTAAAATATTTCCCAGACGCGATTTACGAATTAGAATGTTAAAACTCTGGTCAAAAACGAATTTCGACATCAGTTAACCAACCACGAGCATTATTTATTGAAATAAATTTTGGCGGCTTCTCTTTTGGCAACAAAATGGACCAAGGTTGAAAATATCAGGAAAAAAGTCCAGACGACCCACTCTGACCTGTCAACGTTTTGGTTGATGATCAAGATAAATGATATGAATACCAAACTTTTTAGGAATGCAGATAAAAACGCTATGGGTAGGATGGGTCTACTGCCGGTTATAACATGCTTCCCAATAAAATAAGCTAGAGTGAGAAAAGCTGCCAACCTAACGGATTGCCAACGGTGATAGGGAACCTCTAAATTTGCTGCATATCCAATTGGAAATATTATAGTAATTTCAAATATTGATAATACTGTCGCTACGAGAAGCCAAAAACCCAAAACGTAAAAGATAAAATTCGTCGTGGCCTTAATCATCTTCCACTCCTCCTCTTATAACTTTGTTGTAATCAAAATTTTTAGACTAAATGATAAGACCCCTTAATTTTTGATTACTTTTACACTTCATTTTTTTAGGGTTACTTTAATCACAGCGCCACAAAATAAATCGCAACCCTGATATGCAAAAAATGCATACCCTGTTTGATTTTTAGACAAACCCCGAAATTTGGGTCTGAATTAAAAACCCGTTTTATATTTACTTTAATATTTGAAAAGTTACCCGAACCTTAATTATGGTCATTAGCCGTTAGCAATCATATCCGAAGATTTGGTTATACAAATTTGAAAAATATGATCACCTATCACTAGGTCCCAGGTCTCAAAATGATCTCGTAAGTTTCTGTTACCGTTTTGAGAACTGAAAACTACGGCGAGCCTTGGGTTTACCGTATTTCTTACGTTCGACAGTCCGCGAATCTCTAGTAAGAAATCCGCTTTTCTTTAAAGGACCCCTTAACTCTGGTTCTTGTAGGGTCAATGCCTTTGAAATTCCATGCCGCACTGCGCCTGCTTGGCCGGATAAGCCACCACCCTTGACTGTGCAATAAACATCAAACTGGTCTTTTCTTTCAACGACTTCAAATGGCTGACGAATTATCATCTGCAAGGTTGGGCGACTAAAATAGACGTTACCCTCCTTACCGTTAACTGAAATTTTACCATTTCCAGGCCTCACCCAGACTCTAGCTACAGCGTCTTTACGCTTACCAGTGGCGTAAGAACGTCCAGATTCATCCACCTTTCGTTCATATACTGGGGCAATAATGTCTGCCGACGGAACTACGTTTATATTCGTTTCTTCAGGCATTACATCTGCAAGTGTTGCACCACTTTCATCTGCCATTATTAGACGCTCCTCTTATTCTTAGGATTCATTGCCGCAACATCCAAAATCTGCGGTGACTGTGCCTCATGCGGATGACTTGAACCAGCGTATACCTTTAATTTACGAATTTGTTTGCGTCCCATCACAGTCTTCGGAAGCATTCGCTCCACTGCTTTGGAAATCACCTTTTCTGGCTTTTTTCCATCCAATAATTTATCAGCAGTACGACTTTTTATTCCGCCTGGGTAACCCGTATGCCAATAGTAGGTCTTTTCAGACCTCTTTTTACCGGTGAGTAGCACTTTCTCGGCATTGATCACGACAATAAAATCTCCGCAATCTATATTCGGCGTGTACATTGGTTTATGCTTTCCCCGAAGTCTATTTGCTACAACAGCGGCCAAACGTCCAAGAACGACGTCCTGTGCGTCAATGACAAACCATTTAGGGTCAACATCTTTAGGCTTGGCAGTGTATGTCTTCATTGACTGCATCATGAGTTTTAATCCTACACTTGGCAGACGTAAGCTACCTTCTAAAGGCGCCGGAGTATGCGGAAATTTTTCTAGATGTCAAACACAAATATATTAATTATTTCAGTTAATTACATATATGGTATTATAATACCATACGTCAGTTCAATCTAAGTTGATTAGCCTCTTTTTCATAGGTACCATCAAGTCAAACGTTGGGAGCATCAAATGACATCAATGGTCGCGCCTACCATAAATATCGGCCCTTTTTTTTACGGAAATAACCTTGATAAAAGGAGTGTCGCGGACCAACTCGATATAGCTTGCAGGGAAACTGGCTTTTTTGCAATAAGTGGTCACGGGGTAGACGAGAAAATCATAAAAAACACTCGAGCGGAGGTTGTTAAATTTTTTGACCTTTCCATTGAAGAAAAATTAAAAGTTGAACGGCCACCAGAAAAGGTCAGCCGAGGATATAATAGGTTTAAAGATCGATCTCTTTCATATTCTTTAGGAAAAGAAGCTCCTCCCGACCTACAAGAAGCATTTGCCTTTGGCCCTAACGAATTTAATGGAAAGGATTGGGTAAAAAATGACCCAAGCACTGCAATGCTTGCCCCCAACCGTTGGCCTAAAAACCCCCCGAATTTTCGTAAAACACTCATTGAATACGACAGCGCCATGCGGTGGTTGGGAGACAGAATGTTGGATATCATTTCGGTTTCTCTTGATATAGATCGAAGTTATTTTAGTAAAAGATTTGATCATCAATCTAGTGTGGGACGGGTTATCCGTTACCCTGCAGAACAAAATCCCGCCGAACCCGGTCAACTCCGGGCCGGTGAACACACAGATTACGGGACAGTGACATTTCTTAGAGGGGACCCAGTACCGGGAGGAACTGAAGTAAAAACACCAGATGGCGAATGGGTAGAGGTCAAGTGCCCACCAGGTGGATTTGTTTGTAACATCGGTGACGCTCTGTCCCGTTGGACTAATGATCGCTGGAAATCCACTCTTCATAGAGTAGGAAATCCGCCAACTGGCGCATCAAAAATCGACAGAATTTCCTTAGTTTACTTTCACAGCCCCAACCATGACGCCCTCATCGAATGTGTGCCAAGTTGCATTGGTGACGGCCCAAAATATAAACCTGTAACATTTTCCGAACATTACTTAGATAAGGTAATGAAGGCGGCACATGCCCGTTTGAATGCGAAAGCTAAAGACGCCACCAAACAGAAACATAATTAAACTAATGAGAATTTCTGGAGCAAGCTAGTGATTACTATTTATGGCATAAAGAACTGTGATACCTGCAGAAAAGCGTTGAAATGGCTGAATACAGAGGGCATCGAGCACACATTTCATGATTTCCGAAGGGACGGACTAGATAAAAAGACTGTTACTAATTGGATTGAGAAATTAGGTATCGAACCGCTTCTGAATCGACGAGGGACAACATGGCGGAACCTTTCTGCAAAGGAACAGAATGAAACTAACACTTCGGGGATAACGAACCTATTGATAGAAAAGCCAACCCTGATCAAGCGACCCGTTTTTGATTTGAGCTCATGTATACTTGTTGGTTTCAAAGAGGAGATCCAAAATACTTTAAAGTCTTACCCTATGCCTGATTAATAGATTTAGAAGCATTTTTAGGAATTTCTACGGACCCCGACATTGTCGGCAAAAACATAGCAAAAATGATTACGACCATAGCAAGTAAAATCATGAATCCATAAAACAAAAGAAATCCAGTTGTCCGGTCAAAAATTTCACCAACCGCAAGAACGGCAAACGAACCACCGCCAAGAGCCAAGACAAACTTGGCGCTAAATACCCTTGCCCTCCAGTTTTCGGGGCAAAACCGAACAATTATGCAATTCTCTGCTGGCAAACATCCCGTAATCACTAGCATCATGACTGCTGCGACAACCACTAACTCCAAGCCATCGAGCTGAGACGCAAGTATTGCCAAGGGTACCATCACCACAAACATCCAAATATAAACCACTTTGGGTGAATACTTTGAGGCAAGACTGCCCCCTATTATCTGTCCTACCGCACCCGCGAGGATAACTAGGGTAACTAATCCGGAGGTAAGTGTGAGCCCGCCCTCTCTATCAAGCGTAAACATTGCGACGACAGCGGACATAGTCTCATCAAAAATTTTCGGCAAGCCTGATGTATACGCCTGAGTAATTAAACCGACAGATAATGCAGTCACCCCCATCAAAGTCAGAACATAATAGGTAGTGCGTCGATTAACCGGGTCATCTCTCTGTAGTGAAACATCTACGGCGTTACTCGGAGTCTCACGGGTACAAAATATAAAAAATATCCCGAGTAGGAAACAGGCCGCACCGGGAACAAAAAAAGCAGAACGCCAGCCCCATAGCTGAGTTAAACCGGCTGCGATAAAAGCTGCGGCTGCAAGTCCTACTGTCCCAAACGCGCCATTAAACCCAAGGTCTTTTGCTCTATCTACAGCGTGCAGCACCACGAAACTAGTCCCCACCGGATGATAAATCGCCGCAAATACACCGGTTAAAGCCAGACCAATCGAAATTTGCATTGGTGTATTTGCAAACCCTGTCAAAAATGTTGCGGCACCCGTGCCCAACAAGTAAATAACCAACATTCCCCTACTACTCCAACGATCACCCAGCCACCCGGCCGGTAACGCAGCCAATCCATAGAGTAATGATGCCATAAAAAAAAGTTTAAATAATTCTCCATAAGACACAGACCAGATATCAACGAGGGTTAAGGCAACAGTCGGGTAAATAAGCATAATAACATGGTTTAAAAAGTGCCCCAGATTGACAAATAGAAGGGCACGATTAGGCCTATATTTCATTTTTTTTATCATAATCTTATAGGCCCGTTCGTTGCATTCACCTTAGATATAAACTCAAAACATAAACTGGAAATTTATTAAACTATTTTAATAAAACTTTTCTATAACTTACTATTTTTAATATCAATTTGATTTTCAATCCAAGAAAGAAACTCTTGATTTCCTCCATCGATAGGCAAAGACACAATGCAGGGGCAATCATATGAATGTAGGTCTTTCACTCTATCACTAAGAGGGGTTACTAAAGATTGGACTGTCTTTACAATCATTGCTGCCTCTTCGGCTTTCTCAATTTTACCTTGCCACTGATATATCGAAAAAATTCCGTTGATAACATTAACGCATGCAGCTAACTGCTCTTCCACCAAATGCTCTCCAATCATGAGGGCCTCTTCTCTTGAAGAAGTGGTTATGTATACGAGGTAAGGCTTATTCGACATTCGGTGCTGATATCTAAAGATTTAAAAATAATAACCGGAATTGATTTAAGGGTAACAATAGTTTAACACTCGCAACGAATCGATAAAAATAGACGGGCGCTCCGGGGGGACCACCCGCTTCTGTTGGGGAAAAATTATGTCAGAATCTGCATTCAGGCGCCCTGGCTTCAGGCCTGGAGTGTTTGCGAAGCCATCGGATGTGCAAAGCCGCTGGCTCAGGCGTGGCCTTACCAAACCTAACGGAAAACTTCCGCTATTCGATGAAGCAGGGCAACGTATTTCTAACCGGACTGTTGAAAGTTGCATTGGGTTAGGTTGGGCGGAGCCATGGTTTGACAACCCACCGAAGAAAGACTGGACCATTTGTAAACTTACTCACCTAGGCAGAGTGGTCGCCGAAGAGTAACTACTTTCATAGAGGCGGTGTTTTCATATTCCTAGATATAACCGCCGTTGCCAGTGTCATCAAAATACCCACAGCTCCAACAATGTAAAATGCGATCTCCAAACCCCAAAAATGCGCAAGTGCCCCCATTACAATTGGAATAACCACATTAGCAGCCTGATTACAGGTCGTTCTTAAACCCATAGCCCTCCCCTGAACAGTTGCTCCAACTGTCCTCGCAATTAAAGAAACAATAATCACGACACTTATTGCCATCACCGCTCCGCGCAGACTCGAGGCAATGAATAGTGGGACAAAATTGATGAACAAGGGGACAACTGCAATCGCAATTATCGAAATAATTATACACCAGACCAAAAGGCTGAATTCATTAAAGCGTTTGACGAGCGATCCACTGCCCAGAGCCGCTATGCCCATAAGACCCGTCGCAGAAACAAGGAGCCCTATGAGGGTTCCTGACATCCCTATTCCTTCAAGATACACAGCATAAAATGAATTTTGCATCCCGCTACCAAACTGCCGGATAACGGTCATGGCCAATACTAAGGCCATCAATGGAATGGAGAAAAGTTTAAAAGCCTCCACATAATCAACCACACGAGGCATTGCAGCCTTTATGCCCGGATGTCTTCCTAAACCGCTAGAAAGTGCGTCCTTTGGCAACGCGAATACGCTGTATAGTAACCCCGCGCCCCATAGGCTTAGGGCAAAAAACCCGCCCCAAGGACCCAAAATATCCCAGGCGGCACCTGCAACCGGGGGCCCTCCAAATGTCCCGAGGCGGGTCGCAAAAACAAGTCTACCCGTGTAGGTTGGATTACCCCTCAAGACTTGTCCGGTGAGTGTCTGCGCGCCTACCCAACTCATGGAATCCGCAATGCCACTAACCAGTTGAAGGAATATAATAGCGGACATCCAGGGAGCTACCGGATAAACAAATGGTAAAATTAGCATAATCAAGGCAAAAAAGATTAGAACTCGGCGGGTTCCGATACGATCCATCAAAGCCCCACCGTGGATCGCAAATAGCAGCGGACCAACGTAACGAACACCAAAAACCAGACCAATCATAAATAAGGGCGCTCCCAGCTTAACGAGCCACAACTGCATTACAACGAGCACCAAGTCGGGGATACTATTGCTAAAGAGAGCCACCCCATAAACCGGCATCTGGACACGAACCGGTAGCGATTTTTCAAATTTATTATTCATTATCTTCCAGACGGAATGTCTCAAACAGCAGATTATATGTTTTGTAATATTTAAAATCGAGACTAGACGAAAAGTTAATACGGGTCCAAGCTTGGCTCGTGTCTTCTCGTTCGCAGCCTACCAACCCTGACCGCTTATGGCTTCGGTTATCCGTAGCCGGCGGCGCCACCCTTCTAGTGGGGATGGGTCTGGGTCGTTTTTCATACTCTCCACTAATTCCTCATCTCGTTGAGATTGGTCACCTAACAGCTTGGCAAGCCGGGGTTATTGGAGCCTCAAATTTTTTTGGTTACCTTTTTGGAGCACTGGCCGCGCCAACCATGCGCTTATTATGGGGTGAAGCCAACACAATGCGCTTATGCCTCCTCATGGGCCTTTTATCCTTATTTGCTTGCGTATTGCCGTGGGGGTTCTTGTGGCTGGTATTATGGAGAAGCTTGCTGGGTGCTATTGTCGGCGTGATGATGATCTATTGTCTCGCGGTCGCCACTCGATTTGCACCACCCAAAAAATTAGGAGCGGCAACGGGTATTGTATATACCGGCGTAGGTATTGGAATTTTGTTGTCGGGTTCTTTAATTCCTTGGCTTCTCGGGTACAGCCTTGCCATTACTTGGTTCGGGATTGGAACTATAGGACTGGTATCTTCTTTGGTTGCAATGTGGGGTTGGCGCGGCTTAACAAGCCTCCCGAATACTCAAAAAATAAAACCTCACCCAAAAATCATATGGACGTATCCGGTATTTGGTCTCATTGCTACTCGCGTTCTATTCTCTATCGGCCTTATCCCACACACGATCTACTGGATTGATTTTCTTGTTCGAGGGCTCGATAACAATATTGAGTTCGGGGGGCTCCACTGGGCACTATTTGGCTTAGGAGCGATTGGAGGAACCTACCTTTGGGGTCGTATCGCCGACAAAATTGGATTTCACGCCGGTTTGGCCATTGCATTTGGAGCAATAGCCACCGGAATAGCGCTCCCAGTTATCGATTCTGTCTCCTGGGCCTTAGTTATTTCCTCATTAGTTGTTGGAACACAACCAGGGTTAACGGCAATTATGTCTGGGCGGTTTCATCAACTGATGGGTCCGGACAGTATGGCCCCCGTTTGGCGCATGTCAGCTTTAATTTCTACTATAATACAGGCAGCCGCTGCCTATGGGTATGTTACATTGTTTGAAATCACCAATAACTACGTCACAATATTTTTAGTGGGCAGTGGTGCTTTTTTAATTGGAACAATTATCGCACTGACACTACGGAACAACCAAGAAAAGAACAATAATTAAAAATAGTGTTTGAACTTTTTACTTCTATACCAGGAATTACAGGGGCAGAATTCGTCCTTTTATCGTTTTTAAGTTGCCTTTCGGGTGCAATGGGCGTGGGAGCAGGTCTTGGCGGTGGTGTTATGTTATTAGCCTTTATGACGACTATGTTCCCTCCATCAATTCTTATCCCCCTGCATGGCGCGGTGCTGCTGGGCACTAACGTAGGGCGTGCAATTTTAATGTATAAATTTATAAGGCGAGATCTACTCCCTTCATTTTTCATTGGTGCACTTATTGGGGCGATCCTTGGGTCAAACATCATCGTTAACCTGCCAATCGCAATTCTTCAGATTATCTTAAGTATATTTATCTTTTACGCCTGCTGGGCGCCTGCTCCTCGCTCCTCCACTCACTCGAATAAAAAAATCTTTGGTCTCGGCTTCATTGGGACCATTCTTGCTCTATTTATTGGATCAAGTGGCGTCGTAATCGCCCCCTTTGTTGCTAAGGCTTGTAAAGACCGACACGAATTCGTAGGAACCCAATACTGCTTCATGACGGTTATCCACGGTTTAAAAATGCCTGTATTTGGGTTTTTGGGTTTTACACTCGCTGCCTATATACCGCTCATATCGGTTATGATTGCTACAGCTTTCATCGGAAGCTATCTGGGTCGTATATTACTAAAATTTATGTCTGAAAAAGTTTTCAAAATTATCTTTCGAATTACGTTGACTGTTTTAGCATTGAGGCTCCTTTACACCGGTTTGGCGGCCTAAAGTTAATCTAATGAACATAAATTATCATTTCGTCATCCAAAACCTCCAGATGAAAAATTTCTCTATTGGAAATAATTCCGTCGGGCTTTACGATTTAGTTATGTCAACACCCTGAGGTAAAAATGAAAAAGGTTGCCCTTATTGGATATGGAGCCATTGCCCGTATTTCTTTGGATAAAATTAATGAACATGATAGAAATGGTGACGTAAAAATAGTCGGCATACTCGTCAGAGAAAATCGAGAAAAAGAAACAAGGGCGTCCTTAGACTCTTCAGTTTCCGTAGTGACTACAATTGAAGATCTTATCCGGCTATCCCCCAACGTCGTTGCAGAATGTGCAGGCCAGGGAGCCATATCAGAATATGGAAAATCCGTACTTTCTTCAGGGATAGATTTATTGGTTATTTCCACCGGCGCACTGGCAGATGACCAATTGAGAAATGAACTAACCAAAATTTGTAATAAAAATGGTACACGCATATTGGTACCGTCGGGAGCCATCGCCGGTCTCGATGGCTTAAATTCACTTCGAATTGGCGGCCTAACCTCAGTTAAGTATATCTCGACAAAGCCACCTCTTGCATGGGCAGGTACTCCAGCCGATAAGGAGTTTGAACTTTCAAAAATTAAAGAACGAACGATACTCTTTGCTGGTCCGGCCCGTGAGGCCGCGCGCCTTTTTCCAAAAAATGCAAATCTCGCAGCAACCGTTGCCCTAGCCGGCCTTGGAATGGACCAAACTCAAATTGAGTTAGTGGCCGACCCAAAAGTTGCACCTAATAATGTCGGCGCTATCAGTGCGGAGGGTCAGTTTGGATCCCTAAAAGTCGAATGTAGAGGTCTACCTGCTCCAGACAACCCTAAAACGTCAGCCACGACCGCCCTATCCCTTTCTGAGGCAATTCTGAAGGAAACTCGGTCTATTGTTATATAATGATTTATTCCGGTCGCTTAAATGAAAATGCCTTTTGAAAAGATTCCTTTGCCTTGATGCGTTCCCACCAGGCTCCTAGGTTGGGACGCTTCTTCCAGTCGGTAAGTCCTGGCATTTTATTGGCCTCAAATCTCTCTATGAATGGAGCTACGCTAATATCCGCAAGAGAAAATTTTTCGCCGCAAAGCCAGTCTGTGCTCTGCATTTCATCTTCCATTTTATCCAAGACTTCGGCTACTCTTGCCTCCGCAAATTCAAGATCTTCCTGAGATACACCCTCAGCTAAACGTGTCTTGAGCAACAGTCTTTTTTCTTCCGTTGCCTGACTATCAAGCAGCGCCTGCAGTTCAGTATCACTCATCCCTTCGAACCGTTTATACCTTCCCTGCTTAATCCAGGAGACAGTATTAATATTTCGGTGCAAGACATGTTCTATCCTGTCCATCCATACATGCATTTGCGCCCGCAAATATGGATCGGTTGGCCTCAATGGCGGTTCCGGGTAAATCTCATCGAGATATTCTATAATCATATTTGATTCATAGAGCACCTTTCCATCATGGACGATTGTCGGAACGACCCCATTTGGGTTAATTTTTAAATATTCGGGGTCTAGGTTATCTCTTTTCGCCAAGTCCATAAATTTACTGTCCCATTCGATGCCCTTTTCGGCGAGAGTTATACGGACACGTTTCGAGCAGGTAGATGTATCCCCGTGGTACAAAGTGAGCATTAAATTTATTCCTCAAAATTTTATTTATCTTGTTAACGTAACTCTTCCAGCTATTTCTTCGGTTTCAGGTCCATATTTTAAGGCCCTGAATATTTGCCGCGTAATTCCGTCCGCCCTTTTATTTAAATATGGCGAAATAAATTCCCACACAATTTCCCCACTCATGTTCACCTCAAACAAGCGCCCCTGGCGACCCTCACAGATGAAAGTATTCCCATTCGGTAGCCTTTGAGCTCCACTCACACGAGGTGAAAAGAAGGTATCGACCGGCGTTCCCTGATAACTCCAGACTATTTCTTTTTTATTTGGGTCAATTTCCAAAACCCTGGAATACTCTGGACCCACTTGTTCACTACCATTGGCAAACAATGTAATATTGCCGTTATCTAATTGTCTTGGGTCATGCTGCCCTCCCCATCTGCGGTCTTGCATTTCCCATAAAAATTCACCGGATTCCCGGTCAATTAGGGCAATCAAATCAATGTCTCTCCAACTCACTAAAATATTTCCGTCTGGCTGGACAAAACAACAATTAGCATGCGCGTATTCTTCGCGAGGTCGTGCAGGCCTTAAAGGATATTTTTCAAATGGAAAATGGTCCACCATCCTCCATTCCCATACCATATCACCGTCACCGTTTACCTCGCGCAACACATCGTAATAAATACCACCATCCGCATGCTCACTGCCCGCAACACCACCAATTACCTTCGCGTCTTCCGTGGGAATTAATTCCCATGAAAGATAGGTGGTGTTTCCGTTTGGCAATCGATTAAAATCGTGATGCTGGAGGTGATCGATGT
>JAYZFG010000010.1:0-112291 GCA_036336885.1 Pseudomonadota bacterium
AATTCAACGCCACGTTCTCCCTGATCAACGCGATAAATCCCCGTTGTCAGCCACAAAATAAGGGAGACTACAACCAATAGTGAAATACCTGTCTTAGACCCCATGCCACCAGGCAGCATTTGTTTAAAACGGTCTTTACCTTTTTGAATCATCTCTTCAATGTCAGGAGGCTGACTGCCGCCACCGGAGCCCCCCCCAGGGCCACTACCCCAAGGACCCCCGTTATTATTACCGCCGCTGCCACCCTGTTGTTGCCAAGGCATATTCTAACTTCCTCTGTAAAGTTTGCGTGGCAAGTTGCCACCGGACACCAGTGGTATATATGTTAGCTTGAGCGGGAAAGCAACGCAGTGCTTTAAAAGCACTTAATTTTTATTCAAGATATAAGATGGGGGAAAAACATTTATGGCCGACGTTAAAACTGCCCAAATTCTTGAAATACTGAGACAGATAAAAGATCCAGACCGGAAAAAAGACATCGTCAGTCTGAATATGGTGTCCGGAATTGTCAGTAAAGACGGAAACATTGGTTTTACAATTGAGGTTGATGCCGAGAGGGGTGAAGCAATGGAGCCATTACGGCAGGCAGCCGAGAAAGCTGTTATGACTCTACCGGGAGTAACTTCTGTCACAGTAGTCTTGACCGCACCAGCTCCTAAAGTCGGTTTGGCTGAACCACCCAATAAAAACAACGATAATCAGCCTGTTAAATTACTTGAAGATATTGGTGCTGTTATTGCCGTGGCATCGGGCAAAGGAGGAGTTGGAAAATCAACGACATCAGTCAATTTAGCACTTGCATTTGCACAGAAGGGGCTTCGGACCGCTATTTTAGATGCCGACATTTATGGCCCATCTCTGCCTCTTATGATGGGTATTACGGAAAAACCTGAATCACCAGATGGTAAAGTTTTATTACCTATAGAGAAATATGGATTAAAATGTATGTCTATTGGTTTCATGGTGCCGTCGGATACACCTACTATTTGGCGAGGCCCCATGGTCATGGGGGCCTTAGAACAGATGATGCAGGATGTTGAATGGGGCGATTTGGACGTCCTGGTTGTTGACATGCCCCCAGGGACTGGTGACGCGCAATTAACCATGGCCCAACGCGTTGCCCTGGCTGGATCAGTTATTGTGTCTACTCCCCAGGACCTCGCCCTACTGGACGCCCGTAAAGGCCTGAATATGTTCAAACGGGTTGAGGTACCAGTTCTCGGTATTATTGAGAATATGAGTTATTTTTTATGTCCCCATTGTGGTGAAAAATCAGAAATCTTCACTCATGGAGGCGCTAGGAATTCAGCTGCCCAGATGGGGATAGATTTTCTTGGCGAAATACCTCTGGAAATCGAAATCCGCGAAGGCTCTGATAATGGTATACCTATTTTGGTTAATGACCCAGATAGTCCTAAATCTCAAATATACCACACCATAGCCAAACTTTTATGGGAGAAAATTTCTAGCGGCAACGAGCAACTAATTACCCCGGATATTATAGTGGAGTAGGGCAACGTGTCTGAGAATAATATACCTTTTCGTCAACGTATGGAATTCGAGTACGGAAAATCCAAACAGGTCACTCCATTGGTTCGCCGATTGGTAGCTAGGAATCCAAGTAGTTTTACCTTTCATGGCACTAACACCTACATCATAGGACATGGAAATGTCGCCATTATCGACCCCGGACCGCTACTCAATGAACATACGGATGCGTTAGTCAAGACGCTGGAGGGCGAAACTGTAGAGCACATTCTCGTCACTCACACTCATATGGATCATTCGCCTGGTGTTACGCCCCTAAAAAAACTATTAGGAGGCGAAGTTCATGGTGCAATACCGCGCGAGATCCCAAATGGGGTAAAAACAGCGGAGTCAATTCAATATGATTTCTCGCCTGATAATGTACTATTAGATAGGAGTATTATTAAGGGGACAGGTTGGAGCCTCGAATCTATCCATACGCCCGGGCACATGTCCAATCATATGTGTTTTGCTTTACCAGAAGAGAATATCCTCTTTACAGGAGATCATATCATGAGTTGGAATACCACTATTGTATCGCCCCCGGATGGAAATATGGGCGAATATTTTTCCAGCCTAGACACGTGTCTGGCACGCAGTGATAAATCCTATTGGCCAGCACATGGACCTTCTATTCCCAACCCACAACCTTTCACACGTGCATATCGAAACCACCGTCGAATGCGAGAAAGCGAAATCCTGAAATGCCTAGATAACGGCCATTACACAGTTCCTGAAATAGTAGGAATATTATATAAACATATACCAGAAAAGCTGCATGGTGCGGCAGCAAGGTCCGTATTGGCTCACTTGGAGTATTTAATCGAAACGGGGCGAGTAAGCCAAAATGATAAGAGCGAAGAAACTGCCAAATATAGGATAGTTTAACGATGAATTATATTGGAAAAGCAATCCCCCGCGAGGAAGATATAAGACTTCTGCAAGGCCACGGCAGATATACCGAAGATGTAAATGTCCTACATCAAGCGCATGCATTCGTTTTACGTTCTCCGCTCGCACACGCCCAAATTAAAATAATTAACGTGTCAACCGCAAAACAAGCACCAGGAGTGCTTGCTGTGCTCACCGGCGAAGATGTAGAGAAACGCGGGCTCGGCAGACTGACGCCTGCAGCACGCGGTCAACGCAGTGATGGCTCACCAGGTTATGCCTGTCCACAACCCTTGTTGGCGCAAGAACGCGTAAGATATTCCGGTGAAGCAATTGTCTTTATTGTTGCTGAAACGCCCTATCAAGCGCAAGACGCTGCTGAAATGATTGAAATTGAGTATGATGAGTTACAAGCAATAACATCTGTTGACGACGCGCTCTCATCAGGTGCGGGAGCAATTTGGGATGATAACCCAGGTAACGAGGCTTATTGTTTTGAAAAAGGAGACGCCGCTGCAACTGCAGCTGCATTTGCCAACGCCGCACACATAATAAAACATCGAGTTCACGTGAATAGGGTGACCGGCAATCCGATGGAAAATAGGGGCTGTATTGGCGAATATGACCCATTTGAAGAACGATATACCCTTCGAGCTACGGTACAATCAGCACATGGAATTCGACAGCAGATTGCCGGTCAAATTTTAAAAATCCCTCAAACTAGGCTAAGAGTGATTTGTGATAATATGGGAGGCGGATTTGGAACACGTGGTGGGTGTCACCCTGAATATAGCCTTGCATTATGGGCGTCGGAAACTATTGGGCGACCGGTGAAATGGGTGGCCGATCGCAGCGAAGGTATAATGACAGACGAGCAGGCCCGGGGTGGGCTGGTAGATTGTGAACTCGCACTCGATGCTGATTATAACTTTTTGGCGCTTAAAACGCATACGAAGGTCCCGATCGGTGCATATTTTGGAAATGACAGAAACTTGCGAACTGCCACCGGTGGCTTGGGTGGATTAGCGGGTGTTTATGGTATTCCAGCTATTCACGCTAAGGTAACGGGCGGGTTTACAAATATGATTGGCAACGCACAATATCGAGGTGGAGCCAAGCCAGAGCCTGTATATGTTTTAGAAGTTATGGTGGATGTTGCTGCCCGCCAACTGGGAATCAATCCTATCGAACTAAGACGGCTTAATACCATCGGGCCCGAGAAAATGCCCTTCAGAACTTGCTTTGGCGATATTTATGATTGTGGTGACTTTGTTCGTAATTTCGAAGAGTGTCTCAGTGCTGGTGATTATGGAAATTTCGAAGAAAGATGGGAGGAAAGCAAAGCTAGAGGTAAGATACTTGGTATAGGGTCTTCAAATTCCGTCACCGGTGTTGCTAGTACTAATTTTGAGCATGTTGAAATACGTTTTGATCCGTCCGGCAACATAACCTTGCTTAGTGGCGCTATGGACCATGGACAAGGTCACGCCACAACCTTCAAACAGGTCCTTGCAGACGCCCTAGAAATAGATACGGACGGCATCGAATACAGATATGGTGATACAGATAAGGTTGCGCACGGGATAGGAACATTTAATGCTCGTTGTGCAGTTTTTGTAAGTGGTGCTGTCATAAATGCTGCAGAAAAGATAATTGAAAAAGGCAAAAAAATTGCGGCTCACCTTCTCGAAGCGGCAGCCTCTGATATCGAATATAATAGGGGCCAATTTTCAGTAGCTGGAACAGACCATGCAATATCGCTCATAGAAGTCGCCAAAACTGCCTTTCAGAAATCCAAGCTACCCTTAGAAATAGAACCTGGCCTATATGAACATGGTGAATTTGGTATGGGGCAAGGCCAAGCACCTACATACCCAAATGGCGTCCACATCGCAGAGGTCGAGATTGACCCAGACACTGGTAAAATAGAACTGGTTAGATATACAGCCGTCGATGATGCTGGCACTATACTTAATCCTATTTTATTTGACGGCCAGGTTCATGGTGGAATCGTGCAAGGAGCTGGTCAAATTTTAATGGAAGATGTCCACTATGAACCAGAAACCGGACAATTATTATCTGCTTCCTTTATGGATTATTGTATGCCACGCGCTGATGATTTTTGTAATTTTAACATAGCCGCCAACGAGATCCCCACTGCTCGAAATCCGTTGGGTGTGAAGGGTGTAGGGGAAGCCGGAACCGTTGGGGCTATGCCTGCCGTTATGAATGCCATTAACGATGCGCTGGCACGCGCCGGAGCCTTACCGATCGAAATGCCTGCCAAGCAAGAGAAGGTTTGGCGCACACTAAATATGATAAATTCTACTGGTTAGGGGTGAATCTCAATCGGAGTACCAATATCTACCAACCCCCATATTTCATCCATTTGACGGTTAGTAACAGCGATACAGCCTTGGGTCCAATCAAGTGTAGGGTGACCTACTCTATCCGCGGACATCGTATTGGGTAGTCCATGTATCATAATTCTTCCCCCAGGGTCCTTACCCAATGATTCAGCACTTTCAATGTCCCGCGCATTCGGATAATTGATCCGTATTGCTCGATAGAAGTGACTGTTACTTATTTTCAAATCAAGAACATATTGTCCCTCTGGCGTGCGAGCGTCCCCTCGGTATCTTTTATGACCTTTTGGGTATCGCCCAAGGGCTATTTGATAAACCTTTAACACGCTATCACCATTCATTAAGATCATCCTGCGGTCAGACTTAATCACAATTACACGATCCGCCTTCTCAAAATCTAGTTCCGAAATCTGACCTAGAACAACGCTTGATTGCCAATTAAAAATTGATGCTAACGCAGTAATTATAATGAATCTAAAAAGCATTATTATCAGTTACAAAGTTAATCACATGCGTCTATCCGGTCGTATAAAACAAAGCTGTAATTACATGTCTCACTCGGCCCGGCTGCTCGATAATCTCTAGACAATTCTGACCATTCAGCTTGGTTAAATTTTGGAAAAGTAACATCACCTTCAATATGACTATGGACCTCTGTAACGTATAATCGATTAGCAAGAGGCAAAGCCTTTATATAAATGTTAGACCCTCCAATTACCATAACCTCGCCCACCCCATTTTCTAAAGCAACCGAATACCCCCTTTCGATTGCAGCAGCTAAATCATGAACGATAATTACTCCTTTAGACGAAAATTTTCTATTCCGAGTAATTACAATATTGTTCCTGCCGGGTAATGGCTTGCCAATTGACTCAAAGGTCTTACGCCCCATGATTATTGGTTTGCCCATAGTTATCTCTTTAAAATGAATAAGGTCACCTGGCAAAGTCCAAGGCAAGGAATTATTACGTCCTATTACACCATTTTCAGCAATGGCAACAATTATGGAAAGATACATCTCATTATACCGCTACGGGGGCATGAATATGAGGATGAGGGTCATATCCCTCAAGAAAAAAATCTTCGTAAGAAAAGTCAAAGATGTTTTTAACCTCTGGGTTAAGCCGTATCTCCGGTAATTTTCTCGGCTCTCGTGCCAATTGTTGTAATGCTTGTTCAAAATGGTTGGTATACAAGTGCGCGTCACCGAATGTATGTATAAAATCTCCAGCCTTGAGGCCCGTAACCTGTGCGATCATCATTGTCAAAAGGGCGTATGAAGCTATGTTGAATGGGACACCTAAAAATATATCAGCGCTTCTTTGATAAAGCTGACATGATAATTTTCCGTCGGCAACGTAGAACTGGAAGAGACAGTGGCATGGAGGAAGTGCCATATTTTCTAGTTCAGATACATTCCAGGCACTCACGATAAGCCTTCTGGAGTTTGGATTTGTATTGATACCATGTATGAGCTGACTTATTTGGTCTACCGTCTCGCTACCCGCCTTAGGCCAAGATCGCCATTGAGTCCCATACACTGGACCAAGTTCACCATTCTTATCAGCCCATTCGTCCCAAATCGATACTTTATTATCATTTAGATACTTTACATTCGTATCACCACTCAAAAACCATAGCAGCTCATAAATTATGGATCTTAAATGTAGTTTCTTAGTGGTAATCAAGGGAAAGCCGCTAGAGAGGTCAAACCGGAGTTGATGGCCAAAAATGCTCTGAGTACCGGTCCCCGTTCGATCCTCCCTCTTTACACCCTCCTCTAAAACAAGCCGCATAAGATTAAGATATTGCTTCATTCACCTCTTCCAACAAATTCTTCCATTACCGCTATATACTTTAATTTATGCTAGAATCACCCTATATTGAAAGCGCTGGTTGACCAGCTATGGCGATAAACGGCCTGTGAAATAAGCGATGCGGACCCGGGGGCGGTACCCGGCGCCTCCACCAAATATGGAAATGCAAGAGATAATTTTGGGGGCGAAATAGGATCGACGCGCGTGTAAAGACTGGCTTTTTGCCCGGCATTGTACCGCCGTTATCGGGCTAATTTACAAATGCCAATGATAATGATTTGGCCCTCGCTGCCTAATATTAGGTAAGCGCGGTTCGGGGGGCACCGGGCAACAGAAGCCCCCCACTCTATTTTTAAACCTTTGCAAAAGCGCTGTCGAATGAGCACACTTGTATTACAAGGGGTAAATCACTTAAAAATACACGTATGATGTCAAACGATCTTATCGACTATGCAAACATGTTAGACAATGCAATGCGAAGCGTTTTACGACAGGCGCTTGACTGTGCAACCGAAGAGGGTTTGCCTGGCTCGCATAACCTTTATATAACCTTCGCAACACGAAATGTTGGAGTGGATATACCTGCAAGCTTGATTGCTCAGTATCCCGAGGAAATGACAATCGTACTCGAGCACAAATTCTGGGATTTGAGCACCACGGACGATGGGTTTTCAGTTACCCTGAGTTTTAATGGAGAATTTGAAAAACTTTCTATTCCTTTTGACGCAGTCAAGAGGTTTGTCGACCCTTCAGTGAAGTTTGGTCTACAGTTCGAAACTCAGGAGGAGGATATCCAGGATCAATCAAAAGTCATCCCCGAAAGCCCAAAAACCGAGGACACAAGCTTAGTTGAAGAATCTAAAATTTCTCGAGATCCATCGAAAAACGACACTGTCATTGCACTCGATAGTTTTCGTAAAAATTAAAATTTTTAAACATTGAAGTTTATAAGAGCGTATGCTCATCGAGAACCTTTTCAACGGAACACTAGTATGTCTAAATTTATGTTTCATGAATTATTCCCATTAAAGGCAACAGAACCAGAATTTCGGTTATTAACAACTGATCATTTAGAAATTAAAAATTTTAACGGAACTGATGTCCTAACTGTCGATAGCGAAGGACTTATAAATCTTGCCAAAGAAGCTTTTCATGACACAGCGCACTACCTAAGGCAGAGTCACCTTGTACAACTGGCAACTATTCTTGACGATAAAAATGCCTCACCTAACGATCATTATGTTGCATTAGATCTTCTAAAGAATGCCAATATAGCTGCCGGCGGCATTCTCCCAATGTGCCAAGATACCGGCACAGCAATTATTATGGGGAAAAAAGGCCAAAGGGTCTGGACGAATTGTAGTGATGAGGCAGCACTTGCTGAGGGCGTGGCCCAAGCATTTACAGAGGGAAATCTACGATACTCCCAGCTGGCGCCTTTATCTATGTATGAGGAAAAAAATACTGAAAACAATTTGCCAGCTCAGATTGAGATTTATGCGACAGATAGTGAAGAGTACAGATTTCTTTTCATCGCAAAGGGTGGCGGATCTGCCAATAAATCGTTTTTGTTTCAGCAGACCCCATCAATGCTGAACCCAAACCGTCTAATTCCTTTTCTCGAAGATCAGATACGCTTATTAGGCACAGCAGCTTGTCCACCCTACCATCTCGCTATCGTTATAGGCGGCATGTCAGCAGAGCTTAACTTAAAAACTACAAAGTTGGTTAGTACTCATTACCTAGACGGCTTACCGACAAGTGGAAACGAACATGGCCAAGCGTTCAGGGATATTGAAATGGAAGGAAAGATCCTCTCATTGACTAGAGAAATGGGCATCGGTGCACAATTCGGAGGGAAATACTTTTGTCACGATGTCCGTGTTGTTCGGCTCCCTCGCCATGGGGCATCCCTACCGATTGGTATTGGTGTCTCATGCTCCGCCGATAGACAAGCGATAGGCAAAATTACCCGAGAAGGTATATTCCTTGAAAAACTAGAGACAAATCCCGCTAAATATCTACCTGATATCGATGAATCGTCCCTTGGTGGTAAGGTCGTGCCAATTGACCTCAATCAACCCATGGATCAGATGCGAGAAACCCTTTCGGCCCATCCCATAAAAACTCGACTATCACTAAATGGCTCTCTAATTGTTGCCCGTGACCTAGCCCATTTGAAAATTTCAGAGCGTCTTTCAAAGGGCGAACCCATGCCAGAATATATGCAAAACCACCCTATCTATTATGCAGGACCAGCCAAAACACCTTCTGGCTTCGCATCCGGTTCATTTGGACCTACTACGGCGGGAAGAATGGATTCATATGTCGCTGATTTTCAAGCGAAAGGCGGCAGTTACATTATGCTAGCCAAGGGTAATCGTTCACAACAGGTGACAGATGCCTGCAAAAAATATGGCGGTTTTTATCTTGGGTCCATAGGTGGCCCCGCCGCACGACTTGCACAGGACTGCATTAAAGAGGTTGAATGTATTGAATACGAAGAACTGGGGATGGAAGCAATTTGGCGAATTGAAGTAGAAAACTTCCCTGCTTTTATTGTCGTAGACGATAAAGGAAATGACTTCTTTACGAGTGAATTTTAATTAAGACATCATGGTCATTTACACAATAAAACGGGTATTTCAGTGGACGTAATTATATGCCGGGTACGCCCCCCTAAAATCATTTGGCGCACACGACTTCTTGAATAAGCTCCTTTAATCAATAAATCTGCCTGTATTTCTGATGCATATTTGAGATAAGCCGCCCCTATTTCATGCTCATTGGTATCGAAACGTCTGATCGATGCGTTGATTCCAGACCAAGCCAACCGAGCAACTCCTTCCTCTGGTGGGATAGATGGAGGTTCTACGGGGTCTGCGGATAGCAATGTAACATTATCAGCCTTCTCTAGTATTGGAATCGCTGCGCCTAGCGCATGCGCGGCTTCCGGACTACTTTCCCAAGCAACAGCAACGTGCTGACCCGTCTCAGTCAATACTTTAGGAGGGACAACAAGCGTTGGCCGGCCGGTATCCAACAACGCGGCCTCTAAAGTAATTGGAGAGGGTAATGCAGCGTTTTTTAATGGTCGTCCCACCGCTACTATATCAAATAGCCTACCACGAATAGCGACAATTTCGTCTTCCCTACCACTTTCTTCTCTCCAATATATTGTAGGTCCCGTTCCTCCATCGGGCTTATCTAAAACTCGAAGCCCGCTTGTTTGACTGAATTCCTCAAATATCCGTTTCGCACTATCCGCTCTCTCGCTACCTTCCTTCTCAGTAACCTCCATAATTTCTTCGATCATGGAACCATCCATACCCTCACCGGTATATGGCACTAACCCACGAGGATCAGCACGAACATGCAGCACTTCCACATGTGAATCGAATTTCTTTGCTATTCGGCCAACCGTCTCAAGTAACGGTTGCCCGGAATCACTGCTACTTAAACACACCAATATGGTCTTAATCATGGTTTTCTCCCCGCATCACAATGACCGTAAGCTCAATCACCAAATAAACCAGTTTAAGTAATTACCTTGACGGATTTGAAATCATATTCAAGGATTTTGTTTAAAGGAGTTTAAGGAAACAAATGAACTTGGTTCCATTCATTGTCTTCAAAGCTATACAACACTCTACGATGCAGGCGAAAAGCACCCTCTTCCCAAAATTCTATTGCTTTAGGAACAACGCAATAACCGGACCAATGTTTAGGCCGGGAAATCTTAGAAATACCAAATTTTGCCGTAAATTTAGCGACATTCTTCTCCAATTCAAACTGATTATTCATAGGTCTCGATTGGTCAGAGGCCCAAGCACCTATTTGCGCACCCCGAGGGCGCGAAGCGAAATATGCATCTGCTTCATCTTCACCTACGGGTTCAACTATACCTGAGATTCGAACCTGGCGCTTAAGGGATTTCCAATGGAAAAGCAGTGCTGCTTTAGGGTTTTCGGATAACTCTAGTCCCTTTTGGCTTTCAAGGTTTGTATAAAATAAAAACCCATTTTCACTTGCACTCTTTAACAAAACCGTTCTTGCTGAGGGAAATCCATTTATATCTGCCGTTGCTAAAGTCATCGCGTCCGGAAGAGCGGGTTCAGACTCTTTGGCCTCCGCATACCATCTTTTAAATATTTCAAAGGGATCTTTTTTATTGACGTTGTCCATTTAGACTTTTAACCCTCATTTAAAGCGACTGGGCAAGTTTATGCTTACTACGCAAGTATAATATATATATTCTTGATTTATTGAACAGGAACTAATGAAAGTTGGTTGTCTAAACTCAAATCAGGTTATTTTGTATAAATGTTTGCCATATTTTTTACAAAAACCTGATATAATTTATTTCCATTTAGGTTTTGAGAGGCAAAAATGTTAAAAAATTTACTGAGTATTGTTTTAATTGGTTCGGTAAGCCTTGGTTTGATTGCTTGCGTTGGGAACAACCAGAAAGAAGGTGGTGGCGCCTTAATAGGGGGTGTTATCGGTGGAATTCTGGGTAATCAAGTTGGAAAAGGGAAAGGTAGGGTGGTTGCCACAGCTGCGGGAGCAGCAGTCGGAGCCTTATTAGGAAGTGACATCGGTCGAAAACTCGATAAATACGACCGTATTTACGCGGTCAAAGCTCAGCAGTCAGCCCTAGAGACTAATAAAGTAGGTCAACCTTCCAGCTGGTCCAATCCAGATAGCGGAAACTCTGGAATTATTATCCCAACAAGAACCATAGTCCAAAAACAAGGCGGACAACCTTGCCGAGAGTATCAACACACCATAACTATAGGGGGAAAAACTGAAAAAGCATATGGGCGTGCCTGCAGAGAAGCCGATGGAAGCTGGAAAATTGTGAATTAGGGATTGTCAAAATTTTGATCGACTACACAATTAGCGGGGCCCCTGCTTTGCCGCTAATCGCCTTTCGAGAAATTTTCATAATGGTATTTGTGTAAGGAGTTAATAAAAATATGAACGAAACAAGGTCTCTCATGAAGGGCAAAAAAGGTCTCGTTATGGGCGTAGCGAACGATCGTTCAATTGCATGGGGCATTACCAAAACAATTGTAGATCACGGTGCGGAACTAGCTTTTACCTATCAAAATGAGGTTTTGGAGAAACGTGTTCGTCCTTTAGCAGAGGGTTTAGGCAGCGACCTTGTCTACGCATGTGATGTCTCCGATGACGCCAGTGTCCAAGAAGTCATAAATAGCATTCAAGCATCCTGGGGATCGATTGATTTTATTATTCACGCAATTGCGTTTTCAGATAAATCTGAATTAACCGGCCGTTACGTTGACACCTCTGCCGAGAATTTTGCACAAACTATGGCAGTTTCATGCTACTCCTTTACCTCTGTTTGCCGGGCTGCACAGCCAATCATGAAAGAAGGGGGCAGCATTATAACATTGACATATGCCGGCTCAGAGCGAGTTGTACCCCATTATAATGTTATGGGTGTCGCTAAAGCAGCCCTCGAGTGCAGTGTTAGATATCTTGCCGTAGATTTAGGCAAGAACAACATTCGGGTGAATGCCATCTCTGCGGGACCTATTCGCACATTAGCAGCATCCGGAATAGGCGACTTCCGTTATATTCTTAAATGGAACGAATTAAATGCACCCCTCAAGCGTAATGTAACCATTGAGGATGTTGGGGGGGCTGGTCTTTATCTATTATCGGATCTTTCGAGAGGTGTTACCGGCGAGGTGCACCACGTAGACTGTGGATACAATATAATTGGTATGAAAGCAGTTGATGCACCAGATATCAGCGTAATAACGGGGGATTGAAATAAAGTGTTTGAGAACCCCCAAGGCCCATTAAATGTCAGATAATACATTTGGTACACTGTTTCGCGTTACAACCTGGGGCGAAAGTCACGGAGTAGCTATTGGATGCACCATCGATGGTACGCCTCCAGGCATACCTTTGAATGAAGCCGAGATTCAAACTTGGATGGATAAGCGTAAGCCTGGAACATCCCGATTTGTTACGCAGCGTATGGAACCCGATCAAATATCAATATTATCAGGGCTCTTTGAAGGCAAAACCACGGGAACGCCAATCAGTTTACTCATCCAAAATCAAGATGCCAAAAGCAAAGATTATACTGCAATAAAAGATAAGTTTCGTCCTGGTCATGCAGATTATACTTATTGGAGAAAATACGGTATTCGGGATTATCGAGGAGGTGGCAGACCAAGTGCTCGAGAGACAGCAATGCGAGTTGCCGCTGGGGCTATCGCTCGAAAAATTCTCGGAAAATCAATCAAAATTCGAGGTGCAATGGTACAATTAGGTACAGAAAAAATCGACAGAAACCGCTGGAATTGGTCTCAGTGTGCCAAAAATCCATTTTGGTGCCCTGACCCTAAAGCCGTGTCAAATTGGGAATTATACCTTGATGAAGTCCGTAAGTCAGGATCTTCGGTTGGGGCAATTATTGAAGTCGTAGCTTCCGGCGTACCCGCCGGATTAGGGGCTCCCATTTATGGTAAATTAGATGCCGATCTCGCTGGAGCGATCATGAGTATTAATGCGGTAAAGGGCGTCGAAATAGGGGCTGGCTTTGGTGCTGCCGAATTATCGGGCGAAGATAATGCTGACCAAATACGAATGGATCAGGGCAGAGTTAAATTTCAATCGAATAATGCCGGGGGCATACTTGGTGGTATTTCAACCGGGCAGAATTTAGTCGTTCGCTTCGCTGTTAAACCAACTAGTTCCATTTTGTTATCTCGAAAAACTATTACCCGACAGGGACGTAATACGACGATTAAGACTAAGGGGCGCCATGACCCGTGTGTAGGCATCCGTGGGGTCCCTGTTGGAGAGGCTATGATGGCTTGCGTTCTTGCTGATCATCTCCTCCGTCATCGTGGTCAATGTGGTTCAGAATGAACATATTTGAGAACACCGACCAACTCTATATGATGCGACCACAGGAATTGATCGACTGGCACTAGTTGCTGAAGCTTGTACCCCCCCTCTGTCATTTCGTATACGTCACGTGCAAAGGTATTGGGGTTACAGGAAACGTAAACAACCATTGGCACCCTGCTTTCAGCTATGTGCATGATCTGTGAAATAGCCCCGCTTCGTGGCGGATTTAGGATAATAGCATCCACCTCATCAAACTCACTTTTAACCAAGGGGCGGCGATATAGATCTCTAGTTTCAGCAGTGACTCTTTCGCCCATGCCATAGTCCCGAGCAGCTTGTAGCAAAGCAAAAATGTGATCTTCTGCTAAGTCAAATGCTGATATTTGGAATCCTCTATTTGCAAGTGGTAGGCTAAAAGCACCACACCCAGAAAACAGTTCGATGACTTTTTTAGACTCTTTAACCGCATTGAAAACAATATCGCTTAATATTTTCTCACCGGACACAGTAGGTTGCAGAAATGCATCTGGAGGGATTTTGACTAAGACTTTCCCGAAATGGACCATTACTGCCCGACGTTCAATAACCGGTTCCGCAGTTTCTAACGATTTATCATTTAGGTTTTTCCAACAAATTCTCGCAATATCGTATTTAACTGCAAAGTTTGCTATAATTTCCCTATAGGAAAGATTGGGCTCTTTGGGAATCAGTAAGGTTATATCAAGACCAGAATCACTTGCGGTAATTGCCACCTCCGCATTTTCTTTGACCTGCAAAATCCCATTTAATAACTCGCGAAGCGCTGGAATAAGATTGTAAATTTTCTCAACCGTCACAGGGCATGTTTTTACGTCAACGATTTGATTGCTTCCAAATCTTTTAAACCCAATAACAGTGCCCGAAACAAGCCGGCGTGCAGAAAATCGAATACGTCGACGCCCACTTATGTGCCCGGGAATTAATGTCTTTATAATCGGAGGTTCTATTTTGCGAAGGCTTAATGCCTCTTTTACAATTTGGAGCTTCCATGATTGATATTTGATATCACTTAGTTGCTGCACGGAACATCCACCACAATCAGAGAAATGTTCACAAGCAGCATCTAAACGCTGCGGGGCGGGGTCTAGGACTGACGTAATTTTCCCACGGCAAAATCGGGCAGCATTTTTTTCAATTCTTACACGCACCCGGTCACCGGGAACAGCAAATGGAATAAAAACTCTACCATTATCGGTTTCTGCTATACCGTCGCCCTTGGAGCCTAATGCCATTATTTTGACATCAATTTCGGTCACGGTGCTTGGTTCGCAAATATTAAAAATTCAATATTACCTTTAGGCCCTTTAATTGGGCTTTGTTCAATACCAAACACATTCCATCCCATCTCTTCAGATAACCATCGACGGATTGAATTACACACTTCCAGGTGTAATTCGGGATCGCGAACAACCCCGCTCTTACCGAGACGCCCTTTCCCCACCTCAAATTGGGGTTTGATCAATGCAACTAGTTCAGCTCGTGGAGCGGCTAGATTAAGCGACGCCGGCAATACTGTTTTCAGCCCTATAAAACTTGTATCGCAGACGATTATAGAAGGTAAATCCGGAACGTCCGAATGGGTTAAATATCGGGCATTTGTGCCCTCCATCACAACTACTCTTCTATCGTTTCTCAGGCGCCAATCTAATTGTCCTCGACCAACGTCAATTGCATACACTTTTTCAGCACCGTTATGTAACAAAACATCGGTAAAGCCGCCAGTCGATGAACCAATATCAAAACAAATTCTTCCTTCCACCGACAAAGGAAAACACTGAAACCCATGAGCAAGTTTTACCCCACCACGCGATACCCACGGATGGGCTTTCTTTCTGATTTCTAAAATCATATCTTCAGACACTTGGTGGCCAGGTTTATCCACCCTGTTCGTATTAGAATACACCATACCAGCCATTATTAGTGCTTGAGCTTTTGAACGGGTTTCAACAAGCCCACGAGACACCAATAATTTATCTACCCGTTGTTTCGCAGACACAGGAAAACCTTTTATTTAGGCACTCGCAGGTGCGTGCGTGATCCCCTGCCCAAGTGCCTTTAAAACGTTATCAACAATATTAACAGCGGCAATGCCTGCGGCCTTGTACTGCTCCGGCTGAGTATCATGATCTATATAAACATCGGGAAAATACATTGGCCGGAATTTAAGTCCTCCGTCTAATAACCCGCCAAATGTAAGAAAATGTGTTACTTGGCTGGCAAAACCACCAATGGAGCCTTCTTCAATTGTTATGAGAACTTCATGATTATTGGCAAGACGACGAACTAGGTCTTCATCAATGGGTTTTGCAAATCGTGCATCTGCTACTGTCGTCGACAACCCTCGTGCAGTGAGGTCGTCCGCGGCAAGAAGGCAATCAGCTAAACGGGTCCCGTAAGATAATAAAGCGATTTTACTACCTTCACGTATAACCCTACCTTTACCAATTTCCAAAACCTTTGATATTTTGGGTATTTCAACTCCTAAACCATTACCGCGTGGATACCGTAAGCCTGATGGTCTGTCATTAATGGCAATCTGTGTCTTTACCATGTGGACTAATTCTGCTTCATCTGCAGCCGCCATCAAGATCATTCCAGGTAAACAACCCAGATAAGCAATATCAAAGGACCCCTGATGGGTTACACCATCGGCGCCGACCATCCCAGCCCGGTCAATAGCAAATCGCACTGGTAAATTTTGAATTGAGACATCATGGACAATCGAATCATAAGCCCGCTGCAAAAAGGTTGAATAAATCGCGGCAAAAGGCTTATAGCCTTCAGCTGCCAAACCTGCTGCAAATGTAACGGCATGCTGTTCTGCAATCCCCACATCAAAACATCGGTCTGGGAATGCTTGGCCGAACAAATCAAGACCTGTACCCGCAGGCATTGCCCCAGTAATAGCTACAATTTTATCGTCTTTTTGAGCTTCAGTAATCAAGGATTCTGCAAAAACCTTGGTGTAGGAGGGTGGACCCTGAGGACCCTTGGCGAGAGTACCCGTTAAGGCATTGAATTTACCGACACCATGGTATTTATCCGCCGCCGCCTCTGCAGGTGGGTACCCCCCCCCTTTTTTTGTAACGACGTGAATAAGAACCGGACCAGGCTCTTCTGAATCACGTACATTTTTCAATACAGGCAAAAGGTGATCAAGATTATGACCGTCAATCGGACCAATGTAAAAAAAACCAAGTTCTTCAAACATTGTACCACCCGTAACTAGACCACGTGCATATTCCTCGGATTTAGTCGCAGCCTGTTCTAAGGATTTGGGGAATTTTTTTGCTAGATCTCGCATTAAATGACGCAGCGAACGATAATATCGTGATGAAATTAATCGGGAAAGATACGCACTCATTGCCCCAACTGGGGGAGCTATTGACATGTCGTTATCGTTTAAAATAACAATTAAACGAGTGTCCATGGACCCGGCATTATTCATGGCTTCATAAGCCATACCGGCTGTCATGGAACCATCTCCAATCACTGCAATTGAGTTATTTGCCTCGCCCTTAAGCCCCTTCGCAACCGCAAGCCCTAACGCCGCGGAAATTGACGTAGCTGCATGCGCTGCACCAAATGGATCGTATTTACTCTCAGCCCGCTTCGTAAAACCCGAAAGCCCCCCACCTTGACGAAGTGTACGGATTTTATCGCGCCGACCAGTTATAATTTTATGTGGATAAGCTTGATGCCCGACATCCCAAACCAAATGATCAGTTGGTGTATTAAAGATGTAATGGAGTGCAACCGTAAGTTCTACGACTCCTAAACCCGCACCCAAATGGCCACCGGTGGATGAGACAGCGTCAATGGTTTCAGCCCTAAGTTCATCAGCAAAGGTTTTTAGTTCGGTTTCTTTTAATTTCCTCAGGTCAGCCGGCACTTCTACCACATCCAGCAATGGGGTTTCTGGCCTATTACTCAAAATATCCTCCTATGCACGCCTTTTGACGACAAAATCTGCAATCGCTTTAAGGTGTGCAGCTTTATCACCAAACATGTCAAGTCGCCTGATAGCTTGACCAGTCAAAGATTCAGCTCGTTTTTGTGCTTCTGAAACACCGAGCAAAGATACAAATGTCGCTTTGCCCGCCGCTCCGTCCTTATTAGTACTCTTTCCAGTGACTTCTTTCGTACCTAATACATCCAATAGATCATCAGCAATTTGAAATGCCAGGCCAATATCTTGAGCATATTTTAATAAAACCTCTTTCTCCTCGTTAGACGCTTTCCCTAAAATAGCACCCGCTTCACATGAAAAACTAATCAATGCTCCTGTTTTAAGTGTCTGCATTTTTGTAATTGTTTTTAGATCTACATCGCTATTTTCAGATACCAGGTCAATCATCTGTCCCCCGACCATTCCTAGTCCCCCAGAAGCAACTGCAAGCCCTTTTATCAACTCCACCCTTATATTCGCATCGGGATGAGTTTCTGGATCGCATAATATTTCAAATGCAAGAACCTGCAAAGCATCACCAGCCAGAATCGCCGTAGCTTCATCAAATGCGACATGGCAAGACGGTCTTCCACGCCTGAGGTCATCATCATCCATTGCCGGCAAGTCATCATGGATCAACGAATAACAATGGATAAGTTCAATCGCCGTACCTACTCTTAGTGCATATTTTTCTGGTGCTTTAAACAATTTAGCACTTTCTAAAGTCAGGAACGGCCTGAGCCGTTTCCCCCCCTCAAGCGAGGCATACCGCATCGCCCCAAGAAGCTGTTCCTGGTGGCTTTCTTTCGGACTTAATATATTATTCAAAAATTTCTCTACGACATTAGCCCATTCTGCCATAGCTTCAGTTAGCGCCAGCAAAGCATGTGCTTCAGTCAAGGTCCATTTGCTCCAACCCGTCGGGCCCGTCTGAACTAAGTTTAATTTTCTCTACTCTGGCTTTAGCTTCCTTGAGCTTTAATTCGCAGTGCTCTTTTAACTTAGCACCCCGTTCGTAAGCCCCAATAGCATCTTCAAGCTCTCCTTTACCTTGTTCTAATTGTCGAACGATTTCTTCAAGTTCAGCTAGGGCTCCTTCGAATGAAAGGGAGGAAATTTTTACTCGTTTCTCGTCAGTTGCCATTTATTTAATTCCAAAATTGTTTATGCAAAACAATATTCAATAGGGGCTAAGTAAAAGTTAAAATCCAAATAATATATAGAAAAATGATCAAGAAGCCCGCACTAATTCGGTCAAATGGGCTGTCACACAATTAGAAAGGGCGGTCAAGTCATATCCTCCTTCGAGTGACGAAATGATTTTTCCATCACAATATTCTCCAGCAATATCCACCAATTTGTCAGTAATCCAAGAAAAGTCTTCTTCTTCCAAATGTAAGTTAGCTAGTGGGTCTCTACTATGGGCATCAAAACCAGCCGAAAGTAATATAAGTTGTGGTTGAAAGTTTTCTAGAGCGGGCAAAACTACAGTTTCAATCGCACTTCGAAAATGTGCGGGTCCTGTTCCATCAGCTAATGGGACATTAAATATATTTCCTACCCCAGTCTCTTCCTTAGCGCCGGTGCCAGGATAGAATGGATATTGGTGTGATGAAGCAAAAAGCACATTGGGGTCTGACCAAAATGCGGCTTGTGTGCCATTGCCATGATGAACATCAAAATCCACCACTGCAACGCGATCAATGTTATGGACAACTCGAGCATGCTGAACACCAATTGCTATATTGTTAAAGAAACAAAACCCCATTCCCCGACTTGGCTCCGCATGATGCCCAGGAGGCCGAACGGCACAAAAGGCCGAATTAGCATCACCATCCATAATTGCATCAATAGCAGCAATAACTGCGCCGGACGCTCTTTGGGCCGCCTCTCCAGAGTGGGGACAAAGCGCAGTGTCCGGGTCTATACTTTTAAGTCCTTGTTTAGGGACTGATTCAATAAGCCTCTCCACATAGGTTTGATCATGAATTCTAGAAATTTGTTCGATTGTAGCAAGCGGAGCTTCTCTATGATCAAGATTTTTAAATCGATCGGCCTCCAGTGCTCGTCTTACAGCTTTTATACGATCGGGACACTCCGGGTGTCCTCGTCCCATATCATGATGTTCAGAACTTTCATGGCTAAAAATTAAAGTGGTCATTTAGCTTCTCAGTCACGTATCCAATTTGAATATAGTATAGATTTTTCATTTTAACAAAAACAGCGTGTAACTTATGTCAACAAAAGAAGGTAGTATGGGTTCAGTAAATGCTATTAGAAATATTTTCTACTTTTCTGTGTGTAGCTGTAAGGCCTATACTTTAAAAAATTTAACTCAGGGTTTGTACCCAAATGGAAATCCGGAATAAAAAATCGCGCCGTCAATTTTCGGCCCGTAAAGTGTTGTATGCCACCTTTGTTATTTGCGGAATTACTCTCATTTTGCAAGTACCTCTCTCTGTTGCTAATGCCCAAAAAGCAACGAAAGAAGGGAACTCACAACTCAATACTACTAAGGATGGAACGAAAAACGCTAAAAAGCATAAACGAACAAATAGAAAAGGCCGCCGAGGTAAACGCGGTAGGCGGGGGTCCGCGAAAGTATTCATAGATATTGTTACAAAAGGTACCGCCGTTGAAACTGTGCAGGTTTACGGGCGAGTAATTGCTAGGCAAGCTGGGGTTGTAGCTGCTCGAACTAGGGGAGCAATTGAGGACGTCACGGTCCATGTAGGCGACCGAGTGAAAAAAGGCGATACTGTCGCGACATTGATTTCCAGTATGTTGAAAGCAGAAAGAGAACTAAAGGCGGCCGAACTTAAAGAATCTTCTGCAAAAATTCGGACCGTTGGTGTACAACTCAGCCTCGCAAACCAAGAGCTTGAAAGGCTAAAACGTCTTAGAAAGTCTTCTGCTTTTTCGTCCGCGCGCTACCAGGACAAACTTCGTGATGTCGAACGTATACAAAGTTCATTAATTGAAGCCAAGGCCAAGCGGGAACAGGCGAGAGCCAAACTTCGTATGGCTAATATCAATCTTTTTAATACTAAGGTCATCGCTCCTTTTGATGGAGTTATCATAAAAAGAGCGGTCGAGGCTGGTGATTATGTAAGCCTAGGTGCACCAGTTGTAACAATTCTCAATGAAAAATCACTTGAAGTTGAAGCAGAAGTTCCGGCAAATCGCCTGGGGGGGCTGACCAACGGAATTGAGATAGATGTAAAACCAGAATTTGGGAAGTCTTTTAAAGCATCAGTCCGCGCAATCGTGCCACAAGAAAATGCACTTTCCAGGACAAGAGTAGTAAGATTTTCGCCAATATATTTTAATCCAACTGGAACGATTGCATCCAATCAAAGTGTCGTTTTACACATCCCATCAGGCGCGACTAAGCAGGCCGTAACAGTCCATAAAGATGCAATAACCCAGCGTCGAGGTAAGCGGGTAGTTTTTGTTGTCAAGGAATCCGATCGTGGACTGCGGGTAAATATGCGGCCAGTCGAGCTGGGAGACGCATTTGGCCTGCGGTTTGAAGTTCTAAAGGGCCTCAATCCTGGTGATAGGGTTGTCATTCGTGGAAATGAAAGATTACGCCCACGTCAAAAAGTTAAAATCGCTGAACCTGGACAAAACCGAATCCGTCGCAAGTGGCAAGGAAAGGTGCGTCAGGAAGGCCAACGCGGCAAAAGAAACCGGAGGGGGAATACTTTTAGGAGGAATAAAAAAAATTGGGACAAAAACCGCAGTGGCGAAATAAAATTCGGCGACAAGAGTTAAAATATGAATCTAATTGAACGTGCTGTTAAAAGACCGGTTGCAGTCCTCTCAGTTGTTTTGATGGTCGTACTTATGGGCATTATCGCCCTAAAGGTCATCCCGATACAACTGACCCCCGATGTTCGTAAACCACTTCTTATTGTTCAAACAAAATGGCCTGGAGCTTCGCCTGCAGAGGTGGAAAGAGAGGTCACTATTCCGCAGGAAGAGCGTTTAAAAGGCCTCGAGGGTCTAGAAAGAATGGAATCACGCTCACGTCGCGGTCGCTCACAAATAATTCTGGAATTCAATGTTAATACCGATCGCAATCGATCTATCCTGCTGGTCAACAATCGACTGCAACAAGTAACCGGTCTGCCGGAGGAGGCAGATGAGCCAATTCTGCGAACGCGGGATACGGATGACAATCCAATAGCTTGGTTTACTGTTGAAACTTTGCCAGGTAACAGTCGCCCTATCAGATCCTATGGGGACTTTGTAGACGACATTGTACGTGATCGTCTTGAACGGGTTGACGGTGTTGCCCTTGTAAATGTTTATGGCGGCAACGAATCTGAAATTCGGGTCATCGTAGACCCACAACGGCTCGCACACTACCGCTTGACAATTGCAGAGTTGAATAACGCTTTGCGGGGCACAAACATTAATCTTTCAGCTGGCGAAGTCGATGAAGGCAAGAGACAGTACACGGTAAGAACGCAGAGCGAACTTAATACAGTGCAAAGGGTTCGCGAAGTAGTACTCCGGGCACAAAAAGATCCTGTCAGTGGTAGAGTATTACGTGTTCGGGTCGGGGATGTGGCTCATGTCGAATTTGGTCACAAGAAAAGAAGTGCGCGCATAAGAAACCGCGGAAAAAATGCTATTGTCGTAAATACAATTCGGGATACAGGCGCCAACGTCATTGAAACCATGAAGGGGATACGAAAGGTCGTAGAAGATCTTAATCGTGACGTAATGCCTGGGGCCGGATTGGTCATGAAGCAAGTCCGTGATGATACCGTTTACATCAAATATGCCATTAACCTTGTGACACAGAATATATGGTTGGGTGGGTCGCTTGCAGCCATAATTCTTTTTCTATTTCTGCGCTCCTTTGGGGCCACTGCCGTAGTAACATTGGCAATACCTGTTTCAGTAATAGGATCCTTTGTAGCACTCGCAGCATTAGGCCGTTCGATAAATGTTATTTCACTTGCAGGCATTGCTTTTGCAGTCGGGATGGTTGTGGATGCAGCAATCGTAGTGCTTGAAAATATTTATAGACATCGGGAAATGGGAAAATCCAAATTGGAGGGGGCTGTCCGAGGCGCTGGCGAAGTGTGGGGTGCTATTATGGCTTCAGCAATTACGACCGTTGTAGTTTTTGCACCCATTCTGGTAATGAATTTAATTGTTGGACAGCTTTTTCGGGATATTGCAGTTGCCTTATCGGTAGCAGTTCTTTTATCGCTCATCGTTTCCATCACAGTCGTGCCGGCCCTAGCCAACAAATTATTAGGGGATAACACTCAAAACTTAACTAAAAACAGGCGCATTCCCATTCTTGATGGATTTGCAGGTGGATTCGCCCGTTTAATTACCAACTTTACCCGAAGAGTTATCCAGAACCGAGCGCTTGCAGCTATAGTTATTATTTGTGTGTGCGGATTTGCTGGATTAGGCACTTGGGCATTTTTACCTAAATTAAGTTACCTCCCAAGTGGCAATCAAAATTTTATACTCGCTATTGCTAACCCACCACCCGGTTACAACTTGAAAACGCTTAATGATATGGCAACTAAGACCGAGAACATGACACGTCGATATTGGGCGAAGGCTGGCGAAAAGCCCAAGAAATGTGCTGCCTGGTACAAACGATTAGAAATTTTTCCACCACAAATTAAAGAATGTGATCTGGGTGACGTCCGTATGGAAAGGTTTTGGTTTGTAACTCGTTCAACATCAACCTTTATGGGAGCCTCTGCTACCGACCCAACAAGAGCTAAAGAGCTAATTCCTATTATGCGCCGCGCAGTTTTTAGCGAGCCCGGTACATTTGGGTTCGCCAAGCAAAGAGCTCTATTTGGCCGAGGTTTTGGAGGGTCAGAAATTATTGATTTGGATATTACAGGTCCAGATCTAGAAACCTTATTGGCATTAGCTCGTGAAGGAGTCCAAACTTTACGACGTGAATTGCCCTCCGCGAGAATTAGGCCAAAACCAGGCCTTGAGCTCGGTGCACCAGAGGTCCGGCTGATTCCTAACCTTTTACGATTAGCCGATGTTGGACTTACAGCCAGGGATCTCGGCTTATCTGTAGATGTTTTTAATGATGGTTTGCGTGTAACCGAAATTACGAAAGGTAGTAAACGCATAGATCTCACCCTAAAAGGATTAACTGATAAGATCACATCAACCCAAGGTGTCGGAAATTTACCAGTGGTCACAAGAACCGGGCAAATTCTTTCAGCGTCTTCTCTTGCAAAACTAGATGTGACAGAAGGGCCTACCCAGATACGACACTTGGAGAGAATTAGGACCGTTACCCTGCAGATAAGACCGCCGGAAAACATAGCTTTAGAAACAGCAATACAAAAAGTGCAACAAAACGTCATCAATCCGATGATGAAAAAGGGGCTTCCGCCTGGTGTCAGGCTAACAATGTCTGGAACCGCTGATGAGCTTAATAAGACCTGGAATGCTATGTTGTGGAACCTGTTAATTGCGGTGGCAATTGTTTATTTAGTAATGGCAATCTTGTTTGAAAGCTTTGTCTTTCCACTATTGATCATGTTTTCGGTACCGCTTGCTACAGCCGGTGGCGTTGCAGGTCTTTCGATACTTAATATATACACGTTCCAAGCCCTCGATATGTTGACACTTCTAGGCTTCGTGATTTTGGTGGGTACCGTAGTCAATAATGCCATCCTTTTAGTTCATCAGACTCTTCATCACGTAAGGGTAGAATCAATGGACGCATATGACGCCATCGCTGAAGCAACACGGAACAGAATTCGGCCTATTTTTATGTCAACCTTGACAAGTGTATTTGGGATGATGCCGCTCGTCGTCATACCAGGTGCTGGGTCGGAGCTCTATCGTGGTCTCGGTTCAGTAGTTTTAGGTGGCCTCGCACTTTCTGCGGTCCTGACCTTACTGATCATCCCCCCGCTACTATCTTTTGTAACACCACTTTTGAGACGTCAGCAGGGTACTATGGCTGATGAAAATGAAAGACCTTTGACCGCGAATTTATAGTGTTTTCTACAACGAATTGATCGGAATTCTGAGGTAATGTTTTCCATTTTGGTCTGCCGCTGGGAGATTGCCCGCCCTTATATTGACTTGGATCGCGGGTAATATTAGGCGTGGAACCGCCAGTGTAGAATCACGCTCCCTTCGCATCGAAATAAACTGATCTTCAGTTGTCTTTCCATTCATGTGAACATTAGAGCGGTACTGTTCGGCAACCGATGTTTCCCAGCAAAAGTCTCGCGAACCACCACAACCATAATCGTGGTTGATAAATTGGCGTGTCTCAGGTGGGAGAGCCAAAATCTTTCGAAGTGATTTATACAGTTCCTTAGGGCTTCCCCCGGGAAAGTCGCACCGGGCAGTCCCAGAATCTGGCATAAAGAACGTATCGCCAGTAAATGCGTTCTCATCAATTACATAAGTCGCGCACGAAGGGGTGTGACCTGGCGTATGCATTACTTTGACCTCAAGATTCCCAACGGAAAACATTTCACCATCGGCAAAAAGATGATCGAATTGTGACCCATCACTAGAAAATTCATTCCCTAATCCATAAAACGTTTTAAAATGTCTTTGTACCTCAAGAACCCCTGCGCTAACCCCTATCCTGCCGCCTAGCTTTTGTTTCAAATACGAAGCGGCGCTTAAATGGTCTGCATGAATATGGGTTTCCAAAATCCACTGGGCATTTAATCCATTTTCCGTAATGAAAGAGATCAGATTATCGGCTGCCTCCGTAAAGATTTTACCAGCAGCTAAATCGAGATTAAGAAGAGAATCAATAATTAAACAATTCTTGGATTGGGTATCCCACACCACATATGTTGCGTTGTTAGTTTTACTATCGAAAAGGGTTTTTACTGCAAAATACATCTATAAATTTTAATCCTACAAGTAGAGTAATCTCAACTTTCAACTTCGTATCATGCAAAAGAATGATTGTTTGAAAATAACTATTCTCAGGTATTTGACGACAGCGCTATTCTCTTTTAACAAGACAATCAACAAAAAAGGTTTACTTTATGACACGCGGGTACTTTGAACCTATTGAAGAGATTAACACCTCGCCTACGATCTCCGACGAAATAAAATACACAACCTGCTATATGTGCGACTGCCGGTGTGGCATCAAAGTGCACATGAAAGATGGCGGCATTCGTTATATCGAGGGTAATCCCGATCACCCCGTGAACAAAGGGGTGTTGTGTGCAAAAGGTTCTGCGGGAATTATGAACCATTATTCTCCAGCTCGCCTTACAAAACCTCTTAAAAGGGTTGGTGAACGCGGAAAAGCCGAATTTAAGGAGATCGAATGGGATGAAGCACTAGAACTCGCCAGTAAATGGCTTAGCGATATACGAAAATCAGACCCTCGCAAACTTGCATTTTTTACGGGGCGAGATCAAAGCCAGGCACTCACTGGTTGGTGGGCAAGTCAATTTGGAACACCCAACCATGCTGCCCACGGTGGGTTTTGTTCGGTTAATATGGCTGCGGGGGGAATTTACACCATCGGGGGTTCATTTTGGGAATTTGGAGAACCCGACTGGGACCTAACAAAGTATATGCTGATGTTTGGAGTAGCCGAAGCTCACGATAGCAACCCAATTAAAGCGGGCCTGTCCAAACTCAAAAAAAATGGTGCAAAGTTTGTCTCACTAAACCCTATCCGAACTGGATATTCGGCGATTGCGGACGAATGGATCGGCATTCGCCCTGGTACGGACGGAAAATTCATTCTGGCATTAGTCCACGAACTCCTGAAAGCGGATAAAATTGATCTTGATTATATAGTCCGGTACACAAATTTACCTTGGCTCGTTATACAAAACCCCGGAGGCGCTGATGACGGCTTGTTCGCACGAGGAATCGATGGCGAGCCAGTTTGTTGGGATACCGGCACAAATCAAGCTGCCGACGCACGGCTTGCTGGAGTCTCCCCCGCTTTAACAGGTTCATTTCGTCTGGATGATAACCGAGAGGCAGTTCCCGCTTTCGCTTTAATGGCGACAAGGTATCTTGGCGAAGAATACTCTCCAGAGGCCGCAGAACAAGAAACAGGGGTGTCCGCTTCAACAATTCGCCGAATTGCCGCTGAAATTACCGAGACCGCTTTTGAAAAAGAGATAGAAATTGACCAACCGTGGACAGATTGGGCCGGCCGTCGACATAATAAAATGATTGGACGGCCTGTTTCCATGCATGCAATGCGGGGAATCTCAGCCCATTCAAATGGTTTTCATACGTGCCGCGCACTCCACCTCCTTCAAATCCTTTTGGGAAGCATCGATTGCCCAGGCGGCTTCCGTTACAAACCGCCTTTTCCAAAGGCAGCACCCCCGCCCTTAAAACCAACCGGCAAAGCCGATCAAATTACACCAGGCGCCCCTATGGCAGGACCACCCCTGGGTTTTCCTGCTGGCCCAGAGGACTTATTGGTCATGGAGGATGGAACACCAAGGCGGATTGACCACGCATTTTCTTGGGAAGCACCAATCGCGGCACACGGTATGATGCATATGGTTATTACTAACGCCTACAATCAGGACCCATACCCAATCGACCTTTTGTTTATGTATATGGCCAATATGAGCTGGAATTCCTCGATGAATACTGCTGGAACGAAAGAAATGCTCACGGCCAAGGATGAAGAAACCGGCGATTACAAGATACCAAAAATTTTGTATTCAGATGCATATTTTTCAGAAATGGTAGCCTATGCCGACTTAGTGCTACCCGACACAACATATCTCGAACGCTGGGATTGTATATCACTTTTGGATAAACCAGTCTGCAGCGCAGAGGCGGCCGCCGATTCCATTCGCCAGCCGGTTGTAGAGCCTGACCGAGATGTCCGACCCTTCCAAAGTGTTTTGATTGATCTCGGTGCCCGAATTAAATTACCTGGCCTTATAAATGAAGATGGAAGTCCTAAATATCCGGGCGGATACCCGGATTACATTGTTAATCATGAAAGGGCCCCAGGCATTGGCTCCCTTGCTGGTTGGCGCGGTGAAGATGGAAAAAATCACGGCACGGGTGCCCCTAATAAGAACCAGCTGGACAGATACATAGAGAATGGTTGTTTTTGGGAACATAAGCTTCCACCCGAACAACACTACTTTAAACATGCCAATCGTGACTATCTCGAATATGCCGCCTCGGTGGGTTTTATAGAAGCATCTAATCAAATAATTCTGCAGGTATACTCGGAACCAATACAGAAATTCAGACTGGCGGCCCTAGGTCATGGGCAAATCCAACCACCAGATGAGCATCGAGAACGAATTGAAAAGTATTTTGATCCCATGCCAATTTGGTACCCGCCATTTGAGGGAGAAGCCATTGATACCAAGATGTATCCAATGCATGCTTTAACCCAGCGCCCCATGGCTATGTACCACAGCTGGGGATCGCAAAATGCCTGGTTGCGTCAAATTCATGGAACAAACCCACTTTATATCAATCGTAAAACAGCGGAGTCTTTTGACATCGAAGATGGAGACTGGGTTTGGGTAATAAGTCATCACAGTAAGGTCAAAGCACAGGTTCGACTTATGGAGGGCGTAAACGAACTTACCGTTTGGACTTGGAATGCCATAGGTAAGCAATCGGGGGCTTGGAATTTAGATCCAGATTCACCAGAATCTAAAAAAGGGTTTTTGCTCAATCACGTAATTTCAGAGTTATTACCAGAAAAGGGCGACGGCTTCCGCTATGCCAATTCCGACCCCGTAACCGGTCAAGCCGCCTGGTACGACTTACGGGTCCGTATCGAAAAGGCCAATGGCCAAGAAAATGAGATCACTGCGCCTCAGTTTGATACCCTACAACCTCCCGAGGCCCTGCCAAAGAGACCAAAAATTTTACGATATGGACGAATGTATTCCCGTATCCAGGAGCTTGAAGAACCAAAATGACCGAAATTCCACAAAACACTTCTGGTAAGAAGCTAGGTCTAGTTATCGACCTGGATATTTGTGTTGGCTGCCATGCCTGCGCTGTAAACTGCAAAGAATGGAATACCAGCGGGCATTCGGCCCCTCTTCCGGACAACGATCCATTTGGCCAAAACGCGGAGGGTGTTTGGTTTAATCGCGTCCATACATTTGAGTGCGGGCAGGGAGCTGACAGCCGAACCGTGCACTTTCCACGGTCATGCCTACATTGTGAACAGCCTGCCTGCGTAGAAGTCTGTCCGACCGGTGCTTCATATAAACGGGCCGAAGATGGAATCGTACTCGTTAACGAAGATATTTGTATCGGCTGCAAGCTTTGCAGCTGGGCCTGCCCCTACGGCGCTCGTGAATATGACGGTGATTCTGGTGTAATGAAAAAATGCACTCTGTGTATAGATCGCATTTATAACGAAAACCTTGAAGAAACCGACCGAGTGCCGGTATGTGTCTCAACCTGCCCGGCAAATGCGCGACATTTCGGTGATCTCGGCGATCCTATTTCTGAAGTCTCTCGGATGGTTGAAGAACGCCAAGGCTACGATCTCATGCCGGAATTACATTACCAACCAGTAAATAAATATTTACCCCCTCGACCGAAAAGCGCTGACTATCAGAGCGAACAGCCAAAACGACTTACGCCAGTTGCTGCGCGGCCAGAGAATGAAGAAGCTGGCGGTCTATTTCGCTGGATTGATCGAGTACTCACACGATAGTCAAGGTTAAAAATCTTTCATGCACCCAGCTTACTCCGTAATATTTTTCACAACATTTTCTGGCGCCGGATACGGTCTGCTTTTTTTGATGGGTCTTTTCGCCGCTGCACAATGGATAGATCCCGTTCGATGGTTTGGTTTTACCGGATTTTTTTTCGCATTTTCCATGATAGTCAGTGGCCTCATTGCATCCACATACCATCTCGGGCATCCAGAACGCGCCTGGCGGGCATTATCTCAGTGGCGATCTTCTTGGCTCTCGCGCGAAGGAATTTTAGCGGTTACCGGGTTTGTTCCTTTTAGTTTTTTTGCAATGGGCTGGGTGATTTTTGAAAATCATGGTGGCGCCTGGCGTCTTATGGCAGTGTTAACAATACTTTTCGCCGTCTTGACGGTATACGCCACGTCAATGATTTATGCTACACTTCGAACCGTCCGTGCATGGTTTAATCGTCACACGGTTCGTGTATATCTCGCATTCTCTCTATGGACGGGAAGCGTTTGGTTCAATCTTCTCGCACACCTATTTGATTTACATACACCTGGAATTGGTATGATTGTTGTCATTACGGGAATTCTAGCGTTATGGCTCAAACGAAAATATTGGATGTTTTTAGATACTTCACCCACTTGGGTACCCCCGGAACATGCAACCGGGCTTGGCGACCTTGGATCCGTAAAATTACTTGATGCCCCTAATACTCAAGAAAATTATGTACAACAGGAAATGGGGTTTAATATTGCTCGAAAACATGCGGAAAAACTTCGTCGGTGGGCCTTTTTTACCTATTTTCTTATTCCTTGGAGCCTTGCATTAATTACTTTTGAGTCTGATCCTTGGATTAAGATTCCCGGAGCCATACTTGCAGTAATTATGGTTATGGTGGGAACAATGATAGAGCGTTGGTTATTTTTTGCAGAAGCCAAACATACCACGATGCTTTATTACGGAGCGTCAGACTCCTGATATCAAGAGGTCAAATTACTCTTTCGATAGAAACACCTCTGACATCCATCTCAAAATCTAACCCCTCTACAGGTGGACGAGCGTAATACCAGGTGAGCCCACTTCTAGCAGCCCCACATGCAATTATTTCGTCTGCTAAAAATGGATGCAAATCGTAAACCGTATAACTCTGGGTTACGGTTGCATCCCTCCATTTTTTCCCAAGTGCTGCCATACGGGATTCCATGACACCAAGCACATACCTAGCTTTTTCACGCATCGCTTCTGATGATTGGTCACCCAGCCGTATTATGCGTTCACCATAACTCCCCAATCCCTCTGGCGCTTCCGCCGAGCCTGATATAACGAAGCTGGTATTTTTTTCTAATACAGGGACAGTGTAGGAGAAAGCCTCGAAACAGGGTTCCAAAGGCGGATCATGCTCCGGACAAACGTTGGAACGTGCGACCGGATTTTCTTCGTTGATGAAGATTCCCCAGCGCTCAAGTGTACCGACGTAATTCCTATTGAAATCTACAAACCCTTGTTCAGTAAACGGAGCTGGTGAGCGTAACTCGCATGCGCAGAGTGCTATTAAAGGACGCCCTATCCCAATCAAATGCTCCTCTATTCTTTCGAAGCCCTTGTTAATCGGCAATGGCTTTTTGAACCTAGCCCGTTCGATACAAAACCCCGGCTCAGCTGCAACACCACCCGAATATTGAAATGGCCCGCGAATATAACGATAACCGCCTCTATTAAATGTTTCAATTTCCATAGATAACCAATATTATTCAATCACAGTGCGTGCTGCAGGCAGAGCTGCACCAGCTTTTACACCAACAGCTCCTTGTTGCAAAAGTGCATCTTCCATAGCACTCAAGAAAAGGGTCACATGTTCCCCGGTAGCACTCTGACCCATAAGACCTACACGCCAAACTTTTCCTGCGAGATCACCAAGACCCGCACCGATTTCCAAATTGTAACGCGACAATAAAGTAGCCCTTACCTTTGCCTCATCTACGCCCTCAGGAACAGACACGGTATTTAATTGTGGAAGACGGTATTTTTCCTCGACAATCAAAGACAAACCCATGGCCTCTAGCCCCTCCCGAAGTGCATCATGCATTTTCGCGTGGCGTTCCCATGCCTGTTCGATACCCTCCTCCGATAACATCACCAAAGCTTCATGGATCGCATAAAGTGGGTTGATAGGTGCTGTGTGATGGTAAACACGGGACCCCTCCCCGCTCCAGTAGCCCATTACCAAATTTAAATCCATGAACCAGCTTTGTACCTTGTGGTTACGACTTCTCACAACATCAGCAGCTCTTTGGCTTATAGTTACTGGTGAAATACCCGGCATGCACGAAAGGCATTTTTGCGACCCAGAGTACACAGCATCAGCCTTCCATTCATCAGTAAGGACCGGAGTGCCTCCCAATGAAGTGACAGCGTCAACAATCGACAATACTCCATACTCATTGGCCAACCTACAAATGCCAGCGGCGTCAGATTGCACTCCTGTTGATGTCTCGGCATGCACGAAGGCTAATGCCTTAACATCAGAATTTTTTCTTAAAGTATCTTCTACTTTGTTAATATCTACCGGTTTACCCCAATCATCCAAGATCATCACAGCTGTAGCGCCACATCGCTCGACATTTTCCCTCATTCGCCCACCGAATGCCCCATTTTGGCAAACTATAACCTTGTCTCCCGGTTCAATAAGATTAACAAAACAGGTTTCCATCCCAACCGAACCAGGACCAGACACCGGTATGGTGAGGGAATTTTTGGTTTTAAAAGCATACCGAAGCAAATCTTTAATCTCTTCCATCATACGAGAAAACTCGGGGTCGAGGTGACCGATCGTAGGACGCGCCATCGCTCCAAGGACACGAGGATGAACATCGGAGGGCCCCGGTCCCATAAGTTTTCTAACAGGGGGATTAAAAGAGGATGTCATGGAAGGTTCTTTCTCGTTCATAAAAAAATATTAAAAACATTAACCTAGAATATAAAACTGTTATAGAAAATGGTCGGCACTCTAAAAATTTAAAATACGTAATAACTGCCTGCTTAAAAATCTAAATAACCTAAAATTTCTTATATTTTGATATATAACCAAGATAAAAAGCTGTTACTGTTGCACTCGCATGCCCTGCCGCGCAAAATATACTTAGTTCTATAACGTATAAAACAGGGTAATACCTCAATGCGCGACCAATCATTCCGTGGCCATGTTCAAAATCTTGAACAGCAAGGAGAACTCATTCGCATAGAAAAAACAACCAATCCGTCTGAGGATGTTTCGGCTATTGGTTGGAAAACATATGATCAATTTGGAAAATCAACCCTATTTACCAACCTTGATGGATTTCCTGGCTGGCGACTGGCGAGCCAGGTTATCACGGACCGTCGTAAATGGGCCATTGGTCTTGGAGTATCAGAAGAGGAGGTAATTCCAACGGTCGTTCAACGCATTAAAAAACCCTTAGACCCTGTCGCAGTTGAATCTAAAGATGCACCGGTAAAAGAAGTAATTCTTACCGGAAATGATGCAGATTTAACTAAACTCCCAGCAATGTGGACATCCGAGAAAGACCCCGGCCCTTATATCGCTGCCGGCATGGCCGTGATCAAAGATCCAGAAACTGGCACGCGGAATATGTCATATCATCGTCAGCAAATATTAGGGCCAGATCGAAGTGGATTTTTGATTTGTCCGCGTCACGCTTTGAGAACTTATCAAAAATATCAGGCCCTTACTCAACCAATGCCTGTCGCGATGGTAATCGGTGTGCATCCGGCTATTTTGTACGCAGGGGGCTTTACAACACGCTACGGCATTGATGAGTTATCATTAGCTGGGGGCTTGCTAGAGGACCCGGTGCGATTAGTAAAATGCGAAACCAGTGACCTCGAGGTTCCAGCAGATGCCGAAATCATTATAGAAGGGGAAATCTTGCCCGATGCTATGACCGAGGAAGGGCCCTTTGGTGAAGTTACTGGGGGATATGCTGAAGAAGGGTCAACAGAAATATTCGTACTCAAAGCAATTACGCATCGCAAAGACCCAATATTCTATGGAATGCATTCCGGAGCACCCATGACGGATCCTCAATCTATCACGGGCACATGCATTGAAGCCGCCCTTTTTGAACACTTGTCAAATGTTGAAGGAGGAATGGACCTCCTGGATGTAAGATGCCTTGGTGTATCTGGTCTGATGGCTGTTGTCATAAAGATTAGGCCACGCAGCGCCGGTCAGGCTAAAACCGCCCTAATGGCCGCACTATCAAGCCCCTATCTTCATCCAAAACTCGCCATAGCGATTGATGAGGATATGGATGCCGCTAACCTCAATCAGGTATTCTGGTCTTTAACGACTCGAGTGCATGCTGATAGTGATGTTGTCAAAATTAATAATACACGAATTTGGTCTCTCGATAACGTATCAGAAATTGTCCCGGGTATGAGCCCGATGTACAGGATCGGTACTAAGGTTGCAATCGACGCTACTAAACCGTGGAGCACACGAATCCAAGATAAGACACGGTTTGACCGTGCCATGCCAGTCAACTATAGCTCCGTAAATATCGAAGATTTTTTGCCTTGAACAATTTTTATCGGGATATGATTAAGACAATCGGTTGGGCACTAACCATCTCTCGACCGCTAGGGACCTCTTTTTACTTGGAAAGCAATTTGGACGGTAACGAATAAAAGACAATAGAAGGACCTTTAATGCAAAGAGAAAATAAAGTATCCAAGTAATTAATATATTAGATCTCTGGCCTAATTAGAAGGTCAACGAACTAAAATTTATATCTCAATAGGTTTGATATATGAGTTGAATTTAATGGAGGAGAGTCATGGCCGAGCAAAAAGGAATTTTTATAGACAAATCAGGTACGACAGAACCCTCTCCCGAATTATGGGAGCCAGCCATCATAAAAAAATCCGACTTTGATGGCGAGATTGAAAGATTGTCTAGTATGGCAACACCTAATAATGGCCGTCGACAAAGCTGGATTGTTCACCCGGATTCACACAAACTCGGCGTTGGCTTGGGCTTAGCACCGGGTATTCGCCCAATCCTAGAGGTCCTTAACCCGGGGGAGCAAACGCGCCCCATCCGCCACAACTCGACCCAGGTTAATTTCTGTATTCAGGGAGGAGGACACTCCGTCGTTGGCGGAAAACGAATAGATTTTGAACAATTTGACGTGTTCAATTTTCCTTCCATGCAAACCTATATCCATGTAAATGATACAGATGAAGTCCAGGTCCGCTTGACGTATACTAATGCTCCGCTCCTTGAAAAGATGAACGTCCACATTATTGAAGAAGACCCCCCGGCAGATGTTCAAGTAGTGGAGGAAAGAATAGAAGGGGAGATTGCTGAAGACGATCCCCGGCGGCAAAGTCCCTACGGTACATTTGAGCTTACAGACGACGGTGCATGGCTTATGCCCTATGAAATTTTAATAGCACCCGAATCCGTTGAATCGCATGCGCTACATTGGCCATGGAAAAAAGTCAAAACTGAGCTCGATAAACTTTCGGCACTTGGTTCTGACTACGTTGGTCGTCGTCTTTATCTTTTATGGAATCCAATGACTGGTCGAACAAACGGCACCACACCAAACTTTTTCGCGACAATTACCATTCGTCCACCCGGCATTGTAGATAAGCCGCACCGCCATGTATCTGCTGCTATGAACTATATTTTTCAAGGAGAAGGACGTTCAACTGTCGAAGGTAAAGTTTATGAGTGGCAGTCAGGTGACTTACTGCTCACCGCGCCGGGCTGGGGTGTCCATAATCATGCTAGTACCGGTACTGATCCAATCTATGAATTAACAATCCAGGATCAGCCACTGAACATCGTAATGGAATCTTTATTGTGGCAAGAAGACCTGAAGAAACCTTGGAGTGTTCTTGGGGCGGAAATGGGTTTTGATACTAATCGTGATAAAGTGGCGAGCTAAACCAATGATGCGTTTACCAAAAACATTTCTTAAAGGGTCCATACCCCCACTTATCACACCCTTTAAAAATGGCTCGATAGATTACGATGCTTATGCCGGTTTAGTAGAGTTCCAGGTTAAAAATGGTTCCCATGGAATTCTCGTAAATGGCACCACCTCTGAACCATCCACATTAACAACTGAAGAGCGCAACCGCACAGTTGATGTTGCCATAGAAGCCGCCGGTGGAAAAGTACCTATTGTTGCGGCCACAGGTTCGCAAAGCCTGGCTGAAACCGCGGTACTAACGGAGCACGCTGACAAGGCAGGCGCTGACGCATTGTTGATCGTGACGCCCTATTACATCCGCCCTCCTCAAAGCGGGCTCATTGCCTACTACAGTGACCTGGGTAAAAGAACAAAACTCCCTTGGATGATCTACCATATCCCCGGGCGCGCCGCTGTTTCCGTTACGCTAAGTACTCTTGATCAAATCAGTAGAAACTGTCCCAACTTTGTGGGTATGAAACACGCCGTTGATGACCTTGGTTTCGTGTCGAAATGTATTGATCACTTTGGAAAGGATTTTCGTATTTTCGTGGGCCTGGAGGATCTATCTTACCCAATGATGACGGTTGGTGCCTGCGGCCTTATGAATGCGGTCGGAAACTTAATGCCGAGGCAACTCGCGCGCATGTGCGAACAGGTATGGAAAGGAAATATGAAGGCCGCACAAAAAATTCATTATGACCTTTTCGAGATTAACCAGGCAGTATTTTTTGACACAAACCCAACACCCATGAAATACATGATGAAAAAACTCGGTATCATGCCGAAAAATGAACACCGTCTTCCCATGATGCCAGCATCTAAGGAGCTTGAAAAACGCCTAGACGGGGTTTTAAAGCGGGCTGGGTTACTCGATAAAAAACCCAAAAAGAAAGCGGCCTAGAGATTTGGGCAAGAATGACTCACAGTGATAATATCATTAGGGAAAGTTCGTTTTGCTTACCCATAATTCCTTAATTTAGTAGAGATTTCATATGGTTAGCAATTCTAATAGAGATGAAGTGGATACATCTGCTGCGGAAGCATTCGAAAAATTTCTAGTTCCAACCATCTTCGGACCCTGGTCAGAGTCGATGGTAGATCTTGCGGGAACAAAAAAGGGAGTACGATTACTTGATGTGGGTTGCGGAAGTGGTGCTGCTGCACGATACGCAAGAAAAATTATTGGCAACGAGGGTTCTGTATCTGCAATAGACTTTAACGCCGGAATGATCGCCTATGCCAAGACACTTGATCAACAAAACGAAATAGAATGGCATCGAGGTGACGTGATAAATATGCCATATAAAGATGATGCCTTTGACATCGTCGTCGGCAATCAACTTATACAATTTCTTTCCGAAAAAGGTAAAGCTCTGGCGGAAATAAAACGTGTTTTAGCAAAGGGGGGACGGCTAGCATTAACAGCCTAGTGCCCCCCCAACAGGAACCCCGCCCACGCGGCAATTGCAGCAGCATTAGAGGAAAACGGCGTCGACGCGAAGGGGGTTACACATCCATTTTCATTTGGTGACCCGGTTATTCTGGGCGACCTTTTTCAAGAGGCGGGCTTTCGCGATATCGCTGTAGTCCGAAAACAAATGGATAGTTATTTTGCCTCTTCAGAACATTTTATAGAATCTCTTGCTGCTGGTGGGCCTTCTTCGAGGCACGCTCTAGAACAATTAGATAAAGTGGGTCTGGAAGATCTAAAAGCCCAAGTTGCCAAGGCCCTTTCAGAGTTTGTAGACCCTGACAAGGGCTTGCGTGTAATTACTGCAGCTAACGTGGCCCTCGCGACAGCTTAGTAAATCGCCAAGCCGGCTTTTTCAATTACCCCCAAATATTTTTTTACCAAATCATCCGAGAAGGGCTTGGCTCCACTGGAGCAGGATTCACACATATTCCAACTCCCTACTCTTGGGGTGTGAAGTTTAAACGCAAAATCGAAGTCTTCGATTTCTTGTTGCGTTACAGGAGTAAGGTGCGCATTCCCGATCGCGAGAGCCTTCATTTGGTTTTGATCACCCTTTGCCAAACGTCTGAGGATAGACAAAGTACCCCTGTGATATCGACAGGCACGTTCATAATGAGCACGCACACAACATTCCGGATAGCCTAGCAAATAGGCCTCCTCAGCCATCGAAAGGCGCCCACCTTTACTGTTAATTTTTTTTATGGCACCCGCTATCTCCGCCTCTTTACAAATATACCAAGCTCGAAATGGCAACAATTGATTGCGACAATGTTCTTGATACCAATTGGGGACCTTGTCATAAGGTGTAGCATCCCAATAAAAGCCTTCAATGACAAAAAGGTTTAAATCACAAGCAAACTTTTTTACTGGTTCGACCCATTCCACAGGGGCATGGCCACGTCCATGCAGAAAGACAAGTTTGACGCCGTCTAGCACAGCGAGGAAGTCATAAACTTCTCCAATCAACTCTTCCCGCTCGGCATTTGACGCTTGTTGATCTAAAACATCTAACAGGAAACGATTTATTTGAGAATATTTTTCTTTCATTACCAAGCCATCTAGTCGCTTCACTTATTCCTAATTGTATTAAATACTTTACGCTGGCTGGAATCTCTTCGGCCATGCAGTTATAATATTTAAAATAGAGATATATAGGATCCTGCAACCATGGCTAGTGTTCTTAAATCGAGATTATCCGTTACCCCACTCTCTGAAGCGCTTGGAGCGAAAGTAACTGGGGTCGATATTGGCAAACCACTTACTGCTCAGTTAGTTAAAGAAATTACTCAAGCTTGGCATGATTACATCGTTTTGATTTTCCCGGAACAAGAACTTACGCAGAGCCAGCAGCTTAACTTTGCCAAAGAATTTGGTGATACCGGAACTCGTTCGCGCCGCCCGGAACAACGTCCCGAAGGTGCAAATTATAACGATGCCATAATGCTGGTGACCAATGTAAAAGATGAAAAAGGGCGCTACGTAGGATCCCTACCCGATGGAGAAATGTATTTTCATCATGACATGTGTTATATGCCGAAGCCGCATAAAGGCACGATGCTTTATGCCATTGATATCCCTTCAACCGGCGGCAACACACGTTTTTCAAATATGTACCGTGCCTACGACCTGATACCAGACAAATTAAAGAAGGAGCTGAAAGACCGTACGGCGTTGCAGGTATACGATTACCATATGACACAAACGGTTGATATTGACGGTGATATGACCGGAATTCATAACAGATCGCAACCAATCTTCGTTCGTCATCCGGAAACGGGGCGCACAGCACTCTATGTTAACAGGCTCATGACCGCTAGGATCGATGGAATACCCCGCGATGAAAGCGATGCTATCTTGGAAGAACTTTACATTATAAGCGAATCTGCCAGTAATTTTTATGAACACACATGGACGGAAGGAGAATTGGCAATGTGGGATAATTACTGCTCTTGCCATGCACGCACCGACTTTCCAGCAAATGAACGTAGATTGTTGCGTCGCTGTACTTTGCTCGGTCAGGAAATGATCGCAGCATGATCAAAATCACCCCTCTTTCCCCAGTTTGTGGTGCGGAAATTACGGGTGTTGATTTATCGGGGACGCTGCCTGCGAATACCCTAAGATCCATTGAAAATGCCTGGAACAAATATCTGGTTATTATTTTCAGAAGCCAAAGCCTCAGCGCTGAAGAACAACTAACCTTTGCCAGTAACTTTGGCCCAACGGGCGAAAGAGGTACACCAATAGAGCGACGCCGAGAGGTAGATGATTACGATGGTTCTGTAATGTTGGTAACCAACCAAAAAGATAAAGAAGGGAATTATATCGGGACTATCCCTGAAGGTGAGTTGTGGTTTCACAGTGACCTAAGCTATCAGGAGATTCCCCACAAAGCGACATTGTTAAACGCTCTCGAAATACCAGACAGCGGCGGAAATACCATGTTTGCAAACATGTACCTAGCATTTGAGAAAATTCCTGCTCAACTAAAGGAGAAGTTAGCCGGTCGACGCGCCCTACACATATACGACTTTGCAACGACGGAAAGGTATAACCTGGATAGGGGATTAAACGGTGTTCAGAGCTGTTGGCAGCCTATTTTTATCAAACACCCGGATACTGGCCGAACTGCACTTTATGTCAGCCGCCTCATGACTGCCCTTATTGAAGGATTGGACCGATCGGAGAGTAATAACATTCTAAATGAACTTTTCGATATTTCAGAAGCACCAGAAATCATTTATGAACACAAGTGGCAAAAAAACGACCTCCTGATGACTGACAATCGTTGTGCCGTTCATGCAAGGAGAGATTTTCCGAAGGAACAATTGCGCTTACTTCGGCGTTGCACTGTCAAAGGATCAAATGCGCTGACCGCAGCTGCTTAATATTTACACCGGATAAAGGGAGTTAATTGTGACTTATAAAATCACGCCATTTAACAGCCCAATAGGCGCTGAAATAACAGGAATTGACCTTCGTAAACCGCTCGGCAAAAACAATATCGAGGAAATTTACCAAGCCTGGCTTGATCACATCGTATTGATATTTCGGGACCAATCGCTCTCAAAGGATGAACAAGTAGCATTCGCCAATCAGTTTGGTAATGTTGGCATTAGAGCAACACCACTTGAGAACCAGAACGAAGTTACCAATGGATATGATGGGAGTATTATGTTGGTAACCAATCAGCGCGATGAGAATGGTAACTACATAGGTTCATTGCAAGATGGGGAAATGTGGTTTCATCACGATATGAGTTACAGGCCAGAACCACACAAAGCGACATTATTGCACGCTATAGAACTTCCCTCGACCGGTGGAAATACTAAATTTGCAAACCAATATTTAGCATATGAAAACATACCAGAGGACTTAAAAAAGAAACTTCAAGGCCGAAAAGTTTTACAAGCATATAACTTTACTATGCTGGAAAAGGTTGACCTTAAAAAAGGCCTCGATGGCATTCAACATCAATGGCAACCTATTTTTGTCAAGCACCCTGAAACTGGCAAAACGGCACTTTATGTGAGCCGACTCATTTCTGCGTCGATTGAAGATTTGGAGCGTCAAGACAGTGATCAAATTTTGGGAAAACTTATTGATATCGCGGAAGACCCAAGAGTTGTATATGAACATGTTTGGAGGAAAGGTGACCTAGCAATGTGGGACAACCGTTGTTCAACCCATGCCAGAACTGACTTTCCAGCTGACGAAAAACGGCTTTTGAGACGTTGTACGCTTGAAGGGTCCCCTATGATTAACGCTGCATAAGATCCAGTAAGGGTTTCGTGAACAACCGACCAGTGTTAGTTTTGGTTAATATTTGATTAATACATTACTCCTTGAAGGTTTGCTTATGCCAACGATTGAAGCCAACGGTGAAAAGATTTTCTTCGTAGATGAGGGTGATGGCCCTCCCATACTCTTTATCCACTCGATGGGTACGAATAGTTACTTATTTCGTGACCAAGTTGCTGATCTCAAAAACAATTTCCGCTGTATAGTGCCTGATTGCCGCGGGCATGGGGCCTCCTCTTTTAATGGAAGTTTTTCGATAGAAGAGTGTGCCGCTGACTTAAAAGCGGTACTGGATGAGCTCAACATAGACAGCTGCCATCTGGTAGGTCTCTCTATGGGTGGTCCAATTGGGCTATGTTTCAACAGATTGTATCCAGACGTAGCCCTTTCCATGACCTTAGCAAACAGCTTTGCTCGCCTACGAGAAGGGTCGGAAGATCGTATTTATGCAACTCAGGAAGCAGTCGCCTACCTTTCGATGCTTGAATTTGGTAGTCAGTATGCCGGTGATCAATTAATGCCCACTACCCCTATCGAAAAGCTAGATGAACTCGCACAGGAAATTTCTAAATGCCCGCCAAAATCGTACGTCAGTACCATTCGTGCTTTACTAACTTATGATGCTAGCAGCGACTTAAAACTGGTTACGGAACCGACGTTGATTATTGCAGGGCAAGCTGATGAAGCTGCTCCAATTGCCGAATCAGAATTCATACGTGATGGAATTTCAGGCTCAGAAATAAAAGTTATTGATGGCGCTGGACACTTATCAACAATTGATCGTCCCGAAGAATTCACTGAAATTTTTAGAACATTTTTGCAGTCTCAATAAAACCAGCCGCTGATCAGGAGAACGCCTTGCCTAAGGTTTTGAACGAAAAGCAGATAGCTGAATATAGACAGAATGGGTTCGTCACTCCGATCCAACTTTTAGATCGTGATGAGGTAAATAAATACCGTACACATATCGAAAACACCGAATCAACAATGGGAGAATTTTTTCGAGGTATTGGCCAAACAAAATTTTATTTGCGATTTCCGTGGGCCTTTGAGATGGCAACCCATCCAAAATTACTTGATACAGTTGAAGATCTCATTGGACCCGACATAATGGTTTATCACAATACCGCCTGGATAAAGGAACCTGGAGACGATGCCTACGTTAGTTGGCACCAAGACAATACATATTTTGGGCATGACCCTTGCCAAGTTTTAACCGCCTGGATTGCCCTTTCTCCTGCTAACGAGGAAAGTGGGTGCATGCGCTTTATACCAACCTCCCATAAAGGTGGATTGCGTGATTTAAAAACACCGGATATCGGGCAAGGAAACATGCTATCGAGTGGACAAAATGTGGATATCAGTGACGATGCCACTGAGCCCGTATCGGCGATACTGCAGCCTGGTGAAGCATCAATTCATCACGCATTTCTGGTTCACGGTTCTTCTCCAAACAAGGGGAAAGACCGACGAATAGGGATCACGTTTATTTACCACCCTCCAAACCTCAAACAGTTGGGTGCAAATCGGAGCAGCGCTTTGCTAGTGCGCGGAAAAGACCTATTTGGCAACTTTGATCAAGAATTAGCACCTATTGCTGACGATGATATAGGTAATGCCGTTCGCCACCAGCGGGCGGTCAAAGCATATCGTGCCAAAGTTCGCGAACTCGGCAACATAACAGTCGATAGGTTTGACTAAATAATTTTTATTAGTTCGGTTCGGATACTGTATAGCGTCGGAGTAATCGACGCTGATCACCCGGAAAATCATTTCTAGCATGGTTGACACTGCGGTTGTCCCAAATCACGAGATCACCCGGAGTCCATTTGTGCTCGTACACGAATTCTGATTTTTCACAATGGGCAAATAGCTTGATTAATAAATTTTCACTTTCTTCTGTCGTCATACCAATAATGTCACTTGTCATTAAACGGCTTAAATAAAGTGACTTCCTTCCAGAATCTGGATGAATTTTAACCAGAGGGTGGATGGCATATGAAACATCTTTATCCCGACGCATCTCTTCACGAGTGGTTTTGTTATAATTAAAAACATGACGCGCATGCAGGTTTTCAAGACTAGACCGCTGAGATCTTGATAAAGCATCATATGCTGCCGCCATAGCGGCAAACCTAGTCTCACCGCCAAATGACGGTACCTCCAAAGCAAAAAGCGTGGTGGCCCTGTAAGGCTTCTCTCGGTGTGCACCATCCGAATGAAAATGCATCTCTCCATCGGGAAGAACGCCTATTAACTTACCATCTTCACGAATATTGCTTACATACATAACCCCCCGTTTGGACTGCTTACTATCGGGATCTTCCTTACTTCGATCCGCTGTATCAGCTTGGCCAAAAATTTTTGCAAAATTAGCCTGATGATCATTTGTAATGTCCTGACCTGGAAAACATAGAACGGAGTATTGAGTAAAAATATCACGTATCTGTTGAGCTAGGCATTCGCTGACCGGTTTGCTGAAATCAACACCAGTAACTCTCGCACCAACTGCGGGATGTGTCGGAACAATTTCCAGATTTGGTATTATTTTCGCCATTATTATCTCACTATCAGCGCCACAGCTTACAAAATTTTTTAACGGAATGATAACATTCATTTGATATGTGAGACGAGCGGATTAGTTGTGATATGTAAAAAAATTTATTCATTTCTGGGTTAACAGGGCAATTTTGTTGGTCTAGACTAAAGTCCGTTAGTTAAATTAAATGCTCCAAAATTTTATAAATGGGGCAAATGAAATATCAGGGAGGTATTTTATGTTTAGTAAATTTGCTATGGGCGTCGTCGCCTTGAGTGCTGTAGCCGCGGTAGTAACCGCACCTGCAAAGGCGGTTGATTTTCCGAAAAAAAATATAACATTTCTAATCGCCTATGGCCCGGGTGGCGGTTTTGACACGATTACAAGAAAATTAGCACCGTACCTTAAAAAGAATCTCGGTGGTAAGGTCAATATCATTGCAAAAAATCTGCCTGGAGGAAGAGGTAAGAAAGCAGCAGCTTTTATTGCCAAGCGAAAGCCAGATGGATCTCATATTTTAATGTTCAACATGCCCGGACACGCCATGCCCAATATCATTGGTGAAAAGGCAGGTTATGATGTTCGCAAGATAGACTGGTTAGGCCGGGTGGCACAATTCCGATATCTGATAGTAACCAGTGGTAAAAAAGGTAAATATAAATCTATTCAGGATGTATTAAAAACCAAGAACCAGATAAAAATACCAATAACGGGTCCTGGCACGACGGGTTTTCTTGCGAGTTCCATCTTATGGAACGCATTAGGATTGAAGCCTAAATACATAACGGGATACAAGTCTGCTCCTCGCTACGCTCTTGCAGTGGTCCGGGGGGATGGTGACCTGACTATACTTGCGAAGGGAACTTTTCAAAAATACATCAGTAGTAAAAAGAAGAAGCGTCAAAAATTTAAAGATTTAAGGCCTATCCTAGAAATAACAAATGGCAAGTCACAGTACGGTGTCCCAACGACTGGTGAAATGGGTCACAAAGACTTAGCTATATTGGGTGGTGACCGCATCGTAGGAACTACTCCCGGAACACCAAAGGCAATTAAAGACAAGTTAGCAAACGCGCTATACAAGTCTGTCACTGATCCGGAGTTTGTTGCTTGGGGTAAAAAAGTCGGGCGTCCGGTGTCTCCCTTGAATTCTGCCGATGCGACAAAACTGGTGGGTGAGTTAGTCACATACTATTCTAGGTATAAGGACATTCTTGCAGCCAGTAACAAAAAAACACGTTGATCCTTTAGAGGTGGCGGGTATTAGCGTATCTGCCACCTCCTTTCACCCTTTGAACTAACTTTAAACGTGTTGGATACGCGAGGTGTCTGACACCGGACAATTATAAAACATGAGATAAAGTTAAAACAGATTACCGGGGAGCAGGGAAGTCCGTGTTTGAAGCATTAATTGAAGGTATTGTTAATCTTAGTACGCCACATTCGCTACTTTTATTAGCAGCAGGTTCAGCTGTCGGATTGCTATTTGGCGCGATTCCAGGCCTCGGGGGAACAACTGCGGTTGCCCTTCTAATCCCACTTACTTTTGGCATGGAGCCGTGGCAGGCTATAATATTAATGGGTGGCGTCATGGCAGCAACCTCAACGGGGGGCTCTGTAAGTGCAATACTACTGAATACACCGGGAATTGCACCAAATGCTGCAACCACATTTGATGGTTATCCGCTCGCACAACAGGGAAAGGCCGGAATGGCCATCGGAGCGGGCGCTACAGCATCTGCACTCGGAGGGGTAATAGGGGTTATTTCTTTAGTTGCTGTCATCCCGATTATGAAAGCCATCGTGCTCCTTTTTACCCCCCCAGAATTTTTTATGCTTGCAATTTTTGGCCTTTGTGCAATCGCAGTTTCTTCAGGTGACCGACTACTCCAGGGACTTATAACTGCAATTGTCGGATTAATGGTGGGATTCGTTGGCTATTACGACGTGACGAGCACCGTACGGTATGATTTTGGTATTCCGCTTTTGGAAGACGGCATAAAACTGGTACCCGCTCTTATCGGATTATTCGCGATCTCCGAAATGATCAACCTTGCAGTTAAAGGAGGATCTATTTCAGAAGATACGTCTGATGTAAAAATAAGCCGGATTTCTGACGGTATAAAATCGGTCTTTAAAAATTGGTCAACTACGTTAGTTGGCTCAGGTTACGGAACCTTTATTGGAGCAGTTCCCGGAGTGGGAGGCACAGTTGCTGCGTTCTTAAGCTACTCAACTCAAGCACAACGTGACCCAACTCCGGACATTGAATATGGTAAGGGCAACATAAAAGGCGTTATTGCGCCCGAGTCAGCGAATAATGCTAAAGATGGTGGGTCTCTGATACCCACCCTGGCCTTTGGAATTCCCGGCAGTGCTGAAACAGCGGTATTCCTAGGTGTCCTGATTTTGCACGGTATTGAACCCGGACAAAAGCTTCTTGAGGATCATCAAGATTTAGTCTTCACGTTAGTAGTTGCCCTAACCGCTTCTGCTGTATTTGCAACTCTGGTAGTCCTCTGTCTAGCAAAATACATGGTGTTATTAACTCGGATCAGTGTGCATATGTTAATACCAACGGTGACGGTTATCGCTTTTGTTGGTGCCTTCGCTCTGAACACAGAAATAGGTGACGTCGTTATAGCCTTTATATTTGCCTTTATTGGTTACTTTATGATCCGCTTTAACTATCCAAGAGTGACTTTTACTATAGCGATAGTTTTGGGAAGCATTACCGAATTGAGTTTTCACCAGTCAATGCTGATTTCTGACGATCAATGGTCGATTTTTTATACCAGGTGGCTCTCGGTGTTTTTAATGATTTTGACCATTCTCAGTCTGGGGTTTCCAACTTTAAAACGCAAGTTGAAGGAACGAAACTCAGCAAAAAAAGAGGTCTCTAAATGAGGATTCCAGAACATCGACGCGCTTCTGCTTATTATATTTTAATAACCTTGGCTGTAGTGGTTTTATTTATTGTAACCAGTTATCAATATAAAATTACTGATCGGATGTTTCCTCTTTTGGTAGGGTACGTTGCGTTACCCTTGCTGATTTTAGATTTGATAGCGCTTACTGACAGCAAAGTGGGGGAAAAAATCTCACTTTTCTTTTCAGCCAAAACGCCAAAGGAGGTAGACGAAGACGCAGATAAGACTGTCCGCACCGCGGGCCAAGAATTGAAAATCTTCGCATGGATGGGTGCTCTCGTTGTAAGTATTTATTTAGTGGGATTTTTACCCTGTACCCCAGTATTTGTTTATTGCTGGATGAAATATCGAGGCGGATATTCTATTCGCGAAAGCTCATATCTTGCTATCGGAACGTTAGTCTTCGTTTATATTCTGTTCGAATTGGTACTACAATACGAGTTATATCCAGGCATATTCTTATATTGGTACGGATAATAATATATTGACCGCTGTCCTTTGATGTCCGTTAACCCCAGGACTCTAATGCAGCGGCTTGTTTGCCAGCAATTTGGCCTGTCACAAGGCATTCAGCGAGATTGCCACCAGACATGTACAAATGGCCCCAACCACTGCCCAACTCACCCGCCGCATAAAGTCTGGGTATTGGGTTATCCTCTACATCGATGATGCGCTGTTGTGCATCATGCTCCGGTCCACCCTGGGTATTTGAAACGACAGGCCAAACCTGCCCTGCATAAAATGGCGGCCGCTGAATTTTCATCATGGTCCCTGACGGACGACCAAAATCAACATCATCCTTAGAGGCACAAAGTTCGTTCCATCGCGCAAGAGTAGCTTCAAGCTCCACAGGATCCATATCTATCAATTCTGCCAGTTCTGATATTGAGTCAGCTTTACGGATTAACCCAGATTCGATTTCCTGCATATTATCATCGCTCCAATCGTAATGGGCCTCCGGATCATTTCTTGTTGGAGCGCCTACCCTGTAACGTCGCCGACCCACTTCATCAAAAATTACATATGAAGGAATTCGGGGAAAGTCTTGTGTCACAGTATCGTAGTGTTCCATTGGTCTATGAGATGTATCCTGAGTGTAAGGTGGGTTTTCATTCATATAACGTTTGCCAAATTTATCTACAACAATCCAAGTCATTTGTACGACTGCCGTTGCTTCACGCCCAGGAATCCAATCGGGCAAGCGTTTCATCCTAATGGCATAGGGGTATTCTGGGTGATCAAAACCATAGGAACCATGATAGTGCCACATGTGCCAAAGTTTAGCCCCCAACTCTTGCGACATTCGAATACCATCCCCGGTATTCGAATTGGTAGTTGCAGCGAGGACCGGCTTCATTTGCCAATATTGCCGTTTCATTTCCTCATTTGCTTCAAAACCACCGCATGCCAATATCACCGCTTTCCCCGCTTTTACGTTACAGACGCCACCTTTCGTCTCTATTACCGCACCTTGTACTTCCTTCGTTCCATCAGTTTTATAAACTAGCCTCTGAACCGGCGATTCAAGCCAAATATCGATATCACGTTGGGCTACATTGTCTTCAAGCGTCTTAAATACCCTTGCTCCGCCGGGAGCACCTCTAACATGCGGATAGTAGGTTGCTGGATCAAAATTAGGAATTTCTTCAATCAATGTTTGATAGAATGTGTCGTAACCTTCAAAAGGGTAGTTCGCAACTTTTTCTCGGGGATTGACAACAGCACCATTAACTTCCGCTAATTTTCTCATATACGGTTCTATTTGTGCCATGCCATCCGCCAACGCTCGGTTCACTGGTGAAGGCGTACGACCACCGTTGGTGGCTTCGAGATATTTAAAGGCTTCATTTGCATCATGAGCGGAGCGCATCGCTCCATACGAACAGACGGAAATTCCCCCAGGATTGGCCATCTTATCAACCAATAAAACTTTTGCGCCAGCATCAAAGGCTTCAATTGCAGCTATACCACCGGAATATCCATAGCCAACAACTATTACATCATATTCTGCATCAAATTTTAATGATGTAGAATTATCGGAACCGTCTAACATAACATTTCACCCAATAACAATTATAGGTCGCAGTTTGCCTCAGCCCCTTAGATGGCGCAACTATACGGCAAGTTAATAGCGCCATCATTTATCTAATTTAATTGGTCATTTCTAGATTAGATCTCGACTCTTTATAGCGTTGCGTTGAATGCTCACCGGCGGTGCATGGCGGAAAAATTGGTTTTTCACCAGCGGGCAGACAACTGGGAAGACACTCAACATGGGTATTGTGCGCTTGGTTAAAAAACAAAACGATGGAGTGGCGATTTCTACCCGAATTGTTATTCATCACTCGGTGTAAGCTTGAGTGGTATTTTGAATTCGTCCAGCGCAACATTATATCCCCTAGGTTTACAACAAATGTACCGGGAATTGGCTCAACACGAACCCACTCACCCGAAGCCGTTTCGACTTCAAGGCCGCCCGCGTTATCTTGCAACAAAAGGGTTATCCATCCCCAGTCGGTATGAGCACCACAACCCAATTGATTGTATTGAGTATTTTTAGGATGAGGAGGGTACCGCAGGATGCGGAGCGGTGACTTTTGCTGCGAAAATGACGGGTCAAAATGATCAAACGGCATACCCAATGACAAAGAAATAAGACGAGAAACCTGAAGCCCTACCTGCCATACCGCTTTTTTATAGGACTCCAATTGATCTTGAAATCCTGGAAAATCATCCGGCCAGATATTTTCTTTATAACCATCAGTCCCTGGAATATTTCCCATTGTAAAATTAAAGGATTCTTTTATGTCTCCCGGGGATTCATTATCAAGCCTTTGTGTTTCCGGCGGTTCATACCCGTTAGAATGACCCTGCTTTTTCCATCTTTTCTTCCAAGTTTCTGGTTGATCAAAAAATCGACTCGCCTCTTTCAAAGTTCCATCAATTAATTTCTGATCAACCCCGTGATTTGTAATATAAAAAAATCCAGTGTCTTGACATGCTTTGCCAATCTCCCGAGATACCATTTCACAGTCTATCTTAGACTCGGCAACGCTGGGCCCAATATCAATGACGGGAAGGTCACTCGTTGTCTTGGGCTCCGAATAGATAATCATTCCCTGTCCCCTCGATCGCAGAATTAAATATTAATCTACATTAGAATAGGCTGAATTTATACCTTTCTTGTCAGGAACTTAATATTATTAGGGTGATAAAAGAGCCTAAATCTGTCAAATCCAAATGAATTATAAAACCAAGGGACGTCCGCTTGCCCCGTTGCCCAGAGCGTGTAAAGGTCCTTTCAACATAAATGCGGAGGAAATCAATGAGTACAGTATCAGGCAGCAATTATGCGGGCCAAATTGCCTATGAAGATTTACGAGAATGGTTAGTTTTGGCAGACCGCCTGGGTGAGGTCGAATACGTGAAAGGCGCAAATTGGCAGGAAGATATTGGCCTCGCAGCAGAAGCTGTTTTGCGAGAAGAGAATGGTCCCTGCGTTGTATTCGAAGACGTGGAGGGGTGTCCCAAGGGCTTCCGCTTACTCATGAATATGTTCGCTGGCACTCGTCGCAATATGACGCTTGGCTTTCCCGACCATTTGACAAAGTGGGAATTATCTAACGCCTATCGCGAGAATTTTCTAGAAGATCAAAAAGTGATCAAACATGAAATTATTGATGACGGGCCGATATTTGAAAATATCCTGACTGGCGATAAGGTCGACGTAACGAAATTCCCTGCTCCGATTTGGCATGAAAATGATGGCGGTCGCTATATAGGCACTGGCACCTACAGCGTGACAAGAGACCCTGAAGAAGGTTGGTTGAATGCAGGCGCCTATCGCGCTCAGGTCCACGGACCAAAGGAAGTAGGCTTTCTGACGGCTCGTGGACACCACGGTTACATTCATCGTGAAAAATATAAGGCGGCTGGGAAAAAAATGCCGGTATGTATGGTTCTCGGTGGAGACCCGCTTTCTTTTTATTTTGGAGGAACAGAGACACCTTACGGTGACTTCGAACTAGACTACGTTGGCGGCCTAAGGGGGAAAGCTATGCAGCTCGTTAAAGGCAAGGTCACGGGTTTGCCTTTTCCTGCCAATGCCGAGATCGTATTGGAGGGTTATGTAGATCCAAATGAAAGCATGATAGAGGGCCCATTCGGCGAATGGACAGGGCATTATGCAGGGGGCAAAGAGCCCAGAACACTACTTCGAATAGAGGCAATATATCACCGGAATGACCCCATTCTTTTAGGTGTACCCCCAATGGGGCAAGGGCCAGATGAGCTTGCCCGATACCGAGCCGTTATGAGGTCAGCAATGCTGAAACAAAATATCATTGACGCGGGCGTCCCCGATATTCAGCAGGTTTGGTGCCATGAAACGGGCGGCTCGCGAATGTTACATGGGGTATCAATTAAACAACGCTATCCTGGACATTCACGCCAAGCCGGTCAAATTGCGTCACAATGCAGAGCTGCCGCCTACGCGTCAAAGTATGTTATTGTCACAGATGAAGACGTAGACGTCTCACGTCTTGATCAGTTAATTTGGGCGATGATGGTGAGAACCGATCCCAAACGGTCTATCGACTTTATCACAGGAGCGTGGGACTCTCCTGCAGATCCAATGCTAACTCCGCAACAGCGTGCTGTCGGTGACATGACCCATTCGGTCGCTGTTATCGACGCCTGTCGGCCATTCGATTGGCAAGATCAATTTCCAATGTCTAATGCGCCAAGTCCAGAAGTCGCTCGCAAGGCAGAAGAAAAGTTTGGCTACCTGATGAAGGGGCGGTAATAACCCGGATGGTTGTAACACCCACGCCAACAGACCTTTTACCTGATAATTTTATATCCATTTCGGAACAATTAGAGCGCAATGTCGCCAATTTTCCGACATCGAATGCCCTGGTTTCAATGGAAGACGGGGACTCTATTACCTGGCAAGAACTCTGGGACTGGAGTGCCCGTATCGCTTTATATTTAAGAAACCTTGGAATACAAAAGAATGACAGGATCCTCGTGCTCGGAGAGAACACCACAGAGCATCTCATCCTGTATTACGCGATACAATCTTTTGGGTCCACCTATTGCACCATCAATACCGACGTAAATTATAATCATTTAATCGAGATGGTCGACCGTATATCACCAAAGCTGATTTTTATTGAACAAGGGATTGGCAACCTGATTATTGAACCAAAAAGAAAAAGAAAATTCATTTTCTTCGATGATAGACGAAGTGATAACGACCTATTTACTAAACTATCAAAGCTCAATAGCAAAAACTTATACCATCTTAAAAATGCCCAAGATGACCATTGTGTTATCTGTTTCACATCCGGGACATCGGCCCAACCAAAGGGCGTTATTCATAGCTTTAGTAACTATCAGGCTATTGCCCAACATCAACTAGAACGCTGGTCACTTGATAACAACGACCGTATTTTGGAATTTCGTTCCATAAGCTGGGCATCAGCTCACATGATCTCGTTAAACCCGACTATTTTGGCAGGTGCCACTCTACTATTTGCCAAGAATTTCTCATACTCGCGTTTCGTAAACTGGATTGAAATATATAGCCCAACCATAATTGTTGCCGTCCCAGCCGTCGTAAATATGTTACTGGAACAGCCCATCAAGGACGGTAAGGAAGTTTTTAAAAGTGTTCGCTTTATCTCATGCAGTACCGCCCCATTGATGGCCGACGCCCATCGACGCTTCGAGGAAATTTACGGTGTAGAATTGGTCCAACTCTACGGAATGAGTGAAGGGGGCATCGTCGCCGCAAACACCCCTGGACATCGGAAAATAGGGAGTGTCGGAACCGCCGGAATGTATCAGAACATTTCAATTAGAGATGAGGACAACAACTTACTGGGACCGGGTAAGGTCGGCGAAATAGATTCTGTCAGCGCTCAGCATGCCTACGCTTACCTCTATGCCGGTGGAAAAACGGAGGTGTTAAGGGGAAAACCTCTAAGAACCGGTGATCTTGGGTATTTCGATGATGAGGGGTTTATACGAATTACCGGGCGAGCAAAAGATGTCGTCATCCGCGGCGGAGTAAATATTTCACCACTAGAAATTGATTCCTTAATTTCGCAACGACCAGGGGTATTAGAGGTTGTGACTTTTGGAATTCCTGATCCTGTCTACGGAGAAGACCTTGTAAGTTGGGTGGTTATTTCACCGGATTCAAAACTAACCGCCAAGGCGTTAGCTCGTTTCTGCGACAAGAATCTTCCCGAGAAGAAATGCCCCAAATCTATTGAGTTAGTAAAAGAAATACCCAAAAACGCCCGAGGAAAAATTGACCGCAAAGCAGCAAGGAAATCTTGGGACAATATCCACCAATGACCTATTCAGATATCTATTCTCAATATGACAATTTTATGGGCCGTTGGAGCCGAAAGGTAGCGGCTCTATTTCTCAAAAACATTCCCACAAAAAATGGATTGAACTGGCTGGATGTAGGGTGTGGGGTGGGCACATTGACCCAAATAATTTCTGAAAATTATTCCCCATCAACAATTATCGGAATAGACCCTTTAGAAACTTCGATCCGGGCTGCAAAATACCATCCTCATCATACCGATATTGAATTCGAGCTGGGTAATGCTGAAAACCTGCCATTTGAAAATTTAAGTTTTGACGCCGTGGTATCAGGACTAATGATTAAATTCGTACCAGACAAAAAAAAAGCTATTAGTGAAATGAAACGCGTTACGCGTGTGGGCGGCATTGTTGCCTTGTACGATTGGGATATGGCCTCAAATATGAATACGACCCGTCATTTTTGGTCTGCAGTTGAAGATACAGCACCTCTAGACCATAGCACCAGCAAAACGACTCGTACTCCGATTGCGGAAGCCAGCATTTTAAAAAAGTATTTTGAGGAGGCCGGATTAAATAATGTCCAGGAAAGAACTTTGTCTTTCACAACACGCTTCCGTGATCTTGATGATTATTGGAAACCCATTACCCAAAATTCACAAAATGTGGGACGTTTTTATAAAAAGATGTCTGACGAGCACCGTAATGCCGTTTATGAAAAACTCAAAGAGACCCTCCCTTTCAAGAAGGATGGCTCAATTCGATTTGAAAGTCGTGCCATAATGGCCCAGGGCTATGCTTAAATTTTAACGTCTCGCATCTGCCAACGCTTGCGCGTCATCATAAGACGTTTGAACATTTAAGACTGCCTGACGTTTCTCAACATCTACCGCCTTGAGTGCCCGTTCTAATGCCCCCGGCAAATCCTCAGCATTATCTACTCGTTCGCCATAGCCTCCATTAGCCTCAACAACTTTTTCAAATTCAGGATTTGGTTCAAGTGCGGTCAAAGGCGAACGATTCAAACGAGAAGCAGCACCTTCCGGATGTAATCCAAGTGTTGATTTTCGTACCGACCCCCACATACGATTATTGAGAATAATGGTACAAATTGGCAGTTCTAGTGCCGCACCCACAAAGTGTGCCGGTGTAGGATTACCAAACATGTAGGAACCATCCCCCGCTACATTAAATACCCTTCGAGATCGATCAGCTAACTGCAGACCAAGGGCCGCCCCATTACCCCAACCCAATCCACCAGCGGGGCTAGTACCAAATACGGTTCCAGGGGGCCTCGACCCTAAAAATCCGACAGGCAACTGTGATTCACTCACTAAAGCATCATCCGCATTCATCGCCTGCCCAATACAATGGGCGACCCACGGGTATTCCATTGGCCCCCCCACAGATTGGCGTTCTAGCAATGCTTTTTGCGTGTCTTGTAATAACAATTTTTCTTCAGCGACAACCTTACGAGTGGTAGCGATGCGATCTTTATCCGCAGACATAGCATCTGATAGCGCCTTAACAATTGCTGCGGGATCACCCGATAGGGTTAAATCGCTTCGAAACCCTCGAATAGGATAATTTGCGAATAGCGGATCAACGCCAGCCTGAATCACCTTGGTATCAGGGCCAATTTTATGAAGGCTTGGGATCCAAGGCGTGTCGGCCTCTAATGTCAGAATCACATCAGCGTTCGCCAGTTTGGGTCCTGGCTCAAATCCTGCATGCATAGAATGGTCCGTAGGTAAATTTACATAGCGTGGACGATAACAAACCACCGGGATAGCAAACTGATCAGCTAATTTCTCAAGAACGGCGACGTCTTCTGAATTCTGTCCGTATGACGAAGAAATTATAAGGGGATTTTTGGCCTTACTAAGCATATCCGCTGCCTGATCAATTGCATTGGGATTGGGTATTCCTGCCAAAGTAGGGTTACGACTTGACGGACTGTCAAAAATAAAATCACCAGGTTTCTCGGCCAGAATTTCCCTGGGCAGTGTCAAATATACGGGTCCCCTGGGTTCAGACATCGCTATCGTAAGAGCTCGGTCAACAACTGTTTCAAGTTGTTCCAGATTACGTAACTCGTAATCCCATTTGACTAACTCCCGAACCATACCTGCTTGATCAAATAATTCCTGAGCCCAATGGATGAAGATGCTTCTTGCTCCAGGCAATCCCTCTTCCGTAAGGGGCGTGCGCCCAGCAGTGAACAACATGGGTATACGTTCCCTCGCTGCGTTCATAATCCCGCAAACACCGTTTGCGGTTCCTACAGTCACGTGAAGCATTACAGCCTGTGGGCGACCAGTCGCCAGAAAATAGCCGTGTGCCATTGCTACGGCGACATTTTCATGCGGAACTGTGACAGGAGTAGGTGCTTTCGCTTCACCTAACTGCGCTTTGGACAATGCTTCAATTACAGAGGCAAAGTCTGTCCCTGCATTACCGAACAAATAATCTACACCCCGGTCTGCCAAAAGCGTAAGATAGGCCTCTGCTGTAGTATCAGCTTTAATCTTTTGTTTTCCCAATTTGGGTCTCCCCGAATCTAGTTTTACTTTAAGATAATTATGTCCCACCTTGGCGTCATTGCACAGCTACAATCTCACAGGAATTTGTAAATAATGGCAATTAGAATTTCCTTAATTTATGGCGCAATTTTCTCGGTAATCGGTATATTGATGCCATTTTGGCCCATTTGGCTAGAATCTAAAGGCATAACCCCAATAGAAATTGGCCTTATCCTTGCAGCGGGGACTTGGAGCCGAGCCATTCTAAACCCTCTCCTCGCCCAAAGTGCCGATCGCCATGGGCGTCCGGACTTAATGATTATCTTACTTGGTTGGGGGGCCCTAATCACACATCTTTTATTTTTTATATCGGAGGGTTTTTGGAGCCTTTTCTTGATTAGCGTGTGTTCCTCAATTCTGCTCTTTGCCATGATGCCAATGGCTGACGCTGTAACGATGCTAAAGGTTCGCGCAGGAACGATTGATTACGGAAGAGTGAGACTATGGGGATCGCTAACCTTCATCGTTGCCGCAATCGGTGGAGGGTACTTTCTGCAGGGCAAGAGTGCAGATTATATTTTGTGGCTTGTTATAGGACTCTTAGTTCTGACAGTTGCCACCTGCCATTTAATCCCGAGAACTAAAACTTCGGGAACAAAAACATTTTTGGCACCCTTTTTAAACATAGTAGGAAATAGGCGGCTTATCATCTTTATGATATCAGCAAGCCTGATACAGGCGAGCCATGCCGTATATTATGGATTTTCCACGTTGCATTGGCGAGCAAATGGTCTTGATGAGATGACGATTGGTGGCCTTTGGGCTGAAGGGGTTGTCGCGGAGATTATCTTGTTTGCAATTGCCGGAAAATATATCGACCGTATAGGACCTATCATTTTTTTGACAATTGGAGGATTTTCTGGCGTTCTGCGCTGGTCAGTCCTTGGTATGACAACAGACATTACTCATTTGGTTTGCATTCAGTGGCTACACGCTTTTACATTCGGAGCAACTCATTTGGCCGCTCTTTATTATATTGCCAAATCCGTCCCAGAGGAATTTGCTGCAACCGCGCAAAGTCTGTACTCCAGTTTTGCGGTAGGAACTACTATGGCCTTTGCGATGCTTGGATCAGGCTGGCTTTACGAAAATTTTGGCGGAGTTTCTTTCATTGCAATGACGGGGTTGGCTTTTTTGGGTATCTTGTTATTGCCATTAGTGAGATTGTTTTCGGCAAAGGAAGCTGGACTATAAAATATAATAATTATAGAGCAAACTTATAGGACATTTTCCTTGGACCTAATCTTTCAGTTGAAAATTAGGTTCTTTGTAAAACAAAGGCGCCTATTTTGATTTTAACCCGAATTCTCCTTATAACGCTCTGTCTCCTTTGGGTCTTGGGCCTAATTCAAATACTCTTTCCAATACCATATGTCTTTGACTTATTAATTGGCCTCCTTGCGTGCACAACTATTTGCGCTTTACCCCAAGCTAACCGCAGCGTGAAAATTCTGTGTTCGGTTCTTGTAGCAATAACAGGGGTATTGGCACAAACTTATGACCAGTGGGGAGCTATCGAAGAGGGTTTACGGCGTGCGATCATCTTTCCGACCTTCCTAGCGACCATTTTATTGCTGAGAGCAACAGCCGAGCAAAGACCGGAAATTATTGCTGCCAGAAGTCTCTTTACCGCCCTTGAACGAGAAAGACGCGATAGTGGATTGGTTGTTGGTGGCTTTCTTATCGGCTCGATTCTGCAGGTAAGTGTATTTGCAATTATGGCCCCAATACTCGGTCGTAACGCTAAGGAAAGTGAACGTCGCGAAGTATTTATTGCCGCCATGCGGGGCATGGCCCTGGTACCCTTATGGTCTCCATTTGTCGTAGGAATGGCCATCGCCAGTCAATATTTACCCAAGGTGCCTCTCTGGCAGATCGTATCAATGGGGCTGGGACTCTCCTCATTCTGTATCGTTCTATCTATCATTTGTTTTGATCGCAAAGGAGGGCTTAAGTCCCTGTGGCAATCTCTCATGACATTAGCCCCGATTGCCCCACCTATAGCGATCGCTGCTCTTCTGGTAATTGGCACATCGATTGCTTCAGGATTTTCCACAATGCAATCACTTATTATGGCACTACCCATACCATGTTTGATAGCGGTCTTTTTCTCGCCAGGCGGATCAATTTCTACAGCCCTTAAAACCACTATTGAACGTTTACCACGGATAGGTCCGGAAACCGCGATTTTAGTCTTTGCAACCATTCTCGGTAGCGTGTTCGAAAAGGCTCTTCCAGACATGGGTCTAATAAATTGGTTACAAGGCCTTCAGCTTTCAGCCACTGCGATTATCTTTATATTAATCATGGCCATGAATATTGCTGGCGTCATGGCCATTCACTCCATTGTTTCGGGAACGATCTTGTTAGTGCTTTTTACAAGCATCCCCACCGGGGTATCTGATCTTATCATTATGCAGGCCATATTAACCGGTTGGGGTTTATGTACCGCGGTTTCAATCAGTAGTCTTTCTATTGTAACGGGGGCATCAATGTTTGAAGTTCCCATGACCCGCCTGATCAGTTGGAGTAACTTCATTTATGTATTCGTAGGCGGCACTTTTTGCGCTGTAATTTTATCTATCATCAATCCTCTTATGATGTCTTAATCATGGGGTGTCTCAATCGCCCCTGTGGTCTATTAATTAAAGCTATGCTCATTTCTTCGAAAATAGACTTCATGGGTTTTTATTAATGGACCCTTTTAACTCTCCCGGAAAATCTGGCAATCAAGTCCTGATCGGCGCTGGGTGGGGACTGGCTGCCGCAATAGCGCATTCCTTTGTCCCCATTGCAGTTCGTTTATTAGATCATGTTCCCGCTATTGAGTTGGTGTTCTTTAGGAACTTGATTGGCCTTATCATGTTACTCTTTATAATTTCATGGCAGCGAAATCGATTTTGGCAAACCAACCGTCTTGGTTTTCATATACAACGTAACTTGGCCAATTTTGCGGGTATGTGGTTATGGTTTGCTGGCTTGGCCTTTCTTCCAATAGCAAAGGCCGTTGCATTACATTTCACCGTGCCACTTATGGTAGTCGTCTTGGCGGTTATCTTTTTGCGGGAACGCCCTGGTATTATCCGCTTAGGATGTACACTGGTCGGCTTTGCCGGCGTCCTAGTTATTCTTCGCCCTGGTGCGGTGCCCATGAGCCCGGCAGCGCTTCTTGTGCTTGGTTCGGCCCTGTCATATGCCGGGGTTGCAATATATACGCGGTCTCTTGGAAAGACAGACCACCCAACCACAACAACTTTCTATTATCACTTCATATTGACGGTATTTGCTGCTATTTCGATGTATTTAGGATGGGGTTTGGCTAATTCTTACCCGGACTTAGGGTTGCCACTTAGCTGGTTTAGGTGGATAACGCCTCAAATCACCGATATACCAGCACTATTGCTCCTGGCCGTATCGGGAACCGTAGCACCCTATTGTCTTGTAAGGGCTTTTGTACTTACCGAGGCAACAATCATTGAGCCAATCGAGTACCTACGTTTACCCATCACCGCTGGCATAGCATACCTCGTATTTAATCAAACGACCGATTTATGGGTATGGGTTGGCGCAGCCATCATCGCTGGTTCCACGTATGTGATGACGAAGCACGAAGCCAAGAACGCTAGTAATGAATAAATGCCCAACTCCCCTTCGAATCTATTTATCTGGAGGTGCATTACTATTTAGAAGCCAGCCCCACTTTTGCTGGGCACGTTCGTAGGTCTCGGGATCAGGCATATTGACTTTTGGATATCTGTCTTTCCAATGAAAGGGTTTGCAAGCATTTATTACAGCGCGGCTATTAGTGGTGTCACCAATCGCCTTACGATCCGGGTGAATAGAAGGGTCCAGCCCAGTCGACCAACCCCTTTGTATGATATCAATATCAGTAGCTGGATCTGCTCTGAAGCAAAGCGCCCACATCACATCCTCCAAATTGGATGCATCGATGTCTTCATCAACCACAACTACAAACTTCCCAGCGTACGCCCCCAATCTGCACTGTGAGGCAATCTGACCAGCCTGCGTGGCATGCCCTGGATACCGTTGCTTAATAGATACCGCCGTAAACATACGCCCACCACCACATTCATGGCACCACGCCACCTGCACATCTGGAACGCCGACTGCTTCAATTTGTTCCTTCAACAAAGCAGACCTCACAACAGCGCGATAGCGGGACTGTTCTTCTGGTGGCCGCTGGGGCGGACAACCGAGCATTATTGGATTATTACGATGATAAATTGCCTTAATATCTAAAGTCGGACCATTATGTTCAGGGTTTCCATAATACCCTGTCCATTCTCCAAAAGGCCCCTCGGAGTGAAGTTTGTCAGGATAGCAAAACCCTTCGAGAACAATCTCAGCGTTTGCAGGGAAGGGCAGGCCAGTATGCTTACCAATTACACATTCAACAGGACGCCCTCGATAAGCCCCCATGATATCAAATTCACATACTCCGTAGGGAATTTCTGATGAGGACATGAGAAAACTAAGCGGATCTATTCCAACAACAACGCAAACTGGCATGGGTTGGTTTTGTGACATGTATTTTTGACGGTGGAGCCGACCATGCTTACCGGGCGAAATATAGAATCCTACGGTTTTTTTATCATGAACCATTACGCGATAGGTCCCAACATTCACCCAATTTTCTTCAGGATCACGGGTAACATTAAAGGATCCAGTGCCAATATATCTGCCACCATCCCCTTCATGCCAAAGGGGAGTCGGAAAAGATAACACGTCTACTTCGTCCCCTTCCATTACGTTTTCCATTACCGGACCAGTTTCTACGGTCTCATAAGGGATTGGATTTTGCACAATCGATTGATAAGCCTTATTGAAGGCTACGCTTAATTCAAATTTTGAAAGGTTTGGAGGAAAACCAAGGGTAATATTTTGGCGGCGGCCGCCAAAAAAATTAGTGAAGACACGATGGCCCTTAGGATAACCCGGTATTTCATCAAAGAGTGCACAGGGCGCTGTTTCACTGTGAAGAAGCAGTTCCGCAGCAAGGCCTATATCCTCCTCCCAGGTAGCACCCTCAACACGTCTCAATTCTCCTAGCTTTTCAACTTCCTCAATATATTCCCTAAGGTCACCGAATGTGACATTATGAATAAGACCTGCAGCCTGCGAGCCATCCATGAAAGAAACTCCCCAATTATGTTTATCGCACTAAGTTAAGCTCCGTTGTATATTCTGTAAATCCGAGTTTCATTAATTGATTGGTGAGTACGTTTCGTGATGGAGCAAAACACTACTGGTAATGCAACCCGCACGGAAACACTTCGTGGTGTGGCCTGGATGTCAATCGCTGTTGCCGGCCTTGCCGGAATTGTCATTGCTGTCCGGGCTCTTAAGCCAGATATAACCATTCCCGAAATACTTTTTCTAAGAGCTATCATCGGGTTAATTGTTATTTCTGTCATCATGGTGCCCAAGTATGGTTTAAGTAATCTTTTAACTAAGCGGTTACCCTTTCAGGTCCTCAGAAATGTTACCCATGTGGGGGCCCAGTACTGCGTTTTTTTTGCTGTCATATCCGTCCCACTCGCTGTCGTTACCTCAATCGAATATACCATTCCTGCCCTAACCGCTGCTTTCGCCGCAATGACTATAGGCGAGCGGGTTAAATCCTATCGCTGGATTGGAATGATGGTAAGCTTTTTAGGTGTATTAATAATTGTTAGACCCGGTTTTGTACCTATCAGCATACCAATCCTGATGGTTATTTTAGGGGCAATATTGTTTTCGGCACAAAATGTAATGGTCAAGGTCCTGTCCCAAACTGAAAGTGCTGGAACAATGGTCTTTACCATGAACCTGATTCAGTGCCTCATTCTTTTGGGACCCGCAGTTTATTTCTGGGTAGTGCCACAATGGCACCATTTACCGTGGCTTCTACTCCTTGGTACGTCTGGGATTATAACCCATTTTTGTCTCAGCAAGGCTTTAGTCTTAATTGATACCTCTGTTTGTTTTCCTATCGATTTTCTTCGTCTCCCATTTATCGCTTTGATAGCCTATATTCTCTGGGACGAAACATTCTCTCCCTGGGTCCTTTTAGGTGCATTGGTTATCTTCGCCAGCACTTATTTTTCAGTTCGAAAAGAAGCCAAAGAAGCCAAGGTTAAATAATGAGACGGAAAATTTATTCAAACATTATACAAAAAGTACTAAATGCTTGTTAATACTGAGCAGTATTCTTCCCTGAATTCTGTAAAAATAAATCAAAAGACTTTTTTAAATTCTGGTATTCAACACATTTTTTACCACATATGTTTTCTAAAATTTTTAAATGTTTTACGGCTAGAAGAGGTTTGTTCATTTTTAAATAGGCCTCACCAACATACTCATTAGCACCCTTATGAGTTGGGTCTAGTCTTAAAGCCTCAATATAATTATCGATTGCAAAATTCAACTTTTCACTCTTACGGTAGCTAAAACCAAGCATATTGAGGGCGTCAGCCAGTTGAGCCTTATCATCGATACCGGCTTCAACAATTTCATTAAGCAACTCTATTGCGCTGGAATATTTATGCCTTTTTATCAATCCGACTGCCTCGTTATATTTGGCAGATGCCTCTTCGGCAGTAATTTCCTCTACGGCAAGTGTTGGATTGATAAATAGTAAAATTATTAAAATCGGCAACAACGTCACTGGTAATTTCTGAAACATCCAAATTGCTCGTTAAAACATTTAAAATTAGAAAAAAAATTTAGAGGCATCCTAAGTCTTGGTCTCTACCAAATTTTTATTGAAATTAGTTTAGGTGTCGACAAAAAGCTAGCGCCGTTCCATTTGCCTGCGGCCGAAAAGAATATCACGGGACTGGTCATTCAAAACCTCCTCGGTTTTGCGCCGCTTGTCAGCAAGAAGCTCCATACCTAGCTGCACTGCGGGGCGCAAAGTAATTTCATCAAACCAACGTTTAACATGAGGAAAGTCATTCCATGACTGGCCATGGTAGCGATGAACCCGAACCCATGGCCAGCAGGCCATGTCCGCTATTGTGTAGTCCTTGCCCGCAAGAAAACGGGTTCTGGAAAGTTGTCTATCCATAACATTATAAAGGCGACCCGTTTCCAGAGTAAAACGAGTTATGGCGTATGGAACACGTTCTAGAGCGGCATCTCGAAAATGATGGGCTTGACCACAAATAGGCCCGACGTTAGCCATTTGAAACATCAGCCACTGGATGACTTCATAGCGGGACTTGCCAGAGACTGGTAAAAACTTCCCAGTTTTTTCGGCTAGGTAAAGCAAGATTGCCCCCGATTCAAAAACTGAAATGGATTTGCCTCTCGGTCCGTCTTGGTCAACCAAGGCAGGTATTCGATTATTTGGGCTGAGCTCCAGGAATTCCGCATCGAACTGATCCCCAGCGGTGATATCAACTTCTTTAACCTCGTAATTCAAACCACATTCTTCCAGCATAATAGAAACTTTGTGGGCATTGGGTGTCGGCCAAGAATGAAGTGTTATCATCTTCTTTCCTTATTGTTTTGCGTACCGCGGTGTACGGTGTATGTCGTTGCACAAAATATGACAATCGCACCAATCCACGTCCAGATATCTGGAAACTCATTAAACAAAACCCAGCCAAACGCGGCGCCAACAGGCATTCGTAAAAAATTAACAGGTTGAACCACCCGGGCCGCCGCCATTGCTATTCCCTTTGACACTGTTACATACCCAATCGTCGATAAAACCGCAGCACCAATAATTGTCGGCCAGTCAACCAGATTTGGTAGTTGCCAATCTTTAATCGCCATTGGGAGAGAAATAGGCACCAGTAAGAAATTGGCATAAAATACAATGACAGTAGTCGGAACCGCCTTTGAAAGAGATTTAATTAAGGTATTAACACTAGCGTAACTAGCCGCACAGGAGACAGCCGCCACGGCTGCAACGGAAACTTCTATAATTCCTGGCCGAAGGACAATCAAAACGCCAGTGAATCCCACAAAGGTAGCGAGCCAGCTTGGAAAGTCCGACCTTTCTCGCAAAAATATGATCGCAAAGGCAATTGTAAATAGTGGTGTGGCAAACTGAAGGGCAAAAAACTCGGCAACAGGCATCCGTCCTGCTGCGTAAAACCATAAAAATATACCAATATAAGAAAAAATACCGGTCATCAAAACTAATACTGGCCTTTCCGGCCAAAGGGAAGACACTCGAACCCTAAAGATCATTGGGGCGAGTATGATCACCGCTATGACAGACCGAAAAAATGTCAGAAGAAAAGGAGAATAGGTCTCCCCGATAAATCGGATTAAAACGGCCGAGCCCACATAGCATACAGCGCTGACAGACATCCAAAACGCCCCCTGGACTGCTATTGGAAGATCTTTCATGTATCTCCTGTTCGTTCCGAGTTAGCACCTCGTCTTACTGCGTATGTGGTTGCGCAAAAAATCACTACGGCGCCGATCCAGGTCCAGAGATCCGGAAACTCACTGAACAACACCCACCCAAATACTGCAGCAATAGGCATCCTCATAAAATTTACCGGTTGAACAACTCGAGCAACAGTCAAAGCGATCGCTTTTGTAACAGAGAGGTATGCCATTGTTAGACATAAGCAAATTGCTACGATAATACCAAAATCATACAACGTAGGCTGTTTCCATGTCAGGACTGCCATGGGCAGAGAAATTGGGATCATCAGAAGATGTGCATAATATACAATCATCGTTGCTGAAACATTACGCGACAAAGATTTGATGACTGTATTGTCACTTGCATAAAATAATGCACTGATGAGTGCAGCCATTGCCGCAAAAGATACTTCTATGATACCAGGCCGAAGAATTACCAGCACGCCACAAAATCCGATTAAAGCCGCTACCCAACTTCTCAAATCGGATTGCTCGCGTAAAAAAATGATTGCGAAAGCCATCGTCAAAAGAGGTGTAACAAACTGCAGGGCAAAGAAATCTGCTATCGGCATAGATGCTGTCGCGAAAAACCAAAAAACAATACCCAGATAGGTAAAAACACCAGTCAAAAAGTGCATGAAAAATCGTTTCGGGATAAATACGAGAATGCCACCTTCCCTGATATAAACCGGCGCTAATACCGCCACGGCCACGAAAGAACGGATCATCGTCAATTGGTATGGTGTATAAGTATCCCCGACTTCTCTTACTAAAGAGGCAGAACACGCGTAAAAAACACAACTCGACAACATCCACAAAGAGCCAAGGATAGGGCCTGAAATAGGCTTCATACTTTCTTCGCCTGCTGCACTGCATACCATGCTGCGCCAAAAATGATCAGAGCGCCAAACCATGTCCAAAGATCTGGAAATTCACCAAACACCATGAATCCCATTGCAGCTGCGATAGGCATTCTTAGGAAATTCATTGGTTGGACCACACGTGCATCAGCAAGTGAAATACTCGAGGCCACGCAGAACTGCGCCAAGGTTGCAAAAAGTGCCACTCCAATGAGTATAGGCCAGTCCTCTCCCTCCGGCGTTTTCCAGGTCAGGTAAGCGGGGATAGCCGACAAAGGCAAAATGAGGACATTGACGTAAAAAGTCATCACGGTAGGGGAGTCGTATCGCGACAAAATTTTAATACAAGTATTAACAAATGCGTATGCTCCCGCCGTTCCTAATGCAGCAATGATACCTAGAGACACCGGTATATAACCGGGGCGAATTATAACCATTACCCCTAAGAACCCGACCAAGGCAGCTAACCAGCTTTTAATTCCTACTTTTTCACGCAATAAGAGGGCCGCTACAGCAATAGTAAAAAGCGGGGAAACAAACTGTATAGCAAAAAAATCACCGACAGGCACATGCTCTGTGGCGTAAAACCAAAGAAGAATTGCAACATAGGTAATTAATGTCCTTAAACAATGGAGCGGAAATGCCTTGGTTTTAAGTTGACTTATTCCACCCCGAAGAATTATGGGAGTAAGAACCATCACACCAAAAACACAACGTAAAAAGGTCAACTCGAATGTTGGATAGCTACCAGCCAAATAACGCGTAAGCGTTGCTGATGAAACATAACAAAGAGACGCCGCTAACATCCAGATGGCTCCCCTTATTGAATTTGAGTATACAGCATCTGTCACTTAGAAGTCGCCTCCTTATGAATAACGTAATAGGCAGCGGCAAAGATAACCACCGCACCAACCCAGGTCCAAATTCCAGGAAGTTGACCAAACATCACGTAACCAATCGCTGCAGTGAAAGGCATACGTAGAAAATCAAACGGCCAAACGACCCGAGCATCTGCTGTTGCAATTGCCTTTGTTAAAGCCCATTGACCCCCAGTGGTGAATACACCTAACGCAATAATCCAAACAATTGTCTGAACAGGTGGCCATCGCCAGGAAAAAAGCAACGGAATTAAGGCTAAAACTAACATGATGATATTACCATAAATAGTGATGGTCGTGGTGGTTTCTGTGCGGGTAAGAATCTTAATAAATACATTGGTAATACTGTAAAATACTGCAGAAGATAGAGCGACCAGTGTGGCCAACCCAACAGTTTCAAAACCGGGTCTGAGAATGATTAAGGTTCCAACCAAACCAACGAGACAAGCAAAAAAACTGCCGATACCGGCCTTTTCTCCTAGAAATATAGCCGCGACGATTATCATAAATAGAGGCAAGGTAAACTGCAGAGCATAAACCTCTGCAATGGGAATATTCGCAAGGGCGTAGTACGTAGCCGCCATGCCGAGGTAGGTAAAAAGCCCTCTCAATAAGAAAAAGTGCCAATTTTTTAATGATTCACGACCAGCCGAAGAAACATGTCGATAAAAAAAAGGAAGTAAGATAACGACTGCTACAAGTGAACGCCAAAAGACAATTTCTAGAGTATTTAGATCTGTTGAAAGCTGTTTGACGATGCCTGCATTTAGCGAATATCCGACAGCAGCTATAATCATCCAAGTAATCCCCCAGATGGCTGCCTTACGACGAGTTGAATTGTCCTCTGAGGTATCAGTCATTCTTTAATTTTTTTATTGGCTTCCCGTCGTAAAACGTCATATGCACCGATAAAGATAATAATTGCTCCTAACCAGGTCCAAATATCCGGCAATTCAGTGAACATCAAATACCCTACCAGAACCGACCATGGCATTCGAAGAAAGTTGATGGTTTGTACAATTCGGGCATCCGCCTCTCTAATTGAAAAAGACAGGCAAACCATCCCTCCCATAAAAAGAACACCCATTGCAAGTATCCATGGCACCTGATCCCAGGTAGGGGTAACCCAATTTAAAGCGGCTGGTATAGCAGACAGGGGTACCACTATCATGTTAGATACCATGGTAATTACGATCGGACTCTCCGTTGTACCCAGCTTTTTAATAGCAATATTAGCTGCTGCAAATGCAAAAGCGGATACGAGCGCCGCAAGTGCACCAGGGTTTAAAGGAATAACGCCGGGGCGGACTATTATTATGGCTCCTAAAAACCCTATAACGCACGATAACCAGCCTCGTAGACCAACAAATTCTCCCAATAAAATTCCAGCAAGAAGAATAGTGAATAACGGTACCGTAAATAATAGTGCCTGCACGTTAGCAATATCCATCACCGAATACGCATAAAAGGATGCAAGCATGCCGCAAAATGATAACAATCCCCGAATAATATAAAGCCCCGACCGCTTCTTTATTCCTCTCAGGGATCCCTTTGGTAAAGTCATAGCAAAAGGAATAAGTAGAACTGCACTAATACTGCTGAAAAAAAATACAAGCTCGAAAACGCTAAAATCGTTGGAAAGTCTCCGAACCAAACCACTCGCCGTTGCCTGGAACCCTGTCGCGAGAACCATCCATAAAGCTCCGCGGACGACCGGATTTGGAAATATGTTTGACGTCATTGGTTAGGGGATCCAATCGATATAGTATTAGTGTTTTTGTTATTTGCTTCTCGTAAAACTATGTAATAGGAAGCGGCAAAAATCACTGCAGCACCAACCCAGGTCCACGTATCAGGTAATTCAAAAAACATCCAGTAACCAATTGCTGCTGCGAAAATCATTCTTGTAAATTGAAATGGTTGCACAACACGTGCATCTGCCGAACCAACAGCCAATGTAAAACATAAACCACCAACAGCACTAAAAAAAGCGGCACCAATAACCCATTGGAGTTGTACAAGTGTTGGGCTAACCCATACAAAAAAGGTAGGTATCAAGGCCAGGGGTAACATTAATAAGTTGGAATAAACTGTAATTGTTCCAACACTCTCTGTTTTGGTAAGTATTTTTAATGTTGTGTTAGACCCCCCAGACATCATCGCAGACGCGATGGCAGCTGCAGAAGCCAATGTGAGCTCAATTACACCAGGCCGCATTACGATTAAAGCACCCGCAAAACCAATAAAACAAGCTACCCAGGCTTGCCGATCCGTCTGCTGTTTTAAGATTAGAACGGCAAGAACAATGGTGAATAATGGGATTGTAAACTGTAACGCGAATACATCGGCAATTGGCATTTCACCCCATGCGAAAAAGAGCAAAACTAAGGCAGTGTATGCAAAAAACACCCGCAAAGAATATAAAGGCAACCGATTTGTGTGCATAACGCCGAGCCCTTGGCGCAAAAGCCATGGTACAAAAATTAACAAACCAACTACATTTCGGAACAATACTAACTCCAATGTTGGTATGGCCGCATTTAGCTGCCGCACACAGGCACCGGCCGCCGCACTGAGTAACATAGCCAAACACATCCACAGGATGCCGGCGATAGGGCGGTTTGTTTTCAAACTTATTCCTTAATTAGTTCAAGCTGCTTTGTCGGTTGAGGTTTTGAATGACAATTCAATCATCGTTTATAGGTACTAATAACATTTGAAGCTACTAACCTATCCCTTCTATTTTTTACGGATTTTCTTGGTAATCTTGTGGGTATATTTTTAAAATCGGTCCCTATTTAAAGATACTAATTTGAAATAATCTTATTCGGCAGCTGTAGCGCTAACCTGGCGTGAAGTAAGTTCAAAAGCCTCGGCAAGCAGCTCGTAGGAACGACAACGTGTTTTTAAAGTGGGACAAATTGTAAGTATTACAAACTCATCCACATCATAGGCTTTCCCTAGGGTTAGAAGTCCATCCCTCACCTGTTCTTTTGTACCCCATACACACCTTTGACGATTGTATCGCCTTAATGCTTCTTCTTGGGGTGAGTATTCATAAGATTCTGCCTCCAGAAATGATGGTACTGGGCCGGCACGACCAGTACGTTGACGAACTGAGGAAAGGTCTCGGCATTTCATCAAGCGCTCTGCCTCTTCTTCGGTGTCTGCAGCTATCGCAAACACTCCTATATTAGCGATAGGCTTTGGCCACGTATCTGAAGATCTGAAATTCTTTCGATATGATCCCACAGCCTGTGGCCCACCCTCCGCAACGATAAAATGTGCAAAAGAGAACGGCACACCAAAGTAAGAGGCAAGTGAAGCACTTTGATCACTTGAACCTAACATCCAAATATCCGGAACCGTTGGCCCCGCCGGCATTGCCTTTACACTGACGAATGGATGGTCCTCAGGAAGATCACCTGCCAAATAACCCATCAAGTCTCTGACCTGAACAGGGTAGTGTTCTGCTCCGAGGGCTCCTGGTCCGGTTTGTAACGCCTGATCAGTTATTTGATCACTTCCGGGAGCACGCCCAATTCCTAAATCTATACGCCCGGGGTAAAGGGTTTCTATCGTCCTGAAAGCTTCAGCAACCTTTAGTGGACTATAATGACTCAGCATTATACCCCCTGATCCAACCCGAATGCCCTGTGTCCGGCCAGCAATTTGCGGAATTAAAATTTCCGGGGCCGCGCCAGCCAAACCCTTGCTACTGTGATGTTCCGCCAGCCAATAACGATTGTAGCCCAACTGATCCACTTTTTCAGCTAAATATAAAGTATCAGCTACAGCGTCGGCCGGGGTCGCATCTGTTCTAATGGGAGACTGATCTAAAACACTTAATTTTATCATAAATATATTTTAAACAATATTTATACTGAATGCACTGTGCACTTGGCCTGAATTAATACCAAGCATAGACTGCTTAAATGATTGACGATCCGTCTAGTAAAAATAAGTTTAACAAACCAGAAATGTTAGAGAGTAAAGCCAGTTGGCTTGACCTTTTTCGCGAAGGTCGAGGCCTTTACACGATTTTACTCAATCTCGGGATCGCTCTTCATGCAATAGACATTTTTATTATTACAACAATCATGCCAACGGTCGTAAGTGATATAGGAGGTATCACCTATTATGCCTGGACCTCGATGCTCTACATGGTCGGAACAATTGTTGGCGCCGCCGCGGGAGGTTACCTGCGTGACCGATTAGGTACCCGGCGGGGCTATGTTTGGGGGGGCATGACCCTACTTTTAGGCACAATCGCGTGCGCTATTCCACCTGACATGATGACCTTATTAGCCGGACGGGCCCTAAAAGGGATCGGTGGTGGCCTTGTAATTTCCCAATCTATGGCACTGGTCCGAGATTTTTACTCACCCAAAATTCGAACGCGTATTCTGGCCGCTATTTCTACGACCTGGAGCGTTGCTGCCCTATTTGGTCCGGGGATAGGGGGAGTTTTCGCGGAACTTGAGTCCTGGCGTGGTGCTTTCTGGGCGCAGGCCCCCGTTGTCATTACTTTTATCGTTATGGCCTGGAAATTAGTACCTAATCAGGAAGGGAAACAAGATAAAAAGCGTTTTCCTTGGCGTCGCTTATTAATGTTAGCGGCTGGAGTATTGGCTGCCGGGCTCACTAATCAATATAAAATGCCATTGATCAGTTTGGGGCTTATCTCACTGGCGATCTTGCTAGTATGGCTGACATTTCGTAGAGACGGTGTCTCCCAAACAAAACTCTTCCCCAGTTTCGCGTTATCCTTTTTGTCACCTGTTGGTCTGGCCTATTGGTCATATTTTCTAATATCTGTTACCCATACAACCTTATTGATCTTTACACCCCTATTTTTACAAGTCCTACATGATATTACACCATTACTATTAGGGTACTTATCTCTAACATTTTCAATAGGTTGGACTATAGGGTCCATCGTTGCATCTGGATGGTCCGGTTTTTGGGAACGCAGCGGGTCATTTATCGGAATGTTATTTGCAGCCGTTACGACGATCGGTTTTACCTTTTCAATTCTCTCTGGAACCATCGTAATGGTTACAGTTTGGAGCGCTTTAATAGGGCTTGGAATAGGAGCAACAAATGTCCTAATGACTAATTATGGGATGAGTGTCGCACGTGACGGCGAAGAGGCGATTACGGCAGCATCGATGCCAACAATTCGATCCCTAGGAGTGGCCTTCGGCGCCGCAGCAGCTGGTCTTGTTGCTAACAGCGCTGGGCTAGATCAAGGAACCTCAAAGCAAACAATTTACCAAGTTGCAGCCTGGGTTTTGGGTTTTACAGCGATCATTCCCATGCTTTCTGCGCTTTGCTGCTTACGAGCTGTAACCTGGGGTTGGAGGTTCCGAACGGATCGCTAGCAGAACTGGCCCTCCACCTTTAAGATATTAAAATCAGCTTTTTCAAAGGACCTGAAGATGACTATAAAAACTATCGCTATTTTGAGCCCCGGGGAGATGGGTGCTGCAACGGGGAAAGCCTTCAAACAGAATGGTTTTAATATAATTACGGCACTTGAAGGACGTAGCCAAAATACTTTCGAGCGGGCGAGTGCGGCAGGGTTCCGAGATTGTGGATCAGTTAAATTGGTTTTAGCTGAAGCAGACATTGTATTTTCAATTTTACCCCCGGGTGATGCGCTGGTTCAAGCTGAGCAGGTTGCTTCTGAAATGTCAGAAACTGGAAACACGCCCCCTTATTTTGATTGTAATGCAGTATCACCCGAGACAGCTGCAAAAATTGGTGCCGTAATAGAAAATGCTGGTGCTGCATATATCGATGGTGGAATTGTAGGAAATCCGCCGGGAGCTTCAGTACCAACCCGTTTCTTTGTCAGTGGTAGTGGAGCGGAGAGTATGAGTATTTTTGACGGTAAGGGAGTCGAAATTAAACAATGCGGGAGTGAAGCTGGCACAGCTTCTGCAATCAAAATGTGTTACGCGGGTATCACAAAGGGTACGAGTGCACTCCATGCCGCAATCTTGATGGCAGCCGAGAAATTAGATGTTTCCGATGAATTACATAAAGAGCTAATTTATAGCCAGGGCGCTATTTATAAGCGAATGGAATCAATGACATCCGCCCTACCCGCAGTTTCCGATCGCTACATTGGCGAGATGGAAGAAATCGCTAAAACTTTGGGGTCCGTCTCAATGCCCACCGGTTTTCATCAAGCATCAGCCGAATTGTATACATTGATGACAAAGTCACCATTTGCATCAGAAATTCGTGAAACAGTAGATAAAAACAGAACTATGCGTCAAACGGTGGAGGGCTGCGCTGCAGTGGTAGAGAAAAAAGAGGCAACCGAATAACTATGACCAGTCACAGCTAGTCTTAACTCCTCCAGAGTAGTTAATCCATTTCCCTTGACACCTAGAAGATGAGCTGGGCACTGGTTACAATCACTGCTGCCAAATCCCAATATAGGGACGGTCAACCCTGACAAAGCCGACGCCTTTCTCCGCAACTCGCATTCCACACCTCCAGGAACTAGCATTACTTTTTTTACGGAACCAGCAAGTGTCATCCAGTCAACATGCCAATATCGCTTCTTATTAATTTTGAGATGCCGTCTAACTCTCGCGGCCATTCCACCCTTGCCTCTCGCACTACCGAAATAAAGATAATAGCCAGCGGATAATTTGACATTGCCGAGAGCACCGATATCGTCTGAATATATCGCACTTAATTCCATCAAAAGGACATAGGCACCGGGCATTTCAAAAATATTATCAACTTGCATCATACGTCACTGGTCAGGACTTTTTCTGAAATGGTAAAAGAATTAATTCAAAATAGTACAACATTAGACCTTCCAAATGGGAAGACCGCAAAAATTAGCATAAGGCGTAGCGACAGAGCTCGACGGCTAAAAATTAGAATATTACCCAAAACAGGACAGGCGGAGCTCATTTTGCCAAGGTTTATAGAGGAACAAAAAGGTATTTCGTTTCTTAAACAAAAATCCAATTGGGTTGAAAATCATCTTTGTAAAATTTCTGAGCCAATTCCTTTTAAAGACGGTGCAATAGTACCTCTATTTGACAAGCCACTAAAAATCTTTCATGTCAGTGCAAAAGGGTCTGACGTCCGCCTAGAAGGCAAGAACCTGTTAGTTAGGGCTCCAAAAAACGTTTTAAGCCGGGCTATAACAGCATGGTATAAGCGGGAAGCAGGGTGTGAAATAACGATATTGGCCAAAAACAAATCTGCCCTATTGGGTAAGGCATATAGTCGACTTACAATTCGAGATACGAAAAGCCGTTGGGGTAGTTGCTCTGCTTCAGGGTCACTAAGCTTCTCTTGGCGCCTCATCATGGCCCCTCACTATGTTCTGGATTACATTGTTAGCCATGAAATAGCCCATCTGATAGAGATGAATCATTCAAAAAATTTTTGGCGGATTGTTAGAACACTTTCAGAGACAGTCGATGAAGGTCAATCATGGCTGCGCCAAAATGGACACAATTTGCATCGTTATGGAGAAGAAATATCGGACCGGGTATAACGGGATTCAGAATAGGTATTATAAAAAACCGCTGAGCAAATTACGATAGCACCCAACCCTACCCAGATTTCTGGAACTTGGTTAAAGAAAAAATATCCAATCAAACTTGCCCAAATCACCTTAGTAAAATCTGCAGGCAAAACTAGTGTAGCATCCGCATGACGAAAGGCTTCAGTAAGAGCTAATTGAGAAATTGTTCCTAATATTGCCAGCATTGCCATCCAGACAATCTGCTCAATAGTCGGCCATTGCCATACAAATATAGCAAAAATAAATGCAATTGGGGCCTGAAGCATGCTGGCGTAGAGGGCCACGGTGACAGATGTATCAGTACGAGTCAGAATTTTTATGACCACTAAAGCTATCGCCCAAAGCATGTTAGACATTAGGACCATGAGAGCTCCGAGAGAGACAACCTGTAAACCGGGTCTAAGAATTATTAAAGCGCCGATAGCGCCGATAATAAGAGCTACCCAACGATGTGCTGTCATTTTCTCACGCAAAAAAACGACAGCACCAAGTGTCGCGAACAATGGGGCAGTAAGCCCTAAAGAGACAACCTTCGCTAACGGTTCAAGGCTTAAACCATAAAAAAAGGCAAGCATCGCCACGACATTCAAAACCGAGCGTAAAATGTGTAACCAAATTTTCTTTGTAAATAATGGTCTTAATCCGCCCCGTAGGAAAAGCGCAGACATAAATATAAGGCCTAAAAGTTGACGAAAAAACGCAATTTCAAAAACATGGATACCCTGTGAAAGATATTGGACGGTGCCATTTGCCCCGGAAATTGAAGCAGCGGAGCTCAACATAAGGCCAATGCCCTTGGCTCCATCAGGTAGCGGCGCAAATAATACCGCCAATCTGGATCTAATTTTAGGCATTCATCAATTGTGTTTGAAAATACTTTGTATATCACTTTTATAGCGGATAGCACACCTGCACATAATCCTGCTAAAAAGTCTTAACTTAAAATATATTGTCCCTAACATGAAAACTGAATTTTTTGATTTTAATTTGCCCAAGGAGCTAATCGCCCAAGAACCCTCTTCGCCGAGAGACGCCGCGCGGCTACTCCACATAGCAAGAGAGTTTGACGATTTAACAATCCGTGACTTGCCTAAAAAATTTTCACCGGGTGACGTCCTTGTACTAAATAACACCCAAGTCATTCCTGCTCGCCTGCGCGGCCTTCGTAATGGGGCATCCATTGAAATTACATTGCATAAGATGAATAACAATGAAAGCTGGTGTGCCTTTGCCAAACCCGCACGAAAACTTCATGAAGGCGATATAATTAAATTTTCACCAAATTTTTGGGCAACAGTGATAGAAAAGCGGGAAGCGGGAGAAATTGTGGTTAACTTTGCAGGTCAAACGGTTTTTGAGGGATTAACCAATAACGGTTTAATGCCTTTGCCTCCCTATATTGATCGGAAAAAAGGTACAAGAAAGTCTGATGCCCAAAATTATCAAACTGTTTATGCTAAATATCCAGGAGCTGTTGCGGCACCGACAGCCGGCCTTCATTTCACAGAAGCGCTTCTTCAAAGAATTAAATTGGTAGGTGTTGAAGTTATAGAACTAACCCTCCATGTTGGCGCAGGTACATTTTTACCTGTGAAAGTTACAAATATCCATGATCACAAAATGCATTCCGAATGGGGAAAGCTCGATGAACCTTCAGCAGAACGAATTATTGAGGCGCGCAGGGCAGGCGGTAGAATTACAGCTTGTGGCACAACCGTCTTGCGACTTCTTGAAACGGCCTCAAAGGCAAATGGTGAACTCGCAGCTTTTGAAGGCGATACCAATATTTTTATTACACCGGGCTATAATTTTCAGATTGTCGACCGTCTAATTACCAATTTTCATTTACCTCGTTCTACCCTTTTTATGCTGGTATCAGCATTTTCCGGCCTAGAAAAAATGCAGTCTGCATACAGACATGCAATCGAAAATAATTATCGATTTTATTCCTATGGTGATGCCTGCCTTCTGGAACGCGGTGAATTTCAATGACAAAGGATGGTACACAATTTGAAATTCTTAATACAGACGGTTCAGCACGTAGGGGGCTTTTGAGGACTGCTCATGGCTCGGTGAATACCCCAGCGTTTATGCCTGTTGGTACAGCGGGAACTGTAAAGGCCATGATGCCAGAGGACGTAGCGGCTACGGGCGCGGAGATTATTCTCGGCAATACATACCACCTAATGCTCCGCCCGACTGCTGAGAGGATCGCAAGCCTTGGTGGCTTGCACAAATTCATGAACTGGTATCAACCTATTTTAACAGATTCTGGCGGCTACCAGATTTTCTCGCTTCGAAACCGCCAAACGATTGAAGAAAAGGGAGTAACGTTTCAATCCCATATTGATGGAGCAAGTATAAATCTGACGCCAGAGAGATCTGTTGAAATTCAAAATCTTTTGGGCTCAGATATTACCATGGTTCTGGACGAGTGTACCGAATGGCCAGTCACTAAAGATAAAGCCCGCGAATCCATGGAACTTTCAATGCGTTGGGCTGCACGGAGTAAGGACACATACGAAGAAAGGTCAGGATACGGTCTGTTTGGTATCGTCCAAGGTAGTATCTTCCCTGAGCTACGCCGGGAATCAGTAGATCGGTTAGTGGAAACAGGGTTTGATGGTTATGCCATTGGCGGATTGGCAATTGGAGAGCCTCAGGATGTAATGTTTGAGGTTTTGGACCATACGGTACCAGCACTCCCAAAATTGCGTCCTCATTATCTTATGGGGGTCGGAAAACCGGAGGATATTGTAGGGGCTGTAGAACGGGGTATTGATATGTTTGATTGCGTTATTCCAACAAGATCAGGAAGAACTGGTCAAGCTTATGTTCACGGGGGAGCGCTAAATCTTAAAAACGCGAGGCACGCGGATGATACCAGACCTCTAGATGCAAAGTGTAATTGTAGGGTTTGCGAAAAATATAGCAGAGCATACCTTAACCACCTTGTGAAGGCGGGTGAGATGCTGGCGGGGATGCTTTTGACCATTCATAATTTACACCACTATCAAACCTTGATGGATAAGATTAGAGATGCAATTGAGGAAAAGTCTTTTGATAGCTTTGTGAAAATGTTCCAGGAACAACAGAAAGCCGGGCCAATAATATCGGAAATAAACTAAGGGATAGATAGTTTTCATGACAAAGATCAAAGACGAAGTACTTACCCAACTGGGTAATGCTGCACCACTGCCCACTTCCCCTGAACAAGCCACGCTTGAACGAATTAGCAACCCTCAAAATGGTCAGACGTATCTCATTCGTTTCACCTGCCCTGAATTCACAAGTCTTTGTCCCATTACTGGACAGCCCGATTTTGCTCACCTAATCATAGATTATGCACCCACTGATTGGATCATCGAAAGCAAGTCCCTTAAACTATATCTGGGCTCATATCGGAACCACGGTGCCTTTCACGAGGATTGTACCGTTGGGATAGGAAAAAAATTGGAAGAATTACTGTCGCCAAAGTGGCTACGAATTGGTGGATATTGGTATCCGCGCGGTGGAATACCAATCGATGTATTTTATCAAAGCGGCACACCGCCGTCAGGGCTCTGGATACCTGATCAAGATGTAACTTCCTATCGTGGTCGTGGGTAGCCAGCCCAAAGATTAATGACTTCTACTATCGCTATACGCAGGCATGCTCTCGAACTAGGATTCGATGCGATTGGTTTTGCGCCTGCCTCACTCAGTAAAAGTACGCAAAAACGCTTAAAGGCATTCATTTCAAAGGGGTATCATGGCGATATGGGTTGGCTAAGCCAGCGGGTAGAACAACGTTCAGAGCCAACATGCCTCTGGCCAGAAGCTAAAAGTGTAATTGTTGTTGGCCTGAATTATGCGCCAGACGGTGATCCACTAGATGTACTTAAAAAACCTGACTGCGGATCAATTTCGGTCTACGCACGTGGACGTGATTATCATGACGTTGTCAAAAAGAGACTTAGGGTTCTGGCTCGTTATATTGTTGAACAACACAACGCTGAGGTTAAGATATTTGTGGATACTGCACCGGTGATGGAGAAACCTCTTGGAGCGAAAGCTGGCTTAGGATGGCAGGGTAAACATACAAACCTAGTATCTAAAACCCTTGGATCGTGGATGTTTCTTGGAGAAATTTATACAAATTTACCCTTGCCACCTGAAGATCAAATCCAAAACCATTGCGGATCTTGCACCCGTTGTTTATCCGTTTGCCCAACAGCCGCTTTTACTTCTGAATATATACTAGATGCGAGACGCTGTATTTCCTATTTAACAATCGAGCATAAAGGGCACATTCCAATGGAATTTCGACAAGCGATCGGCAACCGTATATATGGCTGTGACGATTGCCTCGCTGTTTGTCCATGGAATAAATTTGCTTCTAAAACTAAGGAACTCGACCTCGATTCTCGGATTGAGCTTCGCTCGCCAGACCTTGCTGACCTTGTACAGCTAGATGATTCTGCCTTTAGATTGTTATTTTCCAGATCACCCATAAAACGTTTAGGGCGTGACAGGTTTATACGAAATGTCTTAATCGCAATTGGAAATAGTCAGCTAAGTGACTTAATACCATTCGTACATTTAAAATTAAATGATGAGTCTCCGTTAGTACGCGCGATGGCCATTTGGGCATTATCGAAACTAGAGACGCCTGAGGAGTTTGGTAGAACTCGTGAAAAATATCGGTCAATCGAAGAAGACAGTAATGTTATTTCTGAATGGGACGAAAACCTCGAAGACGGTACAGTTACCTTTTCAAATTAAAGTTTCTTCGGTTCAATGCTGACGCGGCACTTTTAAATAATCGTGACGGTCTCCAGAACGAATTACAATGTCTAATTGGTGTGATCCGCGGCCTATCCGTAAACTAATATCTGCCCCAGCCGCCCCTACTGCCCAAATTTTTCGGTACATATCCGATAAACTATCAATAAGCTGGGATTCAACCTCTTCAATTATATCCCCCACCTGAATATCAGCCTTATCTGCGGGACCCCCATCGTGAACGCCGGAAACAACTAAATGGCCCATGGCCTCCGCGGTCTGCATTCCCAACCATGGCTTTGAAAAAGATTTGGCACGACCCGTGGTGACTAATTCGTTAAAAATTGGTGACAACAGGTCTGTTGGAACAAACATATTTCCTTGGCTTTCGCTATTAGTCCCGCCGGGATCTTGAACAAACAACGAGCCAATACCGACCAAAAGTCCACTAATCGGGTCTATTAGCGCTCCCCCACTCCACCTCGGATGCAATGGCGATGTAAATATTGCTTTCTCCAAGAGGTATTCCCATGATCCTGCAAATTCCCTTCGGTCAGCCACCGTTCCCAGTATTGAAGAGGGCACGCCTCCGGCCGCTGCAATAATGACTTTATTATCAGTTAATAAGTCATCAACATTCGTAGCAATTTTAAGAGGCTGTAAATTTAGAGGTTCTACAACACGAACCAAACCAAATCCGGTCCGGTGGTCATACCCTACAACCTGTGCTGGCACTTCTTTGCCATCAGGACCACCGATAAAAACGTCAGTAGCCTCGGTTATCAGGTAACCAATCGTAGCAAGGGTCCCATCTTCATCGATTAAGACCGCATTACCCTCTCTCTCCGTACCTAAGTTTCGAGCGCTATGCGCTTCGGGGGGCACCTTTGACTTTAGAGAACGCACTGAAGATAGGCCGACGTCCAAATCAAACGAAACATCATCATCAGTGGGTTGTGGTTCAGGCATTGGTGGTTCACCGAGTGGTAAAATTCCATCAAGCCGATGTCCATTTGCACGCGTTATTTCTGTCAAATCAACTCTTCCAATTTAAAATCGGGAAACTTCGACCCAAACAGGGTTTTCAATGATTGTAGTTTACCAACGGTTATATTCTGACAACAAAACTTTCTCAATTAAGTTATAAGATGATGAACATTTTGTCAGCGTCAATTACTATTTTAGCCTATTATTCAACCTTTATCGCCCGGTTGACGTTTCAAATAAATATAACCGCCGTCAACGAGGAGGTTTGTTGCTGTGATAAAAGAGGACTCTTCCGATGCTAAAAACAAGACAGCGTTAGCTATTTCTTCGGGCTGACCGACCCGGCCTAACATATGAAGTTTTCCACGAGATTGATGAAACTCTTCGGAAGTATCGAAACGCCTGCGTGTCCGCGGGGTTTCGATAACTCCCGGAGAAACAGAATTAACCCGTATATTATCCTCTGCCACCTCTGCTGCGAGGATAGTAGTCAAATGGATGAGTGCTGCTTTGGTTGTGCAATATGCCGAACGTTTTGGTACGCCAATAGTACCAAGCTGTGAGGCCATATTAATAATTGCGCCACCACCAGCCTTCCTGATCTCCGGGATAGCAAATTTTGACATTAGGAATGGTCCTGTCAAGTTAACGGCGAATGCTTTATTCCATTCTTCAAGAGGTAACTCATCTACCGGTGCATCGGGCGTCACTGCTGCTGCGACATTAACGAGAATATGTAAATGGCCAAACGTGTTAATAGCGGCATCAACCGCTGCTTTTCCTTGTTCAGGGTCGGATACATCCATTTTAATCGCTTCGGCTATTCCACCAGTATCCCTAATATCCTTGACGACATTTTCAGCCATTTCTAGTCGTTCATCAGCAACCAAAATTTGAGCACCTTCAGCCGCCAATAATTTTGCTGATGCTCCACCTATTGCGCCCCCACCACCTGTAATTAATGAGGTTTTATCTTCCATTTTCCCTTTGGTAACCATCGTTCCATCCATTCGATTAGTTTTATTTGAATTTAGCTTAAAAAAAACACATTAAAGAAAGCAAGTACTCCCAATCAGTTGTCTTTTGATTATACGATATGCACTGAACTTAAAGCTCGCAATATCTGCTGGTCAATTTGACAAGCTTAAAGGTGACGCGCACATTGAAATAAAATGTCTGACACTCCTCCAATTAAATATTCCGGTTTACCACTAATAAAAGCCTTTCTGACACGCTGGGGAGGTATCTCACCTAATATCAGAGGCGCCTGTTTTGTAGTGGTTGGGGCCTTTCTTTTGATTGTGATGGCAGCCCTCGTCAAACATTTAGGAAAAACTCTACCAGCCTTCGAGGTCTTGTTCGTTCGGTTTCTTGCCGGCTTGATTGTTATTTGTCCTTTAGTCTGGCGATTAGGACTAAAAACCATAAAAACCTCTAAGCTGCATCTTCATGGTGCGCGCGGTTTTGTTGGATTTATGGGGAACCTTTGTTTCTTTTACGCACTAATCCATATTTCATTGGCTGACACCGTGACAATTCAGTTCTCTCGCCCATTAATCATGATTCTAATTGCGGCGCTGTTCCTTAACGAAATAATCGGATTTAGGCGAGGAATCGTAACTCTCTTTGGTTTTTGTGGTATTTTGTTAATAACCAAGCCTTTTGGGGAAGGGTTTGACCCCTGGTTCCTTGTTGCCCTCGGTGGAACCATTTTCGGTACGGGTGTCGTTCTAACGATTAAGCTCCTAAGTCGAACAGAAGAAACCGTTACCATAATGTTTTACTTTGCTTTGTTTACGACACTATTAGCATTCATTCCCGCAATTTTTGTTTGGCAAACGCCAACTTGGACCGAAGTCTTGCTTTTGGCTTTAACCGGAACTTTGGGAATTGTGGGACAGGGACTATTTACTCATGGCGTCGGACTTGGTGATACGAGCTTCGTAATGCCATTCGATTACATGCGGATCGTTTATGCCTTTTTGCTTGGAATAATTTGGTTTGCAGAGGTGCCTGGTTGGTGGAGTTATTGTGGATCAGCTATTATTATTGGAAGTAGCCTTTATCTTCTGAAAACAGAAAATTCCGGAAAAGGCTCAGACAAATAGAATATAAGTAATGTTGAAAGATTATAAATTTGAAATATCAGGGAGTTAGCAATGACCACTTTAATCACAGGGGCCGGCCTCGTCGGCACATCATATGGACAACATGCTGTTCGTCGGGGAGAAAAAGTCGTTTTTGTTGACCCCATTCCTCGCGAAGATTTTATCCGTAACAAGTTAGGAAATGCAGACTTTACCTATTTAAATGAGGATGTAAGAAGCCTTCCGGGGTTAATTGCAACGATTAACAAATATGAAGTTGATACAATATTAAATACGGCTTCTGTAATTGGTAAAAAAGTGAATGACCCAATTCATTTTGGATATTCACTCAATGTTGGGGGTACGCAGGCTGTGGCCGATGCCGCACGGCTGACGGGTATTAAGAGAGTAGTCCATATTAGCACGTTTGGTGCATATGATTGGCGCAAAGTTGGAAAGGGGCCGATCGCAGAGGATGACCTTCTTGGAACGGGAACGGCATACAGCAACTCAAAAGTCGCACAAGAAATGATTATTGAGGCTTATGCATTAGAAACAGGTTTTGACCTTTTCATGCTAAGGCTCGGGAATGTATTCGGCGTTGGACATTTCTGGGGAGGCTCTGGAGGTGGACAAAAGGTTCAGGACCTGGTTATGGCGGGCATAACTGGTGAACCAGCCAAAATTCCAGAAGAGCAAACAATGGATTTTGTCTACCTCTACGCAAAGGACTGTGGAGAGGCGATTGATATTTGCGCAACTATTGATGCACCAACCGAAAACGTTTTCAATATCGCTTATCCGGTCACAACTTCTTTTGATGAACTTGTAGAAATTATATCTGGGCAACTCCCTAATCTACGAGTTGATATAGTTCCAGGAAGTCCACCAGTTAATAGAGCGGCACCGCTTGATATTAGTAGAGCCAAAGATATGCTAGGATGGGAACCTAAATTCTCGATGCAAGATGCCTTTGAGGATTACGTTGCAGATCTTCGCGTTCAATTGGAACAATAAATGTTCCAAGAAACAAATACTATGGGTTAAGAGGACTTTCATCTAATGATTATGGCACTCTGGTTTTAAATAGTGCTAAATATTCTGCTGGCCGAAGCGGTCTGATACCACTAGGGTTTGCAGAATTCTTAACGGTAAAAATGGTATTAAAAAAAGGGAGAAGGCTTAACGTGATTTCTATAAGCGAGCTCCACAAGGAATTTATAGTTACAGAAGGTAATGTTACTGCCCTGAACCAACTTAATATAGAAGTGGACCCCGGCGAGTTCTTTGTGATTGTTGGCGCTAGCGGTTCAGGAAAAACAACATTGCTAAGGTCAGTAGCCGGTCTTGAAAAGCCAGACTCCGGAACGATCAATATCGCTGACCGTACGGTGTATTCCAATAATCCTGATATTTGGGTTCCCCCGCAAGATCGTGGGTTTGGCATGGTATTTCAGTCCTATGCTGTTTGGCCCCATTTAACCGTATATGACAATATAGCCCTTCCGTTAATGGAGGGGGCACAAAAAATCCCTAAAAACAATGTCCGTGCTCGCGTGCAGCAAGCACTCGAGATGGTACAGCTCGAGGAACAAATAGACCGCCCCTCGACAGCCTTAAGTGGTGGGCAACAGCAACGCGTAGCGCTCGCCAGGGCCATCGCCGTAAATCCGAGCGTTCTTCTAATGGATGAACCACTTAGCAACTTGGATGCGCGCCTTCGGGAGGATGTCCGGGGTAAGATCCGTGAACTAGCTAAACAACTGGAAGCAACGGTTCTTTATGTAACGCATGACCAAGTAGAGGCAATGGCCGTAGCTGATAAAATTGCTCTAATGAGTTTCGGCCAGCTATTACAATATGGTTCGCCTATTGACCTCTATAGAAATCCAAACTGTCCCGAAGTAGCAGAATTTTTTGGCTCTGTAAATTGGCTCCCTGGAGAAATGGTTTCTACTGCAGACAATATCGTAAAAACCAAAATCGGTAACTTTTCCGTTTCAAATTGTGACCACACTAGGAAAGATGTATGGCTTGGAATTAGACCAGAACATCTTAATTTTTCAGAAGAATCATTTGATGGCCAAACAGGACATATCCAAGCAGGGCTTCGAAACTCAACATTTTTAGGAGACCAGTATATTTTCGAAGCACTTGCCGAAAGCATAAAATTGGATGGTAAAAGTCGAATAGCGCCAAAACTACAAGGTGACAAACTACACATCGCTATCGAACCACTAGACATTATGGTTTTTCCTGCAGACGATAAAAATTCCAACTTTATAAACGAATCTATCGCAAATGCATAAATGAAAACTTATTAACATAATTGATTAGGAAATAAATCAATTTAACCAAAGGAGGCAGTAAAATGTTTAGAACTAGTACCAAGTACCTGGCTTTCAAAGCCTTATCAGTAATTCCTATAACCGCAATGATAACTTTAGGGTCCGCAACAGCTGCAGATGCTCCAAAAAATCTGAAAGAATTAATAGCTGGTGCAAAAAAAGAATCGACTTTACGCATAATGTGGTCTGCGAATAGTTTGAATGGCAGCAAAGGTGCAAAACAGATTGTCGGTGCCATGAATAAAAAATATGGCACAAATATTAAAGTGAAATTTACGCCGGGGCCGTCAATGACGCGAACCATTGCCAAACTTACCCGCGAAATGAAGGCTGGCCAGCCAGCTAGCTCTGATGTTGTGTGGAACAATTCGGGTGGAGCGCTTAAAGGCGTAAAAATTGGTCTGATGCGTTCTATGCATTGGTTAAACTACCTGAGTCGGCCAATGATAAAGGAGGAGAGGTTCAACCCAATTGCACCGAAAGGCACTGGAATTGCTACTGCTGGCACGCTTGTTGGCGTTATCTACAATAGTGACCTGGTAAAGGGTTCCGACATTCCAAAATCTCTAGCCGACACTCTAAAGCCTGTGTTCAAAGGTAAGATTGCGTCGACACCATATGCTGCTGGAGTGCGCGAATTTGCGATGCCTGATCTTTTAGGAAAAAAGGTAATGACTGCCTATGTAACTAAGCTTTCTAACCATATTGGTGGTCTTATGCGTTGTGGCTCAATGAATAAAATCACAAGCGGTGAATTTCTAATGCTAGTAATGAGCTGCGGTGACCAATACGTCAATCAAGGCAAACTTAGAGGCGAACCACTCGGCTACGCGCTTATGAAAGAAGCAGTGGTTTCACACACACGTTATGGCTCTGTTCCAGTACACTCCTCAGCTCCCAATGCTGCTGCGTTGTTTATTGTCTATCTCCACACGAAACAGGGCCAAAAGTGGATGTGGAATAAAGTAGGGATGGACTTCCATCTTTATCCAGAATCCAATAACCGTAAAAAATTATTGGCGATGGAAGCTAAGGGAGCCAAAGTAGTTATAAATTCCCCCCAATGGCTGGGCTCTCAGGGCGGATATGTAAAAACACGGAAATCTTTGCAAAAAATCCTGAAAAAACGCTGGAAGAAAAAGAAAAAGAAATAACTAAATCTCACTCTGTTAAATTTGGTTGGGAAGTATCACTTCCCAACCAACGTTTTATTTTAAAATAGCTATATTCCATCAATTAGGTACTTTCCTTGCATTCCAAATCCTCACCCGTACTGATGGTTCTTGCCGCGTTACCCATGTTTGTAATTGTGGTCTTGGTTGGCGTCCTCATTGCAATCAGTTTCCAATCAGGAATTATTGGTACGGAAGATGCAACGTATACATTTGATAATTACCGAGACCTCTTCAACGATGAAATAATCGCAGAGGCAACCTACAATACAATAATTTTCTCATTAACAGCGACCCTTGTTTCGATGGGTATAGGGCTCCCTATTGCATGGCTAACGGAGAGAACCACTATGCGCGCAAAAAGCGCTGTATATGCCATCATGACACTAGGGCTATTAATTCCAGGAATTTATACAGCTATGGGTTGGACATTCTTAGCCCATGTCCGAATAGGTTTCTTAAACAGGTGGGCTACACAATTTTTTTCCCTATCAGAAGCACCAATCGATATTGCTACACCTATAGGAATGGGGTTCGTACAAGGGCTCAGCCTCGCAGCATTGGCCTTCATTCTTACTGCTCAAATGTTTCGTGCGATGAACCCGTCGTTAGAGGAGGCAGCCAAAATTCACGGTTTAGGGTTCTGGGGGACTATCCGCAAAATAACTCTGCCACTCGCAGTGCCAGCAATTTTAGCCGCGGTTATATATATCATCGTCATTGGAATCGCCACGTTCGATGTTCCTGCCATCATTGGATTGGCGAACCGAGTCTACCTGATAAGCACATATGTATTTGAGAAGGCCAACCCCGGCGATGAAGAGTTTGCCCAACACGGAATTACCGCTGCTCTAGGCGTATTAATGATCGCCATAGCATTGCTTCTAACATGGTGGTATAGCACCGTTCTTCGTCAAGGTGATAAGTACCAAGTTGTCACCGGCAAAGGGTATAGACCAGCCCTTATAGATATAGGGCATTGGGGAAAAGCTGCTTGGATCTTTATTATCGTTTATATAATTGCAGCGAAGGTTATTCCTCTATTATTAATTGCCTACGCTGCCTTTGTCCCCTATATGGCCCCACCTTCTGCAAAGATGTTTAGCCTCATGTCAACAACCGTTCTTATGGAGGACTTGGATTGGGATTTGGTATATAGGGGATTAAAGAACACCGTAATTCTAGTCATCACCGTACCCTTTGCCGTTCTCATTCTGGCTTTTAGCATTTCTTGGCTTATTGTCAGAAGCCGAAGCAAAGCTCGTTATCTATTAGAGTTCGGTGCATTCCTTCCGCATGCGCTACCTGAAGTCATTCTAGCTATCGGGGCCATTCTTATGGCTCTTTTTGTGCTAAAGGATATTCTACCCCTATACGGTAGCGTAACCCTCATTGCTATAGTTTACGTGATCACAAGAATTAGCTTCGCCACAAGGGCCATCAATAGTGCCCTTCTCCAGATCCACAAGGAATTAGAGGAAGCCGCCCACGTTTCGGGGCTTTCGGAAATCCGAACATCTTGGCGTATATTGATACCGCTGTTACGACCTACATTAATGTCAGTTTGGATATGGTCTGCCATTCTTGTCTATCGCGAATTGACAGTGGCCGTTTTCTTGGTTGGGCACGATAATATAACTTTACCTGCTGTGATTTGGAGTTATTGGAATTCTGGCGCAACCAACCTAGCAGCAGGGGTTACCCTTATAATGACCTTGGTTCTTACACCCTTGGTCCTTCTCTTCTGGTGGTTCGGCCGAAAATCTGTGATGTCGGACTAGCTAATTTTTATAGGAGAAAATTATCCGGAGAAATATTATGCAGGATCCTATTAACGGTAAATACAACGTTGGGGGTGTTCTCCTTGACCGTCCATTTAAAATAAGGCGGCTGGGTCATTTCGGTATAAATGCAATTAAAATGGAAGAAGCCCTTCATTTTTACCATTCATTAATGGGCTTCAAGATTGTAGACATTCGTGACCCTTTCCCTGATGGTCGCGCAATACCTAATGAACTCCAACCTTTTGGTGACCTTCGCGGCTATTTTTTTAGATATTCCCATGATCACCATGCCTTTGTCCTCTATAACCATCGGCAGCGAGGTGTACTCGACAAGCTTGGTCGCTGGCGTGAAAATATCACAGTGAATCAAATTACATGGCAAGTCGGCACACTAGCTGAGGTGGTCAACGGACACCAATGGCTCACGGAACAGGGATGCAACATGATTAGAGCTGGGCGTGATATGCCCGGATCAAATTGGCATACATATTTAATGGATGCCGATTGGTTTCAAAACGAGCTCTACTATGGCATTGAACAAATTGGTTGGGACGGGCATTCAAAACCTTGGGCAATGCATGACAGGGAATTCAAGGAAGTGGCCCCATTACCACAAATTTCAGAATATCGTGAAGTTAACGATGCCGCAGAGTCTGGAATAAAATTGGAGACAGGCTACAGAGATACTGAGCCGTTGGAAGAAAAATACAACGTTGATGGTATCCTCCTGGGCCGACCTTTTAAAATTACCAAAATTGGTCCAGTCGGATTATTCTGTAACGATATTCAGGCCGCTTTGTCTTTTTATCGGGACATATTAGGTTTCATTGAGACGGAAAAAATCGAGTTTAAAGGGTACCCCTGTGTGTTCTTACGAAATAACACCGAGCATCACTCCCTGGCGCTTTATCCAATAGACTTGCGCAAGGAACTTAATTGTCGCGAGGACACACAACTTTTCACTTTTGGTATTCGTTTAGCGAACTACCAACAGCTGAAAAATGCGGTGATGTTTTTCCGAGAGAATGGCTGTACCGTTAGGGAAGACATCCCACAAGAATTGTACCCTGGTATCGACTATTCCGCATTCGTCATGGACCCCGATGGCCAGCTCATACAGTTATATGCATACATGGAACAGGTAGGCTGGGATGGGAAACCGCGCGCCCCTTCCGAACGCCGCAAGGTTACGCCCGGAATTTGGCCCGACACGATAGATGTAGTGTCAGACAGTTACATGGGTGAACCTTTCCTCGGCCCCTTTGGTTAGGAAACCTTTATGACATATGAGGACCGTGTTCCGACCCACATTTGGGTTGATGCTCACCTTCGTCGCTGTTCTGTAGAAGGTATCCCGGCAGTCGTCATAAAATCTGGAGAAAAAATGGGCGGCACCGTACTTCTAAAGATTTATCAATCAGGTGTGGGATGCAGATTACTATCGCAAATACGAGACTTAGATGGCCATTTAAATTGGATTCCGACACATAGAGAGGTCCTCATCGAAGAGGGAAAAGCCGATGAATTTATTCAAAAATCAATCGAACGGGATCCTGATCTATGGGTAGTAGAGATAGAAACCAGAGATGGGACCATACCAGTTGATGGGCTGTGAAAAGATTTAGCGCTGTGGTCCTTTTATTTAGGGATATGGTTTTGATAGAATAACCTACGAACGAAACATTATTGAATTAAGGGAAAATCATGGGTGATCCAAAAGTCTTTGTATTTGCGCCAGTTGACCAAGCTGAAGAATGCCATCAAAAACTTGAAAAATACGGCTGTAATTTATCTATGGGGCAGGCTGGTTGGCATTCTCCGCAAGGTGACAACGAACAAGACATGATTGGCATGGCAAACTCGGCCGATGCCCTGATGGGAACATCTATTCGATCCAGCCCGATTACCCGTGGAATCATGGAAGCAAGTCCAAATTTACGTGTTGTTGCCAAATGTACAGTTGGTACTGACGATATTGATGTCGAAGCAGCGACAGAACTTGGTATTCTCGTATGCCATGCTCCTACGGAATCAAACTGCTATGGCGTTGCTGAAGGCACCGTTGCCTTTATTCTAGCCACAATTAAGAAACTTAATCAGCGGGATGAGGCCGTGAAGAATGGCAATTGGCGTGACCCAGAACTTATGGGTCAATACTTGGGTCGCCGGACCACAGACGACTACCCTGGGCTTACACTTGGTCTCATAGGCCTTGGAAGGATTGGTGCCAGGGTTGCTCAACTATTTGCCCCTTGGCGAATGAAGATCATAGCCACTGACCCATACATCGACGATGAACGATTTATTAAGAATGGAGTAGAAAAAGTCGACCTCGATACACTTTTAAAGGCTTCAGACATAGTAAGCATGCATTGTGTGAACACTAAGGAAACTTCAAAGCTCATGGATGCTGAAAATTTCAAGAAAATGAAACCTACGGCTATTTTTGTTAACACATCACGTGGCGCAAATGTAGACGAGGCCGCTTTGGCAGAGGCACTTCAAAACGAAGTAATAGCTGGAGCCGCTATAGATGCCTTTGCGGACGAACCAATAGCTACAGACTCGCCTCTCAAGAAACTTGGGAACAAAGTAATCTTGTCTCCACACATGGTCTCATCAAATCAGGCAAGTGGCCTCGGCCCTGGCTATGTTTGGGCAACCAATGCTGTTCTTCAAGCTCTAGCCGGAGAGATCCCCAACAATGTCTTTAATCCCGAGGTTATAGAACGTTGGAAAGAACGATTTGGTGGGACAACAGTCTTAACGGGTAATGAGCCAATCCCGAATCACCCCGGTTATGGCCCGCCAAATCCTTAACATATAAAAGATTGCTCCCAAATTTTTGACTTCATATCCAAGCCTTATTTATGGTGCGACTTTTCCGGTCAAGGTTCTTGCACCATTAAAGAAGACGGGTTAGTCAAAGCCCATGACAGACAATGATAAATGCCTAGTACTATTCTCTGGGGGACAGGACAGTTCCACATGTTTGGCGTGGGCGGTACAAAATTTTACCAAAACCGAAACCATCGGTTTTGACTATGGACAAAGACATAGTATTGAACTTGATTGCCGTGAACAAATTTTCAATGCTTTAAGAAGAAACTTCCCGGAATGGGACCATAAACTTGGAGAAGATCACCTACATTCTATTCCCACCCTTGGAAACATTAGTGAGACCGCACTGACCAGAGATACGGAGATAACCTTTGCAACAGGCGGTCTCCCCAACACCTTTGTTCCTGGGAGAAATCTCTTATTCCTAACATTAGCAGCTGCAATTGCTTACCGACAAAATATTCGTCATATAGTCTTGGGCGTTGGCGAAGTTGATTACTCGGGTTATCCGGATTGCCGAAAAGAGGCTATATCTGCTATGGAATCTGCACTTAATATTGGGATGGATTTCAAATTCGTGCTCCATACCCCCTTAATGGACCTCGATAAAACTGAAGTTTGGGAAATGGCTGATCAAATCGGCGGCCCCGCGCTAACTGAAATTATAACAGAATATAGTCATAGTTGTTATCTTGGAGACAGAACCTTGAGGCATGACTGGGGATACGGATGTGGTACTTGTCCTGCCTGTCGTTTACGCGCAGCCGGTCATGAGGGCTTTATCCGAAAGTTTGTAAAACTGGCAAAACGACGGAATGATTATGGGTAGTTTAAAGCCCAAACTAATCTCTCCTAGGCCAAGATCTTTTGAGGGTTATTTATTTTTTATAGCATTCGTTCTGACTATTCCGATGGCTAACTGGTTTATAGGGAACATTGGAACGATATGTCTTCAAAACGGCCCTTGTCTAATTCCAGTGGCTCCCACTTTAATGGCGCCCAGTGGAGTTCTAATGATCGGCCTAGCATTTGTATTACGCGACCTTGTACAACGACGATTAGGAGCAGGATTTTCTATAATTGCTATAATAGCTGGCGCAGGTTTATCAGCTTTTTTAGCACCACCTGCCTTGGTATTAGCGTCCGGATTCTCTTTTTTTATTTCAGAACTCGCTGATTTTCTTGTGTACACACCATTACAAAGAAGGAGGCTTATACTAGCTGTATTTGCAAGTGGTTTGGTAGGCCTGACAATTGATAGTGTAATCTTTCTTTATTTAGCCTTCGGTAATTTGGATTTTGTAACGGGACAAATTGTGGGCAAGAGTTTAATGGTCATCATCGCGTTACCCGCGATCATATGGATTCGTCAAAGAGATAAAAAACTGGGAATTTTGCCTGCCTAAATTGTTTATGATTACTTTTCTTTTAGATGTGCGTCCCGCCGTTTAAATAGCTCATCGTCAACGTAACCCATTGTCTCTGGAACACCCCGCCCCAGCATGACCTGAAACCAAACGGGCTCTAGGCTATTATTGTCATAACCATGGATGACACCTGGTGGCGATGTTATGCAGTCCCATTTACCCAGTCGTGTCGTAAGGCGCTTACCCTCTTCGTCCTCAATAAAAACATCGAGATGGCCTTTAAGGACAAAAAAAGTCTCTTCTACTTCATGTGTATGTGGGGCATTACCCTGTCCGGGTTCGACATACATTATACTCAACGTATGAGCCCGTGGTGGTATCGCATTCATGTCCCCATGTTTTCCGGACCCACCGGCCCCAATAAACCTGTGCTGTGCACGTTTATATCCCTCGATTTTAGCATCCTCAAATGCTTCCCAATCAGGTATACGGTCATTAAACCGCGCAACATATTGACCAAAAATTTCCTCAATGGGGGTATCAACCAGTTCAGGTGGTCTTGGATGACGAGCAACAGCCATAAGTTGTCTCCTTAATTTTTATGTTAATTTCTTTAAAAAAAACAAAAACAATACTGATGAATGTTTAGAGGCGTGAGCCTTAATTGTGGGATGTAGCGTATTCTGATAATTCTTCGTATAGCGGTCCGCCCTCGATAGTGCATCGGCGAAGTAGCCTACTTTCCTCAGGATCAAACCATGTCCTACCATGGATGGCGCAGCGATTATCCCACATAACAAAATCACCCAACTGCCACTCATGCTCATACACAACCTCTGGGTTTTCACCAGCCAAATATAGCTGCTCAAGGAGGCTTTCACTTTCCTCGTGGCTGAATCCCTCTATACGCTGCGTCATAAGACGGTCAACAAATAACGATTTGCGACCAGATTCTGGGTGAGTCACAAATACAGGGTGATACCAATGTGGAATTTCGCTGATATCTCCAGAGATATCTACCCGTGCACGCCGTTCATATTGATGAATGTGGAGTGCCTTCTGCCTTGTGAGTTTTTCTTTCAAATCCTCGCTTAATGATTCGTAAGCTAAATACATATTGCCAAATAATGTATTACCACCTTTTGATGGCAGCTCTACACCATAGAGAAAAGTATAGGTGTAAGGGTTTTTCGCATATCCGGAGTCAATGTGATACCACATATCACCGTCGCCAAAGGATCCAATGGGTTCACCATTGATAGTTTTGTTACTAACCAGCATTACACGCTGATCATTTTGCAAAATACCTTCCGTACGCTCTTTTAATTTTTTTGGCGGTGGTTTCCGGTCACCAAGTTCGCCGAATCGCGCTGCAAACTCTAGTTGTTCTTCTTCTGTAATGTCCTGATTTCGAAAAACTAGTACTATATATTGGTTCCAGAGAGTCCTAATTTCGTCCACGGTCTGCTGAGGTAGCTGTTCCCGCAGGTTTAAACCTATGATCTCAGCCCCGCACGCTGGCGATAACGGCCGATATTGAATATTAAGCGCCTTATCCATGCCAAACCTCCTTATCGTTACATACTTGCAACGTGTGGATATTAGCACCGAAGAATTGTAGGGTCTACGAACTAAACTTTTCTAAAGCAGACTATAGTTTTATGCCGCCTCGAAGTCAGAACCGCTGCGCCAACTACCGCTGGATTTGCAACGTTTGCAGACACGTTCACCTGCCCAGCTGCTCTCAAAGCGTTCCCCGCATTTCAAGCAGTTACGTGTTTTCATTACATAAACCCGATCTGGTTCCGGTTTTTTCGATTTATTTGATGTAGCCATAACGCAACGTATAATTATTTAAAACTAATTGAAATAAAATGATCATAAAATACGACCTTGATCATAAAAGGCCGCACTTTTTCGTCGGAAAATTTGTATTTGTCAACCTAAACTTAAATTTTCATCTGAAAAAATTGGTAATATAGCTTGTTTTTATTGAATTTTCCGCGAAACTTACCCCGATAAATAATTCTTCCGACGGATTACGACTTAAAATAAATGACAAATATTAATAACAAAATAAGCACTGCATCGGAGACTCTGTCTGGAAGTTTAGTAATTAAGGCGGTTAAGGAAAGTGGTGTCCAAACCGTCCTGACGGTACCCGATAAGACCACGGCAAGTGGCCTATTGCGCCCGATCGCTGCTGATAAAAACTTGCAACATGTCCGCGTTTGTAAAGAAGATGAAACAATTGGGATTAGTGCCGCTCTTTCCTATAGTGGCAATCGATCACTTATCCTGATCCAATATACCGGTCTATTGGACTCATTGAATGCTATTCGCGCTGTAGCTGTGGATTACGAGATGCCAATCTGCATGATGGTGGGCCTTTTGGGTAAAGAGCCAGGCGTATTACCAACGGATTCCAAGAGATATGGAGTTAAAATAATTCAACCGATTTTAGATGTAATGGGTATTGTTCACCACGTAATTGAAACCGATGACGATATTAGCATTATTAAACCCGCAATTAACAAAGCCTATGAAACATCAAGCCCTGTGGTGCTTCTTATAGGTAGACCCCCGGTAGCCGAATGATAAAACGTGATGAATGTCTCAAATCTCTAGTGGAAAAAATTGCAGAAGATGAAATCGTTGTCGCAGCATATACCACAGCATTTGACTTGGTTGCTATTCGACCGAGCCCATATAATTATATTTCCTCGGGAGCTATGGGCCTAACCTCTTCCCACGCTCTTGGTTTTGCACTTGCTTGGCCTGACCGTAGAATAATCCTACTTGATGGGGATGGGAGCTTGCTCATGAATTTGGGTTGTCTTGTAACGACAGCAACCGCAGCACCAAAAAATTTAATCCATTTCGTTCTAGAAAATGGCACATATGAAGCAAACGGTGGGCACCCTATCCCCGGGCAAGATAGCGCTAGTTTCTCGGGTATGGCAAAGTCTGCAGGCTATAAAAATTGTTACGAACTGTCTGATATAGATGCGTTTGAAAATCATATTGGCAGTATCCTGCAAGAGGAAGGGCCAACCTTTGTGACAATAAAATGTGAACCTGGTGAAATTTATCCGCAGGACTATCGGTATATGCATAGTGCAAAAATCCGAGATGAGTTTGCTGAAGCGGTTAAGAATTTTTGATCATTCTTTCCTAAATAATAGGGTCCTCAATGTCTTTTAAAATACGTCGAGTAGTTACCGGTCACGATAAAAATGGTAAGGCTCGTGCCATCATCGATGAGATTTCAGATAATGTTATTTCCCGCCGGCCAGGTCAGCAGAGTACGGTCATTTGGGCCACGGATCAGACGCCGGCAGACCTCGAAAATCTTAATGATATTTCAGCAGAGGTAATTGACACCACCGTACCCAATGGCTCTGTACTCCGAGTTTCCCGTTTTGAACCCGGTGTCGCCCCACGCAACCACCGAACTGCCAGCCTTGATTATGCTATAGTAATCTCGGGAGAAATTGACATGGAGCTCGACGACGGCGAGATTGTGAATTTAAAAGCGGGTGATGTCCTTGTCCAACGTGGTACGATCCATAACTGGACTAACCCCGGAACCGAACCGTGTGTTATTGCATTTATATTAATGTCGGCGCCTCTACCTCAACACCTCAATGCCGAAGGATAACAAAAACTAATGGTAGTTTCTTATTGAATTGGAGACCAGACACATGGCTAACACCAGAACATTTGAGACAGATATTGCAATTATAGGCTCTGGCGGCGCCGGTATGGCTGCGGGCATTGAAGCCAGAGAAGCTGGGGCAAAGGCAATTGCTTTTGAAAAGGCAGCTGAACTTGGCGGAGCAGCTATTGTTTCTGGTGGGGGCTGCTGCATCGTTGGGTCACCACTTCAGAAAGAGATGGGAATTGAGGACAATCCTGATCTAGCTTTTAACGATTGGGTGAATTGGGGTGGGCCTGGCACTGACGTCGTCTGGGCACGCTATTATATCGAACATTCATTACACGATCTTTATCACTGGGCTGAGAAACAGGGGGTGAAGTGGGTGGATATGAAACCGCAAGAAGGAAATTCTGTCATGCGCTGGACTCGCCCAGAGCGCAATGGGTTGGGACTTATGACTAACCTGATAAGATCCTTCCGTAAAAAAGGCGGCGAAATAGTCGAAAACACTGAAATAACAAAGATAAAAATAAATAAAGGGCGTGCAGTTGGTCTTGAGGGAGTTGACAAATTAACAGACGAGAAAGTAGACGTCAGCTGTAAAACTGTCATCGTCACAACGGGCGGCTTCAATTCAAATATCGATATGGTTTTGGAGGCAAGGCCTGAATTTAAAGAATTCAAAGTAATGGAAGGTTCCGGACGAGGTTCAACGGGTTCCGGCCACAAGCTGGTAACAGAAATAGGTGGCTATCTAACTCATATGGAAAATGTCTGGTTCTATGTATATGCCACCCCTGATTATCTTTACCCTGACCACAAACGCGGCCTCGTTTGTCGCCACATACCAGGTTATATATGGGTAAACCAGCAAGGTAGGCGCTTTCACAACGAAGCATTATCAGGTGGCAACTCGGCCAGCCCTGCCATGATAGCGCAAACACCGCCACACGCATGGGCTATTGTGGATAAAGAGATGAAGGCATTCCTTGAAATTGCAGATCCATATTACAGGAACGGAGACCAAGTTATACGAGAAAAAGTCGAAGAACTTTTAGATAACTCTCCCTATATTAAGAAAGCAGATACCCTTGAAGAGCTTGCTAAAGAAATTGACGTCGATCCATCAACGTTCGTTGATGAAATTGAACGGTATAATTCTGCTTGTCAGAAAGGTTTAGAAAATGAACCCGATTTTGGCAAACCACTCAAGCAATCCAAGCCTTTTGATACTCCGCCGTATTATGGGATTCAGTTTTTTCCACTAGCCCGAAAAAATTTCGGGGGCATTAAGACTGACATAAAATGCCGTGTCCTAAATAAACATTTTGAACCAATTGAGGCACTCTATGCGGCCGGAGAGGCTTGCGGCATGGCCGGGGGACATATCAATGGTCGTGCTGGTCTAGAAGGTACAATGCTTGGTCCATCAATTTTCAGTGGACGTGTTGCCGGTGGTTGGGCCTCTAGCGAAATTGGTTATGGATCTGGCTTTGCCGGAAAACCGAACCGCCCCTGATAATCATTTAGGATTTTTTAGGGGATTGTAAAGAGTTTTTATCGCAGTTTAGCATTGGAATGTCTCTTTCGGTGTTCTTTACTCCAGCTACGCAATTTTCTAGACCGTTTTAATTTACGCCCTTGCGGTTTATTGGTCTTTTTATGTTTCAAATGAGCGACGTCGGTGGGCTCATCACCGATCACCGTTAATTTACTACCAATCAGCTTCTCAATATCACGCAGGTAATTTATTTCTGTGATATCGCAAAATGAGAATGCCGTACCATTGGCGCCAGCACGCGCTGTTCGCCCTATACGATGAACATAATTTTCCGCTTCATTTGGTAATTCATAGTTAATGACATGGGTTATACCATTAACATCGATACCTCGTGCGGCAATATCAGTTGCAACGAGGACCCGAATTTCTCCTATACCAAATCGCTTCAGCGCGCGCTGACGTGCCCCCTGGGACTTGTTGCCGTGAATAGCATCTGAATCAATACCGGCATTACAAAGCTGCATCGCAACTTTATTAGCGCGATGCTTGGTACGCAAAAAAACAAGAACACGAGAATATTGGGGGTCAGATAAAACTTCTTCTAATAGCTTACGTTTCTCACTCGATGCAACATGTTTAACGTATTGCTTAATGCGCTCTATGGGTGTGGCCTGCGGCGTAATTTCAACTTTAACCGGTTCATAGAGAAGATCAGTTGCGAGTTTACTTACCTCTTGGGGCATCGTTGCGGAAAATAATAATGATTGACGTTCTTTCGGTAAGGTTGAAATGATTTTTCTGACATCAAGAATAAAGCCCATATCGAGCATGCGGTCTGCTTCATCTAGAACTAGCAGTTCTATCTGGCCCAATTTAATGGCCCCTTGTCGTATCAAATCGAGTAGCCGGCCTGGTGTCGCAACTATAATATCAATACCTCGCTTTATCGTTGATACTTGGGTTTTTTGACTGACACCACCAAAAATAACAGTATTTTTAAGATGCATAAATTTGCTATAAAGGCGAAACTCTTCATTAATTTGGATAGCTAGTTCTCGGGTAGGTGCAAGAATTAAAGCACGGGGCTTACGATGTTTATTGTTATTTTCACGTTTTGATAGAATATTTAGAATAGGAAGAGCAAAAGCAGCAGTTTTACCGGTACCTGTCTGGGCAATTCCAAGAAAGTCTCGTCCCCTGAGAAGTTCGGGTATTGAACGAATTTGAATGGGTGTTGGGGTCACATGTTTACGCTCTTTTAAAGCACGTTCAATGGGTTTAATTAAACCAAAATCCGCAAAACTACTAATACTCACAACAAATCCTTACATCCCGTTTTTAGCAAAGGGATTTATTATCTTTAACGTTTCGTGGCTCTTTACCCTATTTTGGGGGCCGCCCAAGAGAAAAATTTATTTTCTATTGAACTCAAGACGTTATGCCTTTTAAGCACTCCGTCCTGTCATAAGAAAACTGGGTTGGGGTAAATGAACCGTTTGGCAAGCCATGTCAAGACATTCAATAGTTCACAACCTCTATGCCGCTCAGAATAAATTTTAACTTGTTAAAATCAAACTGCCTTCTGTACAGAAACTCTCTCTTGTTTTAAAACAAACTAAGCAAACTAAAAAAAGCTATAGAAAGGTTTCTAATGGCCCGTAAAACAAACTATGGCTTCGAACGCCGTGAAAAAGAAAAAATACGTGCGCAAAAAAAGGCCGACCGACAACGTGCAAAACAAGAGAAGTCTGATCAACGAAGGATGGAACTGAAAAAAAAACAGCCGACCGAACAGTAAAAACTAAAATTTTACTCTTGGGTTAAAAATCTTGTCCGATACTTTAACCGACAGATAGGCACCCATAATGCTAACCGACAACCCACTACTCATTCAGGCTACCAATCTCCATAAAAATTTTGCAGATAATCATGTCCTAAAAGGCGTGAACATCGATATTTTAAAAGGTAAATCTACTACTTTAATTGGTCCATCAGGCTCCGGCAAAACTTTGTTGTTTAAATGTCTGCTGGGTCTAGTAAAGCCGGATATCGGTGAGATACTCGTCAATGGACAAAATTTAAATTATTTAACCTCACAAGATCGGAAAAAATTCGAAGGCCAGCGCGGGGTCTTATTTCAATATGGTGGGCTTTTTGACAGTCTTACTATTTGGGAGAACATATGTTTCTCTCTTATTATTATCGGTAAGACCTCCTACAAGGAGGCTAAGAAAATAGCCGAAAAGAAACTCTCTATTGTTGGATTAACACCCGATGTCTGTAACCTGCACCCCAGCGATCTCTCAGGTGGAATGCAAAAGCGGGTCGGGTTTGCACGCGCCATTGTAAATAGTCCAGAAATTTTATTTCTCGATGAGCCAACGGCAGGTCTCGATCCGATTATGAGCAGTCAAATTTGTAAGTTTATTTCCAACACCGTCTCTAACCTGGGGGCAACGACTATCTCGATCTCTAGCGACATGAAGACCGTAGAATCTATATCCGACCATGTGATAATGATTTATGATGGACGAATCGTATGGGCTGGACAAGTTGATCAGCTTTACAACACCAAAAATGAGTTCGTACAACAATTTGTAAATAAAAATGCTAATGGACCAATCGCTGTTGGCGTTTAATTTTTTCTGAAGTTTAGGTAGGAACTCCCCTAAATGGTACCTCCTTCACGCCATCCCGACCGTCGTACATTGTGGGGAGCTTATGCTATCGGCTTATTTGGAATGGGGTATATAGACGTATTTAGCTTCCTTATTCCTCTCTATGCGATTGACTTAAATATGAGTGCAACGGAAGTCGGCATGCTAGTGGGCTTCCGTACCGTGCTTACATTAATTTTCTCCATCCATATCGGAACGCTAATGGACCGATTTGGCACGCTACGAGTAATGAAGATTTGCACGCTTTTCGGCATGGTGCTGGCACCCATTTATCCCCTTACCGATTCCTTTTTCGGTCTTCTCATACTCCAGATCTTAGTGGGCGGTGCCGTGTCATTTGGTTGGGCCGGAGGTCAAACTCTAATTGCCCAGATCACCGGCGGTGATGCCGAATATATAGGGCGGTTTTCGTTTGCAAGTCGTGTGGGGACTACAATTGCGCCTTTGGTTGCAGGGGCTATTTGGGATTTTGGAGGTGCCTGGCCCGGATACCTTCTGGGTTTTGCCTGGGGTGTTGTCCTTATGATAACCCTTTGCATCGCGCCTGCTACACCAGAGGTAACGGGGTCGGAGACAAAAAACTCACAGCCGGTGCCCTTTAGACAGCTTCTCCCTCGACTTAACGATTATACGCGATCGTTTGCAATGATGTTGGTTCCAATTATCGCTGTCTCGATGGCCGTAATGTTTATGCGAAATTCCACATCAGGTATCCAAAACTCAATATATGTCGTCTATCTTGAGGGGGTTGGTCTGACCGGAACAATGATTGGGGTTCTTTTTGCCGTTATAGAAGGCGCGAGCGGCTTAGGCTCACTTTTAGGTGGGAGGGTAATGCGAATGGCAGATCCCAGGTGGACGCTCGTAAATGGGACCAGCTTTGCAATCATGGCTATAGTTGTGACGCCGGTTTTTGTGTGGCTTTCGCCTACTATGGCAATCCTTGTCTCTCTTCTAGTTATATCTCAGTTTGTTCGTGGTGTTGTTCAGGGTTTAACCCAGCCTGTTATGTTTTCGGTTCAGTCTCAGGCTGTGCCATTAAACCAGCAAGGATCGGTAGTGGGTTTGCGACAGACAATCAATCGAGCATCGGCAATTTTAGTTCCACCAATTATGGGCTTATTTGCAGATTACTGGGGCATAGCAGAGAGTTTTTTAATACTTGGAGCAGTTTTATTGGGTATGTGCGGCGTAATAATGATTTGGGTCTACAAAACATCACCGAAGAAACAAAGAAACTCTATTTGACATATCAATAGAATTGATATTTTTTCCGATGCCCGCCAACGGCCTCCCTAAACACAAAAAAAGACGGGTGACCAACAGTCACCCGCCAAATTGTAAATCATCATTTAGATAAACTTTATTTATTTTTTACCTTTCCAAATCGCAATCTGGTTCATAAGCCAATCTTGGACTTTTTTATTGTCATTAATTGCCCAATTCAACCGGTCTGCAACCGTCTTTCCATCTACGAATTCTGGTTTGAAACCAAGCGTCTTCATCGCATCGTTGAGGTAGGTTTTATCCTTGGCAAGTTTTTTATACGCAGCCCGCATTGCCTCAACAGCTGCCTTCGGAGACCCCGGTGCCAAACATGTATTACGCACCATCATGCCCTGCAGAGTTTGGATCCATCGAATAGCTTCCCAAACCATCCCAGAGGGCATTTTACCGTATTTAGATTTATAGAGTTCGGATAAGGTTGGCATGGAAGGGTCCAGATCATTGTAACGTGACACTGACCCATCTGCATGAAAACGATCATAATGATAAATCGGAATAACGATACCTGGCTTTACCATATTAGGGATAATCGTCTTGAACCACGCAGCTCGTGAATCACCAAACGCCTGAACCTCATTTTGTAGTAGGGCTGTCCGAGATTTTGTCGTTCCTCTGAACCCAGTTACCGGCTTATGTTTCACGCCCAGGAGTTTGAAAGAAAGCCTCTCTCTCATATCCTTGGTGCCAGTAACCCGGAATCCCGCAACCTTAAAATGATTTGGGTCTTTTATTTTCCATATATCAGAGGGCTTCTTCAGACCCGGCTTTGTATCTGTCCGCGCGTAAATGATCGATGTTCCCCCAACGCCTGCGATCCAATTCATTTTTGTCAGGTCGACGCGAAGACCAGGGTCTCTAATCATAGCATAGTTATAGCCACCAGAAAAATTCGTAACCATTAAGCCATTTGGCTTAGCCACCTCACCCATATAATTTATGGCCTTCAATCCACCCGCACCGGGGTAGTTTTTGAAAATAATTTTTGGGTTACCTTCTATCAATCGAGGTAAGTGTCGCCCAATTACCCTTCCAGACCGGTCAGCACCACCTCCAGGGTTATAATTGATGAGCATTGTAATTTTTTTACCCTTGTAATAGGGCTTCGCCATCACCGCATGGTTTGCCAATAAAATCAGGCAAGATAACAGAGATGTCAGAGCAACTTTTAGAATTTTCATCTTAGCCTCCCATCTATATTGCCAGAAATTTTCATTTCTGCAGCTGTTTAAGTTCCAAATTCAAAGATTGGTGAATACCACATGACCGAAATTAATTGATCAAAGACAAATTCTAGGATTAAAAATGCACCTACTGTTTGCAACGTAGCCATCCACCAAGGCTCCCGTGCCCACAGAAAAAGAAAAAGAAAAATGAACCCACAAAGAGTAATCTTTTGCCCGATAAAAAGTGTTGAAATAATCATCATTGCGATGATCAGAAACATATAAGCTGACTTCCTGTAAAATTCTCTTTGTCCATTAACTGGGTCTGACGCACCGCCAGCGCTCACCCTTACAGTTTTAAAGTCTGAATATATTGCCGGAAAAATTAATAATATCGCCGGTATACATATGGAAATTGGAAAAAAGGCCGCGTCATAAGTAAAGTTAGTTGCTTCGGCCAAACAATAAATAAAAATAATCGCACCAATTATTCCTACTGCGAGTGAAATTCTCGGACTTTCTTTCTCCACACCAAGGTCCGCCTGGACTTCTACCTTAGATTTTTTCCGTTTGCCTATACCGATTACTGACCCGATAAAAATTGCCAACGACAAAACCGCGAGGACTACGACGATGGGTCGATATAGCCATGCCATTCCATGGGTCTGATATGACACGTCAATGGCATTTTCCATGATGGGACCAAGAACAAATCCAAGGATCATAGGCGGGCGCGGCCAGCCCCCAATTTTCATGAAATAACCAATTAATCCGAACAAAAGTAACATATACCAGTTACTAATAACCTGATTTCCCATCCAGGCGCCCATCATCACAAAAAACAGGATACCCGGAACGATCAGCGTGCCCCTTACAAAGGTTAATTTACAAAGTTGATTACCCCAAACCATTAACAGGCCGGCGCCAACAACATTGGCTATTACCAAAATCCAAATGAGGCTAAAGGTTATGTCCATTTGACTTGCCAACATCTGCGGACCGGGAGTAATCCCTTGAATAACAAAAGCCCCCAACATGATGGCCATAGCCGCGTTTCCGGGTATTCCAAAAGCAACCGTCGGAATGAGAACGCCGCCTTTCATTGCATTATTAGCAGCTTCAGGGGCAATGACGCCTCTCACATCACCTTTTCCAAACATAGACTTATCTTTTGCGCTTTGAACGGCATGTCCGTAAGCAACCCAATCAACAATCGACCCACCAAGCCCTGGCAATACACCAATATACATTCCGAGCAAGCATGATCTTAATACAAGCCACCAATTTTCAAGTGAATCTTTAACACCACGTAACATTCCCCCTTTAACTTGATCCTTTGGAACTCTGGAGATAGGCGCAGCACTCACTGCAAGTGCAATGACCTCAGGCAAAGCAAACAAGCCCAGAACAACTGGGATCAGCGGCAGTCCCTCAAGCAAGTCATTCCAGCCAAAGTAATAGCGAGCAGAGCCACCCTGTATAGAATAACCAACCGTTGTAACTAGAAGACCAAATAAAGCAGAAAGAACCCCCTTTACGACCGAGCTTCCACTGAGAGAACCAACCATCGTAAGGCCCAATACCCCCAACATTACATATTCCGGCGAGGCAAATGCCATAATGATGGGTTTTACCAAAGGTATCGACACACCCAGCAGAAGCGCGCCCAAAATTCCGCCGAAGGCCGAAACTGAAAATGCGGCACCAAAGGCTCGAGAAGCTTCCCCGCGCATTGCCATCGGATAACCGTCAAGAATGGTTGCTTGTGAGGCTCCAGTGCCAGGAACACCAAGGAGAACGGAGGCAAGGGTATCGCTAGTGGTTGTGATCGCGTACATCCCAAGTAAAAAACAGAATGCAGAGGCTCCCGCATCCATGTCGTATGTAAATGGGAGAAGAATAGCAAGTCCTACCACACCACTCAGACCCGGCGTAGCACCGAAAAACAATCCAACGAAAACTCCGGCAAAAAGCCAACCAATTGCCGGCCAAGCCAGAACAAGTTGTAGACCTTGATAAACGTATTCCAAGAATTTTGCCCTGTTAAATTCTACCCATAAAAATATTAGGGAATTTTTATGGATTGAAAAGGGTTAAGAATAAATATTTTATTCAGAGAATAAAGCCAGTTCCACTGAAAATCGATTTATTCACAACTTTAACTAATAGAAAGAAACTTATTCCGGGGACTAGGAAGTTTTACTCCTGAGGAAAATAACGAATAGCAAAGCGGTCACAAACATTATCAAGCTGTAAGTTGCAGCGGGGATAGTCGTTAAGCCGCCGCCAAATAGTACAGCTGAAACTGTGATTGCTAATGTTCCGTTTTGAAGACCACATTCTATTGATATAGCGATACATTGCTTTAGACCCGAAGCAAATAACTTGGCTATTAAAAATGCGAGGAGCATCATGATCACATTCAATGTTAATGTCACCAAGCCCGCCTGAGCGAAATAGTCGACTATATTCGATCGTTCCTGATATACAGCGCCAGCAAGAATAATAACGAACAGAATGCCGGCGATAGTTTTAGCTGTTTCCTCAAAACGAGACGCAAAATTCACTGCAAATCTTCTCGTCAATATCCCGACAACAACGGGGACCGTTACAATAAGGAATACGCTCAAGGCGGTACGCAACACAGAAACATCACCTAATTGCCCCCCGAGCAAAACCCGATAAGAAAACACCAGAATTAAGGGAATTGTAATAACCGAAAGTAAGCTTATAACAGCGGTTAGTGATATTGATAATGCAACATCCCCCCGAGCGAAAGCAGTCAATATATTGGACGTGACCCCTCCCGGTGCAACAGCAATAATCATAACGCCCAGTGCCAACTCCGGTGGCAAACTCCACAAGCTAACCAAAATAAATGCTACTGCAGGCAAAATTACTATCTGTGCCGTTGCTCCTATGATAAAATCTTTCGGAGCTTTCACCACTCTTGCAAAATCTCGGGTAGTAAGGCCAAGACCTAGTGAAAACATTATAAAAGCAAGCCCAAGCGGTAAAATAATTTCGGTTACTATCCCCATTTTGAATCTTTCGAATTATTTATCTAGGTTTTAGGTCTAACAAATTGATGATATAATTATGCAAAAATTATCTCCTAATCTTCTTCGCGAAGAACCGCATGTATCATCCAATGGCCTATCGCTATGAGATCATAATCTCGTCTAAAATAACCGAGAATTTGTATACCTAAAGGCATGTTATCATGTGCCAGTAATGGAGCATTCAAAGTTGGTACGCCCAATACTGAAGACTGTTCACCATAAACTGCATTACCAACCGCCAACCCTTCTGGCGCGGCACCAGTTCCATTTAGCGTCAACATTGCATCATATCTGGCCGAGAGCGCTTCATGCCGTGCACGGGCGGCGATACTCCACTCCAATGCCTCCTCATACTGTTCAGGTGTTATTTCTGCTGCAGCCTTCGCTCTATTAAAAACACGTTCGCCAAGTAACTCCGGGCTCCTATCCGCGTACATCATCAATGGCCAACGATATTCATACGCCAATATAATCTCGATTACTTTACTTAGCTCTATCATATCCCTCTCGTACATTTCGAGGGCTGGGTCGTCAGTACGAGATACAATTTCAACACCGCGTTTCTCCAGTTTTCGTATCATTTCGTTAAAAATTTCGCGTACCGGCTCTGATGTGTCAGCCCACCCGGCCGTATCTACTCTTGCTAAGCGCTCAGGTTTTTTGGATTTTGGCAATTTGGCATCACCCTTTAAGCTCGGATGACCAGCATCACCACCAGCATTGCGTGACAACCATAGGCAACTGATCCAAGTGTCAGCGAGAGAGCCGGCAAGAAAGCCCAAGTGTCCAATACTAGGTGGTGACGGAAAGCCGCCTCTAGTATTTATAGCTCCCCAAGATGGCTTTAAAGCCCATGCCCCATTATAGCATGCTGGCCTGAGGATCGACCCGCGCACCTGCGTCCCTGTAGCCGCTGGCAACATCCCTGCTCCAACGGCAGCTCCTGAACCGCTCGAAGAGCCTCCAGGTGTCCGATTAGAATCCCAAGCATTTCGGGTGGGACCAGGATTGCCAAAAGCAAACTCTGTGGTAACAGTCTTCCCCACCATAACAGCCCCGCCGCGCCTCAAAAAGTATGCACATGCGGCATCCCAGCCTGTTTCATAGCCTTCGAACAAAGGGCTACCAAGCTGCATGGGCATATCTTCGGTTTCGAACACATCCTTCATGCCATACGGCATGCCGTCGATGGGCGAAAGAACCCGATTGTCTTTATAGCGTTTCGTTGATTCATCTGCCGCTTCCCGAGCACGATCCAGACACAACGTCACAAACGCTCTAACATCTGGTTCTCTTAATTCAATGGTATCAATACACCTTTCTAAGTAATCGCGTGGTGTGTCGTTTAAATTAATAAAATCCGGAACCTTGTCGTAAAAGGTCGTCAATTTCGAGGAAGATGGATTGTAAGGAATTTTCATTGAGGCCTCCCGCATTATTTTTCAACATCATACCCGTGATCTAAAGGTACGAAAAGCAGGATGAATGTTGATCCAATGCCAAATCCATAGAACGTATTTTAATAAACGTTGGTATAAATGGCTTAGGTCGAATTGGTCTACTCGCATTGAGAGCTGCTGTAGGCGTTGTTGACAGACCCGAAAATGATCTTTTAGGAGTTATACACTTCGATGAAATAAAAGGAGGTTTCGCTGAGTGCGCACACCTCCTTGAATTTGATACGATGTAGGGTCAATAATAGGGGGCAATGCTCTGTGTGGATACTCCAGACAGGGTTATTCTTGAAAAAAAACCATAACCTACTCAAGTTTTGAAGAAACCCATGAAATACCATGGAGGAGCTTGGAGTTGACCTAGCCCTAGAATGTATTGGAAAATTTGACTTAAATTAAAATATTTAAATAGATTTGCTTTCTTGTGTTATTACAGAAGTGGGATCAATCATGTCCAGTCCTTCGCCTTCACTAATCATTTTCAGTGCCGTTTGTTCCTGAAAATTATAAAAGAAAACAAATTCATAGGTTTTCCCATTTAGACCAACAAGTGTAAGCACCGACCTTTCCTCACGGCAACCAAAGGAATCAGTCATGCTGTATCCTCATTATTAGTTAACAAGGTCTGAATTTGTTCCAGTGGCTCCATAGGCGCTCCTGCCGTATATTTGGATAACGTACCGGAAAGCATCCCTCCTCTCTCAACCGAAATTTCATCATAAGTTACATCCCCTTCGAAACATCCCCCATTTTGAACCGTTAACGTACCAGAGACTTCTGCTTCTCCCTTACAGGTACCCGAGACAGATAGAACACGAGTTTTGATTGATCCTTTAAGGGAGCCTTCTGACATTACTTCCACAGAGTTCGCACTTACTTCAGCTTCTACAGACCCATGGATAATTACCTGATCTGCTTCAACAATCTTTCCAGATAAAATAACACCCTTTCCAATTGACAGAATGGATTGAGTATTCCGAACTTTAATCTTTTCAGAACTTTGGTGATCAAAGTCCTCCTTATCCACTCCGTGAGTAACTCCATCAAGCTTTTGAAAACTTCTGTTCTTAGGTAGTCTAGGGGGTGAGAAAACCGGAATATTTATGCCAGACATCTAAAATTCCTTATTGGAAACAAACTGTATTTCCTTGATATCCGGCCTCTGTGTTTAAAGTTTTGCGAAATTAAGACATTTTGATGGCTAAAAAATATTTATTAGCTATTTTTCATCAGTCCTTTATGTCCCAGCCTCGTGCTATCATTCTGGAAAAAAGCCAAAGCTATATGGGTTTAGGAGTGGCTACGTGGGTATTGCACACAAACTCCTAGCAATACCGCCATAGGGAATTCAATTTCCAAGGATCTCCGACTATCTAAAGTCGTTTAAACCATTTTAAGAAGTTTTTTTGATTGGAGGGCCTCCAAATAGCTTTGAAAAGCTACCGATCGCAGGCATATCAATTTCAATTAACGTGCATTTCTTTTTCTTTAAAGCTGAGGCCAATGTATTTTGAAACAATCGAAGGTCGGTAATTTTTTCATAGTTCCAATTCGTACTATTAGCAACTGCAGAGAAGTCCGGCGTGTAGATATCCGAATAAAACCGGCGCCCACCAAATTGTGAATCTTGTATGTTTTTGATGACTTCATAATCGTGACTATTCATCAATAACAAGACAATGTTCACCCCCTCTTGAGTAGCCGTAGCCATTTCACCGATATTAACTTGTAAGCCGCCATCACCAGCAAGGCAGACAACTTGACGATCTGGTCTTGCTATAGCAGCACCAATGGCCATCTGAATCGATTGGCCGATACCACCACCAACAGCATGCACACCATTGAAAGGACCATTTAAGGGCACCGCTCTATTACCCCAAGTACTGTTAGATACCGTTACATCCCTAACCCAAACGAGATCTTCTTTAACCGTACCTTTTATATCTTGAACTAACACACTATATGGCCCCAATCCGTCGTTAAGCAGTTTTTCAGCCGCAGTGCGAGCTTTTCCTAACTTTATCCGAAAATTGGGATCAACATTCATTTTACCATCAAGGTGCTCCCCTATGAATTTTAATGAAAGCGCGCTGTCTCCTTTAATAAAAACTTCCGGAATGTAAGGCCGATTTACAGCGGCCCGCTGATCCACGTCTATTTGGTAAAGAGGCCGCGGAAGGCGTAAGCCATATTTAAGTGTTTCATTACTGCGCAGGCGAGAGCCTACAACAAGCATCGCATCGCAACTATCAAAGAACTCCTCCACCGGCGAATATAAATTATAGGCACCAAGGGAGGCGGGATGATTTTCTGAAATAATTCCACGGCCTTGAGTGGAAGTAACAACTCCAAAGCCCAACGACACCAATTTTTGCACTGCTTTTTCAGCATGTCGAGCCCCACCACCAAGCCACAGCATTGGGCGCTTTGCGAGGGACAAACATGATACAAGTCGGTTGAGGCTTTCAATATCTGGCTTTATTGTCTCAATTAAAAATGGGCTGCGATTTTGTGGCCATGGTATTTTTGAATGCTGAATATCAATCGGAACTTCGATACTAACAGGCCCAGATGGGGCACTTAAAGCGTCCCGGACGGCCATTTTCAACATTTCAAGGGCTGACCCAGGTTCTTCAACCCGGTAGGCAGATTTGGACACAGACTTTAACATCGTGAGTTGATCCTGAGCCTCATGAATATAACCATGCTTTTGGTCCAAATGATTTGTTTCAATTTGTCCAGTAATATGGAGTAAGGGTGTACCCGCAGTTTGAGCCTCTATCATTGCGCCTGCGGCATTTCCTGCTGCAGTACCAGTGCTAGTGAAGGCCACACCGAGTTGTGGACCAACCCTTGCATATGCATCTGCCATATTTACAGCACCCGCTTCACTTCTTGCTGCAACAAATCGAATGTTTTTGCGAACGCCAATGGCGTCAAGAAATGGCATATTGTGAATTGAAATCACGCCAAAAGCGGCACGTACTCCACATTCCTCAAGAAATGATACAAAAATTTCTCCAACAGTTGGATTATCCGACATGTCTTGCAAACCCCCCAGACACATCAATTGTTGACCCCGTAGTGTAAGAAGAAAGAGGGCTACCTAAATAAAACAATGCCCAAGCGGCCTCTCTCGGGGTACCAAAACGACCCAGTGGTATACCCTTTTCCTTGGCTAAATTTTTTAACCAGCTTTTATAGGAGACTTCATGGTTAGCGCTATTTTCAAACCGTCTTTTCCATTGGCCAGAATCTACCACGCCTATCAATATTGAGTTGACTCTAATGCCCAAAGGCGCAAATTCTCTGGCCATCGAATGAACTAAATTAAGTTGTCCAGCCCGCGCCGCAGATGATGCTATTAGGTGCAATTCGGGTTGTTGGGCCAGCAACGAGCCTGTGCATACAATAGCAGCGGATTTAGATTGTTCTAACAACCGTTGGAAGGCTTTAGATGGGTTGAGAACACTAAAAAACTTGGCCTCTAATTCTTCTTTCCACGCTTCGTCTTCTGTATTTTCCAATCGAGACATCCGCGCCTGACCGGCATTATTGATAAGAGTATCAACACCACCGAACTTATTGGCCGTCCTATCCACCAATTCATCAATTTCCGTTTTATTCAGAACGTTACAAGAAGTGGTTAGTATTTGAGAATCAGGAACTTTCAAAGAAAGTTCTCTTTTGGCTTGTTCCAAACGTTCTTTATCTCTTCCACAAATCGACACGTTAGCACCAGCCTCCAAAAACAATTTTGCAACTTCCAGGCCAATGCCTGAACTGCCCCCAGTCACCACAACGGTACGGCCTGATAAATCAATCTGCATCTTTCTAACCTCACTGCTGTATTCATTTGCAATCTCGCTTTGAACCAGACTAATCCTTAACCAAATTCAAATACACAAAACTTTATTTTGATTAAGGAGCTCCCGAAGTTAAATTTACTAAAGACCTTAACGCTAGAAAAACGAATACATAGCTAACCAAGAACATCGTCAATAAAGTTAAAAAGTTGTTTGTTGAATTGAATACTATTTTCTATGTACGACGCGTGACCAACATTCAGTAATGTTTTGTAATTATGGTTAGGATAAGCTCCCGCTACTAAACGGCATTGTGCTTCTGGTGTTATGGTGTCTTTTTCTCCCCCCAAGACCAAAACTGGGCCTCGATAACAAGGCGCATCTTCTACCAAATTGGCACTAGCCAACATATGGGCTGCCTGTGCATATCCACCTGGAATTAAATTTTTCATATTTAGGTGGACTAATGTTTTAGCTTCTTCAGAAGCTTTGTCAGAAAGCAAGGTGGAAGAGCGCGCTATTGCGAGCCCCTTTGGACCTAAACTTTTCATCAAATCTATCCTCATAGACAATTTTTCATCGCGCAATTTGGGATCAGACGCCCCATAGCCAACTGCTGGATTGGCTAAAACAAGCGCCGGCAACTCTGCATGGTTTTTGGCATAGTTTCCCGCAATAAGTGCACCAAAAGAATGGCCAACCATGAGATATGGTTCTATATCGAGACCACTAATAAAATATTCTAACGCCTCCACGTAATCTGAAGCCTTAGGATAATCTTTAGTCAAACGAGCAGTACCTCCATATCCAGGGGCATCCCATGCAATGACCTTATATTTACTAGCTAGATGTTTAAGCTGGTCGATCCAAGAGCCGGACCCAGAGCCAATGCCATGCAACAATATGATTGCGTGGCCCTCACCCTTTTCACGATAGGAAAAGGTCCTGCTCTTTAAATTAAAAAGCCGGAGTGGAAAAGTTTGTTCGATCTCAGTCTCAAGAGATTGAATGGATGGCATGGGGGTTATTTATTTGGTTTTTGGCGTTTGATTTTTGCCAAAGGGTGATTTGGCGGGTATGTCGGAGTGACAGGCTTTTTATTACCAAGCATAACAAGCATTAAGGCCTCTTCCTTACCAATATTTATAAGACCACGATAATAACCAGGTGGTACCGAAGCTAAATCTCTTTCTTTAAGAATTGTTTCAAAAGAATTTTCTTCTTTTTGTATGGTCAAGCGAATACTTCCTCGCAGCATAAAAAAAACCTCTTCAACATCAACATGCAGATGCGGGGGACCTTCACAGCCCGCAGGTAAGATCATAGTCGAAAGGGTAAAATGCTCAGCAGGAACAACATTCTCATCCACCTCAACCCCCGTGCCGCCAGTACCCATATATCGACATTGCGCACGAGCATATTTAGAGTCGTAATCTGCTTGAAATTTTAGTGCATCCCAATCGTAGGTTCTGGTTTCAAAACGGGCAACACGAGATTCCATCCATTCTTCGAAGGACTTATTCTCTGGTGCCATCCAAGTTTCAATTTTCTCTTTTTGAAAATTTGAAGATTGAGACATAATGTTCCTCTCTGAGATTATCAAAACAATCTATACAAACCTGCATTAATAAAAACGTGAATTAACAACACCAAATTATTTTAACGTCGACTGCTCATTTCGTTCATGGATCCTAACCTCAGAAAGCTGTTCTGAGACCATTTTTTTCATAAGATTTCTTACCCTAACTAGACCTACATCGTGAGCGTTTAAACTCTCAAAATGTCGTGCTTGTGGTGACAGGTTTTCTAAAACAACACGGTCTTGCTCAAGAACATCCCAATGCAATCCCTCTAAACGATTTTTATACATAAATTTCCAGACATCCCGCTTCCACCCTTCAACTTTACGTGTACGCCAGAAAAAAACTTGCGTGTATTCTTCATCAATGGGTGTAACAAATCCAACAATATAAAAATTACCGCCCGGCCCAGCGCTCTTCCGATAAGGAATAGAAAGGAGCAACCACATTCCACCGGTAAAACCAACCTCTACCCAATCAAAATTAACATCCCGCTGGCCTATTTTCTCAAAAGAAAACCCGGTGTCTGTCTCCCGAATTCGCATCTTCGCGGTCTTATCACCAAATGCCATCGAGTGAGATTTTGCATGGAGATAAGCACCATGCATCGGGTCCATTACGTTATCCACAGCGTAAATGTAATTACACTTCCAAGTCGCGGTGCATAGCCTATGGCCGAATTCTTTACCGGCCAATTCATTGGGCAAAACAAGCTCAGGCGGCTCGGGGTGTGCGGTGTCACCGAAGTATAAGAAGATCGCATCATTTATTTCTTTAACTGGGTAACTCCGTGTAGTTTCTTGACCTTCTAAACTACAATTCTCCACGGCCGGTACATTTTTTACCCTTCCGGTACTTCCAACCTCAATTCCGTGATACCAGCATGCCAGGCGATCACCGAGATTCCAGCCAAGAGATAGACGAGCACCCCGATGAGGGCAGCGATCCTCAAGGGCGTGTACATTACCTTCCTGATCACGCCATAGAACTATATTTTGCGACAAACGTGTCACCCCGATTGGAGTACCTCCCAATGCCCAACTCGGCAAAACAGGGTACCAAAGGTTTAGTAAACCTCTTTGAAATCGGTCTTCAATTTCCTTATCAGATACATTTTTATCTGTCATAGATCTCAAATTTTTCAACAAAAATAAATTTTTAAACAGACATATCTTTTAGTTCTAATTTAAATTTTTCTTCAGTCCACGGGGTACCATCAGGTGAAAAAACGTTTCGTCTGTTTAACTCACTCACCAGTCCTGGAAGATCATCCACATCAGCTTCAAAAATTTGAGACAAAGTTTCTGTAAGTTCCTGTTCATAATCCGTTGGCGTTTCGGGTCTCGTTTGCCATGGTATATTCACAATATTTTCCGGATACTCAATTCGGCCTCTTGCCGGATCGTCACTCACTTCTCCACTTTTATTTGATTTTAAATATGGATTATGATCCACCGTACTCTCCTCAACTTACTAATTAACTTTATCCAAAATTTTATTAAATGTCCTCAGATACAAAGTTCTTCTTCTTAGTGTTAAATCAAAATCTGATTTTAAAACATTTTGTCTAGGGGCCAAGAAACAATGACTGGGAATGCCAAAACAAGAAAAATAGCGATAAGGTCACAAATTAGAAAGGGTATAGCTGCACGATAAATTTCGTTCATTGTTGTACCTTTCGGCGCCACTCCCTTCATAACAAACAAACCAGCACCGAATGGTGGAGACGTTGAACCAGTCTCTATCGCGATTAGATACAAGACAGCAAACCATATTGCATTGAACCCCAATTCCTCGACTACTGGTATAAAAACTGGCAACGTTACCAACATTATTGGAACCGGTCCCATAATCATACCAAGTAAAATCACTGTCAAAAGCATTAAACCTATCAAAGCAATTGGGCTAACGTTAAGACTTAAAACCGTATTGACGAGACCAGAGGTGGCCCCAGTAAATGCAAGCATTTGAGTGAAGGCGAGTGCACCAGAAATTATTAATAGAATCATCACCGAAATTTCGAGGCTTCCAATAATAGCTTTTTTAAACACCTCCCAATTCATACGCCGTTGCACCAGGGCCAGTATAAACGTAGCAAGGGCACCAGAAGCAGCAGATTCACTCGGTGTCGCAAAACCGGCAAATATCACGCCAACCACCATAAAAATTATAAACCCAACCGGCACGATATGAACAAAAGCAACCCGCAATCTCTCAGACCAAGGCACCCTCTCAACTTTAAAGGCTGG
>JAYZFG010000011.1:0-51724 GCA_036336885.1 Pseudomonadota bacterium
GAACTGCTGATAGTCGGAATATGGAACTACATGAAGTCTTGAAGTTTTGAGAGTTACAGTGAAGCAAAGGTATGCTTCAACATGCTCAGATGACATCCATTGGAGATTATTCCACCGTTACACTCTTAGCCAGATTCCTTGGCTGATCGACATCCGTACCCTTAATTAAGGCTGTATGATAAGCCAAAAGTTGAACAGGAACGGTATACAGGATAGGAGCAACAAAATCATTAACCGCGGGCAACTCAATGGTTGCAGCGGCCATTCCGCCTAACTTTTTTATGCCGTTGTTATCAGACAGAAAAATAACGCGTCCTCCCCGCGCAACAACTTCCTGCACATTACTCGCGGTTTTATCAAAAAGTTCATCTGAAGGCGCTATGACGATAACTGGAACACTATCGTCAATGAGAGCTATGGGACCGTGTTTCATCTCTCCAGCCGCATATCCCTCAGCATGGATATAGCTAATCTCTTTCAGCTTTAGAGCCCCCTCAAGGGCGATTGGAAAGCCTGTACCACGTCCAAGATATAAAACATCTCTCGCATTCGCTACCTCCTCTGCTAATTCCGCAATTTTTTCATCATGAACCAATACTTCATTAACTCGAGCGGGGATCTCAGTCAGTGCACGACAGTAAATTGCCAACTGCGTATCGTTGATGACATTTTTTTGTTTAGCAGTAGCAACAGCCAAACAAGAAAGCACTACCAGTTGGGTGGTGAAAGCCTTAGTAGACGCCACGCCAATTTCGGGCCCGGCGTGGGTAAGCAACATACAATCGGCCTCCCGCGCCATCGAACTTTCTGCAACATTTACCAAAGCCAACGTGTGCTGGTTTTGTGATTTTGCATAACGCAGCGCAGCCAAAGTATCGGCCGTTTCACCAGATTGTGATATAAATATAGTTAATCCATTTGCTGGCATATCAATCCCGCGATAACGAAACTCTGATGCAATATCACAGTCAACGGGCACACGCGAAATCTTCTCAAACCAATATTTAGCTACCAAACCCGAATGATAAGATGTCCCACAAGCAATGATCGTAATTCTTGGTATTGAATCTAAATCAAAGGGCAGTTTTGGTAACGTGATATTTTGCTCCCAAGGATTAAATAGTGCGTTAAGTGAGTCGCCTATAACTGCAGGCTGCTCGTAAATTTCCTTGAGCATAAAATGCTCAAAATTGCCTTTTCCGGTATTATCTGCAGAAGCCAAAGACTGCTGGATTGGACGTTCTATAGTTTTCCCGTTGAAATCATAGATAACAGCACTCTCCGGTACAATTTCTACCCAGTCACCCTCTTCCAAATAACAGATATCTTTTGTTAAAGGAGCAAGGGCCATAGCATCAGATCCTAAATACATTTCACCTTCACCATAACCAATTGCAAGTGGACTGCCACGACGCGCGCCAATTATTAGGCCCTCATATCCAGCGAAAAGGATTGCCAACGCAAAAGCTCCTTCCAAACGGGATAATGTTAGAGCAACGGCTTCATGGGGAGTACTTCCGTTCGCTAAAAAACTACTAACAAGATGAACCACAGCCTCGGTATCGGTGTCAGTATGAAACTCGTGACCTTTTCCTGTAAGTTCTTGGCGAAGCTCCTGAAAATTCTCGATAATGCCATTGTGAACCAATACCACACGTTCATCGGCGTGAGGGTGTGCATTGATTTCATTAGGTCTTCCATGCGTCGCCCACCGGGTATGACCAATTCCAACCGAACCGTCTATAGGCTCTTTTTCTAGGAGTGCGCCAAGATGAATTATTTTGCCTTCCGCGCGTCGGCGCTGAATTTTTTTATCAACTAAGGTGGCGATACCCGCACTATCATAACCACGATATTCCAACCGCTTTAGTCCATCTACTAATAACGGCGCAACCTTATTTCTGCCTGTAATGCCAATTATCCCACACATACACGCTAGCCCGATTTTTTATTTTTATTTTCCAAAAATTTTTGTTTTTGAATGCGATATTTGAGTGCCCAACCAGCACGCTGTTCTTGGGGTCCGCGAGTAATAGCCAAGGCATCTGCCTCAACGTCTTTTGTAATTACAGAGCCCGCACCAGTAATTGCCCTCTCACCGATCGTTACAGGTGCAACCAGCGCTGTATTTGAACCAATAAAAGCTTCAGGACCAATTTCGGTTCGATTTTTATTAAAACCGTCATAGTTGCATGTAATGCTTCCAGCACCGATATTTGCATCGGCACCCACCCAGCTATCACCGATATAGCTAAGATGGTTTGCTTTTACACCCCGCTCGAGACGGGCCTCCTTTATTTCCACAAAATTTCCGATATGCGTATCCCGCCCGATATCAGCCCCCGGCCGTAATCGTGCAAAGGGCCCGATAATAGCGTTTTCTTCCACAGTTGCCCCTTCAATATGACAGAAGGACCTTATCTCAACGTTATCACCAATTTTTACACCAGGACCAAATACGACATTGGGGCCTAAAACAACATCTACACCCAGTTGGGTATCATGACTAAACCAAACAGTATCCGGGTCCTGCAGTGTGCAGCCCTGTTCCATAGCCGTCAAACGCATTCGGCATTGAAAGGCTGCCTCCGCCTGAGCCAAGTCTGTGCGCGAATTGATACCCATCACCTCATCCGGGTCATCTGTTTCTACTACAACACAACCCCAACCCTTCGTGCGGCAAATACCCACTATATCTGATAGATAAAATTCACCCTTGGCATTATCGTTGTCCACGTCATCGAGTAAATTGAATAAGCGCTTACCATCAATAGCCATAATTCCGGCGTTACAAAGGCTAATCTTTTTTTCTTCCTCATTAGAGTCTCGATATTCTACAATTTTTTCAAGCTCACCATTTTTTCCGACAACCAGTCTTCCATATTCCCCTGGATCATCCGGAGTAAAGCCTAAGACAACTGCCGCCGGGTTATTTTTACGGCGCCTCACCTCAATCATCATCCTCATCGTGTCTTCGGTGAGCAACGGAGTATCACCAAAGAGAATTAGAACATCTCTAATTTTCCCTTCGAGGAGCTCTCGAGTTGCGAGAACAGCATGAGCAGTACCCAGGGGAGTATTTTGGATCACGGTATCTAGCGGTGCCACAAACTCTGTGACTTCCCTCATTTCTGGCCCAACCACAACAACGGTAAGATCTGCCCCAAACCGTTTAACCCGATCCATTATGTGTCCCACCATTGGGCGCCCCGCTACGGGGTGTAATACTTTGGGTAGCGTCGATTCCATTCGGGTACCCATCCCGGCAGCAAGAATGACTATAGCAAGATCAGTATTTGACATCTTTCATAGCGTTCCGTGACGCATTTATTTTAAACATATAATATTTTACTTTAATTCGGATCATCAAATTCAAAAACTATGACTAAAGGTTATTTAGATACTATGCACTACAAATATTAGCCAGAAATTTGGACGCCAAATCTTATTTCTTCTTATTGTAGCTACCTTGAATTTTTTTTCTTTTCCCTTTGAAAATTTGTTCCGCAGATATCAAGTGAACGAATAGGCCCCCAAAGTTTGTATCTGCCTCAATTCGCACCGGGAACATCATAGCGTTGGGAAATACTCGGCCTAACCAAACCCGAGCCGAACCATCCTTCATCCATTTATAGCGTTCAGTCTTGGGTCGAAAACCGGCTATCTTTTCTAATTTAAACTGACACCTTAAAGACAGTCCATGATATGGAGAATATTGGTCACGCGTTAGCCTAACCTTCGCTTGGTTTTCAAATACCAAATTATAACGCCGCTTTCCATCAAAGACAGGTTCAGACCTAACACATGATCCAGAAGCACCAGCAAAACTGAGATAGGATATTATAGCTCCGACCAAATCTCGCGTGCCCGCAAGTTGTAGAAATGGTAATATTTTTTGTTTATTATTTGGTGGCTCAGTGACCACCTTGACGATTGGTATTCCATTTTTTTGAAAGCTTAGACGAACCTTACGCCTTTTATTATTCCAAATACTGTCGCGTCCGGCTCTCTGGGGAAAAACTGTAGACTGTCTAATTTCGCCATAAGAGAACGTTGAGGAGGACCATTTAAACAGCTTACCGACAAGACCCTCGGTATTGAGCTTAAGATTCCCTCTGTAATACCTTTGACGTAATGAGCTATTAAAGCTGATATTTATCGCTCGTAAACCTCCGATATAAACCAAATATTGTAAATTATGTTGGCGAAGGTCACTTGCCAATAAAGGTCCCGAAATCATAATAAAATAAATTGAAAAGCTACGAACCATTAATTGCATAATTTTATGATATCGCTTGGGTTCATTCGATATTGGACATGGGGTTTGTAGCGCCCTAATTCAATTTCAATCCTACATTAATTAATAAAATAATAAATTCTAAAATCTGGATATTACGGTGGCTACGGCTTGGCAGGTGTTAAAATTTCTAATAGATAAAACCTAATAGAAAACTCATTTGTTATCCTAGAGAGGACAAGTCCGTGTTAACCCGCGAACGAAACAAAGTCGTCACAGAAACCGGCCCGGGAACCCCAATGGGCAAACTTTTCCGGTGTTATTGGATCCCTTTCCTCTTGGCGCAGGAAGTTCCTTTTCCAGATTGTACGCCGGTCAGGGTCAAACTTTTGTCCGAACATTTAATTGCGTTTCGTGACAGTGATGGAAAACTTGCTTTAATAGAGGAGTTTTGCGCGCATCGTCGAGTTTCTTTGTGGTTTGGCCGCAACGAAGAGAGTGGAATAAGGTGTCCCTACCATGGTTGGAAATACGACTACACAGGTCAATGTGTCGAAATTCCTTCTGAACAAGAAAATAGTGAATTCTCTAAAACCATAAGGTTGACCTCATACCCCTGCGTGGAAAGTGGCGGAATTATCTGGACCTATATGGGACTACCCGAAAACCAGCCACCGCCTCCAGCATTTGAATGGACGACCGTGCCAGAAAACCAACGCCTTCATTCAAAGCGGTGGGAAGAATGTAATTATCTGCAAGCACTAGAAGGAGGGATTGATTCAAGTCATGTTGGATTTTTGCATAGCGGAGAACTCCGGAGTGATCCGTTACACCATGGATCTAAAGGGTCAAATTATCATGTGTCGGATCGCAAACCGAAATTTGAAGTTGAGGAATCTCCATTTGGATTAAGTATAGGTGTACGCCGCAATGCAGAAGCTGATCAATTTTACTGGCGGATTACGCCTTGGATCATGCCGTGGTACACCATTGTTCCGCCATACGGTGACAATCCAATGAATGCCCATGCTTGGGTACCCATTGATGACCATAATTGTTTTGCCTGGACTTTTTCTTATCACCCCTCACGACCTCTAAACAAAAAGGAACTGAGAATAATGCAAGAGGGTGGCGGACTTCATGTCGACCTCATTCCTGGGACATTCCGTCCGATGATCAATAAACAAAATGACTATTTGATGGACCGGGACGCTCAAAAGGCACGCACCTCCTACAGTGGGGTAAAGGGTATTGCAATGCAGGATGCTTCCTTGCAGGAAAGTATGGGTCCAATCCAAGATAGAACCAGAGAGAACCTGGTTATGACCGACAAAGCGATCGTAATGGCACGAAGTCGCTTGTACAGAGCTGCCCTTGATCTCGATAAAGGGAAACAGCCGTCCGGCATAGACCCAAAAACTCAGGCAATTCGTTCTGCTTCTTTTCTTTTATCGAGAGGTGTACCGTTTAGTAAGGCCCCAGGCGATCCAATGAAAGTAAAGCCTGGTGTCCGACATACTTCGATCTGATCAAACTAATGGATTAACAATGACCGACAAACTAGACCCACGTGCAGCGGGTGCTCGCCGCCTTAAAGATAAAATTTGTATCGTCACTGGGGCCGGCCAGGGCATAGGGAGAGCAACGGCAAGAAGACTTGCCCAAGAAGGCGGAAAAATAATTATTGCAGATCGTATTGAGGAAAGTGCAAGTAAAACAGTAAATGAGCTAAAAGAGCATGGTGCTGAAGGCATAAAAGTTCTATGTGACCTGAGCACTTTTGCGGGTGCTGAGGAATTAGTAAAGCAGTCAATAAAAGCCTATGGGCGTATCGATATATTGGTTAATAATGTTGGTGGTACAATATGGATGAAGCCATTTCATTTATATGAAGAGGAGGAAATTAAACTCGAATTAGAGCGTTCTTTAATGCCGACCCTTTGGTGCTGTCGAGCAGTACTCCCAACAATGATGAAACAAAGAAAAGGTTCGATCATCAATTTAGGATCTCAATCAGTGCGAGGCCTATATCGCGCTCCGTATGCTTCAAGTAAAGGCGGAATTCTGGCACTCACCAAAGTGCTCTCTATGGAATATGGACGATACGGAATACGGGTCAACACAGTTTCACCGGGGGGCACAGATATCCCTGATCGCGTAACATCTAGACTTACGATTCGGCCAGGGGTTCAGGTCGAGGATTTACCACCGCAGGAGAGCGAAAAATATAGAGAAGAAATGATCGCGGATAGCCGGACTCAACAGGCATTGCGTCGACGCGGAACACCCGAAGAGCAGGCCGCGGCGGTGGCGTTTCTTGCATCAGATGATGCTGAATTTATAACAGGCGATGTAATAAATTGTAGCGGTGGCCAATTATGATTGTTTTTCCACCCGTGGATAGAACTAAACTAATTAGACATGGGCCCCGGTAATCAGTTTTTCCGGAGCAAATTATGCAAGATTAAAATTTAAACCAACTTACAAATCATCTTAGCAAGTATCGGCCCTGTAACGATAACTACGAACAAACGTACTGTTTGTAACGCCAAAACAAATGAAATATCAGCATTACTATCGACGGCGATTATAGCAATTGCATCAAGCCCGCCCGGCACTGTCGCGAGAAATGCTGTTAGTGGATCGGTATCAATTAACCAAACCAACATTAAGGCTGACACTCCACACAATGCGATTAAAGTCAGAGTGCCAACCAACATAATCGGTAAGGCCCGAATGGCATAGAGAACCGTTTCCTGAGTAAAACGTAGGCCAACCCATAGGCCGATAATGGCAAAAGCGCCAATAAGTAACCAAGGAGGAAGCGTAACAGTTAGAAGACCCATTCCCTGTAGCACAGCAGCACAAATAAGCGGGATAAATACCGCTCCTGATGGAATTCTTAACAAACGTGCGAAAATTGCACCGGTAGCCGCGACTGCAAGCGTTTTCAATAACTCTGGCAACTGATGGAGAAAGGGCTGGCCGGCGTCTGATACATGCTCGGCGGCAGTGACACCAAAAATCATTCTTGAGACAAGGGTGGCAACTACAACCACTAAGGTCACTCTAAGAAACTGCATAAACGCTACGAGACGAGGGTCCGCGCCGAACTCCTCTGCCATGGCGACCATACCCGTTGCCGCTCCAGGGGAGCATCCCCATGCCGCTGTCGTTCCGGGTAACAAACCCGTGCGAGCTATTACCCAACCAGCAAACGTACTTGCACACACAGTAGTTGCTACAACCAGTAGTATCGCACCCCAATCGCCAGCAATTGTGCCAATGATTGATGGGTCGAGAGATTTTGCAACTAAACAACCAACTATGGCTTGGGAACTTAGCAAATAAGGTCGAGGTACATATAAATTTGCTCCCTTAGCAGCAAACACAATTGCGACTAGCATTGGACCTAGAAGGAATGAGGCAGGGAACCCGGCCAAATGCAGAAGGACGCCGAATAAAGACGACGCCCCAATTAGTAATATCCATAATTTGAAAGATCTCATTAATGAGAGAGTATCATGCCCGCCTGATAACAGACAATTGTGAAGAATTTATTTGTCTAATAATTTTTGATTGCTAAGACATCGGGCTTGGATATTAAACAAAAATGCTTATGCTTGCGCAGAAATATAAAACCAATCAGTAATGAACTAAGCAGGGAGTTAAATATGGCGACAATTGATGCTGATGCCCACGTGCTTGAGACCCCAATGACCTGGGAGCATATGGACCCAGAACACAAACAATTTGCACCAATGGTTGTCACTCAGTCCACTGGGGAGCAGTTGCATGGCTCTAGTGGTAATATAGTTAAGGAATTCTGGGTGGTTGATGGCCGAATTCATAATAAACAAGTGAATGTTGGTCTGGATACATCTGAAGAGTCGAGAGAGATGCGTGACGTTCAGGCCCGTGTTGACCATATGCGCGAACTGGAAATTGATGTTCAGGTCCTTTACCCAACCCTATTCCTTAGACCGCTCACAACTAATGCTGAAATAGACTATGCAATTTGCAAGGGATATAACCGCTGGCTCGCTGAAATAAATAAAGCTGCACCGCAAGAACTACGCTGGGTTGTCTGTCCACCACTTTACGCGATGGATAAAGTTCGGGATGAAATAAAATTCGGGAAGGACAACGGCGCCTGTGGTATCTTTATCCGGGCAATGGAAACAGACCGTCTATTGTCAAACCCATATTTTTACCCCCTTTACGAAATGGCTGAGGAGTTTGATCTACCAATTTGCTTACATTCTGGCATTGCAAGTTTCGCAATCCACGAGGCCTATCGTACAGATCCAGGGTTTAATCGATTTAAACTTACCGGCATCGGTAGTTTTCATGATTTACTCTTTAACCAAATACCAAGCAAATTCCCAAACGTTCGATGGGGCTTCGTAGAATTGAGTGCCCAGTGGGTTCCCTATGCCCTAAATGATTTAGAACTGCGTATAAATCGGTTAGGGCGCGAATTGTCTTCTGACCCTCTCGGCGATAATAATATGTTTATAGCTTGCCAAGTTACTGACGATTTGGATTACATTTTGGATGCTGTGGGGGACGACAATATCGTCGTAGGCACCGATTATGGCCATAGCGATACATCAACGGAAATAGAAGCCCTGCGGAAGCTCCGGAGTGATGGGAAAGTCCCAGAGAAGTCGGCAGATAAAATACTGGATGACAATTCAAAACGTCTCTATGGTTTGAATTAGATATCTAACAACAATCAACTACGAAATAAGGTGGGGAGAAGTTATGAAAAACACTATATCAGAAGATTATACCCTTATAATCCAAAAATGATCATTAATTCATAAATTAAATGGTTTTTCAGCTGGTCATTCCCAACAAAACTAGATTATCTTTCTCAAATTAAAATAAAAGTAATAAATTTTTATTGGAGGATTAAATGATAAACAAATTTTATACCGGTCTTACAGCGGTGACGGCCCTTTGTCTAACGACCGTGATAACACCAATCTCGGCCACAGATATTTCTGGTATGTATAAAGGCAGGACTGTTACAATCCTCGTTGGATATGGTTCTGGCGGTACATATGGCCGAACCTCACTGTTACTTGGCGAACACATGGATGAAGTCATCCCCGGGAAACCAAATATGGTTGTCCAGCATATGCCTGGCGCCGGTGGCATTAAAGCTGCAAATTTCTTTTACAATGTAGCACCCAAAAATGGCAGAACTCTCTTAATGCCTCCTGAAATGTCTATCGTTTCTGAGCTGTTACGTCCCAAGAAAGTCAAATACAGATGTAAGCAAATGACATGGCTTGGCAGAGTGTTCGGCCAGAACAGCACGATTGCCGTCAGAAGAGACTCTGGCGTCACTTCAATGGCAGATCTTAAGAATAAAAAAATTACAATGGCTTCGAGTGGTAAAGGCTCCCCTACATTTCTTATTCCGGCAACCCTAAATGCTTTACTAGGAACAAAAATGAAGATTATCAAGGGTTACAAGGGCTCCCGGAGAATGCAACTCGCCATGGAACAGGGCGAAGTCCACGGTATAGCTCTCGGCTGGACAGCTTGGATATCGGCAAAACCGCATTGGTTCAAAGGTATGAAGAAAAACAAAAATAACTATGCAATTCCATTAGTTCAGAGCGGGTATACAAAACAAAAAGGCATAGAGCACGTGCCACTTATTCGTGAATTTTTACCTAATAAAGAAGACCAACAGGTGGCCATGATGCTTGGATCAGCATCCGTCCTAGGTCGAGGGTTAGTCTTACCCCCAGGGGCACCCAAGAAATTAGTCAAACCTTTACGCGCCGCATTTGCAAAGATTACAAAGAATAAAAGATTTATCAAAGATGCATACAAGCGTGGCCTAGAGGTAAACCCAATATCAGGTAAAGACATTCAGAAAATTGTTAATGACTTAATGAATACATCACCGGCGACTGTAAAACGCGCGCGTGGTCTGATTTTTGGAAAAAAATAAACCCTAGTTGAAAACAACCTAAAAGGGCCGGATTATAACAACCCGGCCCTTTTTTAAACCTAGTCAAAGTCATTTGTCGCTGAAGGCGTAATCTCTCTTTGCCCCTTCTAACGTAACATAGCCTTCTTCTATATCGCGTTTAATTAATTGGGGGTCTCTCTTAGCGGGATTACCAAAACCGCCACCCCCAGCCTTTTCCATATAAAATCCTTCACCTGCTTTCATCTCATATTTCCCAGCCGCCTCCAGCTCTGTCTCTGACCCGTTATGATTAATTTTTATGAATTTACTGGCTTGGCCGTCACGACCTCCTGCTACGCCACTCGCGGGAAATTTGGCGCGCTCGTAGCGCCTTACAACAATAGCATCTTGAAGTAATTCATATCGACGTCTAAATACCACGCCACCCCTGAATTCACCAGCACCACCCGAATCTGGGATTACAGACATCTCAGTCACACGACAGGGGTATTCAGATTCAAGGATTTCAATCGGCGTAATATGAAGATTTGAAAGATGGGTCGCAGTCATAGAACAACCATCGTGTCCATAACCTCCTCCATATGCAGACCCCATAATTTCGTATTGCATTGTAGAGTGACCCGGACGCCCGCCGCCTTGCCATGAAATCAGTAAAGAGCCGGACGAACCAGATCCAGCTATAGCGCGAGTAGGCGTAAATTTAGACATCGCATCGAGGATAACGTCCACCAACCTGAGATTTGCTTTTTGGTATGAAGAGACAGGAGACGGGGGGCTGGCATTTGTAACCGTTTCCGGTGCAAATCTGAGCTCCACTACATCCCCCATGCCGCCGTTATAATGGAGTTCGTGTGGACCGAGAGCACCAACAAGGCAATAAAAAGTACAAGCCTCAACCATTGCGGGTCGTAAATTGACTGGACCTCGGGCTTGAGGACCACTGTCGGAGTAATCGAAAACTGCTTTATCACCTTTGATGGTAATGGTGACTGCAAACTTAACCGGTGTATCTCTATCAACCCCATCGTCATCCATGTATCCGACAGCGGAAGACTCTCCGTCCGGCAATTCAGCGATAGCTTTGCGAAGTTCGTCTGCCGCCCCATCTAGAATTGCGTTAAATGCGCCAATGACAGTGTCAGCCCCAAATCGTTCCGCATTTTCTTTCATCCTGACGACGCCCATGTTAGTAGCAGCCACTTGCGCATGAATATCACCGCGAACTAAGTCTGGATGTCGACTATTACCAAGTATTACCCGCTCTATATCAGGATCCGGATCACCGGAACGATGAAACTTTATTGGCGGTAACAACAACCCCTCATGATAAATTTCGGTGGAGTTTGCAGAGGTACTTCCGGGGTTTGTCCCACCTATATCTGCCTTGTGCGCAATAGACGCCGAAAATCCGATTAATTTGCCCTCCAAAATAATCGGCGCCACAAATCCCATATCTGAAACGTGGGGCATTCCAGCTTCATAGGGGTGATTAGAGACAAAAACATCACCATCATTAATTTCACTCATATCGTAATTTTTAAATAAATTTTCGACAAATGTGCGGTAAGCAATTCCATGGAAAAACATAGGGGGTGGGACAATTAGTCTCCCCAATGGGTCAAGGATCACGCAGCTAAAGTCACGTGACTCCCTAATTATTGTCGAGTAACCCGACCGATAGAAATGGTAATGCATTTCGTCCACCAGACTGGAAACTTTATTTCGAAGAATTTGTACGGTAACGGGATCCATTTCATTTACCTCTGCTAAGAATTAAATTGCCGTAACCATCAATATTTCCAACCCAGCTTGGTGGTATCACAATCGTTGAATCAAATTGCTCAACGATCGCCGGGCCTTCGATCTTCACTCCAATGGGCAATTGGTCGCGCTCATACAGTGTCGTTTCAGTCGCTTCACCTGCATTGAAATATACCATCCGCATTCCTTTGACTGATCCTGAAGGTGCTGATTTTTCTTTTACTTCACTTGATACCACCGGCTCATATTTGGGGACTGCAACACGTAAGCGGACACGGTAGCTAACAATCTCTACTGCCCGGTCTTTCGCCGCATGGCCATGTATTTGTGCATGCCTATCATCGAACCTTTCGCGCGCCGTATTCAAATCCTCAATACTAAGGCCTCCCGATTGTGCTAGACCATCAAGTGAAACTCTAAGCTCATATCCTTGTCCCGTGTAGCGAACATCGAGCTCACGGTCAAAGTATGCGCCATCTGGAGTTATACCTTCCTGTTCAAGTTCTACAGTTCCTCGGGCCTCTAATGCTTTAAAAACTTCTTCTGCATGCTCTGGTGTCACCAACTCCATGGGGCGCAATTCTGACCTGACATAATCATGAACTATGTCAGTACAAAGTAAGCCCAACGCTGAGAAAGCGCCTGGCCGCGGTGGCACAAATATACGGACAATACCAAGCTCTTCGGCAACAGACGCAGCGTGAACGGCTCCCGCACCGCCAAAGGGTAAAAGACAAAAGTCTTGAGGGTCAACGCCCCGCTTTGCACCAAAAACTTTAACTTCATCGGCCATACGCAAATCGACAATTCGGCGTATTCCTGCAGCCGCCTCGCGGACATTCATCCCTAAAGGTTTTGCAACCTTTTCTTCTAATGCGCCTTCAGAGGCAACGATATCCAGGTTTTGAGAACCACCTAAAAAATAGTTGGGATTTAAATAGCCCAACACGATATCAGCATCGGTTACGGTAGGATTGTCACCACCTTTACCATAGCAGGCAGGTCCAGGATCCGCCCCGGCGCTCTGTGGCCCGACACATAGAAAACCACCTCGATCAATCCAGGCAATAGAACCACCGCCAGCTGATATAGTTGTCAAATCGAGTGCTGGTACTCCAAGTGGACGACGAGCAACAACCACTTCCGTAACCTCAAGTGGTTCGCCGCCCTCAATGAAGGCTATGTCCGCCGATGTGCCGCCCATATCGAGAGTAACAATACCTTTCTGGGAATATTCCCCTGAAAGGTATGCTCCAGCCTGAGCTCCGGCTGCTGGGCCGGAGAATAAGGTGTACACCGTTTTACCGCCCTGAACCGCGGCAGAAAAGGGCATCACTCCTCCGTTTGACTGCATTAAAAACCGCTGTTGGGTAAGAACTCCTCCTTCGTCAAGACCTTTATTTAGGTGTCCAATATAATCGACCAACACGGGACCTAGGTATGCGTTTAGTAGTGTGGTGGAAAGCCGCGGCCACTCGCGGATACGGGGTAAAACCTCTGACGACAGTGATACATGAGCGGCAGGAAATTCTTCAAGGATTAGGTCTCGAGTTCGTTCTTCGTGTAAGGGATTAGCATAAGAAAATAGATAACAAATTGCTATGGAGTTGGCTCCCGACTCCATCAGTGATTTTGTAGCTGACCGTATTTCATTTTCATTTAATGGTTGGAGTTCTGACCCTTCCCAATCGACGCGGCCAGATATTTCATAGGTCATACTTTGTGGCGCAAGATGTGGGGGCTTATCATAAAAATAATCAAAAGGATTGCCATCGCGACCCTGGCTTTGGATTTCCTGTACAGCACGAAATCCTTTTGTGATCAACAAGCCCACATTTGCGCCGCGCATCTCTAACAAAGCATTTGTAGTTATTGTTGTACCATGCGAAAAAAATTGAATCTCATCCGGCGGTGTACCCTTTGCTACAAAGTTTCTTACTCCTTCAAGAACACCAATAGCCGGATTATGCGGAGTACTAGACACCTTTTCGACGGCTATTTCACCGTTATTTACATCTAATAAAACAAGGTCTGTGTGTGTGCCGCCAACATCGACGCCAAGGCGAAAGCGAGCCTTTTTATTCATTTATTGTATTGCTCCCTATTAATCCCAATCTCAAAATTTATGCGTTTGTAACTTAACCACGTTGATGGGTCACCCCCCTTACCCGATCGGGGTGTATATAGCATAAATCAAGTCTATCTTTGCCGGATTGACGCTAGGTAAATACCCACAACAATAAAAATAATACCAATTAAATGGTAATTTTTTAGTGACTCTCCCAAGACGAGAATTGCCAATACAATTGTAAAAGCTGGGATAAGATGTAAGAACTGGCCGGCTCGAATTGGGCCCAGTGTTTTTATGCCATACACCCAACCAATCATTGAAATTGCGCCAGAAAACAATCCCAAATAAGTAATTGTACCAAATGTCAGCCAGTTCAATTGAATAGGCCTGAAATAAAAACTTTCAATTAAATATGGTAAAAATAAAATAGGAATGCCGAAGCCAAGCATCAATGTCACCACAACCATCGGGTCTAGTTGCTTCGGTAATTTGCGTAAAAGAACGGCGTAGAGCCCCCAAGATATATATGCGCAAAAAACGATAATATCACCGAGGTTAAAATTCAGACCTAATAATCGCTCTAATGAACCTGCTGCAATAAGTATAAGAACACCACCAAGAGACAAAACTGCCCCAATAGCCTGCCTTTTAGTAAACTCATCTCGAAACAATACCCAAGCAAGGATAACAATTATGACCGGTTCAACAGAATTGATTACAGCGGCGTTAATGGCGATGGTAAACTGTAAGGATAAAAACAAAAGAGCATTGCCACCAAACCAGAGTAAAATTGATAAAAGCGCGAGCATTTTCCAATGCTCACAAATTATAACAATTTGGGACCTAATTCGTGGATAGGTGATAGGGATCAGAATGAGAAATGCGAACACTAATCGCCAAAAGGATAACGCCATTGGCGGTGCATCATCGCGGATATACCGTACTAGAACAGTAGTGGTTGCCCAACAAAACATGGTAAAGGTAACCGCAAGATAAGGATTCAAAATTACTCGTTTCCATAACAGTTCTATCAAATTATTACTCTCCCCCAAATTTTTCTTTGGAGCTTCACTACCGGGCTCTACGCAAACATTAGAATAACGGCTTTTTCGTTATATATTACATTATTGAAAAAAAGAAACGGCGGTGGACACCACCGCCGCTTTTTTCGCGTTCTAATTGATACTTAGGCTGCTGTGCGTTTTCGTTGCAAATAAGAAGCGGTAATATGCTCTGCGCAATATGGACGACCAGGCTGCGCAGTTTTACCACAGATATACAATCCTAGACGTCCAGGTTCATCCGTCTGCCATCGACACATCCACGATTTAACATCGGGCCCAAGTGCCATTGGCGGGACCTCAGGTATTTTGGGTTCGGCTACCGGCGGCGGCTCTGGAACCGGTGCTCCACGTTGTAAATTAAGTCGATGTGCTTTACCAATAACCGCATTCCGTGTAACTCCCCCCAGCTTTGCAGCAATTTGGCGTGCTGATAGACCTTCTGCCCACAAGCGCGTAAGTAAGTCGACTCTTTCTGGTGTCCATTGCATTTTCTGCCGTCCTTCTATTGCTATATATCGTGTCTTATTGACAGCATGAACACTATATATAGTCAATTAAGCATTGCAAACCGAATTTTAACCAAAAATCATCGTTTATGTGGAAAACTGAATTATTTATAGTACTATGTACCGTCGTTTAGGCCTCAGGCTCTCCTCACACGGCTTAATGGCTCAATGCAACGAAGGTCATCATTTTTCACATTATTAACGAATGTGCTAACACGGTAAAACGCCATTGGTTCCGACGGATAGGGTTTGAGATAATTATGGCAAGAAGAAACATCATTCGCCGGATCTAGCCAAAAACTGTATAGTTCTGTTGGCATTATTACTGGCATCCTATTATGAATTGGGCGTAACTTATCATTTGCTTCAGTCGTAACAATAACGGCTGTCTCAACTATATCCCCCTCTTCATAACCATTACCCTTATGCTTTGCTTGCCAGCTCTCCCACAGGCCGGCAAAGGCAAATAATGTTCCACCTTTCAACCCAACACGGAAAGGTTGTCTTTTTTGTCCTTCTACCCGCCATTCATAGAAACTATCAGCGGGAATCAAACAACGTCGTGTTCTGAAAGCTTCTCTGAAGCTTGGCTTCTCGAGCAAAGTCTCCGCTCGGGCATTAATCATACGGGCTGCCGATCCACCATCTTTTGACCATGACGGGATAAGACCCCATCTATTCATGATTAAAGCCCGTCTATTATTCTCTAGCCTACGAATTGTTATTATTGGCTGCGTAGGTGCTACGTTAAAACGAGGCTGCAGGTTGGGAATATTTTCGTAATTAAAAATCTCCCGCATCGCTTCTGGTGGCGTAGTTATAGAAAATCTTCCGCACATTATGAGTAATATCCAAATAATTTTACCATAAGGTATTCTGCCACGGGTTGTGGCCGCCGCAAGTGCCGATTATTCTAATATGAATATCAAAACTGGGAGTAAAATTATGGCAAAAAGAGACCTAAGTAATAAAGTCGCTATCGTCACAGGCGCTGGGAGTGGCCTGGGCCGAGCAATGACACTTGCACTGTCAGAATGTGGTGCAAAAGTTGCCGGTGTCGATGTTAACGTTGACGGGATGAGAGAAACGAGTGATTTGGTACGCGGTAGCTTTACACCTATTAAGACTGATATCACCAGTGTTTCTGATGCGGGTAATGCCATTTCAACCACCATTAAAGATTTGGGCGGACTTCATGTTTTGATAAACTGTGCGGGGCTTGGCATGCCAACCTTAAGAGTTGATTACTGGAATAATCGACTTTATTTCTGGGAAGCTGATCCAGATAAATGGCAACGTTTAATGGACGTGAACGTACGCGGTGCTTTTTTGATGGCACGTGCGGCTGCTCCATATTTGGTCGAGCAGAAGTGGGGTCGTATCGTTAATGTCACTACCAGCATGAATACTATGATCAGGGGTGGTAATATGCCCTATGGCCAATCAAAAGCGTCACTTGAAGCCGCGAGTAATGCATGGGCAGATGACCTTAAAGATACTGGAGTAACGTGTAACGTGTTAGTCCCCGGGGGCGCCGCTGATACACCTATGGTTCCTCATGAATCACCTTATGAGCGTGAAAACTTAGTTCAACCAGTGGTGATGGGGCCACCCGCATGCTGGTTAGCCTCCGACGATTCCAATGGGATAAATTCTATGAGATTTCTTGCCCGCAACTGGAATCCAGATGTCCCAGATGCAGATAATGTAGAAAACGCGGGATCACCAGCCGCATGGCCAGACCTCGCTGATGCAGCATCAGTTGGCCAACCGGCAACAGTACATGGGAAAGATATCCCGCGTTAAGAGGAGGTTTGAAATTATAAATCAATGGAAGATAAAAATATTAACCTTACAAACAAGGTAGCTATCGTAGCAGGTGGGGGCGGTGGGATGGGGCGATCTATTGCTCTAGCTCTCATCGAAAAAGGTGCCAAAGTCGCAATTTTCGATATTCGAAAAGAGAACGTCAGTGCGGTAGTCAAAGAAGCAGAGACTATTAGTGGTTTGGAAAATTGTATCCCGCTTGTGAAAGATATTACTAAGTTTGAAGACTGTCTCTCTGGTGTACAAGAAACAATTGATGCGTTTAATTCAGCAAATATTTTGATTAATGCCGCTGGGCTCGGTATGTCCACTCTCAAAAATGACTATTGGAATGATAACCTTAAATTCTGGGATGCTGATATAGACCGGTTTAACATGTTAATGAATGTAAATTGGAATGGACCATTCTTATTAACAAAATCTGTTGTACCTCATATGATAAGAGAGGGATGGGGCCGTATCGTTAATGTCACTACCAGCCTGGATACAATGACTAATCGGGGTTATACACCCTATGGGCCATCTAAGGCAGCTTTGGAAGCCGCGACATCTATTTGGGCTAAAGACTTAGAAAACACCGGTGTTACAGCTAATGTTTTGGTTCCCGGCGGACCCGTAAATACTGACTTTATTCCCGAGAATGCGCCTTTCGACCGTAGCAAACTCACACAACCAGAAGTAATGCAAGCTCCTGCCTGTTGGTTAGCGTCTAATCTTTCCGATGGCATAACAGACATGCGATTTGTTGCCAGATCTTGGAATTCTGAAAATTCGATTGATGAAGCAATCAAAAACTCTGGTGGACCATGCGCATGGCCAGATGTTGGTAAGAAAGCTTTCAAACCGGTATGATAAATATCGAACGCGGTAAATTACTTGCCGAAATTACTGATCTCGCAAATTTCGCCGGGAATGAGATTTTAAGGATTTACCACCGTGACTTAAAGATTCGTAAAAAATCTGATAATTCGCCTGTCACAGAAGCAGATGAAGCCGCTGAAAAAATAATTTTAGCAGGACTAAGAAGGCTTACGCCAAATATCCCTGTGATTGCAGAAGAAGAAATATCGAAAGGAAATTTTATAGACGTCGGTGATAAACCTTTTTGGCTTGTTGACCCACTAGATGGGACGAAAGAATTTATCGCAAATCGAAATGAATATACGGTTAACATTGGTCTCATTGAAAATACTAAGCCAACAATGGGTGTTGTCTTCGCACCTGCGCTAGATCAATGCTTCTCAGCCGATGGCACCGGAACCGCTATAAAGCGGACCCAAAACTCAGAACCACAGCTAATTAATGCCCGAAAACTACCTAAATCCGAAATTATTGTTACTGCAAGTCGATCTCATGGCGATCCGAAGGAAATGAGTAAACTTTTAAAAGATTATACCTTCTCTAAAATCTTAGTGAGTGGAAGTTCAATCAAATTTTGTCTAATCGCCAGCGGGGAAGCAGATATATACCCGCGTTACGGCCCAACTAACGAATGGGACACAGCCGCCGGTCATGCTATCCTAGCTGCAGCCGGAGGAAGCGTGAAAACAATACATAATCAGGAATTGACTTACGGAAAAGATAAATTCAAAAACCCTGAGTTTATTGCATACGGAAATAAAACGGAGAGTTAGGTCAAAATTTTTAGATGGCAAATCTAATATCAATTCAAAAAATAAATGAGGCGGTGGATTTAATACGATCCGGTAAACTCGTCGCATTTCCTACAGAGACAGTTTACGGACTTGCCGGGGATGCAACAAATTCTGACGCCGTTGCAGCTATTTTCAGAATTAAAGGACGACCTTCTTTCAACCCGTTAATCATTCACGTCTGTTCTTTAGCAGAAGCGGAAAAGCTAGTAATTTTTAGCGAGGTAGCGAGATCTCTTGCTGAAATTTTTTGGCCAGGAGCGTTAACACTAGTCCTACCGCGCCGCAAGGATTGTCCCGTTTCTCTTCTTGCCGGGTCAGGACTAGAAACCTTGGCTATACGTATCCCAAAAAGTGAAATTGCTCTTAATTTTTTGCGGACTGTGGAATTACCAATCGCTGCACCGAGTGCTAATAAATCTGGATTTGTAAGCCCCACAAAAGCGGAGCATGTTCTAGAGTCACTCGGAAACTCTATAGACCTAATACTCGATGGTGGTGCCTGCCAGATTGGAATAGAGTCCACCATTATTGACCTTTCAACCAACGACCCATGTGTTCTAAGAACGGGGGGTATTCCCTTAGAACGCCTTGAAAGGCAACTCAAAAACATCCAGATAGTAAAGGGGGTGGACTATCATCCAAAGGCTCCAGGTATGCTTTCACGTCACTATGCGACAACGATACCACTGAGAATGAACGCTGAGGAGATCCACGACGGCGAAGCTTTACTCGCATTTGGCGGAAGGACTTTAGGTCCAGCGGTCGCCGTTGCCAACCTAAGTAGGGCGGGAGATGTAAATGAAGCAGCTGCTAATTTATTTGATATGATGAGGCTACTTGATAAACCAGAATATAAAGGAATAGCGGTTATGGAGGTACCTAAAGTTGGTTTGGGGGTGGCAATTAATGACCGTCTACAACGCGCTTGTCATTAACTCCAACTTGCCCGCGATTAAACGATCAGCTAAAGCTGTTAGTAAAATTTAAATCAAAGGAAGAAATGTGGATTCTATCACAAACCTTTTATCTCCTGTCCTTCAACAAACTTTAATAGAAATAGTTGGAGAAAACGGTCTCATTCGAGAACCAAAAGATATAGCTCCGTATGTCATTGACCAACGTAAAGCTTATAATGGCTCCACTCCCATGGTTGTACGTCCAGCGTCAACTCAGGAAGTTTCTTTGGTTGTAACTTTATGTGCCGAAAATGGCATACCAATTGTGCCTCAAGGAGGAAACACTGGACTTTGTGGAGGAGCTACCCCAAGTGAACAAGGTGACCAGTTATTACTTAGCTTAACTCGTATGAACAAAGTTCGATCAGTAGATCCATTGAATTATACATTAACCGCTGAAGCTGGTGTCATTTTAGCAGATATACAAGAAACAGCCGATAAACATGACAGGCTTTTCCCACTGAGTCTTGGGGCCGAAGGTACAGCGAGAATAGGCGGTAACCTCGCCACTAATGCAGGTGGCACCGGCGTTTTGCGTTATGGAAACGCTCGTGAGTTGGTGGTTGGTATTGAGGTTGTCCTACCAGACGGAAAAATATGGGATGGATTGTCTGCTTTACGCAAAGACAATACTGGCTACGACCTAAAACAACTCTTCATAGGATCAGAGGGCACACTCGGTGTCATTACGGCCACAGTTCTTAAACTGTTTCCGAAACCACAGGATATGCAAACTGGGTTCGCCGCTGTCCGTGATGTCACAGCAGCTATCGAAATACTGGCCCGTGCTCGTGCCGCCAGCGATGATCGTGTAACTGCTTTCGAATGGATGGCGCGTAAGGGTTTGGACCTGGTGTTCAGGCATATACCCGGCGCCCGTGATCCCCTATCGCAGCCATATCCTGAATACCTACTAATAGAACTGACCTCTGGTCATGATGATAATGGGCTTCGTGATACCCTGGAGCAAATCCTAAGTGACGCAATGGAACGAGGTGAAATTCTTGACGCGACAATTGCTGAAAGCCGCCAGCAAGCTAAAGATTTTTGGAAATTAAGAGAGACTATTCCAGAAGCACAGGCCATCGATGGGGCTGGCATTAAACACGATATTTCAGTACCGATATCAAGTATGCCCCAATTTTTACGACTGGCAAATGAGGAAGTGACTAGGGCGGTAGAAGGCGTCCAAATTTGTGCCTTCGGACATATAGGAGATGGAAATGCCCATTATAACCTAAACCAACCTGGCAATATTACCGGTGAATCTTTCCTGAGACATAAAGAAAATCTCAATCGAATTGTCCATGATATTGCAACTGATTTAAAAGGTAGTATTAGTGCAGAACATGGCATCGGACGATTAAAGAGAGAAGAATTAGTTCATTACAAATCCCCGATTGCACTCGACGTTATGCGAAGCATAAAATCTGCAATAGATCCCAAAAATATTATGAACCCCGGAAAAGTCCTATAGATATTATGTCGGATTACCGGCTACCCTTTCAAGATATTCTGTTTGTGCTTAAAGAGCTTATTGGAATAGAGGCTCTTAACAAATTACCAAGTCTAACCGCAATAACAGAGAGTGATTTATCTGCAATTTTGGATACAGCAGGAAAGTTTGCATCTGAGAGGTTGGCCCCACTTAATCGTTGTGGTGATCTCCAGGGGGCAATTTTAAAAAACGGTAACGTTCAAACAACACCCGGGTTTCCAGAGGTATATCAAGCATATTGTGACGCAGGTTGGAGTAGTTGTTCCGCGGACCCAACTTATGGAGGGCAGGGCTTACCGCAAGTAATAAATACAGCATTATTTGACGGTTGGAACGCAGCGAATTTATCATTTAGCTTATGCAACACACTTACAGAAAGTGCTGCCCAACTTATAAGCGAACACGGCACCACTAAACAGTGCAACACTTATCTTCCAAAGCTAATCAGCGGTGAGTGGACTGGCGCGATGGCCATGACAGAGCCTCAAGCCGGATCAGACGTCGGATCAATTTTGTGTTCAGCATCCCCTGAAACTAATGCTTACCGTCTTAAGGGACAAAAAATTTTCATCAGTTGGGGTGATCACGACCTTGCTGAAAATATTATCTATTTAGTGCTTGCCCGAATGCCAAATTCACCAACAGGTTCAAGGGGCATTTCCCTCTTTGTTGTTCCTAAATTTTTACCCGATGGAAAAGGTGGTATTGATCAGCGTAACGACGTTCAATGCATTAATATAGAGACCAAGCTGGGCATTCACGCAAGCCCAACCTGTGTAATGGAGTTTGGTCCTAAAGAAGGTGCTTTAGGTTGGCTGGTTGGCGAACCAAACCGGGGTCTTAACGCCATGTTCACCATGATGAATATTGCTCGCTTAGCCGTAGGTAATGAAGGGCTAGGTATAGCAGAACGCGCCTACCAACAAGCAGGTAGCTATGCAAAGTCGCGCTTTCAAGGTAAAAACAAAAACAACAGTCCACTTAAAATAATTGACTACCCTGATGTTCAGAGAATGCTTCTCTCTATGAAGGCTCGTGTCGAAGCAATGCGTGCCCTCTGTTATGATGCAGCTTTATCAGTCGATCTCTCTCGACATCATCCCGACCAAAAGATCAAAACTTTTTATTACGACCGGGTAGCCCTTTTAACGCCGATAGTCAAAGCCTGGTGTACCGATGGGGCAGTTGAAGTCACTTCCACTAACATTCAAATTCATGGGGGTGCAGGATATATTGAGGAAACTGGTGCACCCCAACTTTACCGTGACGCCCGAATTACCCCAATTTATGAAGGCACTAATGGAATTCAAGCACGAGATTTAGTAAAACGTAAGATTGGAGATGATGACGGCTTCGCTATGAATGCATTTATTGAAGAAATGAGACAATTTGACGGAGCCCTATCAACATCTAATGACAGGACGATTGCCGCAATACGAGGACGGTTTGCCGAGGCCGGAGCAACTCTAGCTCGTACAACACATTCTATCATAGATTTACTCAAGAGCGATCCAAATACCGCAGAGGCTGCAGCCACACCTTTTTTAAAACTCGCTGGCACAGTAATCGGCGGATACTATATGGCTCGGTCAGCGCTTATTGCCGAAAGTAAAATTATGGAAAATACTACCAAGAATGATTTTTACCGCTCGAAACTAATAACTGCATTATTTTACGCTGAAAATATACTACCTGAAGCCACCTCTTCAGCCTTAGCTGCAACAGGCGGCGCAGCAGCGGTTGCACAAATGCAACCAGAGTATTTTTGAATATCACATTGACCGTAAGGATATGCATAATCTTCTTGAAATTCACCCTTGCATTCAGCAAAAGAATAGATAAAAAAATACGCCGAAATTTTTTCTACCCATCAAAGGAACATAAAGATGGACCACAGTTCGGCATATTCGGAAAAGTTGGCAACACCTGAAAAAGTTACAGCTTTAATGAAAAGACCCAAGATCATAAATCCTTCCAAAGATTATTTTGTTGAACGCGATGGAAAGGTTTTTGCGGGCACTCATATTTTAGTAGACCTATGGGGTGCAAAAAGTCTGACTGACAAACTGTTTATTGAAAAAACATTGCGGGAGGCAATCAAAGTGTGTGGTGCTAGCCTGCTTCACATTCACTTACATCAATTTGGAGAGGGTCTTGGTATTTCGGGGGTCGCGGTTCTTGCTGAATCACACATTAGTGTTCACACGTGGCCTGAACGGCGATTTGCAGCCTTCGACATATTCATGTGCGGTGATTGTATACCGGAACTTGCACTGCCAGTTTTTCAAAAATTTTTCAAACCTGAAAAATTGGAAACCAACATTCAACTGCGTGGTATTGTTAAGTAATGGGACAATGGTTCTCTGAAACGTTGTACAATGATTTCCGTCAATCACTTTTGGTTGAGGAAGTCCTCTTTGAAGGACGGAGCTCATTTCAAGAAGTATTAATTTTTTATAACCCTCGATTTGGGCGTGTACTCACGCTAGATGGTGTAATCCAAACCACCGAAAATGATGAATTTTGCTATCATGAAATGATGGTCCATGTACCCTTAATTTCGCACGGCAATCCAAAAAAGGTTTTAATAATTGGCGGAGGAGACGGGGGTATTCTACGCGAAGTCTTAAAACACCCACATACCCAGCCAACAATGGTAGAGCTAGATCAGTCGGTAGTGGAAATTTGTAGTAAGTATTTGCCAAGCCTTAGTGATGGGGCATTTAACAATAAACGCGCAGATATTCAATTTATGGATGGTGTGAAATTTGTAAAGGAAGCCAGGGAACAATTTGATATAATCATCGTAGACTCTACTGACCCATTAGGCCCCGGGGAGGTCTTATTTACAGAAGAATTTTACAGTGATTGTGCCCAGTGTTTAACCTCTGCCGGAATTTTAGTCACACAAAGCGGTGTTACCTACATGCAAGACCTAGAAGCCAGGGAGACTTTTCAGCGACTGAAGAAATTCTTTGTGGACCCATCTCTCTTCATAACTCAAGTGCCTACTTACGGTGCAGGTTTTATGACATTTGGATGGGGAAGTCACAGCCTTCTGCCACGCGCGACATCTATTTTGGAAATCGATCGCCGATTTAAAGAACTTGGCATCAAACTAAAATATTATTCACCTTCACTGCATACAGCTAGCTTTACACTACCCGGTTATATTGAAGTTTTGAAAAATTAGGCCAAAATATCTATATAAATATTTTAAGACCAAAGTGCTCCGGAGGCAATCTGCGCCCCTTGAACCATCGCCGCAAATTTTGCCCAAACTATTGTCGGGTGAACCTCCGGTTCTGCCATTGCCTGCGTTCCAAATCCGCAATCCCCGCCGGCCATAACGTTTTCTTTGCCAACAACCGATGCATATCGCCTTAATCTTTCTGCAACCAATTCAGGGTGTTCAACAAGTAAAGATGAGTGAGTTATAACACCCGGAATAATAGTTTTTCCTTCAGCAAGATCGATATCTTCCCAAAGTTTCCACTCATGTTCATGACGAGGGTTGGCCGCTTCAAATGATACTGCATCAGCATCTACTTTTAAGATGATATCTATAAAGTCTTTCATCTCCATGTCATGCACTCGAGGTCCCATATTGATTCCATAACAAGTGTGATAGCGCACTCGGTCTGCGGGTATACCTTTGAGGGCATAATTGATACCTTCAACCTGTTTTTCAGCCCAAGAACGGCACTCTTCTACAGACTTATCAGGGTTTTTAACGTAATAGTTAATTAGACGTGGGTCGTCGATTTGCAGCAAAAACCCAGCATCAACAATTGCCGCATACTCAACATTCATTGCATCAGCAATCGCGATGAGAAACTCTTCATCGTTTTGATAATGTTCATTAATAACATTCCCAGCAATGTCACAGGGCGAAATGGCCGGCACAAACGCTTCGTCAACTTTATTAGCTGACACTGCTTTCGCGAGATTATCAAGATCACGTTTTAGAAGGTCAGTTCCACTATAGATTAGCGGTTCAGTACAAGCCATCTGCATATTGCTCGGAGTTGGAGGCCCCTCACTTTCTTTGGTAATTGGCCCATAAAACTCTGGAAAATCATCTGATTCCCGTGAATTTGCCCATGGCGATGGACGTTTTACTCCAGTGGGCGTTAAACCACCTAACCGTTCATGAGCATAAACCGCAAAACCTCTTTTAGAAAATTCGCCATCATCAACGCAGTCGATTCCGAGCTCTACTTGTTTAGCAACAATTCCGCTAACAGCTTCGCGAAGAACCTCATCTTTTTTATCTTTTTCTATCACCCTACCTTGATCTTCCGCCGCCATAACTTCCATAAGTTTTTGCGGGCGCGGCAAACTCCCAACATGAGTTACTAGAATTCTCTCTGTACTGCGAAGCATATTAAACTCCCTCCCTTGCCCATTTGATTAATGATTTTAAATTCAAAAGCCCACTCTAAACCAAACATTTATGGAAAGATTAGAATTAGTTTACATATATTATTTGGGGGCTCCTATCACTAAAACCCAATAGTGTTTAAAGCCACCATTCTTTTTGGACAGGGAACGTGCATAACCAATGCCGAAATGGACAGCACCATCGATCAGCATATTGCGTCGATGGTTACGATTTTTGATCCATGTTGCTACTGCTTCGACCCCATCAGCCATACCAGCAGCAATATTTTCCGCTATCAGGCGCCACTTATAGCCAGCATTGTCAACGCGTTGCCCAACAGGCCACCCCTTTACGCTAAAATGACTTAAGACCCTTCGTGTCGCTATGTCCCTTGCATGTAAATCCGCAGCAATACTAAGATCTTTATGAAAGATTAATGTGGACAATCCGTTTGCCGCCCTAAATTTATTAATTGTCGCTAGAACCGGACCAATCGACACATGATCATCTGCCAGGGCAGGTTTAACAAACATAAGTGCAAAAAATATTCCGATAAAAGTTGGAATAAATAAAAAGAATTTAGCTGGTGCCATCTTCTTTCGCCGCTTTTGCAGCACGTTCTTTCAAATTTTTGAGATCAATTTTATTAGTCCCCGCAAGCGGTAATTCTTTAACAAAAAAGACGCGACGAGGGTGCGCATAGGCAGGAGCATTTTGCAGCGCATATTGTTTCAACTCTTCCTCTGTTAATTTGCTTTCTGGCCTCAGGACTACGAAAGCATGGGGAACATGTGCCTTTAGAGAGTTTGGAGCCGGTACAACTACAGCTTGCATTACCTGGTCATGCCGTTCTAATACCGTTTCAACATCACCCGGGTATATATTTTCACCTCCTGTTACAAACATATCGTCTGCGCGTCCGACGAAATAAAACCAACCGTCAGTGTCTCGTCGTAATATGTCGCCAGTATTTAACCACCCTTTTTTAAGTACCTTCGCAGTTTCGTCAGGCAAATTATGGTATCCAATCATAACACCAGGGTTTTTGGTGTGTAGAACACCTTCATTTTCACTTGGCCCTCCGACCAATCTGATTTTACAATTAGGTAGAGGGTAGCCAACGCTCGTACGCGGTTTCTCAAGTCCTTCGGCGTGCTTCCAGGAAAGCAAAACTGGGCCGCCTTCAGTAATTCCATAGTTAAGATTTATACATGCCTTAGGAAAACGGTCTTGAAGATTATCTAGAAGAACTTCAGAAGCCGGGGCTGATCCAAGACTCAAAGCTCGAACTGAACTAACATCGGTATTTTTTAATAGCTCTCCCTGCTGTAATAACAATGCGTACATTGTCGGCACTCCCGTTAACATCGTTAAACCATATTCTCCTATGCAGCGAATATAATCTTCAACGTCAAACTTTGCTAAGAGTACCACCCGCCCGCCCGCTCCTAAAGCAGACTTAATGGCTAGCAAAGCATTTTTGTGATAGAGGGGGGCCGCAACAACGCCGCAGTCATCTGAAGTAATTTCGCGGCTTTTGATCAACTGGTCTATCATCCAGCGTTGACCTGAATGATGAAGCAATACACCCTTAGGACGCCCTGTAGACCCTGATGTATAAGGTTGTTCAGCAATATCCTGCCTACACGGAACAAAAGATTCATATGGTCCAGCATCTTTAAAATCTAAATAACCATTTTCTCCGTTTTCATCGAAAACTATACACCGGGTCTGCCGGGCACATAGGTCCTTTAGTCCAACTTCACAAAATACTATCTGGACCTCAGAATCTGTAGCTATGTATCTAACCTGATCAGCAGGTAGCTTCGTGTTGATCATCACTGGTACACAACCAGCCCTCATTGCGCCGAATAGAACCTCAAGATACTCAATACGATTTAATGATAAAATCCCCACCCTGTCACCGGTTTTAAGCCCAGCCTTCATCAACCCACGAGCAAGGGAATCAACTGAATTATTTAACTCACGATATGAGATTTCTTTGGGTTGTTTTGGTAACCGCAGATCAATTACAGCAATTTCATCACTATTACTGTGGGCAACAAATACATCCCCAAGATTGCCTGTATCTGTGCGCATCATCTACTCTCAGGGGGTAATAATAATTTTGCCTATCACTTCACGATCCTCTAACAACTTTACACCCTCCGCTGTCTTCTCCAGAGGCAAGACTGTGTCAATTATCGGGCTTAACTTACCATCCGATATCATTTTCATGAGGGTCTCGAGGTCTTCAGGCAACCAACTATTCGAGCCCAAGATTTTTAGCTCGAATGTCCAAACGTACCTCAAGTCAGTTTTTGGATCAAAACCCGCTGTAGCACCACAGGTCAAAATTTTTCCGCCACGTCGAGCGACCTTGAAAGAAGGCACCCAAGTGTCTCCACCTGTAAAATTTATTACAACATCTACGCCACCATCAAACCTCCGACGATGCGGCTTTCCAAACTCTGACCAAATCTTTTTAACAAAATCTTCTTCCTTATAGTTAATGACGTGGTCAGCCCCCCAATCAGTCAACGCATTTAACTTTTCCTCTGTGCTCCCGCAGGCTACAACCTCGCAACCCATGGCTTTCGCCAATAAAACACAGCAAGACCCTACCCCACCGCTTGCACCAAGAATCAGCACCCTTTCTCCACCTTCAAGTCCTCCATTAGCGATCATCATTCGATGAGCAGTACCATATGCGACCGGCAGGGCAGCCGCTTGTTCAAAAGAACAACCATCGGGAATGGAAATGAGACGTGTAGAATCTACCAGGCAATACTCCGCAGTTCCACCAGGTAGCATTTCACCCATAAGTCCTTTACCAGGGTCGGTTGGATCAAGTGGATTAACCAACACGCGGTCTCCGACTTGCCAGCCTTCGACCCCTTGTCCCAACTCTGCAATTTCTCCTGCAACATCGAGACCGATGATCATTGGCATTGGTATTTTAATACCTGGCATACCCCGGCACGTAAAAACATCATGATAGTTCAAAGACGTTGCCTTTACCCGGATGATAACTTGGCCATTCCCTGCCTTTGGATCAGCAAAGTTTTCATCCAAAATGAGATTCCCAATTCCACCTTGTTCATGCAAGCATACTGCGCGCATCAGTCTCTCCTATAAAAATTAAGGATTGCAATTGCCCGGTCGTAAAAATTTGATAATCCTTATCAAAGAAGCTACGTCAAGCCTATGTATTATAGATTTTATCTACATTCGCCCCAAGCTTTGTGGAATTTCCTCCATATACATGAATAGAAATAGCCGGACTTGCCCCCGGGTTATGCATGCAATGTATATTTTTCTTCGAGCTCATAAATGCAACCGAACCCTCAGGGTGCCGAATACTGTTAATCAATTCTGCCGTGCAGCGATCTTCTTCATTGTCAACCGCTTGGTAGTGGTTTTCCTGAATTACGCCTTCCAGAACTCCAAAGGCACACCACGTTTGGTGGTCATGGATTGGTGAGTAAATTCCTGCTGGCCAGATTATAGCCAACACCGAAAACTCATCATTGGGGCATAAAAATAGCTCAAATTTCTCATAATTCTCACTACTAAGTAATCGTTGTTCAACGGATAAAAGATTTGGCATAGATAACAGCGGGGGTAAATATTTAGGAATTTGGGGCGCAATCTTGTTTGACGGATATCCAGGTATCAACTGGGAAATTGTTTCACAGAATTCGGTGAACAAATTTGTGGAACTAGAAACAAAATTCGATGAAAGAGCACCAGCCCCGAATAATTCACCCATTTTAAAGCCCCCACCCTAAAATATCGCGAAATAAATAAAATTCTAAAAACCATAACATAAATGGAAAAAAATTTTTAGTAAATATGAAGATACAAATATAAATTTGGAGACTAATCTAATGTATAAAAGATTATTTTTTATGACTTTGAGAGATTTCGGACAAATTTTTCTACTTCAAATACATGCTGATCATCAACACCCATAGCACGCAACGCATCGGCAAGGCGATAAACATATTCGTCATTCGGACCACTGGGACCGTTTGATCTTATTACCTGTTTTGCGATTCGAATAGATGTTTCAGGACCGAGATAATCTGGATTGTTTGGTTTTCCAATATATACAACACCCCTCACCCAGTCCTTTATCGAATTAGAAAAATAAATTTTGACGTTCTTTAGGGTGTAGCCCCCTTTTTCACGGATATCTAAAGAGCTGAGAACTTTTTCGCGATTCGCAGACGAAATTCTATAAGCGACCCCCCAGCAATCACCGTTTGGTTCTTCATCCAGCGTAACAACACGCCCTGCCTGCCCTGGAACCCCGCGGTGATCTGTTGATCCCTGCCAGAAACGACGGACCCAACCATTAATAACTGCCGGTCGTTTCTCCAAAAAATCAAAATTTGGACGCCAAATTAGAGACCCATAACCGAAAATCCAAATCTCCTTATCCATAGCTTTCCTATAACATTCCCACAAGACTGCCTAAGCCGCTCGTGTTACTCTACCTAAAGAGTTAGGAGAGGCATTCGGCATGACAATTAACAAAAGTTCGCCGGGAACACCACGCGATTATCGAGACCACTATTTTCCCGGTACAGAAGATTTAGCACCCGATGAGTTGCGGGTCATAGCCCTTGGAACGGGAATGCCACTAGTAAGGCGAAGCCAGGCCTCAGCCTCCTTTCTTATACAATTAGGCAACGGAGAAAATTTCATTTTTGATATGGGCTCACATGCCGCCGCCAACCTGGCTTCTCTTGAAATCCCTTTCAATCATCTAACAAAGGTTTTTCTCGGTCACCTACATATAGATCACGTCGGAGATATTGGGGAATTATGGATCTGCGGTTGGCTCGGAGCTCGCACCAAGCCACTAGAAATTTGGGGTCCATCGGGTGACACTCCAGAATATGGAACTTCATCTTTTGTCAAAAACCTTAAGAAAACCCTCGCCTGGGATTATAGGACTAGAACTGGAAGTGTTCCCGAAACCGGCGGGAAAATTATTGCACATGAATTCGATTTTTCTAATCCAGGAATTGTTTACGAAGAAAATGGGGTCAAGATAACCGCATTTCCCGCAATCCATATTTCTGATGGTGCAGTAAGTTTTCGATTGGAATGGAACAACCTTACGATTGTATATTCGTCAGATACCAATCCCAATAAATGGTTTCTGGAATACGCACGAGATGCTGACTTAGTCATTCACGAGTCCTTTATGACGGCGAATACTTTAATACGTCGACGGGGGTTTGAACCAAAAGTCGCAGAGATGGTTGCAACAAAATATCATACCTCACCAGCCCAGGCTGGTAAGATTTTTAGCATTGTAAAGCCGCGTTTAGCAGTCGCTTATCATTTTTTCAACGACCTCGACACTAAGTATGAGGTTTTGGAAGAAATAAGGACAACCTATGAAGGGCCGTTAACTCTTGCAGAGGATATGGTTGTCTGGAATGTCACAGCAGATGACATCATCGTGCGACAAGCTGCTGTTGCGGATAACGTATGGCCTGCACAAACGAAGGAAGATGCTGCAATTTTTCCCAAACTCAAACGTGGGGTACAAGTTGTACCCTCGAAATGGGTTCAAGACGGTTTATTAGAATTTGATACAGATATGAATATCACCAATTACACACCTGACGAAAGTTAAACCTTGCGGGGCCACGTATCATTATGATTGAAGATAATTATAGAGACACCGCAAGCGTCATCCGCTCCAATTAAAATCGCATTATCACTTAGCGAAAATACAGAAATGCCAGCTCCATCAAGGAATGAACGTGTTTGATCTAAGTCTTCAGATTCTAAGGTGACCGCGGCCATAAACGGAGTGGTTGGCACCGCCACATTCGGAAGGAAGTCTTGAACGTTAGACCTATTTACAAAACCTATACGCCCCCTATCAAGATCCAATAAACGGTAATTTATTCCACCCGTACAATCTCTGCCCGTAAACCTACTGAAACGGTCGGACACCTCTTCAACCCCATCAACACAGAGGATCACACCCCCCAATGCCACAATACCATTATTGCTTGCAATTAAATGGTCTTGCCAAACAAGTTCCGGTGTTTCTTGCCGCAACATCTGAATACGGCCTTCCGGCATTTTTTCTGGTGGTACCCTAATAACTGTAAAAGCGACTTCAGCCTCGCTACCATCGTTAAGGGTGAGGGGGCGGCGGAGATTTACGGGATCCAAAGGCAAAAAATTTTCTGAATTTAGGCGTTGGTACGCGCTCTCACTGTTATTGATAGTGAATGCTAATAAATGCAAACCCTGGTAGCGATCTAGGGCCACATTAAGTTGTCGTGAAAGAGTTGTATTCACTCCTGGTATCACGGAAAGAAATTCTAGATAACCACGCCTTAACATTGCACAACGATTGCCGGTACCAGCAGGCACTGGTGTCCCTCCAACTGGGTCTGCATTGTGTTGAGCAACAAAAGGGGTCAGAAGAAATCCCAGCCGCTCCATCGCGGATGCAACGCCCTCCATATCCCGGACGAACCAGCCTACATGGTCAAGGTATATCTCATCACCACTTGGTGTCTGCGGGACTTCAGAGGGTGTCAATTGCATTCTAAAATTTTTTCGCAGCCACACATTCAACTTCGACAAGGTAATCCGGGCTAGCAAGGCCAGAAACGATAAGAAATGTCGAAGCAGGTTTATTGTCACCCCAAATACTCGCACGGACTTTTTGATAGCTATCACGATCTTCTCTACGGGTCATAAAAGTCTTCATGAAAACTACATCTTCCAACCCGTAACCCGACTCTGATAAAATATTAATCAAATTCCTAAAGGCCTGTTTTGCTTGACCCTCTATTCCATTTGGAACAGTTCCATCCACGGCAACCCCTGTTTGCCCGGCTATAAAAAGAAATTTTGAACCCTTTTCCACTTCAACTGACTGGTAATAATTTTGGGGCGTGGTGACAGAACTTGGGTTGGTACGTTTATGTGCCATTGACATTACTCCAAAGGTTTCAATTCAATTATGGTATAATCGACGAGTTATCAAGCATCGCCGCAAAAGTTTTCTCGCAGTGTCTTTCCTTCATATTCATGTCGGAATAAATTACGAGCCTGTAATCTAGGGACCACCTCGTCCACAAAAATCGTTAAGCTGTCGTGAGTGAGGTTGCCGATATTAAAACCATCCGCAGCCCTTTCTAAAAACCACGATTCTAGCCAGTCCACTACCATCTCCGGTACACCGACGAGGACACGGTGTGGTCCACGGATAGGCTGCAATTTTAGAAATTCTCTCACCGTTAGCCGCTCACGCTTAAGAAGGGCAACCAGGGATTTTGTGTGGCCGTCCGACTGAGGGTTGATCAGCGCACTATCCAGAATTTCTTTGGGAACAGTTTCATCTATTTTTAGTTTGTCTACCGTAGTACCAAGTTTCACAGAAAGATTATCCAAAGCGGCTCCAGTGTCACTCTGGGCTTCCAGCGCACGCTTCGCCTCATCTTCTGTACTACCTAAATAAAGATAAATTCCTGGTAATATATGAACCCTATCGGGGTCACGATTTGCATGTCTAACAAGACGTTTCATTTCGCTATAGAAACTCTTTGCGACCTCTAGCTCCAACGCTACACAAAAAACACCATCAGCGAAACGAGAGGCGAATACCTTACCCTCTTTTGAGGCGCCCGCTTGGAAAAGAATTGGGCGGCCTTGAGCAGAGCGCGGTGTCTGGCCTGGCCCCCGGACTTTAAAATAACGCCCATCATGATTTATTGGCGTGATTTCGCTGTAAGGAAGATTACTTGATTCAGCAACACCATAGCTAGCTAATGCATTTTCTCCCCAACTATCCCAAAGCTTTAGAACGACCTCTACAAATTCTTCTGCACGTTCATAACGTTTATTCTTTGGTGGTAGCTTGGACATGCCAAAATTTGGTGCAGCCATCGGATCATAGGATGTGACTATATTCCAAGCGGCACGACCACCACTAATATGATCCAGCGTAGCCATGGTTTTAGCTACGTTGAATGGTTCGTTGAAAGTTGTAGAGATTGTTGTGGCAAGTCCAATTTGTTCTGTATTGGCCGCCAGGGCGGCAGCGAGAACTACCGGGTCCAAGCCTGCATAAGTAGAACGGTTTGGGCCTTGTGCGGCAAGGTCTGCAGCGTAGAAGATCCCGTCAAATAAACCCCGCTCAGCTAATTTGGCAAACTTCACATAATAATCTAATTCAAACTCACCCTGCGCACTTGAACTGTTTACCCATGCCTGTCGGTGGCTTCCAGCGTAATTACCATGAAAGTTAAGCCGCATGGTTCTTTTACTCATAAGAGAATACCTCCGAACAACTAAATGTTTCGTGTGTATTGGCGAAAGCCATCAAGCGTCAACATAGAAAGCGAAAAAATTATATCGCGTATGAGATAAACTGGCTATTACTCAGGATTTAATATTAAAAATTATTGAATATTAACCTTTATATTACCGTGCACTCTGATACCGGGTTTCCTCAATTAAAAATGATTACTAGTATCAGTACTGAATTTATTGGCAAAAACATCAAACAGCACTTTTATTAATTATGACCACGCTAATAGAGCAGCTCGGGCTAAACCTCGAACCGAATGAATGTATCAAAGAAACTAAGAATGATTTTCGTGTCAACGGACAGGTTTATACCAATCAATTACTATTTCAATTGGAAATGGACCGCATTTTTGGGCAAACTTGGATTTTCGTTGGGCATGACAGTGAAATTCCTGAGATCGGTGATTTTAAGACAAGTTATATAGGCCGCAGGCCCGTTATCGTAACCCGTGGGCATGACAATCAAATCTATGTCATGCTTAACCGCTGTCGCCATCGAGGCTCCGTCCTTTGTCGTGATGCCAAGGGAAATGCTAAATCTTTTCAATGCATTTACCATGGCTGGGTGTATGACCTTAACGGTGACTTGTTAGGTATATCGAAACACAAAGGTGGTTATCCGGACGATATAGATAAGTCTGGGCTTGGGCTGATGGCCGTCCCACAGGTTTGTAATTATCGAGGTTTAATTTTCGTTTGCATGGACCCTAATGCAGATAGCTTTCTTAATTATTTGGGCGAAGCAAAGTCATTTTTGGATATTCATCTGGACCGGTCACCAATTGGGAAAATTAATTGCAAATATGGTGCACACCGCACGGAATATCTAGGAAACTGGAAATTTCAATCCGAAAATGCCGTTGACGGATACCACGGTGACACTGTTCACGAGAGCTTTTTTAAACTAATCGATTAATTTGGAAATAAAAGCGGTCAACTTGGTGCTTATACGCAAGGTGATTTTAAAGAAATTATAGAACATAGAACGACTGGACGGTCGATGGGTTTTAAAAATGGACATGGTATCTGGGAAAGCCCAATGACAGAAGGTGCAATCCTTGCGATGAAAAATGGCCCCCACGCCGAATATGTAAAAGAATTGGAAAAATTACGCGGCGAGAAATTAGCTCATCAAATGCTCAATTCTATGAACCTTATGATATTTCCTAATTTGGCTGTTGCCCACGGGCAACTCCGCGTAATTCGGCCAATATCAGTTGATAAAACGGAGGTCTCTATTCATTTTTATGACTTAGAACAGGTACCAGAAAACTATAATGAGTTTCGTATGTCTGGGTATCAGCGTTTCTTTGGGCCCGCTGCTTTTGGTTCTCCCGACGACGTTGAAATTTTTTCGATAAATCAGACAGGTCTTCAAGCGGAAGAGGTAGAATGGCTTATATTAAGCCGTGGCCTTCAACGCGAAAAATTAGATAACCAGGGGGTAAGGACTGGAGATCCAACTGACGAGACACCCCAACGAGCATTCCACCGTGCTTGGAAACATTTTATGACAAACGGCTCATGAGACCCCTTTTATGATCAAGCGTGAAAAAGCTGAAGATTTTCTCTATATGGAAGCTCGTCTCATTGATCAGAGAAATTTTTGTGATTGGCTAGAATTATTTACGAAAGATGGCATCTATTGGCTTCCTATTAACGAGAATTCAAAGCCAAATGATCACCTTTCGTTAATCTACGACGACGACTTGCGTCGCAGGGAGCGGGTTCGCAGACTAGCGCTTTCGCCACCCTCTCAAGCACCCTTTTCCCGCACTCTCCATGTCGTCTCAAATGTTGAAGTAGTGGCAGGCAATGATGATCACGACGTTGTTCTGCATTCAGTACAGATGGTCTATGAGATCCGTGGAGGGGATGATCGTCAATTTGAATTAGGGGATGCTCGAATTTTTGCGGCTCGGGCCGAGCACCGTCTCAGACTTCATGATACTAACTGGAAAATTGTATTAAAACGCATGGTTCTTCTTAATCGACATATTCCTATACCTAACCTAACCTTCATCATTTGAAAGTCCCTAACCCAAAAATTAAGCAAGGAAATGGATCATGGATAAAACACCAAACGTTTCCGATATTGAAAATTATGTGTGTAGATTTGAAGATATCAAAGAACGAGAATCACCCTACCGACCAATAGATATGATGTTGGAACGGTTCGAACGTAAGCGCTATGCTGTTTTGGGCCGACCAGCGGAGCAAAACGGTGAGGTCACACCCCTTGATAAGGTAGAAGCATTCAACATTACTTATCTAAAAGTGGAGCCAGGCAAAGGACTTGCAACCCACGGCCACCCCACACCAGAAGCTTTTGTTGTTATGAGGGGTTTATGGCGTGTCACCATGGGCACTAAAGCCGAACAGGAAACAATATTGAAGCCGTTTGACATAATTTCTGTTCCATCCAATGAAATGCACGGTGCTGAGGTAATTGGAAAAGAAACAGGCTGGTTAATGACTATCAATGCCGGCCATGGCGGCGCAAAGTTATTTTGGCCATCTGAATTGGTGGAGGAATTGCGCGCTGAGGGTGCTGATGTATCAAATGTAGAAGTGCCAGGTGCCTCCTTAAAATCTTAACAAGTAAACAATTATGGAATTTTTAAATGCCCCCACCTTAATCATTAGCTTCACTACCATGCCGCCCTATTCTTATATCTCGATGAACATAAGAACAAATTATGAAACCAAACCCAATCATAATTGATAACATCGCTGTACCACCATAAGAAACCATTGGTAAGGGAATACCCACAACGGGCAGCAACCCCATAACCATTGCAATATTTATAAAAATATAAAAAAAGAAGGTCCCGGAAATACCTAAAGTGACAAGACGACCAAATTGATTGTGTATCCGTAAAGCAATCGCAAAACTATAAATGAGTATAATTGCGTAAACTGCCAACAATAAAAGCCCACCAACCATTCCAAATTCTTCTGCTAACATTGTGAATATAAAATCGGTTTGCTTCTCTGGTAAGAAATTTAGGTGACTTTGGGTCCCGCTGAGATAACCCTTGCCAAAAATCCCTCCGGAACCTAGAGCAATCTTTGACTGCATAATATGGTAGCCGGCACCTAAAGGATCACTCTCCGGATCAAGAAAAATTAAAATCCGATTTTTTTGATAGGGATGAAGCATTGTCCAGGCTACAGGGAGTGAAGCCAAAATACTTCCAATTATTAAACCAAACTTCCAAGCCCGCACCCCAGCGAGAAAGAAAATCACTCCAGCTGTCATTGTAAGTATTATAGCTGTCCCAAGGTCTGGCTGTCTTAATACCAAGAGTACCGGCGCTACTAACAGGAGCAACGGAATAATAAGCATTGTTGGGCGTACAATTTCTTCGAGTGATCTACTATGAAAAAATTTTGCCAAAGCTAAGACCAGAGTAATTTTCATAATTTCTGAAGGTTGCAGTTGAATAATACCAAGATTTATCCAACGTTGGGCTCCCCCACCGACCACACCGATAACATCAACTGCTATTAGAAGACCTAAGACAAGAAAATAAAGCGGGTATGCGTAACGTAACCAGATTCTAATATCTGTAATAGCAACCATAATTATTAACAAAAGACCAATACCAAACCGAATTAATTGGCGTTTAGCCCACGGATCCCAATTCGCATCACCGGCGGAATACAACATCGCACAACCAATAATTGCCAAACCGATAAGAAAAAAAATCAGCGACCAGTTCACTTGCCAAAGTTTTTGGCCAATTGTCATCGGCTGGTTAGCGGATGTCCCGAATTTCATATTTTTCGCCCTGACTTAATCTTGCCAGGCATCCTTTGGCGCTTTTTTTTATCTAACGGTTCTCGCTTAAAAATTTCATATAAAATATCCCTAGCAATTGGAGCAGCTACAGCGGACCCTCGCCCACCATGTTCGACGACTACAGATACTGAATAGCGAGGGTTTTTCACAGGTCCAAAAGCTACAAATAGCGCATGATCACGTTCGATCCACGGCCTCTCTTTATTTTTTAAAACACGAGTATCCCGTTCATATTTTGAGATGCGCTTAACCTGGACTGTTCCAGTTTTTCCAGCTATCTCAAATCCTCGGTCTTTAATACGAGCTCTATAACCTGTACCACGCGGGGTATTACTAACTGCATCCATACCCTCCATCACCAGATTCCTAAAGACTTTAGAAATTTGAAGATCCCTAGGCGTTGATTTTTCTATTTTTTCAATCTTGCCATTCGAAATAAATCCATGAATTATCTGTGGTTTAATCTCTTTTCCGCTAGCAATCCGAGCCGTCATAACGGCAAGTTGTAATGGAGTGGTTAGAACAAACCCCTGTCCAATCCCAGCAACTAACGTTTCACCTTTTTGCCAAGACTCACCAAGTCGTTTCTTTTTCCAACTCGAGGTTGGCAAAAGCCCCCCCCGCTCGTTTGGTAAATCAATACCGGTGAGTTTACCAAGACCAAACCGATATCCCATTTCAGCAATTTTGTTAATTCCTACCCGTTGGGCGATTTCATAAAAATATGTATCACAAGATTGCTGTAAAGCCGTATGAAGATTAACAAGCCCATGCCCATGTTTTTTCCAACAATGAAAGCGGGTATTACCTAGCTCAACGTGCCCCCGACAAAATACATTTTGGCCTGGAGATATTACGCCATGTTCGAGAGCGGCTAATGCAACAATCATTTTAAACGTCGAGCCAGGTGCATAAAGCCCTGACACCGCCTTATTTATTAATGGAGCTAGCGGATCAGTGGAAATTTCTTCCCATTTCTTTTTAGTAAACCCAACGTCAAAAGCGTTGGGATCATAGCCTGGGACCGATGCAAGCGCTATTATATTCCCGTTATTAATATCCATTACAACGGCCGCTGCTGACTTCTTATCTTTTAGTTTTTCTATTGCAAGATTCTGGATAAGTGCATCAATTGTTAGGACAACATCGTCACCTGGGCGGCCTTCTTGACGCGATAGTTCGCGTATTACACGACCTATGGCGTTTACTTCTAACTGGCTATTACCAGCCACTCCACGAAGACGGCGTTCTAGCTTTTTTTCAACTCCGGATTTTCCAATCTTAAAACCTGGCAGTTGCAGGAGAGGGTCTCTACTACGATCGATTGTTTTGTCCTTTTCAGAGACTGGGGCGACATATCCCAAAAGATGAGAAAGATTCTCTCCAAGCGGATATTGACGACTTTGTCCAACATCAATGATTACACCTGGTAGGTCAGGCGCGTTAACCTCAATCTGAGACACATTCTGCCAATCAAGATTTTCTCGCACGGTGATGGGAACAAAACTTTTTCTTTTTATACTTTCTTCCAAAATACGCTTCTTATCACGTTCTGAAATGAAAATTAATTCACCAAGCGATGTCAAAGTGCTGCTAACATCTCGAGCCTGCTCAGCCACCAAAAGAACCCGGTAGTTTTCACGATTTGTCGCGAGCGGGTTTCCAAAACTGTCCAGTATTCGGCCACGTGGTGGTGGTAATAATCGTAAGTTGATCCGGTTTTCATCAGCGAGCGTTTTGTAGCGATTAGATTCCAGAACCTGCAACTGATACATCCGCCCAGCGAGCACACCAAAGAGTCCTATCTGTCCACCGCCAAGGATCAAAGCTCTACGTGAAAATTTTTTATATCGAGCGGAATCTTCCCGATACATCTCAAGCTATCTGAAACAATTTCTGATGCATTTTCGCAAAACCCCATGCGAGAAAGGGAAACACAGTTACCGTCATTATCATTTGAAAAATAATCGGCAAAGGGTCCATTAATGTCATAGTATAAATGGCATTTAGTCCCCAGGTCACGAAACCAACACAAAATGCAACCAAGCTGAATCCCCACCAGAGCACTAAAAAGGACTTTCCACGAAACACCCTACTCTGCATCGCTGACAATGTTCTAACTAAGACGAGTACAGCAGCATTTATTCCTGGCGGCGAGCCCACGAGAATATCTAATAGCAAACCAATAAAAAAAACCGTTACAGAGGAAATCAATTCAACGCGATGTATTGCCCAAAAGAAAACAGCAATAAGAACAAAGTTTGGTGACACCGTTCCAAACCCGGGAATGTAGAATGGTACAGTTGAAATCAAAACAAAGAAGACCCCCATCGCAGCCGGAATAAATTTCCGTGCGATAGCATCTAATCGATGCGACAGAGTGGACGTCACTTTGATGGCACCCGTATTGGGTGTGCCCTGTCAATTACCTTAAAGTCTGTGCGCGTCTTGGTAATAGAGTCAATTAACCTAATGAATTCAAGACGTTCCAACGCTACTGCAGGCCGAACTCGTATATCACCCTCTGGCCCTTCAGCAATTTTACCAACCTGTAGGCCTGGGGGGAAAACACCTCCGTGACCTGAGGTGACTACCCCATCCCCTAATTTAACGGTTGCGTTAACCGGTAAAAACGTTAGCCGTGGCATGACACTATTGTCACCAGCTAAAATGGCTCTATCTCTGCGCTCACCAATCAGAACGGGAACGCGTGAATTAATATCAGTTATCAAAAGCACTCTTGCGGATTGATAACCAGCTAAAGCAACTCGACCCGCCAAGCCAGCCCCGGACACGGCAGCTTGCCCTTTACGAACTCCCTCACTTTCTCCCGCATTAACAACAACAGAACGGACGAATGCGCCACCCGAATTGGCAATTACCCGAGTTGTAATAGACCTCAAATCAGGCTCAGGCTTAAAATTTAACAGGGTTTGTAACGATTGATTTGTAGCAGCAAGCCTGGTTGCAGCTTCCTTCCAAACAAGTAACCGTTCGTTTTCACGCTTTAAAAGTAAATTTTCTTCTCTCAGATTGGCTAATTCGTGCACTCTATTAACGGCAATACTTACCGTAGCCGCTGGCTCTGAAAGCGCGCCCAACAAAGGAGAAAATATATCCACTACTACAGTCGAAATTTTGTCGAAAACAACTGTTTCTGCCTTACTAAGCAACATAATACCAAACGCGGCAAAGACAAAAAAAAGGAAAGCAAATCTCTGGATCAACACCTTAATGGGCGCTGCAATACCAACTTCGCTGGAACCTCTTCTTCTATTCACAAATATCCAACCCCTAGTAAGTTCAAAAACCAATATTTAAAGTTTTATAAATTTTCAATACTTACTGTCAATTAATACATGGAAGATAAAACATTCCTCAAGGTCTTCATTTCTTCGAGGCAATGACCTGTTCCTAAAGCCACGCATGATAATGGTTCATCAGCCAGTGAGACTGGTAAACCTGTAGCATGCCTTAAAACAAGGTCGAGATTTCCTAAAAGTGCACCACCACCTGTCAACACTATACCCTTATCAACCATGTCTGCCGCGAGTTCTGGTGCCGCATGTTCCAGCGCCACTTTAACAGCTTCAATTATAGCCCCCACAGGTTCCGCTAAGCTCTCTGCAATTTGTCTTTCAGAGAGCACAATTTCTTTCGGCACCCCATTCATAAGATCACGCCCTTTGATTTCCATGGAGCTCCCTTCTCCATCTGCAGGAATACTTGCAGAACCAATATCTTTTTTAATCCGTTCAGCGCTACTTTCTCCGACTAAAAGATTATGATTACGACGGATGTATCCAGTTATTGCTTCATCCATTTTGTCGCCACCGACACGTACGGAGCGGGAATAGACCAAACCTCCAAGTGAGAGGACTGCGACCTCTGTAGTGCCTCCGCCGACATCAACAACCATAGAACCAGTCGGTTCGGTTACCGGGAGGCCAGCACCAATCGCAGCTGCCATTGGCTCCTCAATCAAAAAAACACGGCGCGCGCCAGCACTTTCCGTTGATTCTTGTATTGCTCGACGTTCAACGTTGGTCGAACCTGAAGGTACAGCAACAATGATTTGTGGGCTCGCAAAGCTTCGTCGATTATGAACTTTGCGAATGAAATGCTTAATCATTTCCTCAGCAACCTCAAAATCAGCAATGACACCATCTCTCAATGGACGAATTGCTTCTATATTTCCTGGTGTGCGCCCAAGCATCAACTTAGCTTCATCGCCTACTGCCAGAACTTGCTTTTTACCTTTTACATCCGCGATCGCAACAACAGAAGGTTCGTTCAATACAATCCCTCTACCTTTTACATAAACCAACGTATTGGCGGTACCCAAATCTATAGCCATATCGGCGGATAACATTCCCAAGATCCTGGAAAACATGAGTGATTACTTCCTTTGATTACCAGTATAGAAATTTACGCAGACAGCGCATCGGGTGCTGTCTTCTCGCGTTTTACCATTAATTTATTTAAGGCATTAACATAAGCCCGCGCTGAAGCCACCAGCGTATCTGTATCCGCCCCTTGCCCGTTGACAGTCTTGCCACCTTCGTCAAGGCGCACAGTTACTTCTGCTTGCGCATCAGTCCCCTCCGTCACAGCATTAACCTGATAAAGTTGCAATTTAGCTTCATGTGGCACCAACCCTTTAATGGCATTAAACGTTGCATCAACAGGCCCATCTCCTTCAGCCTTAATTGAACGAATATCTCCGTTGAAATCCAATTCAAGTTCGGCTGTTTGCGGACCCTTTGACCCACAAATCACCATAAGTGATTCAAATTTAATCTCATCATTTGCTCTCAACACTTCGTCATCAACCAGCGCAACTAAATCCTCGTCGTAAACTTCTTTCTTTTTGTCAGCTAGATCCTTGAAACGACGAAATGCTTCCTGAACTGCGTTCTCTCCCAACTCATAACCTAACTCCTTGAGTTTGACCCGAAACGCGTGTCTACCTGAATGTTTTCCCATAACAAGTTTAGATTTTGTTAAGCCAACGGAATCTGGTGTCATAATTTCATAAGTTTGCGCATGCTTTAACATACCATCTTGATGAATGCCGGATTCATGGGCAAATGCATTTGCCCCCACAATTGCCTTGTTTGGTTGTACTGTAAATCCCGTTATAGTCGAAACTAGTTTTGAGGCTCTGGTTATACATTTAGTATCAATGCCAGTGACAAAGGGAAGGCGATCCTGACGAGTTTTCAACGTCATTATAATTTCTTCGAGCGCCGCATTCCCAGCACGCTCCCCCAGGCCATTAATTGTACATTCAATTTGTCTTGCACCATTAATAACACCGGCTAGAGAATTTGCTACAGCAAGTCCTAAATCGTTATGGCAGTGGGTTGAGTAAATGGCTTTATCACTATTGGGGACCCGCTCTACAAGCATTGCAATTAACGCGCCAAACTCCTCAGGCACTGCGTACCCAACGGTATCAGGAATATTTATCGTGGTTGCACCAGCGTTGATAGCAGCCTCAACACAACGACACAAAAAATCAGGTTCCGTACGCGAGCCATCCTCTGGCGACCATTCAACATTATCGGTAAAATTTCGTGCATAAGTTACACTGTCAATAATAGCCTCATAAACCGCATCGGGTTCCATTTGCAGCTTGTATTTCATGTGTAACGGACTGGTGGAAATAAACGTGTGTATACGGCTCATAGCTGCGGGTTTTAAAGCCTCAGCTGCCCTTTCAATATCACCACGAGCAGATCGGGCGAGACCACAAACTACCGCACTTTTAATAAGTTTGGATACTTCACTTACGGCCTCAAAATCACCGTTAGAAGCAATCGGAAAACCGGCCTCTATTACATCAACACCCATCTCCTCTAACAGTTCTGCAACCCGTAATTTTTCTTCGAGGTTCATCGATGCACCGGGAGACTGCTCACCATCGCGCAATGTGGTATCAAAAATAGTAACTCGATCTGAATGGGTGCTGCTACTCATAACTCAGCTCCTTTACTAGTTAGGGATCAACGATCAATTTTTTATCATTCCCCTGAACAGCCGACCGACATCGGTTATTGTTCAGGGGCTACTAAGTCGTGAACCCTCTTCTAGCGCGCCGGGTAAAAGATTAATTTCAGCAAATGAAAACCTCGCGACTTCGCCCGAATTTTTTAGGGCTTCATTCACTACGGACGACCTGTTTTCCATCGCTTTCATTCACACTTTACCATTAAACTAGGGTGCTTCCTGAGCAAGAGACCCTCATTGATAGTAATGCTCACTCAGCCATACGTAGACCCTTGAGCCACCAAGAATCTATACAAAACCAAATTAATTACCTATTCCTAAGCTTTTTTTAGCAATAAAAGCAACGATTTTTAAATGCTTTGCCAAAAAAATCACCAAAAATTGGATAAAATTGCAAAAAATTAATTCTTAGACTTGTCTACCAGCCTATTTTCTGCAATCCACGGCATCATCCCGCGTAATTCAGCACCTACTGCTTCAACCTGATGTTCAGCCTCTCTACGTCTTGTAGCCTTGAAGCTCGATTGCCCGGCTGCATTCTCTAAAACCCAATCGCGAGTGAAACGCCCAGATTGTATATCATCAAGGACCTCTTTCATACGAACCTTAACACTATCATCAATCAGACGTGGTCCCGAAATATAATCACCGTATTCGGCTGTATTAGAAATAGAATATCGCATATTGGCGATACCCCCCTCATAAATCAGATCAACAATAAGTTTTACTTCATGCAAGCATTCAAAATAGGCCATTTCCGGTGCGTATCCGGCCTCCACTAATGTTTCAAATCCAGCTTTTATAAGAGATGTTAGGCCGCCGCAAAGTACTGCTTGCTCACCGAATAAATCGGTCTCACATTCCTCACGAAACGTTGTTTCAATGATACCCGCTCGTCCACCGCCTATAGCCGAAGCATATGAAAGAGCGATATCCTGTGCGTTCCCCGACGCATCTTGGTCAATTGCTACCAGACAAGGTACTCCCGCACCCCGCTGGTACTCTGAACGAACAGTATGCCCGGGCCCTTTGGGTGCAATCATAAAAACATCCATATCTGGTCGCGCTTCAATCAACTTAAAGTGGATATTGAGGCCGTGCGCAAATGCGAGAGCGGCACCATTTTTCATGTTTGCATGGAGATCATTCACATAGAGACCCGCCTGCAATTCATCAGGTACTAAGACCATGACTAAATCTGCCCATTTTGCAGCCTTTGCTGGATTCATTACTTTCAGCCCTGCACCCTCCGCTTTTTCAATACTAGATGAACCATCACGTAGGCCTACTACCACTTCTTTGACACCACTATCACTAAGATTGATAGCATGGGCATGTCCTTGGCTACCATAACCTATGATGGCAACCTTCTTGGTTTTAACCAGATTTACGTCTGCATCTCTATCGTAATATACGCGCATTTGGCAGATCCTCTTTCATTGTTTATTTTCTATAGTGTTTAAGCGAACACTGTTATTAATTCGGAAGAATAAAGTTTAAAGTTAGTTTTCTAAATACCCTTGGCACCGCGTGCAATCGCTACGGCACCGGTACGCGAAATCTCAACAAGCCCAAGAGGCCTCATTAGATTGATAAATGCATTCAGTTTCGCTGTTGAACCGGAAATTTCGAACACAAAAGAATTTTTTGTGCTATCAATCGCCCGCGCTCGAAAAATATCAGCGACGCGTAAAGCTTCAACACGCTTATTTCCAGTGCCTCGAACTTTTACTAAAGCCAGTTCACGTTCCACGCTAGCACCCTCATCAGTCAAGTCACTGATGTGGTGAACGGGCACCACTCGATCCAATTGTGCCTTGATTTGTTCAATGATCATTGGTGTACCAGAGGTAACAACGGTAATTCGAGAGATTGCGCGTTCTGGATCCACTTCAGCAACTGTAAGGCTTTCAATATTGTAGCCACGCCCGGAAAATAGGCCTGTGACTCGCGCCAAAACACCTGCTTCGTTGTCAACTAGAACGGCGATCGTATGTCGTTCGATGGGATCCACTTTCTCCTCCGTTTTTTGGTATTGCTCTATTTATCCAACACTCACTACAGCTATCTCCGTGAAAGTTAAATTCTTAAACAAGAACCATTCCTTCTTCAGAGACGGGCTTCTCGGCTTCATCTTCTGGTCCAAGAAGCATCTCATTATGCGGTGCTCCAGAAGGAATCATTGGGAAACAGTTTTCAGATTTATCTATCGCAATATCAACAACAGTAAATCTCTCGTTATTTAGCATTTCTTTTATTACGTCATCCACTTCATTTGGCTTAGTAGCTCTCAATCCAACCGCGCCATAGGATTCTGCCAATTTTACAAAGTCTGGAAGGGAATCCGTATAGCTTTCGGAGTATCTTCCTCCATAGAGAAGTTCCTGCCACTGCCGAACCATGCCCATATATTCGTTATTCAATATAAAAATTTTTACTGGCAAACGGTATTGCATGGCTGTGGACATCTCTTGAATATTCATTAAGAAAGAAGCCTCACCAGCAACATCAATTACTGTTGCTTTTGGATGAGCAATTTGAACACCGATGGCCGCTGGAAATCCATAGCCCATTGTCCCCAAACCTCCGGAGGTCATCCAATGTTTGGGTTTATTAAATTTAAGAAACTGCGCAGCCCACATCTGATGCTGACCAACCTCAGTCGTGATATAAGTATCACGATCTTCGGTCAATTTTTGTAGTCTTTGCAAGGCAAACTGCGGCTTTATTAAGTCCTTTGAAGACTTATAACGAAGGCAATCGCGCTTCCGCCACTTCTCAATCTTGGACCACCAAGCTGCATATGCCTTTGCGTCACGGCGAGGCTTAAGGTCATTCCATATTTTTATCATGTCGGATAAAACTGACGCACAATCTCCAATTATTGGAACATCCACCGCGACATTCTTATTTATTGAAGATGGATCAATATCGACATGAATCTTTTTCGAACCAGGTGAAAATTCCGAAATCAGGCCAGTAACGCGATCATCAAATCGCGCCCCAATATTTATCATAACATCACAATCATGCATCGCCAGGTTTGCCTCGTATGTCCCATGCATACCAACCATACCCAAGAATTTTTCATCTTTGGCGGGAAACGCACCCAGACCCATTAAAGTTAGTGTTATAGGATAACCGGTCATGCGGACAAACTCCGCCAAAAATTTTGATCCTCTTGGACCAGAATTAATCACACCACCACCACAATAAAATAAAGGTCGTTTAGCGTTTGCAATCAGTTCAACAGCTTCTTTAATCTGTGATTGATCTCCTCTTTTCCTCGGACGATAGGTTTTATGAATTGCATGAGGTTTTATTGGACCGTCATAACTACTTTCATTAATCAAAACATCTTTTGGTAAATCAATAACAACCGGACCTGGCCGCCCCGCCTGCGCCACGTACATAGCTTCGTTCATAATTCTCGCAAGATTACAAACATCCTTAACGAGATAATTATGTTTTGTACAAGGGCGGGTTATGCCAGTGGTATCTGCTTCTTGAAATGCATCATTACCGATAAGATGGGTTGGGACCTGTCCTGTTAAACAAAGAACAGGAATGCTATCCATTAATGCATCCGTCAAACCTGTGACTGCATTAGTAGCACCCGGTCCAGACGTGACTAAAACTACACCAAGTTTTCCAGTCGATCGTGCATAACCCTCTGCCATATGAACAGCACCTCCTTCTTGACGCACTAAAAAATGTTTCAAACGGTTTTGTTTGAACAACGCATCATAAATTGGAAGTACCGCTCCACCTGGATAACCAAAAACCGTATCGACCCCGGCGTCGACCAAACATTGAATCACGATATCCGAGCCGGAGAGTTTACGATTAGCCATAATTCTCACCTTTTTAATCAAATAAAGGGAAACCCTGTATAACAGGATCCCCTCTTAATTACTTCAAATTCATTAATACTTAGCCGTAAAAGCCAAAGCCACCAATGACTTATCACCTAGAAAGCGGCGCCAACCTAATAGTTCCACCCTGTCAGGTCAATAAAAATTTGATAATAAATGGAAAGATTTCTAGATTATTTTTAAAATTATATTGCGTATTTATATTAATTTCTGAAATAAACTGATTGTTAAACCAAGTCTCTTGACGCTTTACGTAATGTCGTGTCGCTAATTGGCCGGCTAATATAGCTTCTTCCAGTGATAAACTTCCATTTAAATAAAGTAAAATCTCAGGCACTCCTAACGCTTTCATTGCTGGCAAGTTAGGATCCAATCCTCTTTTTACTAAAGCTTGTACCTCCTCAATTGCACCCGCTTTGACCATTCTCTCAAAACGAGCATTGCAATTGGCGTATAATTGTTTTCTGGGAGGTCTAAGAAGGACAGAGTTAAATTCAAATTCTGGTCCTCCAACCTGATCATCTCTCTCTTTGTGCCACTGCTGCAAGGTTTTACCGGTCATTTGATAAACTTCAAGTGCGCGTAAAATTCTTTGACTATCAGAAATATTTAATTTTTTCGCTGTTTCAGGATCGGTTTTGAACAACTCTGCGTGGAGTGCGGCATTACCTTCACTCTGTATACGAAGTCTCAAAGTATCACGAATTTTATTAGAAATTGGAGGTATCTTTGAAATTCCTGACATTAAAGCCTTTAAGTACAGTCCTGTACCACCGACAATTATAGGCAACATACCCGCGTTATGGGTGGCAAAGATCTCTTTTTTAGCTAGCTCTACCCATTGCCCCGCAGAACATGGATATGCAGGATCTCTGATTGTATATAGTTTATGAGGAACACGTGCACGTAAGGTATTGGATGGGGCTGCAGAAATAGTCTCGAGACCTTTATATAATTGCATAGAGTCGCCATTAATGACTACACCATTAAATTCCTCAGCCACGCTCACAGCCAGATCGGATTTTCCACTAGTAGTTGGGCCGGCGATGACCAATGCTTTAATAAGCGACATGACTTACGCGATCACTATGCGTTAATAGAAATAGAATTACCCCAAATTTCCTGAGTAAAATCAATAACGAGTTTGATTTTAGAGACTTGGTCTGCATATGAAATTGGATTTCCTGTGTCTAAGCTTGCAAATCCACATTGTGGAGAAACCCCAACCTTTTCAATATCAATATATTTTCCGGCCAATTCAATTCTTTGCCTTAGATGATCAAATGTTTCTAGATTAGAACTTTTGGTTGATACTAATCCTAAAATTATCGATTTATTTTCAGGCACTTCACGCAAGGGTTCAAAGCTACCCGCTCTGGGGGAGTCATATTCTAAAAAATAAAATTGAACATTGAGTTCTCTGAAAAGTTTTACCGCAACATCATCATAACCCGTTGACGCCTGCCAAGAACCGCCTTTGTTTCCCCGGCACAAATGGACTCCAATCGCAAGTTCTTTGGGACTCCCGCGCACAATTTCATTGATTACATCTATATAAACCTTGAGTAAATCCTCCCATTCATCACCGCGTTTCGATAAACCCTCTCGAATTTTTGGGTCACCTAGCTTGGCAATTGATGTCTCATCGAGTTGTATATATCTACATCCAACGTCGTAAAGCGCTTTAATTTCCTGGATGTAAGCATCTACAAGATCGTTCCAAAACAAATCAAGGTTTGGATAAACTTCCTCGCTTATATTATTGCGACCAGATCTAAAATGTATGTAACACGGTCCCGGCAAAGTAACTTTAGGAATCCCTCTCCTACAGTGCTTAGCAACAAATTTATAGTTTTCTACATTCGTGGGCCCAAGCCATTCTAATTTATCAATTACGATTGGAACCCTTGCCGAGGTCTTTAACCCTTGTGTATCCGAATAAATCCAATTTTGATCGCTGGTAGCTCCTATTTTCACTCCAGAAAAAACATCGACCGTAAAACTGTCAGAATAAGCGTGCCGCCGAAATTCTCCATCCGTGATAGACAACAAACCAAGGTCGAGCTGTAGTTCAATCACCTGCTTGATTGCTTCATCCTCGGCACGACGAACTTCCTCATCGGAGGCTTTTTGGGCCTTTTTATCCGCTCGAATTGCAAGTAATTCGGGCGGGCGTAAAAAACTCCCTATATGTTCAGCTCTGAAAGGTGGTGTTAAAGATGCACTCATAATTGTTATCTCCCAACTACATTTTAAGTCTATATAATTATATCTTAGTCATGGCCTAGTAAATTACATGGCTTGTCACCGGTCTTATTCCGAACCATAAATGATCTATGAAATTTGTTGCCACCCTTATTGCGAACCCTGAAAAGGCAAATCTTCATCCTAGAGATGTCAAACAAGCACGGGAAATTCTTAAGCGAGCAGGGTATACATTAGAACATTCAGCTTGGCTAAAAGATTGCATAGCTTGCGATATAGAGTTTACAGGATCAAATTTGTCTTACGTGCGCAACTGTCTAAGAATTGGCCTTAATAGTTTAGAAATCGACGTAGTGGTACAGCCAACAAAAAACAGGCGTAAGCGAGTACTTATCGCTGACATGGACTCAACTATAGTTACTGGCGAAACCCTCGACGAACTCGCCGAAATTGCTGGACTAAAAAATCAAGTTTCAATAATTACCGAACGCGCCATGCGTGGCGAGGTGGATTTTAAAGATGCCGTACGTGAGCGAGTAGCCTTGCTTAAGGGTGTTTCTGCTAAAGATATGAAGGACGCTTTAAATAAGATTGAGGTGACTAGCGGCGCCCCCACTTTAGTGAAGACGATGCGTTTTAACGGTGCGTATACAGCTCTAGTCTCTGGTGGATTTAGTTATTTCACAAGTGCGATAGCAAAACTGGTTGGTTTTCAAGAAGAAATTTCAAACCAAATAGTTATACAAAACGGGATTTTAACAGGAGAGGTAATTGAACCGATTTTGGATAGCGATTCCAAACTGCAGGCCTTGAAAAAAATTTGCAATGAAAAACACATACCACTATCTGAATCAATAGCTACCGGCGACGGTGCTAACGACATCCCAATGATCATTCATTCAGGACTGGGGGTAGCATTTCATGCTAAACCTGCTGTAGAGACCAATGCCAAAGCAATCATTCGCTTTGGAGATTTAACTTCATTGCTTTATATACAAGGGTACAAAAGCACAGAATTTTGTTACTAAACCGATAGATTTAATTTGCAATCAAAATTAGTCCTTGTCCTTTGACAGTCTTAACGCCACAAAACGCGAGCTGCCGCCTTGTTCGATCAGAAACAACAAGCTTTTTCGTTTTGCTTTGCGAGCAGATTCAACCAGGACTCTAACGCTTCCTGGAGAACTCACCCTCTTTTGTTCTACACCAATATTCCGAATTATTGATCCAGGCGTAATACCTTTCTCAGAAGCGGGACTATTATTTTTTACATCAGTGATAATTATACCCTTTGTTCCCTTGTTCAATTTAAAGCGGTTTCGCAATTCATCATTTATTACCGCCAGGGTTAGGCCTAGAACGTTTACAGACTTTTCCTTATCTTTTTTCTTTTCATGAGCCCTCGTACGTCGAAGAGGTTTCGCTTTGGGAAATTCACCCAACGTAGCATAAAGGGTTACACTACGGCCCTTGCGCCAAACTTCTACTTTAACGCGTTTACCCACCTTAGTTTCAGCGACAAACCTAGGTAAACTACGCATTTCAGCAATAGGT
>JAYZFG010000012.1:0-117850 GCA_036336885.1 Pseudomonadota bacterium
GTAATTTCTTTTGCCAGTTTAGGTGAATAACAAATATCTAGAAAGCTCCCTGCATTCTTTCTTATTTGTCTATATTCTTTTAAATACCGACCGGCTTGTCTCATTAACCATATTGGTACTTGTTTAGTATCTATGCCATGGAGAACATTAATCATGGGCTGTTTAGAAATTAGCACTGCCTATTATCCTCACCATATAAACTGATTCTTATAATCCTCTAATAATATAATAATAAAAAGGTTGTAGTAGTAGTAGTTCAGTTAAAACCGTGGATTAAATTGGTACAAGGAATTATCCACCGAGGAAATATTTGTTGATAAAGTCAAAACAATATGTGTGTGTTTTTTTCGCGGTGTTTAACTGTTGAATTTAAAAGAGAAGTCGATTGTTTTAAGACGATATTTAAAACCACAGCCTGTGGACATAAATTTTATACAGACTTGTGCGTTTGTTTTTCACAAACTAAAACTTTGTGGAGCTAATAGGGACATATGTGGTCAACCCTTTTTGTGGGCTCACTAAGCCCACTTATCCACAAATTAGAGGACTTAATACAAGACCTGCTAACAGGTGCGGTGTGAAATATTATTAATCAAATTAAGGATATCTATTTTTATAAATTAGGATGGAGTCCTATCGATGGAGAATATAGTACTGGCATCGAGCAGCACTACTAGACAGAAGATATTGAAAGCTGCTGGAGTTGCTTTTGAGATAAAAACTGCTCAAGTTGATGAACGTGAAATAAAAAACGCCCTTCTTGAGGGGGGGGCTGAGCCGCCTTTTATAGCTGAAGCGCTTGCTGAGCACAAATCATGTGCTGTATCAAGGCGTTTATCGGAGCGCCTGGTGCTTGGGGCCGATCAAGTTCTGGAGTGCGAAAACAAATTTTATAGCAAGCCAGAGACCTTAGATAATGCTAGAGAACAATTACTATCACTTCGGGGAAAGGAGCATTGTTTAACCAGTTCAGTTGTGGTTTCCCAAAATGGAGAGCGAGTATGGCACTACAATGAGACCGCCCTGTTACAAATGAGAAGTTTTTCGGACCGGTTTTTAGACTCCTATATCTTAAAAGAGAGAGACCGCCTGCTGGATGGCCCCGGTTGTTATCGGGTAGAGGGTCTAGGCATTCAATTGTTTTCGAGGATAGAAGGAAATTTTTTTACTATTCTTGGATTGCCTCTCTTGCCCCTTCTTGATTATCTGCGTTTGCGCGGAGGCATTGCCGAATGAATAATCTCCAAAAACCCAGACTTGCCGGCGTAATGGGGTGGCCTGTAGACCACTCTCTATCACCAGCCTTACATCGTTTCTGGCTTCAGGAGAACCAACTGAGCGGGTCTTATGTGCCTCTTGCCGTTCGGCCAGAGAATTTGAAAAAAGCTGTTTTAACGCTGCCGATGTTGGGGTTTGCGGGGGTAAATCTGACGGTGCCCCACAAAGAGGCAGGTGTCGCAATAGTAAGCCAAGTAGACGGTGTGGCGAGAAGAGTTGGCGCAGTTAATACCTTAATGGTTTTGGACGACGGAACAATAGAAGGAAGGAATACGGATGGGTATGGGTTTATCGAGTCTTTAGCGGCACGAGCTGACCTTAATATTCTGAAAAACCGGCCAGTAGCGGTATTAGGCGCTGGGGGTGCTGCTCGTGCGATAGTTGTCGCCCTACAAGATTTTGGGGTTTCCCAAATATATGTAACTAATAGGACTCTGGAGCACGCGGAAGCCCTAAGTGAAGACATTGGTGGTGAAATTATCGTCGTTAACTGGAAAGAGAGAGATGATGTTCTCGCAGAAAAAAAACTATTGGTAAACACAACCACCTTGGGCATGTTTGGTCAACCGGCCCTTGAAATAAACCTTGGGGCCTTGCCGACTACGGCAATTGTCACCGATATTGTCTATAAACCTCTAATGACACCCCTGTTGGAAAAAGCGTCTCTTCGTGGAAACCTGATAGTAGATGGGCTGGGCATGTTGATTCACCAGGGCCGGCCCGGATTTGGGGCGTGGTTCGGGGTAGAGCCCACAGCTTCCAATGCCCTTCGGGCACACCTTCTAGCGGCAGGGGCGCGCTAAAGGTGACAGTAATTGTTGGGCTTACTGGTTCAATAGGTATGGGAAAAACGTCGGCTGCCCTAATGTTGCGAAGCTTAGGGCTGCCTATTTGTGATTCTGATGACCTGGTTCATAATTTAATAAAAAAGGGGGGCGCGGCGGTTTCACAGATCGGGGAAGAATTTGAGGGGGCCGTTTTTGACGGTGAGGTCAACAGGGCAGTTCTGGGTAAAATGGTATTTGAAAACACCGCGGCATTAACTAATCTTGAGAACATTTTGCATCCGCTGGTTAAGGCCTCTCAACAACAGTTTATTAAAAGATGTAGGTTACGCAGGTTACCAGCAGTTGTCCTTGATGTCCCGCTGCTTTTCGAAGTGGAAACTGACCGGATTTGTGATTTTACGATAGTTGTTTCAGCACCTGAATTTATCCAGCGTCAGCGTGTAATGGCGCGCCCAGGGATGACACCCCAGCGACTAGATGCAACAATTAGGCGCCAAATGCCCGACATTGAAAAAAGAAAAAAAGCGGATTTCGTGGTATGTACAGGCCTGAGTAAAAGGCATACCTTCAACCAATTATATAGAATTAAAAAATTGATACATATGTAGGGCCCTGGCCGTTATGCGAGAGATCGTTCTAGATACCGAAACAACGGGGTTGTCTGCAAGCGCTGGTGATAGATTGGTGGAAATAGGCTGTTTAGAGTTATTTAATCATCTGCCGACAGGCGAAACATATCATCAATACATAAACCCGACTATTCCCATGCCTTTAGAGGCGCAGAAAATTCATGGACTTAGCGACGAGTTTCTTAACGATAAGCCGGTGTTTTCCCAAGTTGCCAAAAATTTCTTGGATTTTATCTCAGACGCACCACTGGTAATTCACAATGCGACATTTGATATGGGGTTCATTAATGCGGAGCTTGAAAAGGCCGAGCTTCCCCAAATACCAAGTAGCCGGGCTATAGATACAATAGCCCTAGCGCGCAATAAATTTCCCGGCGCCCCTGCTAGCTTGGACGCCCTGTGTCGCCGGTTCAAGATCGATAACTCTGCCAGAGCGCTTCATGGCGCGCTACTCGATGCAGAATTATTGGCGGAGGTATATTTAGAGTTAGTTGGCGGTCGTCAGCCGGGCCTGGTGCTCGGATCCGCTACTTTGTCCCAAACAAATAAAAAAGAAGAAATAAGAAAAACGTTGGTGCCGAGGCCACACCAACCCACTAGCGACGAGCTAGAGAAACACTTGGATTTTCTTAAGCGCTTAAAAAAACCGCTCTGGGAAAATTGACGACAAGTAAGTTTTAGCATTCGCCCGCACTGTCGGCTGGCTCCTCCGGCAGGTGCTGTTCGCGATACAGTTGAACAAAATCGATTGGATTGATAAACAGGGGTGGAAAGCCCCCATCCCTTGAAACGTCGGCGACGATATTCCTAGCAAATGGAAATAATAGACGGGCCCCTTCGATTAATAAAATGGGGCCTATTGCATCTTCGGGCGCATTGGAAATCATTAGGACTCCGGCATATGTAAGTTCAATTATAAAAATCGTTTCCTCAGATGATTTGGCTTCGCCCCGTATAACTAATGTTACCTCATATTTGCGTTCTTCTAGAGAACGAGCGCTGGTAGTAACTTCAATATTTACCTCTGGTTGTTTGTCTATCGCTGCGACGTTGGGCCCCGCCGGGTTTTCATAGGAGAGGTCCTTAATGTATTGTGACTCAACTAAAATATTTGGCTCAATATATTCTTCACTTGTCTCATTTTTGATTTCATTTGATTTAGAGTCATCGGTGGGAATATTGTTCATTAATCTCTCCAGAGAATTTTTAGGCCTGTCGCTAGCATGTATTATTATTGGTGACAAGAAAGCAAATTATTGTGCCATAGTCTTTTGGTGTATCCCCTCATTTGTCGTTGGTGTTCTCGTCAATGTCGGGCGCTTCTTTCTCTGATTTTACTTCGCGAAATCTTCCATCAATAGTTTCATTCCGGTTACTGGCATTTTGAGAGAAACTAGAAGCCTCGTTATTTTTCCAAAAGCAAGCGTTTTCTGTACGACACAACGCCGCCCATAGCCAGGCGCGCAATGCTATTCGGGCTGGTGGTATAAAAAGCAAGAACCCCATAAAATCTGTAACAAAACCGGGGGTTAAAAGTAAGATTCCTGCAACCAAGAGACAAATTCCATCAAAAAGTTCGGTGACAGGGAATATGTGGCGGTCTAGACTCTCCTGAGCGCGCCTAAGTGTGGTCAGCCCTTGGGTTTTTAAAAGCCATGCCCCAATTATGGCGGTGATAACGATTAAAGTTATCGTGTTCCATATTCCGATTTCGCCGCCAAGCGCGATAAATACGGCGATTTCGATTATGGGTGTCAATATTAAGGTAATTGGTATTATGACAGCCATACTTGCGATTTAGTCTATAAGACCCTAATTTCTATCTATCGTAACTTTGTTTCGAATATTGATAGCGCACAATACCAACGATATGTATTTTAACCTATAACAAAATTTTAGCAGCGATGGATCAAACGGTATATTAAGATGGGCGACGGTTTCCAGGCACTTGACATTATTTTATTTGCTATGATTGCGGCTTTTTTGGTGCTGAGATTACGTAGCGTTTTGGGGAAACGTACGGGGCATCAAAAGAGGCGTCCAAATATGGTTTCGGATACCAAGCCAGAGCCAAACCATAACGATAACGTCGCTGAATTGCCGTCGGAGACCCAAGAAAGTGTTGCAATAGAATCAGAAAATGTCGACCCAGATGACCCGGTCGCCTCCGGCCTGGCCGCCGTAAGGGGGGTGGATTCGTCCTTTGATGCTAATAATTTTATTTCTGGCGCGAGGGCGGCATTTGAGATTGTTGTTAAGGCTTTTGCTGACGGCGAGAAGGGTAAATTGCGCGACTTATTGAACAACGAGGTTTACGATAATTTTTCTGATGCAATTGACCATCGGGAAAAAAAAGGAGAAGTATTAGAAACTGCAGTTATAGGGATTAAAAGCGCTGATATTCTTGAGGCTAGGGTCGAAGGCCGAACGGCGTTCGTTACCGTTAAGGTGGTTTCTGAGCAAGTAAATGCTACTAAGAATAAGGACGGGCTGACGGTCGACGGGGATGAAAACCAGGTTTTGGACGTTATAGACATTTGGACGTTTGCGAGAAACACTCGGGCGCGCGACCCTAATTGGACTTTGGTTGAGACAAAAAGCCCCCAATAAATTTTTAGCCCTATTTCCCAAAACCATCGCTCTGTTCATTTTAGGCGGGTGTGCGGGTGTGCTTGTCGACGACAACATAAAGTCTATTAATCTAACACCTATAGATTTTAAAAATTTGCCAGGATGGTCTGAGGGCCAACAAGGGGGAGCCCTAGAACCCTTTTTGCTTAGCTGCAGAAAAATTTTGGTGGAAGATAAACTTAATTTCCACCGGGGCGGAAACTTTGGTTCAATAAATTCATGGCGAACGGCGTGTAAAAAATTAGATAGCGGTAGATTTAATAACCATAGATATGCCAGAAAGTACTTTGAGGAAAATTTTCGGGCTTTTCTCGTTGGCTGGGGCAGCCGTAAAAATTCTCAAGGACTTTTCACCGGGTATTATGAACCACAGTTTAAAGGAGCAACCAAGAACTATGGTAAATATCAGACGCCAATTTATCCTGCTCCGAATAATCTAAATAAGATTGCTGGAAAATATTATTCGCGAAAACAGATAAATAGAGGCGTATTAGAAAGTTATGTTGAACCCATCGCCTGGTTGTCTGATCCCGTTGATGTTTTTTTTCTTCAAATTCAGGGGTCAGGGCGTATTAAACTTCCTAATAATTCGGTAATTCGGCTGGGCTATGCGGGGCATAATCGTCATTCCTATACCTCTATCGGTCGGATACTAGTACAGCGTGGCGAAATACCGAGAGAGCTCCTTTCAATGCAGACCATACGCTCCTGGCTACAACGAAACCCAACGAAAGTATCCGAGCTATTGGAGCGGAATGCGCGCTACGTTTTTTTTCGCCGTATGACCTCCGCTGGGCCGCTGGGCGCACAAGGGGTTCCTCTGACGCCCGGGCGAAGTTTGGCCATTGATCCAAAATTTCTTACCTATGGATTGCCGACATGGGTTGATACTAAAGACCCCCTAGATGCTTATAAAACATTACGCCGCCTATTCATAACACAAGATACGGGCGGCGCCATAAAGGGAGCGGTGCGGGGAGATGTGTTTTTTGGTCATGGCCGGATGGCAGCCAAGCGCGCCGGCTATATGAATCGTCAGGGCCGTTATTATGTTCTGGTACCAATATAGGATAAATTTTTATCTAGTTTTTATATTCGGAAGCGTTAATTTCTCCATGTAATCTTTTTCATTCTTTATTGGTTTATTATGGGAAAAAAGAAATTTAATCGCGGCGACAGACTCCCCCGCTCATCAATTTTGCGGCCCGAAGATGAGGCTCTCTTTCTTGATGCAATGAAGAATAATGTTAAATCCCCTACGTCGATAGACAAAACGAAGCCTGCCAAAAAAAGGACAAAAAAAATACCGAATAAAACCAAAACCCTGCCAAGGCGCTCCCTAAATTTGGATGCCCTTTCCGTTGGTCGATCTGCAGACGTTGATAAAAGGACTTTCGATCGTCTGCGACGCGGTCAGCTCCGGCCAGAAGCACGGCTTGATTTGCATGGTATGACACAGGACCAAGCCCATAAAGCGTTGATGAAGTTTATTGAGGGATCTCAAGAAGAAGGTCGGCGCTGCGTTATAGTAATTACGGGTCGTGGTAGGGTTAGTGAGGGTGGTGGCGTATTGCGAAGGGAGGTCCCGGGTTGGCTCAATAGTCCTGGGATTCGTTCAATTGTTTTGGCCGTATCAATGGCTACGCCACGCGATGGCGGCTCCGGCGCCATGTATGTTTTACTCAGACGTTTGCGGTAATTATAAAATAAACTTACTCAGGTCTGCATTCTTGGCAAGATCGCTAACTCGCTCCTTTACTGTTTCTGCATTAATAATTATCTTTTCGCCGCTTCGGTCTGTCGCGGTAAAACTAATATCATCTAATAGACGCTCCATGACGGTTTGTAATCGCCTGGCGCCTATATTTTCAACGGCCTGATTTACCGAAGCGGCGACCGTGGCTATTTCGCTAATAGCATCATCAGTAAACTCCAATTTAACATCTTCGGTGCCTATCAACGCTATATATTGCCGTATAAGATTGGCTTCTGGCTCTATGAGGATTGCTTTCAAATCAGAAATTTCCAGCGCCTTTAGCTCTACGCGGATTGGCAATCGGCCCTGCAGTTCCGGCAGCAAGTCTGAGGGCTTGGCAATATGGAAAGCCCCTGACGCTATGAACAGAATATGATCGGTTTTTACTGGCCCATGTTTCGTTGAAACTGTGGTGCCTTCGATCAGTGGTAGCAAATCTCGCTGGACACCCTCTCTGCTGACGTCGGCCCCGTGTCGTTCGCTGGCGGCGCAGATTTTATCAACTTCATCTAAAAAAACGATACCGTTTTGCTCAACGGCCTCAGTTGCCTCGCGCAAAATTGTCTCCTCATCGAGGAGTTTGTCACTCTCGTCCGCCACCAGAACTTCGTGGGATTCTGCTACGGTAAATTTCCGTTTTTTTGTTTGGCCGCCAAAAGCTTTTCCCAGCATATCATTGAGATTCAACATACCCATTTGAGCTCCTGGCATTCCGGGCACCTCAAATGTTGGCAAAGAACTTCCCGAGTTATCTGTTAAATCAAGTTCGATCTCGCGGTCATCCAACCCCCCTTCGCGCAGCATTTTGCGAAAACGTTGTCGGGTTTCTTCCCCTGCATTTTCGCCAACCAAAGCTTCGATTACGCGCTCTTCCGCTGCCAGTTCAGCTTTCGCCCGAACAGCTTTTCTCAACCTTTCCTTGGTTTCATGAATTGCCACTTCCATCAAGTCGCGGATGATCTGTTCAACGTCTCGTCCGACATAACCTACCTCGGTAAATTTAGTTGCTTCTACCTTTACGAAGGGCGCTTGTGCCAAGCGAGCTAATCTACGAGCAATTTCGGTTTTTCCAACGCCTGTAGGGCCAATCATTAAGATATTTTTCGGAAGAATTTCCTCACGTAGGTCATCTTCCAATTGTTGGCGCCGCCAGCGATTTCTGAGCGCTATAGCGACAGCGCGCTTAGCGTCGCGTTGGCCAACAATGTATCTATCAAGCTCGGATACTATCTCTCGGGGGCTGAAGCTAGTCACCTTTTGGCAAACTTTCGATAGTTATGTTAGTATTAGTATATATACAAATTCCTGCTGCTATACCCATCGCCTTTCGCGCAACATCTTCCGCATTCAATCCATCAATGTCGTGTAATGCTTGGGCGGCGGCGAGTGCATAGGAACCCCCAGACCCTATGCCAATAAGACCCTGGTCGGGCTCCAAAACATCACCAGTTCCTGTCATGACTAAAGACACGCTTTGGTCGGCCACCGCCATCATAGCCTCTAAACGCCGAAGATAGCGGTCAGTTCTCCAATCTTTAGCCAAATCTACGCATGCCCGGGTTAATTGTCCGGGGTGCTGCTCTAGTTTTGCCTCAAGGCGTTCAAAAAGAGTAAATGCATCAGCAGTCGCTCCCGCAAAACCAGCGATAACCGAGCCATCACCAAGAGGTCGAACTTTACGCGCAGTTGCTTTAACTACCGTTGGCCCCAATGTTACCTGCCCGTCCCCAGCGATAACCACCTCGCTATTTTTTCGCACTGATAGAATTGTAGTGCCATGCCAGCTGCTTGGGTCTTTATTTGCCATGTTCTTCCTATGCCTCGGAAGGCCCATTTATTATTAAAGTAGACTTCAATCAAGAGATTACTATACAGAATGTAGGTTTTGTAACGCCTTGTTCAAGTTTTATTGTTTAAGTTCTACACTCAAACCCACTAGATATAAATTAAACCCATTTGTGGATTATATACTATAACCAGGGTCTTAGTGATATAAAGTTAAAACAATGCCTTTCTTTGGATTACAACAGTAACGAAACCGCAATAAGGATAAATTTTGACCGAAGATTACCCTGGACCCTTTTACAAAATGAATTGGAAATGCTGGCCGTAATTGTTTTGGCCTGTTAAAACGACCCGGCCTAGAGAAGGAAGTCCTATATGCGCAAAGGAAATGTTAGCAGAAAAACAAACGAAACATCGATTGATGTCCGTGTTAATCTGGATGGTTCAGGTGACTACGATGTTTCGACGGGAATTGGGTTTTTGGACCATATGCTGGAGCAGCTTTCTCGCCACAGTTTAGTAGATTTGTATGTTCGAGCCAAAGGGGATTTGCATATCGATTTTCATCATACAACCGAAGATACCGGCATTGCGATCGGTCAGGCTGTCTCCAAAGCGTTAGGAAATAGAGCTGGCATAATGCGTTTTGGATCTGCATATATTCCAATGGATGAAACTCTTTCAAGAGTAGCGCTAGATATATCCGCAAGACCTTATCTCATCTGGCGGGTACAATTTTCTAAACCAAAGCTGGGCGATATGGATACGGAGTTATTCAAAGAGTGGTTTCAAGCTTTTGCACAATCGGCTGGGATTACTTTACATGTAGAAAATTTATATGGGGAAAATAACCATCATGTGGTCGAGTCCTGTTTCAAGGGCTTGGCGCGATCCCTCCGGGCGGCTATAGAAATAGACACCAGAGCATCGGATGTGGTTCCATCAACAAAAGGTGCACTCGGTAGCTAACCATGCGTATTTATTTGGTACATACCCAAGTTGGGCATGATCCAATTGTGGTTAGGGAGGGGTTTTCCCTGTCGGCGTTTCTTTTTAACGGAGTCTGGGCCCTTTGGCATCGGATGTGGTCTTTGGCGGTAATTATCTTTTGTGGATTGGGGAGTTTGAGTATTTTGTTGAGCATAATAGACGTACCGGCAGGCGTTGGTTTTATTATACTCTTTACCGTTTCGACCCTAATTGGCTTTAGTGCTAACGATTGGTGGAGTAAACATTTATTGGGAAGGGGATATACCCTTTCAGGCATAATTGCAGAGCGTTACAAAGATGCCGCCCTTCGTCGTTGGTTTGACCTCAACGGTCGTGCGGGGATGTAAGGGCTCCGGATAAGGTAAAAATATGAAAGTCGTTGTGGTTGATTACGGGTCAGGGAATCTGCGGTCTGCTTCAAAGGCACTTGAGCTTGCTGCGTCTGACTTAAACAGAGGATATGAGGTAATTGTTTCCAGCAAACCGTTGGAGTTGCGGGAAGCAGATTATATTGTTTTACCAGGGGTGGGCGCGTTTGGCGATTGTTTTGCTGGTTTGACTGCCATAGAGGGGATGGAGGACGCCTTAAAAGATGCGGTTATTTTGCGCGGCAAACCTTTCCTTGGCATTTGTGTGGGTATGCAGCTTATGGCTAACCGCAGTTTAGAACACGGCGAACATACGGGGCTTGGCTGGGTTTCTGGTGATGTTCGGCCGATTGAGTTCGTTAATAATAGTATTAAGGTTCCACATATGGGCTGGAATGAACTGACGATTAAAGGGGCCGACCATCCTGTTCTCTATGGTTTGAATAACGGTGATCACGCTTACTTTGTTCATAGTTTTTCTTTGCAATGCGCTCAAAAAGACCTTGTTTTGGCGACAACAAACTATGGAAGAGATATTGCGGCAATTGTTGGTCGGGATAATTTAATTGGAACCCAGTTTCATCCCGAAAAAAGCCAAGAAACTGGCCGCGTAGTTTTAAGGAATTTTCTAAATTGGCGCCCCTAAAAAATCTGGCAATATATAATATGGTTTTTGCATGAATAATAATAGTTCACGTTGTTCTGTGGAGCAATCTTACAACCTCTCTGATGTTGACGTCGGGGACCTTTGCGATGCGGCGGAATCCGCTATTCTAGATGGAGGGGGCTTCGGTTGGTTGAGACCGCCCCCTCGGGATGTTCTTGAGCGTTATTGGCGTGGGGTACTTCTTGTGCCCGAGCGAGAATTGTTTGTTGGTCGGTTTGATGGGCGTATTGTTGGGTCGGCACAGTTGGTTGTTCCCCCTCGCAACAATGAAGCCCAGCAACGAATAGCTACAATAACAACGAATTTTGTCGCACCCTGGGCTCGGGGTCATGGCCTTGCGCGTGAACTAACCCTGGTTTGCGAGCGGTTAGCGAAGGAACGCGGTGTTACAGTCATTAATCTTGATGTTCGGGCTACCCAAGCGGCGGCTATTAAGATGTACGAGTCCGTAGGTTATCAGCACTGGGGGACTAACCCCAATTATGCTGTCATTAATGGCAAAACAATCGCCGGCCGCTATTATACAAAAAAGCTGAGAGGTCGCCCGGTGAAGAGGAATCTAAAGAAATGATTCTATTTCCGGCAATTGATTTGAAAGATGGTCTTTGTGTCCGATTGATTCGTGGCGATATGCAGAGCGCGACAATTTTTAATCTCGACCCGGTCAACCAAGCAAAGGAATTTCAAGCAACAGGGTTTGGATGGTTGCACATGGTAGACCTCAACGGCGCAATTGAGGGAAAACCAGTAAATGCCGAAATAGTACGACGCGTTGTCGCGGCGGTTGACATCCCTGTCCAGCTGGGCGGTGGTGTTCGCAACAAAGGAACACTCGAACACTGGATTGATATTGGTGTGAGCCGTGTTGTTCTTGGGACTGCGGCGCTATCTGACCCGGAGTTTGTTTTAAATGCTTGTGCTGAATATCCAGGTAAAATAGTCATTGCAATCGATGCCCGTAATGGCATGGTCGCAGTCGATGGTTGGACTAAAGATTCTGGAGTGAAGGCACTGGACCTCGCATTACGATTTGAAGATGAGGGCGCGGCGGCAATTCTTTTTACCGACATTAATCGTGATGGTGCTATGGGCGGGGTAAACGTTGAGGCGACCGTCGATCTCGCATTTTCTTTAACCACGCCGGTGATAGCTTCTGGCGGAGTTTCGTCACTGAATGATCTTAAAGAACTGAAAGAACATACAGATGCAGGAATTGAGGGGGTTATTTGTGGTCGCGCCCTTTATGATGGCCGCATAGACCCATTGAGCGCTATTAAACTATTGCGGGATTAATATTGAGAAGGTCTTAAGATATGCTAAAGATGCGGGTGATCCCTTGTTTGGATGTTAAGGATGGTCGCACAGTAAAAGGGGTTAATTTTGTAGATCTTGTTGACGCTGGCGATCCCGTTGAACAAGCGCGTCTTTATGATAAGGCAGGAGCTGATGAACTCTGTTTTTTGGATATTACCGCCTCACACGAAAACAGAGAAACATTATTTGAGGTTGTGGGACGCACGGCAGAACAATGTTTCATGCCCTTAACCGTTGGTGGCGGTGTGCGGACTATAGAAGACATTCGCAAGCTCCTGCTTACAGGGGCAGACAAGGTTTCAATAAACTCTGCGGCGGTTAGTAGACCTGAGTTTGTGGGAGAGGCCGCGGCGAAATATGGGTCACAATGTATTGTTGTAGCTATAGACGCAAAAAAAACCGGCCCTAATGATTGGGCAATATTTACCCACGGGGGTCGCAACCCGACGGGCATAAATGCCATTGATTGGGCAGTGGATATGGCCGCTCTTGGTGCTGGAGAAATTTTGCTGACGTCTATGGATAGAGATGGAACGAAAAATGGCTTTGATATTGAACTTACCAAGGCTGTTGCAGATTCCGTGACAGTTCCGGTAATTGCTTCTGGGGGCGTGGGAACTATAGACCACTTAGTGGAGGGCGTGAGAGATGGGCATGCAGCGGCGGTTCTTGCAGCGTCCGTATTTCATTTCGGAACCTTTACGATTGGTGAAGCAAAACAACATATGTCAGATGCTGGTGTAGCAGTGCGCCATGGTTAGGTGCCAATATAAACTAATTAACGGAGTGGTTATATGGCTGGCTTAAATAAGGAAAGCGAGATTTTTCAGAGGCTTTATACTGTTATCGAGTCTCGAAAAGGCAGCAGTCCTGACGACTCTTATTCTGCCGCATTACTGAGTGCTGGAATAGAAAAAGTAGCCCAAAAACTTGGAGAGGAGGCAATGGAGACAGTTGTTGCGATCACTAAGGGTGACACCAAAGAAATCATTCATGAGAGTGCTGACCTAATTTTTCATTTATTAGTAGCGTGGGCCGCTAATAATATTCAGCCGGAGGAAGTATGGGCAGAGCTGAGCAACAGGGAAGGCACGTCTGGGATTACCGAAAAGGCGTTGAGAAAAAGTTGAGTTATAAATTTTAACGTAGGTGGGGTCATGGTAAATTATGATAAGAATAACATTTTCGCAAAAATTTTAAGGGGAGATCTCCCCAGCAAAAAGGTGCTGGAGACCGACCACGCCTTGGCCTTTCATGATATAAACCCCCAGGCCCCTATTCATGTATTAGTAATCCCCAAAGGCCCGTATGTATCTTTAGATGATTTTGTTGAGAAAGCAGAAAATGAAGAAATTATCGGGTTTTGGCGTACTGTTGGCGAGGCGGCCCGCCAACTCGACTTGATAGAAGGTGGTTATAGGATACTGTCTAATCATAATGGTCACGCTCATCAGGAGATTTTTCACCTCCACGTTCATATCTTAGGAGGCCGACCACTCGGCCCGATGCTGGTTGGTGGCGATGTTCCTCCCGATGGGACGTGGGTGCCATCAGGCTAAGAACGTCGCGGGAAATTTATCAACTCTAGTTTTTGGTTGGGCGATTACGATGATTTAAGCAGGAGCTGTTTATAAATGCTAATTCTTTATGACGGCACAACGTCAGTTTGTGCGATTAAAGTTAGAATAACTCTGGTTGAAAAAGGCCTAGACTTCCAAAGTCGAAATATTGATTTAAGAAAAGGCGAACAATTTTCTTCAGATTACCTTCAGTTAAATCCAAACGCTGTAGTTCCGACCTTGGTTGATGGCGAAAATATTGTTCTTGAATCCTCTATAATCATGCAATATCTGGAGGATTTAATCGTCGACAATTCTTTGCTCCCCGAAAGCCCCCAATCTCGGGCCAAAATGCGAATGTGGCTTAAAAGAATTGATGACCTTGTTCACCCAGCCACGGGTATTATCACCCACGCCACCGCATTTCGTCCGTCCTTTTTGCAGAAATCTAAAAAGGAACAAAAAGCCCATTTGAACAAAATACCGGACATCGCTCGTCGCCAGCGCCAGGAAGCCGTTTATAAGGATGGATTAAATTCGCCGATCGTCGAGAGTGCGATACACACATTTGAAAAATTTATTTGTGATATGAACACGGTTTTGAAAGAACATGAGTATATTTCTGGCTCGAGCTATACTTTAGCAGATGCCGCCGCTACGCCATATATTAATCGATTGGCCTCCCTTAAGCTTTTGGGGGTTTGGAGAGAGCGCGCACCAAAAGTTTTCAACTGGTATGATCGTATTTGTTCACGTCAGTCTTTTGAAAAAGCTGTAACAAAATATCTTACGGATTCGGATGTTTTGCAGTTTTCTGGTATTGACGACAATGTGGCCGTGGTAGCTCGCCGAATTCTCATGCAAAAATGATCTTATTTAGATTTCTTATTTCTTTGATTACTGTGATGATCTTCAATCGCGTCCCAAATTAGTTTCTCAATCTGAATATCATCTAACGCATTAATCTCCTGAATGCCTGTTGGTGACGTGACGTTAATCTCAGTCAAATAATCTCCAATGACGTCGATACCGACAAAGATAAGTCCTCTTTCTTTTAATGTTGGCCCTATAATTTCACATATCTCCCGCTCGCGCGGAGTGAGGGATGTTTTTTTTGCGATACCACCGGCATGAAAGTTTGCTCGAGCGTCCCCTGATGCTGGAATCCGGGAGACCCCACCGGCTGGGACTCCATCTACTAAGATTATGCGTTTGTCACCCTGTCTTACTTCTGGAAGGTATTTCTGAGCTATAATTGGTTCCCGATATTTTTCTGCAAACATTTCTATGAGCGCGCTCATATTCTCATCGTTTGGGCCAATGTGGAATACATCCGCCCCCCCATTACCATAAAGCGGTTTTATGATAATATCTTTGTGTTCCTCCCGAAATGCGTTGATGCTTTGTCTATTAGAGGTAATCAAAGTGGATGGTAGAATGCCGTCAAAATGTGTCACTAATAATTTTTCCGGTGAATTACGAACCTGTGCCGGGTTGTTTACTACTAGGGTTTGTGGGTGAATATGTTCCAAAAGGTGTGTTGCTGTAATATAAGCCATATCAAATGGGGGGTCTTGTCTCATAAGAACGATATCCATCTTGGATAGATTAGTTTTCTCTATTTCTCCCACCGAAAAGTAATTAATTTCATCCCACTGCACGCTTAAGGGCCGAATCCAAGCATATAGCTCCCCGTTCAAATACGCCAAATCGGAGGGCAAGTAATAAAAAAGTTGATGTCCGCGCTTTTGTGCTTCCATTGCGAGCATAAACGTACTGTCGACTTTGATATCGATCTTTTCGATCGGGTCCATTTGAATTCCGACACTTAAACCCATTTCGTTCCTCGACTTTTTACGGCTATTTTGTCCCTAGTTAAGGTTGGCTCGCACCCTGCGCAATATAACTGCTGCTTGTTCACGCTCTAATTTAACTGTGGATTCTCCAAGAAAGTTTTCTAAAACCGCACAGGCTCGCCGTAAATGACCTATTTTCGAATAAAATAAACTGATCTCTTGTAAAAGAGTCCAGTGAGTTGGCGCAATTAGGCGCATTCTTTCCATTATCTCCATCGCTCTGCTCGAATTGTTGGACGAAATAGCACGCAACTTTATGTTGTTCAATAATCGTATTAATGTTTCCCGACAGCTTACCGGAGAATAGTGTTGCGGCAACAGTTCAGCATCCTTACCAGCGATTTGTTTTAAAACACCCCTTAGATCAGACGCTTTTCGCTCCATGCCGCCGTTAAAGGGATCGATCATTTTTTGCGATGAAGCACATTGTAATCGGATTAGAAAATGCCCTGGAAAATTGATACCAGTGGCCTCCCAGCCCAAGCGGTGAGCTACATCGAGATATATTATAGCCAATCCCACTGGCAACCCCCTGCGGCGAGTAATTACACGCATTAAGTTAGCATTTTGGGGGTCGTCATATGTTTCTTGGTCGCCCCGATAATTAAATTTTTTGGCGATTGTTTGTGTTATTGCTTCTATTTTAGAGTCCAAATTGGATCGGGACATGCTTGCCGTTAGGTTTTTTACATCATTTGCTAGCTCAACTAAATGATCGCGATAGAAGGAAATATCACTGTTTGGCTCATCCATTGCGGCTAATAATAGTGCTGCCTCGCCAATCTCAAAATTATCGTCACCTAATCGACCGATTTTCTTTAATGCCGCTTCAATATTTTTATACGACATAACCTTAGTTATTTGCATCTCTTCATAACGAAGTATTTTTTGCATTTTCTATGATCACATAGCTCACCACGCGCCGCACATATTTAATTTGTCTGGCATGATTTTTAACACGCTCTAATTCTGTAGGTGTTACGGCTATGCCCAAGAGATAAACAGATCCTCTAACTACCTCTATAGAATAATTAATTGCAGCAACCTGCTTATCCAGGGCGAGCGTGGTCTTTAATTGGGCCGAAATCCAACCATCACGGGCATAGTCCGTGATACTATTGACATTGGAAACTTGAATTTCATTTATTACTTCTTTAGTCCCCTTCGCTTGCCAGGCCAAGCGGACCGCATTCATACGGAGTTTCTCTGTCGAGACAATGCCCGTTAAAAGAACTCGCCCCTTGAAAATTGTTATATTTGCCTTGGTTATTAGTTCCTCGCTATACTCAAGCCACAAATTATTGATGCGAGTTCGTATCGCTAAATCGATCGCAGCATTTTTCAAACCGCGCTTATCAGATGCTGCCGTTGCCACCCAAGCACCCGTTCCTACCGCTGCCCCAAAACAGCCCCCAAGCAAAACTGCCGCTGAAATTATTATTGCGGCTACGGTTGTTATTCGTTTTAAAGATATTCTTTTCATCGAAGGCTTCCAATTTTTACCTGAACATATTGGCCAATGGCATAAACCTGACCAAGCACCAATTTACTCAATCATCATTGACCCCTAGTTGCAGGGCTCGCTGATAAAGTGAGCGACGTTGCAGGCCTGTTTCTGCCGCGATAGTGGTTACAGCATCTCTCGTACTATATTCTGAAAGGGCGTCCATCAGCATCTTGTCGAGATCGGCTGGTGGCGGGGCCCCCTTGTTTAATGGCGGCGCAACCACGATAGTAATTTCCCCTCTTAGTGTTGCCGTGGATTCAAAGTTTTTTATTAAAGTTGCAAGAGGCCCTCGAGAGATCTCTTCATAGCGCTTTGTTAATTCGCGAGCTATAATAGCCTGTCGGTTGCCCAGTATTCTTACCATATCTAACAAAGACCGTGTCAGACGTTTAGGGGATTCAAAAAATACTATTGATGCATTGACTAAGGCGGCGCGCTGTAAAAGCTTGTGTCTCGCATTGGTTTTTTTAGGCAAGAATCCTTCAAATAGAAAACGATCTGTTGGCAATCCTGAAGCGCTTAGGGCTGCCAAAAGCGCAGACGCACCAGGAACGGGGATTACAGTCAAATTCTCGTCTATGGTTGCATTAACCAACCGATATCCCGGGTCAGAAACAAGGGGGGTCCCGGCGTCGGAGACAAGCGCCACAATTTCGCCCGATTTTAAACGTTCAATGATCTCTGAAGTTGCTTTATCGGCGTTATGTTCGTGGTATGAAATTAAAGGGGCGCTTAACCGAAGTTCGGTTTTTAATTTCCTTGTAACCCTAGTATCTTCGCATGCTATTGCATCTGCTGCTTGCAACACGGCTATTGCGCGGAGCGTTATATCGCTCAAATTGCCAATCGGAGTGGAAACGATATGGAGTCCGGGTTCGATAGAGGTGTCAAAAACTCTTTTTGTCAGAATCTCGCCGATAGATTTGTCCGATGGATTGACAGATGAATTATCTGTACCCCTTTCAGCATCTGCAATGTGGTATAAAGGCCCTTTATAATAGTTTGCCCCAATTATTAGGTGCCGCATTTGTCGGTGCTCTCTTTTTAGGGCTCGTGGGTTGCCAGCCCTATAAGGTTAAGAGTCCTGTACTCAGCGCGCAAGCCCCACCTCAAAACATTCCTCTTGAATTTCAGAGGAAGGATGTTTTAGGGCTGCCGGGCCTTGGCTGGCCGCATTCTAAAAATAATCTTGCTCTTGACCCGGGCCTTACAAAACCTCGGATAAATCTAAAACCCCCTAAAAATATGGCAAGACAAATGCCCGTCGGTTTATTGCTGCCGTTATCAGGCCCGCGCGCACCACTAGGTAGGGCTCTGATGGAGGCCTCATTTTTAGCAATGTTTGACGTTGCTGACGATCGATTTGTTTTCTTACCTCGAGACACTATGGGAACACCTGAGGGTGCGGTATTGGCCGCACAAGATGCTATCGACTCTGGTGCTAAACTTTTAATTGGACCAGTTTTTGGAAGATCTGCCAGAGCTGTTGCCCCCGTGGCCTCTAAAGCATCAGTCAGTTTGATTTCCTTTACAAATGATCAGACCGTTGCGTCAAATGTAACATTTGTATTTGGGTTTTTGCCAGAGGATCGATTGCGTCGTGTGGTTGGATATGCAGCCTCAAAGGGTGTAAATCGGTTTGGGGCTTTGATACCTAAAGGAAAGTTCGGCGATCAAATATTGATTGATTATAAAAGAGTTATAAAGAATGTAGGGGGTGTGTTTGTGCACAGCGAGCGATACGATCGAAACACTGCTTCCCTGACCGGTGCGATTAAACGGCTCGGCCGCTACGAATTTCGTAAAGCAGCTCTAATTTCAAAACAGGAAAGTTTAGCGAGTAGAGACGACCCGCTGTCACAAAGTATTTTAAAGCAACTAGAGCAAAAGACCGTTCTTGGAAGCCCGCCGTTTGATGCAGTATTTTTATTAGAAACAGGAAAATCACTCAAGGCGATAGCCTCATTATTATCCTATTATGAAATAAATAGAAGACAGGTCAGAGTTATAGGTATTAACAATTGGTCGGCGCGTTCTATCGTTAGAGAACCATCGTTGTTTGGGGCTTGGTATGCTGGACCATCACCTCAACTTTTTTCCGAATTTTCAAAGCGATTTGTTTCTGTGTTTCAAACGGAACCCCATGAATTAGCTTCTTTGGCTTATGACGCCACCGCTTTGGTGGCCCTAAAGGCGAAAGAAGGCCCTACGGGGTTTGGTTTGAAAAAACTTACAGCTGAAAATGGGTTTTACGGCAGCGCAGGGCTATTTCGGTTGCGATTGGGTGGCGCGGTCCAACATATTTTCTCCGTTATGGAAGTGCACCCGGACGGCGCAAGGGTCGTTAGCCCTTCACCCAGATCTTTTAATTCTTCCTCAGAAAATTATGAATGAGGTTGGTCAAAGCACATAAAGGCGTTGGTTTTAACTAAGCAGTGCAGACAAAACAGCATTAAGCCTTAGAAGCCCCTTTTTTGTGGCTCTGAGCCCCTTGCTATCTAAAATTAGATAGTCCTCTATCAAAAGTCGCCTCAGTCTTTTTGGATCTAATGCATCCTCCAGCTCTAGGCCCGTTTGATTTGTGAAGTTAATTCTGGATATGCCGTTAATAAGTCTCAAGCCCATCATGAATATTTCTTCGATTCTAGAATCCGATTTAATTTGAGATTCTTTTCGCGTGGCGTGGCCACGCCTCTCTACAGTGGCTAACCACGCTTCGGGTCCAGGTATTTGCTCGGTTTCATATACAGTTTGATTTATTGTAACTCGGCCATGTGCTCCGGGGCCTATCCCTATATAATCCCCGCCCATCCAATAGGTTAAATTATGCCGGCACTCGGCGCCGGGTAGCGCATGATTAGATACCTCATATGCCGGAAGTCTGTGTTGGTCGCAAATTTCTTGGGTGATGTCAAAAAGAGCGGCGCTAGTGTTTTCATCCAGCGGAACCAGCTTTCCCGCCCTTGTTTCCGAATGGAAGGGGGTGCCTTTTTCAATTGTTAATTGGTATAGAGATATATGGTCCCCCACTAAATTTAGCGCCTCACGTAATTCCGAAGACCAATCATTTATATTTTGCCCTGGACGACCATAAATTAGGTCGAATGAATATCGGGGGAATACTTTTTCTGCAGTCTTTATGGCGGAAACAGCGAGGGCATGATCATGCTCCCTTCCTAGGAATTTTAGGGCGTTATTGTCTAATGCTTGTACCCCGATAGAAATACGATTCACACCTGCCACACCCAGTTCCTTGAATCGTTCAATCTCGATAGACGTTGGATTTGCCTCAACAGTTATTTCAATGTCGCTTGAAAATGACCAATGTTTGCTCGCCTCTTGTATGATATCAGAGGCTATCCACGGCAACATCAACGTTGGTGTTCCTCCACCAAAAAAAATACTTTTCAAAATTCTTCCAGGCGACTTTTTGGACCAATATTTAATTTCTGATATAAGGGCGTTTCGCCACGCCTCTTGGTCGACACTGGGGCGTACGTGGGCATTAAAATCACAATAAGGACAGCGTGATAAACAAAAGGGCCAATGAACATAAAGGGCCAGCTCGTCACAGTGTGTTTTTTTTCTAGTTGCCGAAACAGGCTTTTTCAAGTTTTGCAAATGCTTTTGCTCGATGGCTTATAGCGTGTTTTGCCGCCGGCTCCATTTCACCGAATGTTTTTTCCCCGCCGCTTGGTACAAACATGGGATCATATCCAAACCCAAGTTTACCCCTCGGTGGCCAAACCAAATTGCCTTCAACACGGCCCTCAAACGTTTCACAGTGACCGTCGGGCCAACATAGGGCCAGCGCAGCTACAAAATAAGCACTTTTGTTGGTGTTTGCCCCCAGTCGTTCTTCAATCATATTCATTGCCAAATTAAAATTTTTCTCTTTTCCTCCCCAGCGAGCGGAATAAATTCCGGGCTCTCCATTCAACGCAGGGACCACAAGGCCAGAGTCATCAGAGAGAGACGGCTGATTAGTCGTTTCGGAGGCCGAACGTGCTTTTAGTTCCGCATTTGCAACGAATGTTTTGCCAGTTTCCTCTGGTTCATGAAGGCCTAAATCCCCGGCAGATATTGCCTCAATGCCGTACGGCTTTAAAAGAGCACTTATCTCTCTTACTTTGCCTTGATTGTGGCTCGCTATTATAATTTTTTGCTCTAAAAATTTGCGTTTCTTTTCCATTTTAAACTTGATCAATCCGACAAAGCTTTTTTCTGAAGAACTGTTAATTCATCAATACCCTTATATGCGAGGTCTAGAAGGTCGTTCAGTAACTCACGGCTAAAGGGTTTTTTTTCAGCAGTTCCCTGAATTTCAACAATGCCCCCACTACCAGTCAGCACATAATTTGTATCTGCTTCGGCATTCGAGTCTTCTGGATAGTCCAGGTCAAGTATGGCCACGCCTTCAAAAATACCACAAGAGACGGCTGCTACGGAGTCTTTTAAGGGCATTTTTTCCAATTGTTTGTCAGCTACTAATTTAGAAAAAGCATAGTGCAACGCCACCCAAGCACCAGTTATAGAGGCAGTTCGCGTCCCGCCATCTGCCTGAATCACGTCGCAGTCGATTCGAATTTGTCTTTCGCCCATTGCCGATAGATCCGTGACAGCCCTCAAAGATCGTCCAATTAGTCTTTGAATTTCTTGGGTTCTCCCGCTTTGTTTTCCTCGGGCGGCCTCCCGCCCAGTTCGGGTATGGGTGGATCTCGGGAGCATCCCATATTCTGCTGTAACCCACCCTGTACCGGAGTTTCGTATGAAAGGAGGAACATTTTCTTCTATAGATGCAGTGCACAAAACATGGGTGTTTCCAAACTTTGTTAAACACGATCCTTCAGCATAGGGGTTGAATTTAGGTTCAAGGTCAATATTTCTCATTTGGTCAGAGACTCTGCCTGAAGGACGGTTGCTCATCACAATATCACTCCTATTTTGGATTAGGGTATAGGCAATTTTCAGAAAACTACCTTGCGGGGACATGTCCGTCTACTATCACTTAACTTCATTCAGCTTATTGACGCTGAATTTCAGGATCACTACATTCTATAAAAATTGGCAGATGACTAAATGCGGTCGTGTTTTTGTCCAGATGTAAATAATGAATTCCAGCCCAAGAAACATTATTGGTGAGCTAAACGACCGATCACGCAAAGTATTTTCGGAAATTGTTTCCTCATATCTAGATGACGGTGAGGCTGTGGGCTCGCGTACATTATCGCGTCGGTTAGATAGCCCATTATCGGCTGCTAGTGTCCGAAATGTAATGTCGGACTTGGAAGAACTCGGCCTTCTTTATTCCGAGCATGTCTCCGCTGGCCGGCTCCCAACCGATCTCGGTTTGAGATTATTTGTTGATGGCTTGATGGAGGTGGGGAGCATCACTGCGGATGAACAGGAAACAATTGAAACTCAATGTGCGACTGCGGGTAAAACGATTAACGAGGTTTTGGAGGAGGCATCTGGCGCCCTTTCAGGTTTATCGCGTTGTGCCGGTTTAGTCGTGGCCCCCAAGAGTGATCGCGCCCTTAAGCATATAGAGTTTGTAAGCCTCGGTGATGGTCGTGCTTTAGTGGTTATGGTGGCTGAAGACGGCTTCGTTGAAAATCGTGTAATCGATGTTCCAACCGGGACTCCGCCTTCAACCTTGGTGCAGGCATCTAATTACCTGAATGCCCGTCTCGCGGGGAGAACGCTGGTTGATGCCGAAAAAATGATAGAGAAAGAGATCGTTGACCATCGTGCTCAAATAGATGAATTGACTCGGGGTCTTGTTGAGGCGGGTCTCGCTACGTGGGCGGGGGATGATGGCCGTGGCGCATTAATCGTGAAAGGGCATGCCAGGTTGCTCGACGATGTTAGCGCGTTGGCGGATTTGGAGCGTGTCAGGGCCCTTTTCGAGGCATTGGACACGCGGGACCTTATGGCAAATTTGCTAGACCGTACCCAGTCAGGAGACGGTGTACAAATATTTCTTGGTGCTGAAAACGACCTTTTTAATGTTGCAGGCTGTGCGATGGTCGCAGCGCCGTTCAAAGGCACTCGAGGAGAAATTGTGGGTGCTGTCGGGGTGATCGGCCCGGCACGCATAAATTATGCGCGTATAATTCCAATCGTTGATTATACAGCACAAGTGGTAGGTCGCCTCCTTGGCTAAAAATAGGATTTGAAAGTGGATAAAAAAGACAAACAAAACCCGAAAGAAACTAATAAAACGGAATCACCAGTAATTGCAGACGAGGAGATTACTGAAGCCACCTCAACTGCAGAAGACGAGCCAAACGAGTTGCCAGGGGACATGAAAGAAACCCCATGGGGCGAAGGTGGACCAGAGGCTGAAATTGCCGACCTCAAGGATAAACTCCTTCGTGCCTTAGCCGATAACGAAAACACTATTCGAAGGGCTAAAAGAGAACGGGAGGACACCGCAAAATATGCTGCCGCTAATTTCGCACGGGATATGCTGACGGTTGCTGATAATTTAAACCGTGCGATAGCGGCGATCCCTAAAAGCCTGCATTCTGATGATGACGAGATAACAGGCTTCCTTGAGGGGATCAATCTGACAAGTCGGGAGTTGTTGACTGTTTTAGAGCGACACGGAATCGAGAGGATTTCGCCATTGGGAGAAAAATTCAATCACGATCAACATGAGGCTTTATTTGAAGTGCCCACAGCAGATAAAGAATCGGGTATTGTTGTTCAGGTGGTTGAAGATGGTTTTATGATCCATGAACGTTTGTTGCGGCCCGCAAAAGTAGGGGTTTCCAAAGCGGATCCACCCGCCAACCAAAAAGAGAGTGAACTGGATAATTAAGATATTTTGTAAGATCCGATCCGTAAGTGTTGAGGGGGTATTTTTTATCTTTTTGAAATTGTGCGAGTTGACGCTAAAAATCTTAGGAAAACCCTAAAATCAACAAAACATAACAGAACACCGCTTGCGGCATCCGTAGTTCATACCTATATAACGTGTCAAAGGCCGTTAAGTTGGTCACCAGATATTTTTATAAATTACTATAAACAACGATTTTTCCAGCACTCTAATTAGGCTAAGGAAGACAATCGTGAATTAAGAGGGCAAAATGGCCAAAGTTATTGGTATTGATCTTGGTACGACAAATTCTTGCGTGGCTGTCATGGAGGGTAGTGATTCACGTGTAATCGAAAATAGTGAGGGCGCCAGAACCACTCCCTCAATGGTTGCATTTACGGAAGAAGACGAGCGTCTCGTAGGGCAGTCTGCCAAGCGCCAAGGTATTACAAATCCAGAGAATACACTTTTTGCGATCAAAAGGTTAATAGGCCGACCCTTTGATGACCCAATGACGGCTAAGGATATGGATCTGGTCCCCTATTCCATCGTTAAGGCTGATAATGGAGATGCTTGGGTTGATTCTCGTGGAAAACAATACTCACCAAGTGAAATTTCTGCGTTTATCTTAATGAAGATGAAGGAAACAGCAGAAGCTCACCTGGGCGAAAATGTTGCAGAAGCCGTTATTACTGTACCAGCATATTTCAATGATTCACAGCGTCAGGCTACAAAGGATGCGGGCCGAATTGCTGGTTTGGAGGTTCTTCGTATTATTAACGAACCGACTGCCGCGGCGTTAGCCTATGGTCTCGATAAAAAACAAAATGGTACTATAGCGGTTTATGACCTTGGTGGGGGTACCTTTGACGTCTCAATTTTGGAAATAGGAGACGGGGTGTTCGAAGTAAAATCCACAAATGGGGACACTTTCCTTGGTGGAGAAGATTTTGATGCAAAAATCATCGACTATTTGGCTGAAGAATTTAAAAAAGAGCAAGCTATTGATTTGCGGACCGATAAGTTGGCGTTGCAACGTCTAAAAGAAGCTGCGGAAAAGGCTAAGATTGAACTTTCTTCATCAGCGCAAACAGAGGTAAATTTGCCGTTTGTGACTGCTGATGCATCAGGCCCTAAACATCTGAATATCAAACTTACCCGCGCCAAATTAGAAGCGCTCGTGGAGGATTTGGTCGCCAGAACGATTGACCCGTGTAAGTCCGCCTTGAAAGATGCTGGGTTATCCGCTGGTGAAGTTGATGAGGTTATTTTGGTCGGGGGCATGACCCGGATGCCGAAGGTTATTGAAGCCGTAGAATCATTTTTTGGTCGAGAGCCACATCGTGGCGTTAATCCTGACGAAGTCGTTGCCATAGGCGCGGCAATTCAAGCAGGAGTGCTAACTGGGGATGTCAAGGACGTTCTTTTGCTCGATGTCACGCCCCTTTCTTTGGGGATAGAAACTTTGGGCGGAGTATTCACTCGCCTTATTGATCGTAACACGACGATTCCGACTAAGAAAAGCCAGACCTTTTCAACGGCGGAGGATAATCAAAGTGCTGTAACTATCCGCGTATTTCAGGGGGAGCGTGAAATGGCGGCGGATAATAAAATTCTTGGGAACTTTGATTTGGTAGGTATTCCTGCGGCACCTCGTGGAATGCCGCAAATTGAAGTGACATTTGACATCGATGCGAATGGATTAGTGAATGTAGGTGCTAAAGATAAGGCAACAGGTAAAGAGCAACAAATCCAAATCCAAGCATCTGGGGGCCTTAATGAAGACGAAATCGAAAAAATGGTTAAGGAAGCGGAAACCCATGCCGCTGATGATCAAGCACGCAAGGAAAAAGTTGAGCTTAATAATCAGGCCGACGGCTTGATTCATTCTACGGAAAAAAACCTTAAAGAACATGATGACAAGATTGATGAGGCTGACAAAACTCAGGTTGAGGCCGATATAACAGCTCTTCGAGAGGTAATGGATTCGGATGATAGCGAATTAATTAAGTCCAAATTAGAATCGTTGTCACAGTCTGCAATGAAAATTGGTGAGGCAATGTATAAGGCGGAACAAGAGGCTGCGGCCGCAGCAGACGCTGGTCCCGCGGACCCCGCCTCCGAGTCGGAATCAACCGATGATGCGAAGGTTGTAGATGCAGACTTTGAAGAAGTCGAAGATGAAAAAAATAATAAAGATAAATCCGCGTAAGCGAGGTTAACCGCTTCGAGACAGTGTTGGATTTCGCTTAATGGCTAAAGAAGATCCTTATAAAATATTGGGCGTAGCTCAAAGTTCGTCAGGAGACGAAATAAAAAAAGCTTTCAGAAAAAAAGCTATGCAATATCATCCAGATCGCAATCAAGGAGATCCGTCGGCCGAACAAAAATTCAAAGATGTAAACGAGGCATACGATATTTTGAAGGATGATCAAAAGCGTGCGGCTTATGATCAATTCGGACACGCTGCTTTTGATGGAAATAATAGTGGGTTTGGCGGCTCTGGTGGGTTTGGTGGCGGCTTTGCAGATATTTTTGACGAAATGTTTGGCGATTTTACAGGGCGTAACCGTAACAGTAATGCCGCCACTCAAGGCTCAGATCTTCGATATAACCTAGAGATATCTCTCGATGATGCTCATCTAGGCCGTGAGACGCGCATACGTGTACCTACGTCTGTTAGTTGTGACTCTTGTGCCGGCTCTGGTGCGAAGAAGGGCACGCAACCTTCGACGTGTGGAACTTGTCAGGGTCACGGTAAAGTGCGTGCAAATCAGGGCTTTTTTACAATCGAGCGTACCTGTCCAAATTGTCACGGTGAAGGCCGTGTAATAGGGTCTCCCTGTAATGACTGCGGCGGTGTAGGAACTAATCGAACAGAAAAAACTCTTGAGGTCACAATACCCGCCGGCGTTGAAGATGGTATGCGCATTCGTCTTTCTGGCGAGGGTGAGGCGGGTGGGCGCGGTGCACCGCCCGGCGACTTATACATTTTTATTTCTGTTGGCGCACATCCATTATTCCTACGAGAAGAGGCCGACATTTTTTGTACCGTTCCTATCCCAATGACTACAGCAGCGTTAGGGGGGTCTGTAGAAGTTCCTTCCATTGATGGGAGTCGCGCAAAAGTTACTATTCCACCTGGTGCGCAATCAGGACATCGCCTGCGTTTGAGGGGAAAGGGGATGAATGGGTTGCATGGGAAGGGGCGTGGAAACATGTATATTGATTTACAGGTTGAAACGCCAGTTAACTTGTCTGAGGAACAAAGAGAAAAATTAGAGGAGCTACAGGTGTCTCTCCAAAAAGACAATAATAGTAACGGAAAATCGACTAGCCCTGAATCCGAAGGGTTTTTTTCTAAAGCTAAAGAAATTTGGAAAGATCCTTAGGATTGATTAGTTAAACCGCTAGTTATATGTCACCGAGAAATCAGCAACTATTTATACCATTTGGATTTGTGCTGTCCCGATGTATTGTTCGGGTACCTTATGAGAGGAGGGTTGCATGAATGAAATGAGAATTGGCATTGTTGGCGCTTCTGGTCGAATGGGTCGTGCTGTAATTCGGCAGGTAACAGAGACCCAAGGTTGCTTAGTAGCGGCTGCCTGTGAGGAACCTTTTAGTGATACAATTGGGATGGATGCAGGAGAACTAGCAGGCTGCGGCAACCTTGGTGTCAAAGTCCAAAAAGATTCGCAGTCTACATTTGATCAAGTTGATGCAATGATAGAGTTTTCAACACCTGATGCAACTGCTGTTCATTCAGGGTATGCCTCTAATGCTGGCTGCATTCACATAATTGGTACGACGGGGTTGACGGCCAACAATGAAGCCGAGTTGAGTAAGGCTGCAAAAATGACAACCGTCGTTTATGCGCCTAATATGAGCATTGGGGTTAACATCCTTTTTGCTTTAACTAGTAAGGTCGCATCAATACTAAATGACGATTTTGACATTGAAATAGTCGAAATGCATCACCGCCAGAAATTGGACGCCCCCTCTGGTACTGCGCTTGGCCTCGGTCGTGCAGCTGCTGCAGGTCGTGGCACGACTCTTGAAGAGTCGGGCGTATTGTCCCGCGAGGGAATAACAGGTGCGCGAGGAAGCGGTCAAATTGGTTTTGCGACATTAAGGGGGGGGGATGTTGCAGGGGATCATACGGTCGTTTTCGCGGCAGATGGAGAGCGAATAGAGCTAAGCCATAAGGCCGGCTCGCGCCAAATTTTTGCCCGTGGGGCCGTTCAAGCGGCTCTATGGGCCCGAGATAAGGATTGTGGGCTTTACTCCATGCAGGACGTTTTACAAATTGGCGGAGATAATGTTTAGCCTAGCTCTCCAAAGCAAGGAAACTATTTAAAAGATTAACGGCATAACTCGAACACCACCCAATACCTTATATTTGCGATGTTGACCTTTCGTCAATTTATTTAGACTCCTAAATTTTTTGGCCAGGATTGGCGCAGTGTATCAAGCTCATTCTGTAGTCGGATGCAAAATCCCCTTTTCTCGCTTGGTGTTAAAAAGCTACCGATCTCTAAGACTTTTCCATGGCTGCGTAAAGTCAGTTTCCCTCCTGGGGAGGGTAATGAGGAATATTCTACTTTTAGCCAATAGATTTGTGATTTCCAAATATGCTTTATTCCTGCGGGACTAAAACTTTCAACAGTGATAGTATTCTTTGTTAACTTTATAGTTTCCTGGCGCCTCGCATTCCGATAATTGTATTTGAAGGCTAAATAAATTATTAAGAGCTCCAAACAAAGAAAACCAAATATGGGCCAAGCACCGAGCATGATAAAGGTTAGCCCAACGAGACAGCTCAGGGTTGTCAGTCCTATCATAAAAATTAAAAAACCTAATGGAGTTAAACTCGCATATGGATGCAATACAGCATCGAAAACAACGAAAGGCCCGTCATTTGATCCTGTTCCGTGCTCAGAAGGGTCTTCACAGCAATACATGTTTCCAAACTTATCCTCGCCTGTAATTTGTGCAACAATTTTACTCATAAATTTTTAATAAACTGATATTAGGGGCCTGGTTTAATGAAAATGAGTCGGAAGAATATTCAAGAATTTTATAGACGTTTGAAGGAATCCGACCCCCATCCAAAGGGTGAGCTGAATTATGTCAATGAGTATACTTTATTGGTGGCGGTTGTCCTATCCGCACAGGCCACTGACATTGGTGTGAATCGGGCGACTCAAAAATTGTTCCAATTTATTGTTACCCCTGAAGCCATGGTCGAGCTGGGAGAAGACAAATTAATATCCCATATAAAGACGATAGGTCTGTACCGAACCAAGGCTAAAAACGTTATAGGGCTCAGTAAAAAACTTATCTCAGAACATAATAGTAAAGTTCCAAGAACTCGTGATGCGTTAGTAAAATTACCGGGCGTAGGTCGGAAAACTGCTAACGTCGTACTAAATATTGCTTTTGGTGAGCCTACAATAGCGGTTGATACTCATATTTTTCGTATAGGAAACCGCACCGGGATTGCCCCAGGGAAAAACGTGAAAGAAGTGGAACAAGCGCTTTTGGAGCGGACCCCGAAGGAATTTATGCTCCATGCTCATCATTGGCTTATTCTGCATGGGCGCTATGTATGTAAGGCGAGGAAGCCTAATTGCCCGGCCTGCATTGTCTCCAATCTTTGCCGGTTTCACGCTAAGACAAAGGTAGGTTAATAGAAAGTTATTTTTAATAAATCACTTGGACGCGGGTACATTTAATTTATTACTGATGACATTCAAACAGCGACCAGCCTCAAATGGTAACCCGGCGGGTGTCCGCGATTCGATAAATTGAATTTCGAAAACCTTGTCACCTTGGAAGTTTTGGTGGTTATACAAATATAAATCCAATAAGCATGATTTATCGGTATAACGCCACAGCTGTGATGGGCCGTCAAACCGTTGAAAGCTAGGCTTACCAAGTAACATTAATAAATCATTTTCATTTCTTCCAATCATGTCTGAAGTTAAAAAGTTATTTTGTTTAACTTTTTTTTGAATGATAGAAGTAGGGGCCAAAGTGGGCTGAATTAAAGAAACGTACTTTGATTTTGAGGTTGGGTGTTTGGGCCCCGAGCTCTCTAATTTTATAGGCGGCTTATCATCGGCTGCACAGCCCACTATAAAAATGGCAAGAAATAAAAAGAAAAATCTTTTTATTGTTACAAGGTATTCCATGAGTGCTCTACGAAAATCTCATTCTTATTGTTCATCTACTATCATTTGAATTTGGCCAGAAATTTTGCCGCCACGTTCTACTTCTATTTGTTTTGCACGAACTGTACCTGTTACAGAGCCAGTTGAACGGATCGTCAAGAGGTTTGTGGCTAAAATAGTGCCTTCGAAGTGCCCTCCAATATCTGCTATCTCTATTTGGGCTTCACCTTTATATATTCCCCCGTCGGCTATTTCTATTTGGCGACAATCATTAATTTTGGTTGTTTCAACGCAACCTTCAACAATAAGCGTTTCGCATGCGCTAATTTCACCACTTAAGACTATCTCACGCCCTATAATCAGTTTTTTATTTTCCCCATAGGACCCAACCGACCGATCATCTGGTGTTATTCCGGTAAATTCTTGTGCTCGACGCGGCACAGCTGGGCGAATTCCTTCGTGTCTCGGAGGCATTAATGGAGTTTTAGATCCAACTGATTCAGATCCCTCATTAACGTCTTTTTGCGCTGCTTCTTGTTGGTTTTTTTTGAACATTAGGGGAGTCCTTTATCACTTAGTTATTTTATCAATTATCCATCTAAATATTACGTGCGATAACTTTTCAATGATCCTTGATGAGAATTTTAATGTCCATGTCTACTTGAATATAGAATCTATATGCCAAATCCCAATAACCAAAATATTTGTCCTAGCACACCTTTTTATATGAATACAAAGTATTTACTCAATCATTCAACATAAATGGGCCGAAAAAATACTAAATTAAATAATTCTTGGTAGTATCAAAGTCCCGGTTATACTCGCAAAAATAACTTTGAAAAGAAAACTTATGGTGCGCTCAATTTATGATGTAATAGGAATCGGCAATGCGATCGTTGATGTTATTTCTGCAGAACCGGAAACCCGAATTATTGAACTCGGGCTAAATAAAGGAGCAATGACGATTGTGGATAAAGAACTGGCCGAAAGAATTTATGACCAAATGGCACAAAAGGTCGAGACGTCCGGTGGTTCAGCTGCAAACACTCTAGCAGGTATAGCGTCTTTGGGGGGCAGGGGTGCGTATATAGGCAAAGTTAAGAACGATATTTTGGGAAAAATCTTTTGTAAAGATTTGATGAACGCGGGGGTTGTTCATAAAACAGTTCCTAGTTCAGAAGGCCTCCCTACAGCACGTTGTTTAGTATTTGTTACCCCGGATGCTGAACGCACAATGCAGACGTATTTGGGGATATCAGTGAATCTTGGGCCGAGGGATATTGATCGTGAAGCTATAATTGCTTCGGATATTATTTATTTAGAGGGATATCTTTTTGACCCCCCAAAAGCTAAGGAGGCTTTTATCGAAGCCTCAAAATTGGCTCATGGTGCTGGCCGTAAAGTTGCATTATCACTCTCGGATGCGTTCTGTGTGGATCGTCATCGTTCAGAGTTTCTAAATTTTATTTCCCTTCATGCGGATATTTTGTTTGCCAATGAAGCTGAAATAACTTCTTTATTCGAAGTAAAAAACTTCAAAGAGGCGGTAGAACTAATCCCATCATATTGTAACCTTGCTGTAATGACCCAGGGCGATCAGGGATGTACTATCGTTCGGAATAATGAAATTTTTGAAGTGCCTGCAAGCCAAGTTGAAAAAGTAATAGATACCACTGGTGCTGGTGATTTGTTTGCAGCTGGGTTTCTGTTTGGTCTTTCTAATGGCCATACAATTCCTGATTGCGGCAAAATTGGCTCAATAGCCGCAGCAGAAATAATTACTCATTATGGTGCTCGTCCTGAAAAGTCTCTTGCAAAACTTCTGATGGAGAATGGATTTTAATGCCAAATTCTGGGGTCACCCGAGCTAAAAAGTTAATCGAGACAGCCCCTTGAAAAATTATTACCGGGTCGTGGGGGCTATGCGGGGCGAAAAAGAAGCATAACATGTCTATGTTAGGGGGGCAAAAAGTCACTAGCTGGAAGGCGGCCCTGGCTATCTATTGGGATCGGCGGCAACTTGTGATCTTTATGATGGGTCTTTCTAGTGGGCTACCTTTGCTTTTGGGTTTTTCCACTTTGTCTTGGTGGCTGTCTGGCGAAAATATTTCAAAAACCATGATTGCTGGCTTATTAGTTGTAGCAACACCTTACTCCTTGAAGTTTCTTTGGGCTCCCTTTCTTGATCATTTCAAACTACCCATAATTACAAAACGCTTTGGTCATCGGCGGGGTTGGCTGCTTTCAATTCAAGTTTTGTTGATAATCTCGATCATTGCCTTAGGTGCGAGTGACCCCAAAACGGGGTTAAAATATATGGCGCTGACCGCGTTTTTGGTTGCGTTCTTTTCTGCAAGCCAGGATATAATGGTAGATGCATATAGGATCGAAATTCTTAAGGAATTTGAGCAGGGTGCTGGAGCGGCGGCCTCCCAAGCGGGGTATCGTGTGGGGATGTTGATAGCGGGTGCGGCACCTTTAGCCTTATCTGACTTTATTTCTTGGTTTATGGTTTACCTATGCATGTCCGCTATAGTATTGGTTGGAGTTGCTGCTACTCTTTTGGCCAGAGAGCCCATTAAAAACATTGCTGTAGACCTAAGACGGAGACCGATTGGCGCTTCATTTAGAAAAGCCGTTATTCAGCCCTTTACTGATTTCTGTAATCGTAGGGGGTGGTTTTGGGTTCTCATATTTATACTATTTTACAAATACGGGGATGCAATAGCCGGAGCTCTTTTTAACCCCTTTTTTCGTGAGCTCGGATTTTCCGGCAGTCAAGTTGCGTTGGTTGTTAAAACCTACGGGGTGCCGATGACGATGGCCGGGGTATTTGTCGGTGGATTAGCTGTCGCTCGCTTTGGTATTATCCCTGCACTTTTTTTAGGTGGAATTTTTCAAGCCATTACCAACCTTTTGTTTGTCTGGCTCGCCGAGCAGGGAACCAGAGCTACGGAAACAGACTTGTTTTTTGTTATAGCATCCGACAATTTTACAGGCGGGGTTGGCTCAACTGCATTCGTTGCCTTTCTCTCATCGCTGTGTAATTTAAGTTTTACGGCCACTCAGTTCGCTCTTTTCACATCATTTATGGCGCTTGGCCGAACATATATGGCAGTTCCGTCCGGTTGGTTGGTTGACCAGGTTGGTTGGGTTAATTTTTTTATAGCGTCCGCCGCCCTCGCAATTCCGGCATTGCTTCTTTTGATTTTTATTAAGAAATTCTCCACTGAAATTTTTCCATCGCGTGACTCAAAACCCTATTGAAGTGATTTTTACAACAAAGCCTACTAAATGATCGATAGCTGGGACACATCACCCTGTTACAACGACGCATCGTGTACGCGTATTATAAATAAAGATAGCAGGTCATGGTCCGTCGAATTCAGATGTTAAAAAGTGATATTACCTTTTTTGATGCAGACGCCATAGTGAGCGCTGCCAATAAAACTCTTCTAGGTGGTGGTGTCGATGGCGCAATTCATCGAGCTGCTGGGCCGAAGTTGCTAGAGGAGTGTCGTAAAATAGAAGGTTATACGATAGGAAATTCAAAATTGACCGCGGGCTATGAGCTAAATGCACGTTATGTAATACATACGGTTGGGCCTATATGGCATAACGGAAATTTTAAAGAAGAGGAGTTCCTGTCGAGTTGTTACCGCCGGTCTCTGGAAATCGCCGCTGAGAACCAGTTTGAGTATATAGCTTTCCCATTCATCAGTACCGGATTCCATCGATTTGCCCTTTTTCTTGCGGCAAAAATTGCTATATCGACAGTTAGTAAGGCGCTAAACGGTTTAAAAAATAAAGCTAGTAACATTTGTTTGTTTCAACGCAGATGCCTTTATTGCCCACGAAAAGTCTCTGATGGCTATTTCCGGCCACGGCGGGCTGGATGATTTTGGGCTTGATGTGCTGCCAGAACGGCATCGGTGACAATATCAGACACTGTTGCATCTAATCTTACGATTTGCGCAGGTTTGCTTAGGCCAACGAGCAATGGGCCAATTACGGTTCCACCCCCTAGTTTTTGGAGCAATCGAGATGAGATAGCCGCAGATGATAACCCCGGCATAATCAGAACGTTTGCGGGACTATTTAGTCTACTAAACGGATATAATAACTTCATATCAGGGTCTAATGCGACACTGACGGTCATTTCCCCTTCATATGCAAAATTTCGCTTTTCTGAGTCAAGAATCTTTACAGCGCGCTTAATTTCATCAGTTACGGTGCTTGATCTTCCCCCGAAACTAGTATGAGAGAGTAGTGCCACCCGTGGTTCATGCCCTAATTCCCGTGCTTTCGCGGCAGATTGAAGAGCAAAATCAGCTAGTTGTTCGGCATTTGGTTGCTCATGTACCAAAGTGTCTGCGATGAAGACGGTCCGCTCCGGAGTGGATACGATGGTAAGACCAAATAGTTGTTGGTCCTTTTCAATATTAATTGCACGGGCTAAATCGTTCCAACATGTCGGAGAATTTCGTGTTAGGCCTGTGACCATTGCGTCGGCATCCCCACATGCGACCATACAAGCTGCGAATATGTTACGATCCTGGTTAACCATTCTCTGACAATCGCGATAAAGAGAACCGCTCCGCGCTAGGCGCTTGTATAGGTAATCGGTATATCGTTTATTTCGCTTAGATAGCCGAGCATTGTGGGCCTCGAGGGCGTCGTTTCCTTCGAGCCCTAAATCAACCATCTTTTCAGCTACAACGGAATCCCGTCCAATTAAGACGGGTGTGCCGTAACCAGCATTTCTGAATACTTGTGCGGCACGGATTACTTTCTCTTCTTCACCTTCCGCGAATACGACGCGTTTCGGTTGTTGTTTAACCTGCTCGAAAATCTCATTAAGACTTCCAACAGTTGGATCCAGCCTCGCCTCTAATGATGCCCGGTAATTTTCTAAGCTAGAAAGCCTTCGCTTTGCCACACCCGATTTAATTGCGGCATCAGCCACTGCTGGGGGCACTGCTGCTATAAGACGTGGATCGAACGGGGTCGGGATTAGATAGTCGGGGCCAAACTTTAATCGCCGACCCGCATAAGCGCCGCTTACTTCGTCTGGGACATCTTCTCTCGCTAGCGCGGCTAGGGCTTTTGCCGCAGCAATCTTCATTTCATCATTGATCCGACGGGCACGCACATCCAGGGCTCCTCTGAAAATATAGGGAAAACCGAGCACATTATTAATTTGATTTGGATAATCAGAACGCCCGGTGGCGATGATCGCATCATCCCTAACTGAAAGCACGTCCTCTGGTGTAATTTCCGGATCGGGGTTTGCTAGAGCAAATATAATTGGTTTGGACCCCATAGATTGAACCATCTTTTTTGTAACAGCGTCAGCTACGGAAACACCAAAGAAAACATCCGAATCTTTCATCGCTTCCCCTAGAGTTCGAGCATCGGTATCAAGCGCATAAGCGGACTTCCATTGATTCATCCCCTCTTTTCGACCACGAAAAACAACGCCATTTGAATCACATAATGTGATGTTTCTTTTTTCAAACCCCATAGATATTAATAATTCGAGACATGCAATTGCCGCTGCGCCAGCACCGTTGACTACCATCTTCGTGTTTTTGGGGTCGCGGTCTGTGAGATCTAATGCGTTTAAAAGCCCCGCTGCAGCGATAACGGCAGTTCCATGTTGGTCGTCATGAAATACAGGAATGTCCATGATCTCCTTAAGTTGCTGCTCAATGACGAAACATTCTGGCGCTTTAATGTCCTCCAAATTAATACCACCAAACCCTGGTCCCAAAAATCTTACACAGTTAATAAATTCCTGAACATCTCGCGTATCTACTTCCAAATCGACAGCATCAATATCCGCGAACGTCTTAAACAATACACATTTACCTTCCATAACGGGCTTCGCCCCTGCGGCCCCGAGATCTCCCAAGCCCAAAACAGCGGTTCCATTTGAGATGACTGCAACCATGTTACCTTTGTTTGTGTAGTCATATGCTGTTCCCTCATCCTCAAAAATTTTTAAGCATGGTGCGGCAACACCCGGTGAATACGCTAATGATAGGTCCCGCTGAGTAGTGATCTTTTTGATTGGAGAAATAGATAGTTTTCCGGGAGGTGGGCCGGCGTGTAATGCCAAAGCCTCTCTCTCCAAGTTACTGATTTTACTTTTGCCAGTAGGATTAATCTTAGCAACGGCTTCATTGGATATTTTAGAAGCTCTTTTTCGCGCTAGTTTTTTTCCTGCTTTGCGAGCCATTATTCTCCCTTTATCTAAATACCTTTTCTAGAAGAAATTATTCCTACAACCAGAAATCAAATAGATTACAGAAGGCAACTTCTTCGCTTTTGCCTAGTTTGTCTACAGCCGCGCAAATGGTAAAGTGGTTTTATGGTAACTGGCAGTTTGAATCAGACAGATCTTAAGATGCCGATACAGACCAAATCGGGTGATGCGGCCACGCCTATGATGGCCCAATATTTTAAGATAAAAGAAGCTCATTCTGAGTGCCTCTTGTTCTATCGTATGGGTGATTTTTACGAATTGTTTTTTGAAGATGCCGACAAGGCCTCTAAAGCGCTTGATATAACACTAACCCATCGAGGCAAACACAAAGGTATAAAAATCCCTATGTGTGGCGTGCCGGTTCACGCTTCAGAAGTTTATCTTAATAAACTCATACAAAAGGGTTTTCGCGTCGCTGTTTGCGAACAAATAGAAACACCGGAGGAGGCGAAGAAACGTGGAGCTAAATCTGTCGTAAGCCGGGCAGTCGTAAGGGTGGTTACGCCCGGAACGATTACTGAGGAGAGTTTGCTCGATGCAAAGCAGAATAATTATCTGGCTGCCCTAGCTGATGTAAGGGGGGGGTTAGCTGTTTCCTGGCTGGATATAACAACGGGTTTATTTATGACCTGCTCCGTCAACTCTCAATCTTTGATATCAGTAATTGCGCGAATTGAGCCCGGTGAATTATTAGTTCCCGAGTCATTGCTCCAAAATGAATCGGTTATAGAAAAATTAAAAACCTGGGAAAATTCTCTCGTTCCGTTGAACAAGAGCCAATTTGACAGTGTAGTAGGTCGAAAACGCGTAGAAAAATTTTTCAATATTTATTCACTAGATGTTTTTGGTAATTTTACACAACCTGAGATCGCAGCTTCCGGTGCCTTGATAAGCTACGTTGAAATCACGCAAAAGGGGCAGATGCCTCACCTCCAACAGCTGAAGCGCGTTTTGAAAGATTCCGTTTTGGAGATTGATTTTGCCACTCGGCGTAATCTTGAGTTAACACGGACTTTATCTGGGGAGACTAAGGGTTCCGTATTTTCTGTGATGGATTACACCAAAAGTAGCGCTGGGTGTCGTATGCTCAACACGTGGCTTTGTTCACCTTTGACTAATGTTGATGATATTCAAGACCGGTTAGACGGCGTTGAATTTTTTTACGACCATGACGATTTGCGCGATGGGATTTCCAAAATTTTTAAGTCTGCGGCAGATATCCAGCGGCCCCTTTCCCGCTTAACATTGGGGCGCGGAGGGCCCAGAGATATTGTGTCTATTCGTGATGGATTAATGGCAGCGAATTTACTACAGACTTTGGTAAAAGAATTCAAAGATTCAGATTTGCCTCTTGTAGTTGAAAACTTAACACAAAATTTAGGGGGACATCTTAAACTTGTTCATGAGATTGATACCGCAATTATAGGTGATCCCCCAGTCTTGGCCCGTGATGGCGGCTTTGTCGCCTCTGGGTATTCACCAAAGTTGGATAAACTGATCGCTTTGCGCGACGATAGCCGAAAGTTGATAGTCGCACTTCAGGCTAAATATTGTAAGATCACAAAGGTGCCGTCCCTCAAAATTAAAAATAATAATGTGCTGGGATATTTTATAGAGGTAAGCCCATCCAGTGCCCAAAAAATTCCTGTCGATAGTGCGTCACCTTTTTTACATCGTCAGACACTCGTCAGTGCGGTTCGTTTCAGCACTTCCGAACTAAACGACCTGGAGTCGCAAATTAAAAGTTCTGTTGATCAAGCCTTAGAATTAGAATTGAAACTTTTTGGGGAGCTGGTATCAGAAATTAATAAATTTGCAGATAGTATTGCGTTAACAGCCCAAGCGATTGCCATGATTGATGTGATCTCGTCTTTGGCTGATCTTGCTGTGGCTAATAATTACGTGCGCCCCAAAATCGATAATACTCGGGCGTTTAGAATTTTTCGTGGCAGGCACCCAGTTGTGGAGAGAATGCTTGATGAAAGTTCCGCTAAAAAATTTATTCCAAATGACTGTGATCTCGCTAATTCAAATAGGCTTTGGTTGCTCACTGGGCCGAATATGGCAGGAAAAAGCACGTTTCTTAGACAAAATGCGTTGATAGCTATAATGGCACAAATGGGCTCCTTTGTTCCTGCAGATTCTGCCCATATTGGTATTATTGATCGAATTTTTAGCCGCGTTGGTGCGGCGGATGATCTGGCTCGTGGCCATTCGACCTTTATGGTTGAGATGGTGGAGACTGCTACTATCCTAAATCAGGCCGGGGACCGATCTTTGGTAATTTTGGACGAAATTGGCCGTGGGACGGCGACGTTTGACGGTTTATCAATAGCGTGGGCAACCTTAGAACAGATTCATGATACTAATAAATGCCGGGCATTATTTGCTACTCACTACCATGAATTAACTTCCCTTGAATCCCGTCTGTCGGGGTTGTGCTGTTATACGGTTAGAGTAAAAGAATGGCAGGATGATATAATTTTTTTACACGAAGTCATCGCGGGTTCAGCGGATCGTTCCTACGGTATTCATGTTGGTCGGCTTGCCGGGCTCCCTAAGGCTGTAATTAAGCGGGCTGAGGAAGTACTAGAGGGGCTGCAATCGCAAGGGCATGGAACAATCACTACGCGGCTGGCGAGAGAATTGCCATTGTTTCAGTCTCTTTCTTCTTCGTCAGAAGGCGAAAAAACTAACAGGAAGCTATTGAATGCTTTGGAAGCTACTGATCCTGATGAAATGACTCCTCTTGCGGCTCTAAAGTTTATTTATGATTTAAAATTGTTATCAGACGACTCAGAAAAACCATAAGGGTTTTAACTATCTAATCGATTAGCATCGCTTAGTATGGTAGGGATAATAAACTTTCTGAAATAAATAAGATTTTTTGGATGCCTAAAACATTTAAAAACTGCGATGTCATTAATCTGAGATCTATGCAGTCTGCTTTAGGCAAAGAGCTATCTGAGGAATCATCCTCAAAAGTTGTTCGCGCCGCTTTATTAGAAGCGTCCCGTAAAGCATTAAAAATTGGCCAGCGTAAAATTCAGAAACAATTCGAGTCTAACAAACAGCTTGGTGAAGAGACCATTCGTATCCAAGCTTTACTAATAGATCAAATACTCAAATTTGCCTTTGATGTAACCACCACCCGCATCTATCCCACCGCAGAACCTACAGAATCAGAAAAAATTTCTATTGCTGCGGTTGGAGGGTATGGAAGAGGTGAAATGGCGCCATATTCTGATATTGATTTGCTATTTTTACTGCCTTATCGATTAACTCCTAGAGTTGAACAAATTGTTGAATCAATGCTCTACCTTTTATGGGATCTTGGCTTAAAGGTAGGGCATTCGACGAGGACAGTAGAGGACTGTCTTCGTTTGTCCCATAACGATATTACTATTAGAACTTCTATCTTGGACGCTCGTATTATAGTTGGGAACGGGCCTCTTTTTGAAGATCTGCGGCAGCAATTTCGTAAGGAGGTTATTAAAGATACGGCCCTCACATTCGTTGAGGCGAAGCTAAACGAACGAGACCGGCGGCATCATAGAATGGGCGATTCTCGTTATGTGCTGGAGCCCAACATAAAGGATGGAAAGGGGGGGCTCCGTGACTTGCAGACCCTTTTTTGGATAGCGAAGTACTTATACCGAGTTGATACTGTTGAAGATCTCGTTGAGGAGGGCGTTCTTACGCCTCGTGAGGCAAACAGGTTTGCGCGGGCCCAGATCTTTCTATGGACTGTTCGGTGTTATCTCCATTATCTAACAGGGCGCTCTGAGGAGCGGTTGACTTTTGATCTCCAAACTGAAATTTCTGAGAAGCTCGGTTATAAAGATCATGCCGGTGCGCGGGGGGTAGAACGCTTCATGAAGCATTATTATTTAACCGCTAAAGAAGTAGGAGATTTGACAAGAATATTTTGTGCCGCCCTAGAGTCTGAAGAACGCCGCAGTTTGCCATTGGCCTTTGTTAATTTAGATTGGCTTCGACGAGATATCGAAGGATTTCCTATCCAATCCGGAAGACTTTCCGTAGCAACCGGAGAGGACTTTGAGGCAAACCCCATACGGATGTTGCAGTTGTTTTATGTTTCACAGCAAAAAGGTATTGATATTCACCCCAAAGCACTCCGACTAATAACGAGAAATTTGAAAAAAGTGGACACAATTCGTGACCAGCCTGAAGCTAACAGTCTATTTCTGAAGATTCTTATATCCCCTAAGAGGGCAGAGGCTACTTTGAGGCGTATGAATGAAGCCGGAGTTTTTGGGAGGTTTGTCCCAGATTTCGGCCGTGTGGTAGCTCAAATGCAACATGACATGTATCACGTTTATACAGTTGATGAGCATACCATCTTTGCAATCGGTATTCTGCATAGTATTGAGAGGGGCGACTTCCTTGAGAATATGCCGGTTGTCAGTGATGTTATTCATAAAATAAGCTCACGACGGGCCCTGTTTGTTGCATTGTTTTTGCATGATATTGCAAAGGGGCGTGGAGGAGATCATTCTTTGTTGGGTGTGGGGGTGGCAAAAAAATTATGTCCGCGCCTAGGGCTTTCTGAAGAGGAAACAGAGACTGTTGCTTGGTTGGTGCGTGAGCATTTATTGATGAGCAGGATCGCTTTTCATCGCGACCTTACAGATCCTAAAAGCATTAGGGACTTTGCCAATACCATTCAGTCACTCGAAAGGCTAAGACTTCTTTTGCTTCTCACTGTTGCCGATATTCGCGCGGTTGGTCCAAATGTCTGGAATAATTGGAAAGCGTCTCTATTGAGAGAACTTTACTTTGCTACTGAAGCTCAATTGTCGGGGGGGCACAATGCGACAGGGCGCGAAGCGCGGATAGAAGTGGCAAAAACTGCTGTGCGGGAGGGTTTAAAGGAGTGGGATGATAGATCAAGGGAGAAATTCATCGCACTAGGTTATCCGTCATACTGGCTGTCCGTCGATACGAATGTACATTTAAGGCATGCTGAAATTGTTCGGAACGCAGAGGAAAAGGGAGAAGCCTTAGCGCTGGATGTTCGAATAGATGAAGAAAATGACATAACCGAAATAACAATCTTTACTTCCGACCATCCCGGGTTGTTTTCGCGTATAGCGGGAGCCATGGCTTTATCAGGGGCAAATATTGTGGATGCTAAAATCTTTACGATGACTAGTGGAATGGCCCTCGATATATTTTCAATCCAAGATTATAGGGGAAGAGCGCTGCTTGAAAAATTGTCACTAGATCGTTTGCGCACCCGTATTGAAAAATCACTAACTGGTGAATTAAACGTTTCGGAGATGTTGGGAAAGGACCCGAGTTTTTCAGAAAGGATTAATGTATTTACGGTGCCACCAAGAGTGTTAATTAATAATTCTGCAAGCAGTACCCATTCTCTTATTGAGGTTAACGCATTAGACAGAGCGGGGCTCCTACACCAAGTTACCCGGGCACTAACTCAGCTTGGTTTACAAATTTCTAGCGCTTTAATCACGACATATGGTGAGCGAGCAGTTGATGTCTTCTATGTTAAAGATGCATTCGGTATGCAAGTTACACATAGTGAAAAACTCGATCAAATTCGTGGAATGGTACTCAGGGTAATTGGGGAAAATGACGAAGTTATAGGAAATACAAATGCGCTTACCCCCACAATGTAAACTTGGTTGCCGACCATTAGAAAGAAGTGTTTTTCTGTTAGAACAGCTCTACTAAGTTTGCTCAATGGTGCTATTGCGATCCATCATAACTGTCAGTAGCTATACCATGATTAGCCGGCTCCTTGGTTTTATACGGGATGTGCTTGTTGCGGCATTTCTAGGTGCCGGACCAATAGCCGATGCGTTTTTTGTGGCCTTCAAAATACCTAATTTTTTTCGCCGACTATTTGCGGAGGGCGCGTTTAGTGCTGCTTTTGTCCCTCTGTTTACTGCAAAATTAACAGATGAGGGGAGGAGCTCAGCCCTACAGTTTTCTAGTGCGGTACTGTCTGTGATGGTTGTTTTTGTTTTCGTGTTTGTGACCATTTTACAGGTTTTAATGCCCTGGTTAATGTATTTGTTCGCGCCGGGGTTTGCGGATGAACCCTCAAAATTCTCTCTAGCCGTCGAATTCACGCGTATCACATTCCCGTATTTATTGTTTATTTCACTTATCTCAATACTTGGTGGAGTGCTTAATTCTCTCGGTCGTTTCGCCGCTGCCGCGGCCACTCCCATTATATTAAATATTACACTTATTGCGGCGTTGCTTTTGGCAACCCCTCATTTGCCATCTGCTGGGTATTCTCTTGCATGGGGGGTATTTTTAGCAGGTATCCTGCAATTTATTTGGTTAATTTATATATGTAGGCGTGAGGGCTTCACATTGCGTTTGCCAATGCCTCGTATGTCGCCATCATTACGTCGACTGCTCAAGCTGATGGCACCAGGTGTCTTCGGCGCGGGCGTAGTGCAAATCAATCTGTTAGTTGACGTTGTAATTGCATCTCTCCTTCCCACTGGGGCGATTTCATTTTTATATTATGCGGATCGGGTTTATCAGTTGCCGTTGGGGGTGGTTGGGGTTGCGATTGGTACGGCGTTGCTACCCGTTTTGTCTCGGCAATTGCGTGATGGAGAGGAAATTGATGCGTTGACGAGCACTAACCGTGCAATAGAGATGGCGCTCCTTTTCACGATTCCTGCAACTGCAGCTTTGTTGGTTATATCACAACCTATCGTAAACGTGCTCTTTGAACGTGGTGTTTTTAATTCTGTAGCAACGGTCTCAACAAGTCAGGCCTTGGTTGCATATGCGACAGGGTTGCCGGCATTTGTGCTGATCAAAGTTTTGGCACCTGGTTTTTTTGCTCGCCAGGACACCTCTACTCCGGTGAAAATTGCCGTGGCTTGTGTTTTTATAAATCTCGTTCTCAACCTTACGTTGATGCAAATATTAGCTCATGTGGGAATTGCCCTTGCTACGTCTATTTCTGCTTGGATCAATGTTTGTCTTCTTGTTTTATTCTTATATTTACGTGGTCAATTTAAAATTGATGAAAGACTTCGCCAAAAGGTTCTTCGTATAATTTTTGCGAGTTTAGGAATGGCATTTGCATTATGGGCCGCTTTTTCATATTTCCACAGTTTTCAAATTGTCGGACAAGGATCAAGGGCTTGCATGCTGGCAATTTTAGTATTTGGTGGATTGGGGGTTTATTTGTTCCTCGTAATGTTATTCCGTGCTGCAGAAATTCATGAAATTAAAAAATTATTAAAGTCAAATTCAGCTGATTAGTTAGGTCCGCTTGACCTAGTAGGCTATTGGCGGGATAACCACCCCCCTGAGGGAGGTATAACTATGGCAAGAGTATTTTCAGGGGTTCAGCCCACTGGTAATTTACATTTGGGAAATTATTTAGGCGCCATCCGAAATTTTGCTCGGCTGCAAGACCAAAACGATTGTCTTTACTGTGTAGTGGATATGCATGCTATTACGATATGGCAGAGCCCTGAAGAGCTTAAAACAAACACCAGAGAGGTAACAGCGGCTTTTCTTGCATCAGGCATTAATCCAAATACACAGATAATTTTTAATCAAAGTAGTGTTCCTCAACACGCTGAAATAGCATGGATATTTAATTGTGTCGCCCGCATTGGTTGGCTTAATAGAATGACTCAATTTAAAGAAAAAGCTGGAAAGCAAAGAGAAAAAGCAAGTGTGGGATTGTATGTTTATCCAAACTTGATGGCAGCAGATATTCTACTATATAAAGCGAGTCATGTCCCCGTTGGCGAAGACCAAAAGCAACATCTAGAACTTTCACGTGATGTAGCAAAAAAATTCAATAATGATTTTGGCGTTGATTTTTTTCCAATCGTTGAGCCGATAATTCTAGATTCAGCGGCTAGAGTTATGAGTTTGCGTGATGGAAACTCTAAAATGAGCAAATCTGACCCCTCTGATTACGCACGATTAAATCTAAATGATGATGCTGATATAATTGCCAAAAAAATTCGTAAAGCGCGCACTGATTCTGAGCCGGTACCTGATGGTACTGTAAAAGGAGGTAGTCGTGAAACTAGGCCAGAGGCTTATAATTTATTAGAAATTTATGGTGCGTTGGCGGAAAAATCTTTATCGCAAGTGCAGGAAGAGTATGGTGGTAGGCAGTTTTCTGAATTTAAAGATTCACTGGTAGAACTTGCTGTAGAAAAACTTGGCCCAATTGGTCGAGAAATGCAACGTTTCGCGGAAGATCCAGGCTACATAGATGAAGTGCTCCGTGAGGGTGGTGAGCGTGCTACTTCTATTGCGGGGCCAATTAGGGATGAGATATACGAAATTGTAGGGTTCATTAAAGCATAGGGTACTTTCGGTAATGTCAGAAAATAGCCTAATTAATAATAGCCTCAGGGCATACGAGCCTCGTCAAATATGGCCACAAAAAATTCGCCGACGCGGTTATCAACGATTATTGTTATTGCAAACCCATTTTAATCTCTATTATTTTTGGGAAAAACGTTGGTTTTTCATTGCCATGGTAATTGGCGGTATTCTGCTCTCTTCCCCTCAGATTGATGGGCTAACTAGAGAGGGTCAGATTGTCTTATCAATGTCAATTGTGGCAATCATCCTTTTCGTTACTGAACCGATACCCTTACCAACGGTTGCTCTTTTGATTATCATAGGTCAGGTTCTCATTCTGGGGCTTGAATCCACAACAGTTGCAAAATCTTTGATGACCGACTCTGTTTTATTTATTATGGGGTCTCTGATGCTGGCTGTGGCGGTGGTTAAACAAAAACTCGATGTACGAATAGCTTGGTTTATTGTCAAAATGACCGGCACAAAAACAACCAGAGTATGTTTCGGTATTTCACTCATTTCTGGTATTTTGGCTTCTTTTGTTGGTGAACATACAGTCGCGGCTATGATGCTGCCCGTTGGGATTACCCTTATTACCCTCACGTCCAAGGACCCTAAACAGGTGGCAGGTTTGGCCGCTGTGTTATTATTTTCAATTTCTTACGGCTGCTCTATCGCTGGAATTGGGACCCCCTCCGGAGGTGCCCGCAATGCTATAATGATAGGTTATTGGAAAGAATTCTTTTTTGATCCGACTAACCCTGAAACACAAAAATATTTGATTGATTATGTTACCTGGGTAACCTTTGCCTACCCGATATTTTTAATCCAATTGCCCTTTGTAACGCTGATTTTACATTGGACATTTAGACCAAAACAAAAGAATTTGTCGCGGGCAGTGTCTAAACTACGTCATCAATTATCAGAACAAGGCCCTATGTCTCCGGCAGATTGGATGGCGATCTTAATATTTATTTCAATACTTGTTGGGTGGGTAATGTTCTCGGGTGATATTGGTCTAGGAACTGTAGCTATTATGGGAGCCTCGGTGTTTTTGATTGCCGGCTTGGTAAAATGGGAGGAAGTTAACTCGGGAGTTAATTGGGGTGTAGTTCTTTTATACGCCGCGGCTATTTCTTTGGGGCTCCAAATGAAAGACACTGGCGCTGCGAAATGGGTTGCGGAAAGTTTTATAAATATGCTGGCGCCCGTTGGTGCGGAATCTGGTCTTGGTTTGTGGGCTGCCATATCTGCACTAACAACACTTGTAACGAATACGATGTCCAATGGTGCAGCCGTGGCTGTACTCGGCCCTATTGTTTTAAATATGGCAACGGTAGCTGGAGAAAGCCCAATACTTGTAGGGTTTATTACAGCCGTTTCCTCTGCTTTTGCATATCTTACTGTAATTGGTACGCCCGCATGCACAATTGTATATGCCTCTGGATATCTGAAAGCGACCGACTTTTTAAAAGTAGGTTGGCGTATGGTGGTTGTGTCAACCTTATTATTACTCGCCGTATCTGTTATTTACTGGCCTATTTTGTTGAGTTGATCTCCAATGTTTCAAAACTGGCCAAAGTTTAATCGAATAGAAGACAACCCAAGGGTTGTTGAAAAATTAAGAGAAGAGAGAAGAAAAAGATTTAGGATATTGGTTTGTATTGACGGTACAGAAACATCCTACGAAGGCCTTAAATTTGCGTCGGAGATAAAGCCACTTGAACAATGTGATATAGTTTTACTATACGTGCGGTCAATTGACCAGGATTTGCGAACGGGTGGTTTGCAAATGAAGATAGCAAGAGAAAATATGCTTGAATGGGGTTTGGAGCTGCCGGGTATAGGATACCTGAAAAAAGGCCTCAATATGTTGGTAGGTGAAAAAGAATTAACGGAATCATGGAAAATTTCATCGAGTCATACAGATAGTTGGGGAGACCCTGTCGGTGACAATAAAGTAGAATATAAACACGCAAATGGCCGATCTATTGTTTTAAAATTGAAAACTGCCCCTGACCCGGCAAGTGGTATATTAGATCAATATGACCTTGGGCCCTATAACTTGATAGTTATGGGAGCACCAAAACGGTGGCGAAGTGAATTTAGAGCATTTTTTGGTGCACCAGTTGCACAAAAGGTTGCAACGTTATCACCATGCTCGGTGCTCTTGGCCCGAGGCCATTTTGATGATAGTGGTGTGAAAGAAAAAGGCCATCTTATTTGTGTGAGCGGCAGTGACCATTCAATTGATGCTATGTATCGAGATGCAGTTTTGGCACATAATAGCGGATATGCCATTACACTGTTTACAGTTGTAGAAGAAAAAGAGAAAATTCCGGCAGCTGAGAAAATGCTACAAAAGTCAGTGGAAGCACTCAACAAAGGTGGAATAGAAGTGTTAGGAGTTAAGGTGGAGATGGGTGATCCGGTTCAAGAAATAGTAAAAAATGGAGCTGAATTTTCTGTTATTTCTGTGGCTGCGTCGTCTAAGAATTGGTACGAAAGATTTGTCACCACTGGCATAGCCTTTAATGTTATGGCGGCCTCTGATACAACGGTTTTAAACGTTCGGTAGTTAAAAAATTTATGTCGATATCTAAGTATTTTTCTTTTTTTCGGGTGCTGACTTTCGAGGCAGGGGCCCTGTTGTGCACGGGTTTCTGTGTTTTTGCGCTGTACGCGCTAGTTTTGTCAGAACCCACCTCTGCAAATATTAAGTTTGAACGTTTCACGATAAAATCGATTGGTCAAAATGTTAAAGAGCCCACTGATTATTTGAAAAAAGTTTTTGATCGTATTGGTTATAAATTGGATGCTGTTCGTAGTCATCGTCAAGTGCCCAGAGTATTTTTAGCGAACGTCCCGAAAGATTTGGCCAATCTTCGGGAGCCTGCAGAGCGCAAAAATGTTTTTATTATGATGACACTACCCCTAGTTTTGAATGTGAATGAAATTATTCAACAGGATCGGGCACATCTTAAAAGGATTTCGGTAAAAAAATTCGCCGGAAAACCATTAACAGTGATCGATAAAAATTTTCTTGAAAATCTATCCAAAACTTACGAGTTAAAGCGTCCAAATATTAGGGAACTTCTGAAACGTGTTGATATTATTCCACCTTCTTTAGCATTGGCACAATCGGCAGAGGAGAGTGGTTGGGGAACGTCCCGGTTTGCCTCCGAGGGAAATGCCTTGTTTGGCCAACGCACCTGGAGAACCGCCGATGGCCTTGTTCCAAAACAACGTGAAGAAGGTAAGAATTTTAGAGTACGAGCTTTTAGTCATTTGTTAGATGGCGTTAAAGCCTACGCCCTGAATCTTAATACCAGCCCTTTTTATAATACTTTCCGTGAAATGCGCTCGGCAATGAGGAAATCTAACAAAGGTAAAATCGATGGCATGCGGTTGGCTGAAACTTTGTTTAGGTATTCGGAACGCGGATTAGACTATATTGTAACGATCAAAAAAATAATAAGGGTCAATAACTTCACTAATTTTGACGAGGCACAGCTTTCGAATAAAATAAAGAACCAGCCGATAAGTGTTAGAAATGTGGATGCCAGGCCTGACGCCTAGTTCGAATGTGCTGGAACTAGGAATTGCATGCCCATCCAGCGCCAACGGCCGCCATGGACCGGTAATGTGCAATTCACTCTAGTGCGGCCAGGGGAGAATGCTTTGAGCCCCCTAACCTCGACGCGTCTTTTTCCCAAAATTTCTGTACGGACACGGCCCTGCCCCGTTACGTAACATGCCAATCGGGAAAGATCCTTAATAGAATCTTCCTCTACGGAAAACCCAAATGTTGGAGGATTTATATTGTCTTTTAAGTACGGATCTTCTGGGGTTATATCCCTGACTTTCAAGGGAAGGGCCCGGATTGCTAATTGCAATCTTTTTATATCCCCATATGATTCATTAAATGTAAAACGTGGTAAATACATAAAATTTGAATTTTTATAAACTACTCCCGAGTGTTGTCCGAAGCCCGTTGTAAATCCCGCCGCAAGACTCACTTTTTCCACTTCTAAACTATATTCACCATAGGGGTACGCAATCATTTTAGGAGTTATACCAAGCTCCTTTTTAAATCTTTTATTGGAATTCTCTAAATCCTCCATATTTATTTTGGCAGAGGTCTCTGGCATGTGAAGATGAGTTGCTGTTTGGCTGCCGATGTTGGCTCCGCCCTTTATTAGTTCACGTAATTGACCCCATGACATGTAGCCTGGCGCCCCCCGGTCGAGAGGTTCTGTTGCTACGAATAAAGTGTAGGGAAAATTAGCCTTATGGAGGATAGGACCCGCTATTTGGTACACGGATAAAAATGCATCATCGATGCTGATCCCCACAGTTCTTGGCGGAAGAGGTTTCCCTCTTCGAAGTGCCGCAATAATTTTGGGTATTGGTTTTACAACATAGTTTTTGTTCTTTAACTCCGATATGTGGGATCTAAACTGATTGACTGTGGTGTTGGTGGAGGGATAACGACTTTCTCCGAAACGGTGATACATCAAAATTGTTGCGGATTCGGCGGCACAGACAGGCACGGTATTTTTTAAAGAAAAAAGAAAGAAAACAGTTACGACTATGTAAAGTTTACCGCTATGTAAGGTAGACAACATTTTATTCAACTACCTTTATTGTGATATATGCCTATTTATGACATGTATCGTTTTAAATTTCGACAGCCTTTTGCCGTTAAAGAACTATTGTGTTTAGTCCATCATGCTCTTCGGAATTTCTGAATTGGTTATCAGCGGATATTTACGTGATTCAAAAAGTTGGTAATGCCACCATTCACTCCGGTAAAAATCCCAGCCAGCCAGGGTCATTATTCCTAGAAGAGTTAATCTATTATGTTGGGCAACTTTGGAAATATAAGTATTCCCATGGTGAGATTTGTCCGTGAAAGCATCAAAAGGTGTGCCCATTTCAAGGGGGGCGCCAGTCAGGTCGGTTAGGGTGAGGTCAATAGCAACGCCCCGCGAGTGCGGTGAGCCACGTCTTGGATCAGCTAGAAAAGAAGGGTCGGGCGTGTGATTCCACAGAATCCATTGTGCCTCCGAGGGCCGAAAGGCATCATAAATACGAAGCCGGTACCCAACGTTGGCAGCGGTCTGAATGGCTTTGGAAAGCGCTACGGACGCTTCTTGATGCAAATAGCAAATTGCATTTTGATATATAGGCGCTCCAGTAAAATTTGCGCTCGTAGCATAAGCGAGCGAGATATCAACATCGAATTCTGCAGCGTTAATTTCAACAAGGTCCATTTGTATTGCCCCTTTCGGATTTTTTTCAAAGCTATATTCTTCTTTGAAAAATGACGAATCAAAAGTTGAAAGTACTTGGAATAGACTCTGCGCTTAGTGCCTGCTCGGCTGCTGTTTGGAACCAAACTGTTGCGGCGAGCGACTTTAAACTTATCCCTTTTAGGCATGTCGAAACATTGGCCCCGATGATTCGGGGGGTTATGGAAGAGTCGGCTCTGAGTTTTTTTGAGCTCGACCTAATTGCTGTAACCGTTGGGCCCGGCTCTTTCACTGGATTACGTACTTGTTTGTCGACCGCTAAAGGATTGGGTCTTGCATTGAAGATACCGGTACACGGTGTAACAACTTTGGAGGCTGTTGCATTTGCAGCAAAACGAGAATATTCACACAAAATAAATAACCATCTTGCGGTAGTCTTAGAGACAAGGCGGGATGACCTTTATTTTCAACAATTTGATGAAACGGCTACCCCACAAGGAAATGCTATGGCGAAATCTATAGATGAGATTGTTGATATATTGCCGAAAGGACAAATAAGTTTATGTGGCGATGGCGCTAATAAACTTTTTGCAGCTTTGCCGCGATCAAAATATGGGGACATACAAGAATTAAAAAACTTAGATAGCCCCAATGCTGTAGATGTAGCGCAAATTGCTTTAAAACGTATGGAAAAACCACTTAATGCGGAGCCGTTGTATATACACCCCCCCGCAGCAAAGCCTCCTGAAAACTTGAGAATTATAAGATCGTGAACTTATGTGATAACGTAGAGTCACTGCGCGTCGCGGATATAGAGATTGTATCTAAGATCCATAAAACTTGTTTTTTTGATGCATGGGGTCCTTCAGCTATCAAAAAAATATTTAATATGCCCGGCACTTTTGGTATGGTTGCTCGCCGACAAAATTATAATTCCATAATTGGATTTGCGATTGCCCGCTTCTCAGCAGACGAGTGTGAGCTTTTGTCGCTTGGAGTTGCAGGTGAATATAGAGCGAATGGCGTTGGCGGAAGCCTTTTGACTGCAGTGATGGCTCGCGCCATTGCTGAGCACGCTAAATGGCTATTTCTCGAAGTTGCTGAAGATAATCATGCGGCTTTGAAACTATATCGTGCACATGGTTTAGAGAAGGTCGGTCGCCGTCCTAATTATTATGAAAATCCAGACGGCACTAAAACTAATGCTCTCACTATGCGCTGCGCACTACCTATAGTCGAATAATTTGGAACCTAATTCTTACGAATTATTAATTGATGAACCTCGTGGGCATCAGATTGAGTTTTTACCTCTTCCCGCTCGATGCGTATCACCGCATGACCGAGTTCTGATATTGATATTGGAATATTCTCAAGTGGTTCCTCTCCAGAAAGGCGGATTGTTGCAATATCACCCGGGGCCAAATGTTCAATGAATAGACGTGTTTTTACGAAGGTCATAGGGCAGACCTCTTGGGTGATATCAAGAACGTTGCTTTGGTTTCTTTTCATTCTTATGCCAAGCAAAAATAAATTCCAAACCTGTCCCTTTAACATAAGCACAGGGGCTAGCCAATTAATAATTGTTTTAGAAATAAATTAAGTAATTTGTCCCTTTTTGAACAATCTTTGCTATAATGATCGCACAATTAACTAAAGTACGACCAATCAAATGAACACCTCCATATCGAGAATTGAAAGCGTCTGTATTGAAAAGGGCATGAAAATGACTGATCAGCGCCGTGTAATAGCACGGGTTTTATCAGAATCTACAGACCACCCAGATGTAGAGGATGTTTATCAGCGTGCATCAGAGATTGACTCAAAAATCAGCATTGCAACCGTATATCGAACGCTAAGATTGTTTGATATTGCAAACATTATAGACCGGCATGATTTTGGTGATGGGCGTGCCCGTTATGAAGTTGCCGCAGAAGGGTCACATCATCATCATCTAATTGATGTGAAAACTGGTGATGTTCTGGAGTTCGAAAACGAAGAACTTGAACATATCAAAAGGCGAATCGCACGGGAACTCGGTTATGAGCTGGTTGGCGAACGATTGGAGCTATATGGCGTCCCTATCCAGACGAGTGGGTCATCACCTGATACAGATGCTGAAAATTAAGGATTCAAAAGAATATAAACCTAGGTCAAAGATAAAAGCGAAAATTTAAATTACTCGATGTTTTGTGTGCCCCTTAGCGTATAAGCGAAATGGGTGAGAAATTTGGACACTTTGCCAAAGAATTTTGAAACGGTTGCCCCTATTTATGCCGGAAACCTCTCGGTTCGGCTGGCCAAAACGGCCGAGGAGATCTCTGCCGCCCAGTCTTTGCGTTATAGGGTTTTCTATGAAGAAATGGCCGCTATACCTTCGCCTAGAATGAAAGCGCTCCGTTCAGATTTTGATAGTTTTGATGAGGCTTGTGACCATTTGCTTGTAATTTGCAAAGACCGAACTGATATACCTTGCGGTGTCGTTGGAACCTATAGAATTTTGCGCCGAAGTGTTGCCCTGATGAGAGGAGGTTTTTATTCGGCTGATGAGTTTGATCTTTCTCCCCTATTTGGGGTGGCGGGCGAAATTATGGAACTGGGTCGATCTTGCGTCGATTTAGATCATAGAACGAAACCAACGATGCAGCTTCTATGGCAGGCCATCGCTGCGTATGTTCAGTATTACCAAATCGAAGTTCTTTTCGGCTGCGCCAGTTTTGTAGGAACAGCCCCTGAAAAGATTAAGGCGCCGTTGTCTTATCTTTATCATCAACATCTTGCACCCGAGGAAATAAGACCCAAGGCGGTAGATTGTCGATTTGTAAAATTAAATTGGCTGCCTATCCAAGATATCGATTTTAAGTCTGCTTGGAGGGAGTTGCCACCCTTAATTAAGGGTTATCTTCGACTCGGGGGATTTGTTGGGGACGGGGCAGTAATTGATCCCCAGTTTAATACAACTGATGTTTCAATAATTGTTAAAACAAATCTAATTACTGATAAATATTTTCGGCATTATGAACGTTCTGCAAGCTGGTCAGCCGATAGATAGTCGATTAAGTTCCCCCTTGCGGGCGGCTTGCCGACTAACTGCCTATTTGTTTGTAACGGTAGCAATTTTACCCATTCAGATATTGGCTGTTCTAACCTCTAAAAAGTTAAAACAATACATTCCAATGTTTTATCATAAAGTCTGTGCGGCAATTTTTGGTGTCAATATTCGTGTTCACGGTAATTTTACACCCAAAAGTCCTATTCTTTATGTTTCCAATCATGTGAGTTACATGGATATCACTATTCTAGGCTCACTTTTAGACGCATCATTTATTGCTAAAGCCGAAGTTTCTAAATGGCCCCTCTTCGGCCAACTTGCTAAACTAAGCCGCACGATATTTATTCATCGACGCAGCTCCCGTGTTACTGAGCAACGGGACCATATAAATAAGCGCTTGGCGGAAGGCGATAACCTAATTTTATTCCCTGAGGGAACAAGCGCAGATGGGCTTCACGTTTTACCATTTAAAAGTGCACTATTTTCCGTTGCGGAGGGACGAGAAGATATCGAAGGCCTAGTAATACAGCCCGTATCTATTTCATACACCCATCTTGATGGTATTCCCGTTAGCCGTTGTCTTTTACCACATTTTGCGTGGTACGGAAAAATGACAATCGTTTCCCACCTTTTTACCTTTCTTGGGCTCGGTCGTGTGACTATTGATGTGAAATTTCACGATCCGGTTTTAAGTGGGCAATTTGATGATCGAAAAGAAATGGCCCAATATTGCCGTCGGGTCGTCTCTGCTGGCGCGAGCCGTTCTAACTATGTACGCAAATCTACCCATCCCAGCGGTTTCTATGAATAATAATGGCATTAATAAATGGTACCCTGCATTTCTTGACTAATTGTAGGACATTGGTAGTGTCCAAGATCGTCGCAGAAAAATTCCTAAATTTTAATTGAGATTTGTGGTGCGGCGCACATTTTCGGATAGTGTGTTGGCGAAGAAGGTTTTTATTAAAAGCTACGGCTGCCAGATGAACGTATATGACTCTGCTCGGATGGAGGATATCATGAATCTGGCCGGCTATGTTTCTACGGCTAATGCAACTGATGCGGACCTTGTTGTTCTAAATACCTGCCATATAAGAGAAAAAGCTGCTGAAAAACTTTATTCAGAACTTGGCCGTTTGCGTGATACCAAGAGTGAGAAAACTATGATTGCAGTGGCAGGATGTGTAGCTCAAGCAGAGCAAGAAGAGATTGCCCGGCGGGCTCCATATGTTGATGTCATTGTTGGCCCGCAGAGCTATCACCGCCTCCCAAAGTTGGTTGCCACTGCTGAATCATCTAAATTAACGGGCCCCCCGAAACGTGCAATTGATACAAATTTCCCTGCCGAATCAAAGTTTGACTCGTTACCTGATGCTCGAGGGAAGGGTCCGGCCGCATTTTTAACAATACAAGAAGGATGTGATAAGTTTTGTGCTTTTTGCGTAGTTCCTTATACTCGGGGCGCCGAATTTTCCCGCCCTATAGATGCTATTATTAGTGAAGCAAGACAACTAATAGAGGGGGGTGTTGTAGAGATTACGTTGCTTGGCCAAAATGTGAATGCTTATCATGGCGATGAAAATGGCCTTGCGGGCTTGATCCGGAAACTGGCTAAACTTGATGGCCTCGAGAGGATTAGATATACGACGTCACATCCTAAAGATATGAGTAAAGAATTGATTGCTGCCCATGGCGATGTACCTGAGCTTATGCCTTATTTACATTTGCCGATACAATCGGGCTCTAACGAAGTTCTTTCTATTATGAACCGTCAACATGTTGTAGATGATTATGTAAAGGTGATAGGGGAGCTTCGCTCCGTTCGGCCAGATATTGCTTTGTCATCTGACTTTATTGTTGGGCATCCAGGTGAGACAGAAAAAGATTTTGATTGTACATTAGCGCTAGTTGAATCTGTCCGATTTGCCCAGGCTTATTCTTTTAAATTTAGCCAAAGGCCTGGGACTCCCGCATCGGATATGGGTGGGCAGGTATTGGAGAATGTAAAGGCCCAGCGGCTCAAAACCCTTCAAAATTTACTAAACCGACAACAATTAGAATTTAATCAACAATTTGTTGGGCAATTCGTTCCAGTTCTTTTTGAGCGACGAGGCAGGCTTTCGAGACAAATCGCAGGGCGCACACCATATATGCAATCGGTGTATGTTGATTGTAAAGGAGAAGAGCCAATTGGCAATTATTGTGGAAAAACTCTACCTGTCCGTGTTACCGCGGCGTTTGAGAACTCTCTAACGGGCAGTATAGAGCCTCCAGTTTCGTAAACTTAGAGAATTTTTGAGAGAGCATAGGACGTTGAGTTCCAAAATTTCATTTCAAAATCAAACAAATTCCCCGAATTCTGTTGGAAAGGACACCACTGTTCTATGGTTTTCTGAAAATCGATTGTTGCCGTTATTGTTTGGAGAGCATGATCGGTATCTTGCAAGGATAGAAGAGAGTTTCAGACTCCGTATTTCGTCGAGGGGGAATAGAGTGTTGATCGCGGGCGAAAAATCTGCCGTTGTGCTCGGAGCAGAAACCCTCAACGCATTATATCAACGGCTGGAAAAAAACCTACCGGTGGATAATGCTGAGGTGGATGCTGCAATTCGTTTGGCAAGTGATGACCAAAGCAAGGATAGAATGAAGTTAAAGTATAAAGACAATCTCTCCATCCATACGCCAAAGGGTATTCATACAGCTAGGTCGTCCGGACAGCTCGAGTATATTAGGGCCCTTTCTGAGGACCAGATGGTCTTTGGTATCGGCCCCGCCGGTACTGGCAAGACTTATCTTGCAGTAGCCAAAGCTGTTTCAATGCTTATTTCGGGTGTTGTTGACCGCATAATTCTAGCACGGCCAGCGGTAGAAGCTGGAGAAAACCTTGGATTTTTGCCGGGCGACTTACGGGAAAAGATCGACCCGTATTTGGCACCACTTTTTGACGCACTTCATGATATGTTACCTGCAGATCAGGTTATGAACAGGCTTAATTCAGGCGAAATTGAAGTGGCGCCCCTGGCATTTATGCGTGGACGGACCCTTTCGCATGCTTACATCATTCTCGATGAGGCTCAAAATGCAACTAGGACACAGATGAAAATGTTTCTAACGCGTATTGGAGAGGGTTCTAAAATGGTTGTAACCGGTGATCCTAGTCAAGTTGACTTACCAACGGGTGCAATATCGGGTTTAGCTCATGCAGTAAAAATTTTGAGCGACATCGAGGATGTTGGTGTTATTCGTTTTGGCAGTAAAGATGTGGTGCGGCATCGGTTAGTTACCGATATTGTGCAAGCTTATGAAAAAGGTCAAAATCAGAAAAAGAGCAAACCTTTAAGAGAAAATATTGACTGAAATATTGGTTAGACCACTCCTGATAAATTTTGAAATCAGGTGTCAAAGTTGGCGGGATCTCGTGCCTAATTCTCAAGACCTTTGCTATCGAGCCACAACTGCGGCCCTAAAAGCGGCAGATGTCACTGGAGATGGGGTCGAGGTTGGGGTAATTTTAGCTGATAATGATTTTGTTCAATCCTTACATAGGCAATGGCTAGATAAGGATAGACCGACTAATGTATTAGCTTTTCCCACCGGAACTTATCATAAAAATCGAGTACCGCTTAACCTACTAGGTGATATTGTAGTTGCTGCTGGTGTGGTAAAACAAGAAGCCCTAGAACAAAATAAGCTAATAACTAGTCATTTAGCCCATATGATTATACATGGAACACTTCATTTGCTTGGATATGACCATGTTTCAGATAAGGCTGCGGCTAAGATGGAAAATCTTGAGACAAATGCGTTGGCTGGTCTTAGTATAAAGGATCCATATTTCTCAAATTAGAAATTGAATATAAAATCAGTTTATGAAAACCAACTCCGATAAGACAAAAATAAAGATCCCATTTACTAATGATGAGCAATCTCAGGTAACGGGTTTTAAGGGTTGGATTCGTCGGGTCCTGGGTCTAAGGAATGGTGCCGATTTCCGCGGAACTTTAGAAGAACTAATTGATCAAGAGGAAACGGGTGAGATTCCGGCTTCTAAGGATGAACTAACCCTACTTCGTAATATACTCAATCTTCATGGTTTAACGGTATATGACATTATGGTACCGAGAGCAGATATCGTTGCAGTCGATATCGATATCTCTTTGACTGAATTGGTCAGAACTATGAGTGAAGAAGCCCATTCTCGTATTCCGGTTTACCGTGGGTCGCTTGATGATATTGCAGGCATGGTACACATCAAAGATTTATTGGCCTGTTGGAATAATGAGCATAAAACTATTTTGAACGACTTAGTTCGTCCTGTTCTATTTGTTGCACCATCGATGCCGATTTTGGAGCTTTTGCTGCAGATGCGGGTTAGTAGACTTCATTTGGCGCTTGTCGTTGACGAGTTCGGAGGTATCGATGGCATGGTAACTATTGAAGACTTGGTTGAAGAAATCGTCGGTGAGATAGAAGATGAACACGATGAAGATTACACACCTCGTGTAATTGAACGCGGCGATGGGACGTTTGAGGCTGATGCCAGAGTACCGATAAAAGACTTTGAAGATCGTTTGGGGGAATTTCTTTCTGATGAGGAGAGGGAAGAAGATATAGATACGTTGGGTGGCCTAGTATTTTTTCTGGCCGGTCGGGTGCCCTCACGAGGGGAGGTTATCCCGCATGGCTCAGGTTTTGATTTCGAAGTATTAGATGCTGATCCAAGACGGATCCGGCGGGTCAGAGTTTGTCAGCCGTCCAATGATAGAAAATATTGAGAATTCATCCAAGTCTTCAGTGGAACTTAGGAGTTGGGTTTTTAAACTATCAGTTTGGGTTGGTAATGCGAGCGGATGGCGCCGCAGAGGGCTCGCGACTTTAGCTGGAGCTCTTTCCGCCGCGGCGTTGCCACCGCTCCATGCTGTACCGGTTTTGGTTGTCTCGTTCCCGTGTCTTATTTGGTTAATTGACAGTGCACCTGATTGGCGGCGAGCATTCTACGATGGTTGGTGGTTCGGGTTTGGCCATTTTTTTGCTGGATTATATTGGATAGCATTTTCATTAACTGTTGATCTAAATTTCGTGTGGCTTGTGCCTTTTTCCTTATTTTGTATTCCTGCCGTGATCGGGATTTATATCGCTATAACCACCGCACTAGCTCGCATCGCTACTAAGGGGCTGATGCGAATTATTTTATTTTCGGCCAGCTGGACTTTGTTTGAGTGGTTGAGAGGCCACCTTTTTACGGGGTTTCCGTGGAATGGAATCGGTTTAGTATGGGCTTATTCCGAAGTTGCTTTACAGATTGCTTCCTATATTGGTCTGATAGGTCTAGGGCTACTAACGGTATTTGGAACCAGTTCGCTAGCTGCCCTTGCTTATGATAAAATCTCTGTTCGCATATATCGTCTCTCGCCATTTTTAATATGCTTCGTTGTTATTTTCATTGTCGGATATCTGCGTTTAAATTTCAGCGAAAAATCGGAGCTTCATAGCGATATACATATTCGAATAGTTCAACCAAATATTCCACAACGTGTTAAATGGTCTGAGGCCTATCGTGAAAAACATGTTTCTACTCTGTTAAAACTTTCACTCCTCCCGTCTAGTAAACCTATTACGCTAACTATCTGGCCCGAAACGGCATCTCCATTTGTTGTTGCTTTGAATAAAAACTATCGAAAAATAATAACCACAATGTTGCCTGAAAAAGGGTTTCTCTTGACTGGCTCAATTCGTACCAGTACTCCTAATGTTCGTCCTTTTCGAATTTGGAATAGTCTTCACGCAATTTCGTCCGAAGGACAGGTTATCATGACCTACGATAAATTTCATCTCGTGCCATTTGGGGAGTTTATTCCGTTTGGGAGGTTTTTTGCAAAGTTCCTAGGTCTTAAGAAACTGACGGTAGGACGAATAGATTTTTCCCCAGGACCCGGTCCGCAGACTATTTTCTTGCCAAATGTTCCCTCTTTCAGTCCAACGATATGTTACGAGATTATTTTTTCTGATAAAGTCACGGAGACAGGAAGTAGGCCAAGTTGGTTGCTCAACATTACGAACGATGCTTGGTTTGGTAACAGTTCCGGGCCTCATCAACATTTTGCAATGGCACGAATGCGTGCGGTTGAGCAGGGTGTTCCATTGATCAGGGCCGCAAATACCGGAATTTCTGGTATTATTGATCCGTTTGGCCGCGTCATAAATTATATCCCATTAAAATCTCAGGGAGTCATAGATTCCCGTTTGCCAAAACCAATAAGCCGTCAGACGGTATATGGCAGGACTGGGGATTGGGTGATAATAGGGCTGGTAATGCTTGCGGTATGCGGTTCAATCTGTTTCCGAAGGGGAATCAGCGGAAAAACCAAAGATTATCACTGGTAATTTTATGCGAACCACTTGCCTTTTTTAGATTAGGTTTAGATACCTTAATTAATGTAAGTTAAATTCCAAATTTTTCTGCCCCTTGACTAAAAAGGGATTTTGCCACAAAACCCGTCGTCTGAGATTTTTATTTATCAGCTTTGACGCGCGTGGGGGCCTTTATATAGAGGTAGCCCCGAAAGACACGGCTAGTGGATAGTTTTTAACACTGACAGGAGGGTATGTACTTGCCTAAAGGGACCTATCTTTTCACCAGCGAATCTGTTTCCGAAGGACATCCAGATAAAGTTTCCGATCGAATTTCTGATACTGTGTTGGATACTTATTTGGCAGCTGATCCACTCTCACGTGTTGCCTGTGAGACTTTGTGTACTACAAATCGGATAGTTCTGGGGGGCGAGGTTCGAGGGCCTAGCAGGATTACCAAAGAAGTTCTGGAAAAGGCTACTCGTAATGCGGTTAAGGAAATTGGCTACGAGCAAGAGGGCTTTCATTGGCAAAGCGCGTTAGTGGAAATTCATTTGCATCAGCAATCAACGGATATTGCGCAAGGCGTAGATTCTAGCGGTAATAAAGATGAGGGGGCTGGGGACCAAGGTATTATGTTTGGCTATGCCTGCACAGAAACCGACGCTTTAATGCCCGCCCCTATTCAATTCTCGCATGCCATATTGAAGTCTTTGGCTGAAGTCCGACATTCTAGGTCCGTTGAAGGCCTCGGGCCGGATTCAAAAAGTCAAGTCACACTCCAATATGAAAATGGGAAACCAGTAAAAACCACGTCGGTGGTAATTTCTACACAACACGCGGCGCATTTGTCTCCCGCTGAGGTAAGAGAGATAGTTCGCCCGCACGTTGTAAAATCTTTACCCGAGGGATGGATGTGCGATGAGGCGGAGTTCTACGTAAATCCAACAGGCCGCTTTGTTGTTGGCGGCCCAGATGGGGATTGTGGACTCACTGGCCGGAAGATCATTGTAGATACCTACGGTGGTGCGGCCCCTCATGGTGGAGGAGCCTTTTCTGGAAAAGACCCTACAAAAGTTGATCGCTCTGCTGCATATGCAGCGCGATATGTAGCTAAAAATGTCGTTGCGGCCGGCCTAGCCGAACGTTGTGTGATTCAGCTGTCCTATGCAATAGGTGTTGCAAAACCTTTATCCGTTTATGTTGATACCTATGGCACTAACACCGTCGATGAGATGAAATTGTCAACGGTGATACAAGAAATTGTAGATCTTTCACCTCGAGGTATAAGGGAACATCTGAAACTTAGCCAACCGATTTATGCCCGCACATCTGCTTACGGGCATTTTGGCCGTAGCCCGGATAAAGAGGGGGGGTTTTCCTGGGAAAAAATTGATTTGGTTGACGAATTAAGGGGTGCTTTCGTCTGATAGTACAACGGACCCTTTATGGTCGCCGTCAAGGCCGTTCCTTGCGAAAAGGTCAGAAGACCCTGATCCAGGAATTATTGCCGTCTTTGGAGATTTTCCTACCTGCTGAAAAGTCGACACTTAACCCTACTTATTTATTCGCCCCGCCCGTTAAGGAAATTTGGCTCGAAATAGGATTTGGTGCGGGCGAACATTTAATTCAGCAGGCATTAAAACACCCATCGGTCGGTATAATCGGCTGTGAACCATACATTAATGGCGTGGCGCGCCTTTTACGAAGTGTCGCTGAACATGAGATAAAAAACTTGAGAGTTTTTCGTGATGATGCGCGATTATTGCTAAAAGCCCTGGAAAATGAAAGTATTGCTCGAACGTTTATTCTTTTTCCCGACCCATGGCCTAAAGTGCGCCACCATAAAAGACGAATGATTGGGCCGTCTACGATACCTCTTCTTTATCAGAAGATGACGAAAGGGTCTGAATTACGTATCGCGACGGATGATAAAAGTTATAAGGAGTGGATTCTCTGGCATATTTTGTTTTCGAATAAATTTGACTGGTGTGCCCAACGTCCCAGTCATTGGAAAATTAGGCAACATGATTGGCCAGAGACCCGTTACGAGAAAAAGGCTGTAAAAGAAGGAAGACAGTGCAGCTACTTTTTGTTTAAACGTCGGAACTAGACCGACTTAGCAAAAGGCTTGCAGAGGCCGACTAATTCAAGATATATAAACTCAAATTCATTCCTAAGAGTTCTCACCTGAGACAGTTTTTGGGAGTGGGCCTTAGGCCCACTTTTTTTATAAATAACAGGTGGGAGGTTAGGTGGTAAAACTAAAAGGTAGGCTCATTAGGATAACTGACACGGAAGCAATAAAAGAACTAATTGATCCCGCAGTTCAAAATTCGGGATACAATATTCTGCGCGTGCAATATATAGACCGTTCTAATAATACGTTACAAATTATGATCGAAAGACAGGATTGCGGCCATGTGTCAGTTGACGACTGCGTCATTGTAAGCCGTTTGGTCTCGGACTTGCTTGATGTTGAAGCCGTGGTGTCGGAGAGGTATACACTCGAAGTAAGTTCGCCTGGAATAGACCGCCCATTAATTAGGATCGCTGACTTTATAAGATTTCAGGGTTTAGTGGCAGCAATTGAAACTGTAGGACAGATTTCTGGGCGAAAACAATTTTCTGGGAAAATTTCTAGTGTTGTTGATGAGAACATCGAAATTGAATGTGACGGGAAGTCAGTAATACTACCCTTTGAAAAAATTAAGTGTGCATCACTCGTACTGACGGATGAATTAATAGAGAATTCTCGTCGGGAAACGAGTTCAGCTAGCCAGATGGAGCACTAGTATGGATTTAGAAGAAGATACATTCATTGGAGCCGGATACGATAGAGGAGAACTGCTGCAAGTCGCGGAGGCTGTAGCACGGGATAAGGGTATTGAGTCTGAGGAGGTCGTTGAAGCAATGGAACAGGCAATTCAAAAAGCCGCCCGTTCTCGTTATGGACAAGAAAATGATGTCCGCGCTGTAATAGACCGTAAAACTGGTGAAATTCAACTCGCTCGCTATATGGAAGTGGCGGAGCCTGTTGAGAATGAATCTATGGAAATTTCAATTGATGATGCAAAGCGTTTAAATCCTGATGCGCAAGTGGGTGACTTTTTATCCGAATCATTACCACCTATTGATTTCGGTCGAATCGCGGCGCAGACAGCAAAACAGGTAATTGTACAAAAGGTTCGTGAAGCTGAGCGGACACGCCAGTATAATGAGTATAAGGACCGAGTTGGTGAAATCGTCAACGGGATTATAAAGCGGGCCGAGTTTGGTAACGTGACAGTAGATCTGGGTCGTGGGGAAGCAGTACTACGGCGTGATGAAATTATACCTCGCGAAACCTTTCGTCCTGGTGATCGTGTAAGAGCATATATTTACGACGTTCGTGAAGAAATGCGGGGCCCTCAAATTTTTTTATCGCGGACCCATCCGCAATTTATGGCTAGTCTTTTCAGGCAGGAAGTGCCAGAGATTTATGATGGGATTATAGAAATAAATTCTGTCGCACGTGACCCAGGTAGTCGAGCGAAAATAGCGGTAACTTCTAATGATTCGAGCATCGATCCGGTAGGAGCATGTGTTGGCATGCGTGGAAGCCGCGTTCAGGCGGTTGTTGGCGAGTTGCAAGGGGAGAAGATTGATATCATTCAATTTTCACCTGACCCTGCAACCTTCATCGTTAATGGTCTGGCACCAGCGGAGGTTGCAAAGGTAGTCCTTGATGAGGAAGCACGCAGGATAGAAGTTGTTGTTCCTGATGATCAATTAAGTTTAGCAATTGGTCGCCGTGGTCAAAATGTAAGATTAGCCTCCCAACTCACAGGATGGGATATCGTAATTCTAACCGAGGAAGAAGAGTCCGAACGACGACAGGAAGAATTCCGAGCTCGTTCTCAAATGTTTATTGACACCCTCGAGGTAGATGAAGTCTTGGCCCATTTGATAGTAACAGAGGGGTTTTCATCAGTTGAAGAGGTGGCTTTCGTGCCAATTGAAGACCTACTTGCAATTGAAGGTTTTGATGAGGAATTATCCGAAGAACTTCGTAATAGGGCTCATATTCATTTGGCGGAAAAAGAAGAGGAACATATTAAACGTCGTGAAGAATTAGGAATTGCTCAGGACCTTGTTGAGGTGCAAGGCCTTACTAGTGCAATGATTGTTACTCTTGGAGAAGCGGGCATTAAAACAAGAGACGACCTGGCCGACCTTGCTGGCGATGAGCTATGCGCTTTAGAAGATGGACTGCTTCGTGGTTATGAATTATCTGAGGATGATGCTAACCAGATTATTATGGCGGCCCGAGCTCATTGGTTCGATGATGAAGAGCCCGGTGTTGAAGAGCCGGGCCCCACATCCTCAGATGTAGTTCCTTAGGTTATCCAGATGAGGCTCTTCAAGTCATGTATTCGTCAGATATTGATCGACCAACCCAAAATTTATCGATTGAAAAAAAACCTCTTCGTAAGAGGCGCTGTTTTGTAAGCAATCAAAGCCACCCAACTTGTAAGCTTGTTCGTTTTGTTGTTGCGCCTGATAATAGCATTGTACCAGATTTAGCCGAGCGTTTGCCAGGCAGAGGATTTTGGCTATTGTCATCTCGTGACGTAGTGAATACTGCTTGCTCTAAAGGCCTTTTTACAAAAGTAACTGGTTCTAAGGTTACAGTTAGAGATAACCTTGCAGACCATGTAGAGGTACAATTGTTGCAACGTTGTCTAAATTGGCTTGGTATGGCACGCCGTGCCGGTGACGCGGTCGGAGGCTTTGAGAAAGTAGTATCTTTTTTAGAGGCGAATGTGGGCTCAATCGTATTTTGTGCTTCTGACGCCAGTGATGGGGGCCGGCGCAAAGTACTCTCGGGAGCGAAAGAAGCTTTTGTGGTAAACATTTTTTCAGGTGCTGAGTTGGGAAGCATGTTTGGGCGTGAAAGGATGGTATATGTGGCGGTTAGGCAAAAACTACTCGCATCGCGTATAATAAATGAATCGATACGGCTAGCAGGTTTCCGAATTTCGGGAACATTTTGAAAGTGTATAAAAATGAGTGAAAAAAAAGAAACTAAAAAGGGCGTATTGAAAGCACGCCCTGGCCGACTTGAACTGAAAAAAACAGTTGATGCCGGACAAGTGCGACAAAGTTTTTCACACGGACGCACTAAATCAGTTGCTGTGGAAGTCCGTCGCAAACGGACTTTCACCCAAGGGGCCGGGGGCTCTATGGAGGAGATTAAGAGACAGAAATCTGACCAACCTGTCGAAAATCCATCCGTGGCCAAAGAGGTCGAGGTAGAAACATTAGAAACTACTGATAATGAAGGGGAGCGAAACCCAACGGTCCTACGTACTTTGACTGAAAAAGAGGCTGCCACCAGAGCCCGAGCACTAGAGGGAGCCCGCACGGACGAAAGTGGTGCAACAAAAATCATAGAACGAACTGTAGAAGGTGCTGAGGCGCGCAGAGCTGCGGCAAAGGCTGAAGAGGCGGCTAAAGAGGTAGAGAATCAGAGACGTTTAGAAGAAGAACAACGAAGGGTCGAAGAGGAAGAAGCTGCAAAACGCGCTGCTGAGCAAGCCGATAAGGTGAAGGAACGTTTAGAATCGCGGAAGTCGGTAGTTGATCCTGCGGAAATTGAGCCGGAGGCAAAAGATAAAGATGCCCGAAATAAGAAAAATGCATCCCGCCCAGCTGAGAAACGCCCATCGGCAAGGCGGAATGAGCCACGACGTCGAGCAGGTAAGTTAACGGTTGCACAGGCACTAAATGATGATGAGCGTGTTCGCAGTCTCGCTTCTGTTCGGCGTGCGCGTGAACGCGAACGTCGTAATTTAAGACCACAGCCTCAGGAAGCTGTGAAAATAGTTCGCGAGGTTATTGTTCCGGAGACCATCACAGTTCAAGAACTCTCTAATCGCATGGCGGAGCGTGGGGTAGAAGTCATCCGGAGTTTAATGAAGCTGGGGGTAATGGCCACCCTGCAGCAAACTATAGATGCAGATACGGCGGAATTAGTGATTTCAGAATTTGGTCACACCATTCGGCGAGTTAGCGAATCAGATGTAGAGATTGGTATGAAAGGGGAGGAAGATACTAAGGAGTCTTTAAAAACCCGTGCACCAGTTGTCACGGTTATGGGACATGTGGACCATGGTAAGACCTCACTTCTAGATGCATTACGGCTGACTGATGTTGCAAGTGGTGAAGCAGGTGGAATCACCCAACATATTGGGGCTTATCAGGTAAAAATAGCTTCGGGAGACAAAATTACTTTCATTGATACGCCTGGCCATGCTGCTTTCACGTCAATGCGTGCCCGAGGAGCGAATGTCACGGATATTGTGATTTTAGTGGTAGCAGCAGACGACGGTATCATGCCACAGACGATAGAGGCCATTGATCATGCGAAGGCCGCAGAAGTCCCAATAATTGTGGCGATTAACAAGATTGACAGACCCAATGCTGATCCAACACGGGTACGCAATGAATTGCTCCAACATGAACTTGTTGTCGAGGAAATGGGGGGTGACATTCTCGCAATAGAGGTATCCGCAACTGAAAAGACAAATCTTGATAGTCTTGTTGAGTCAATTTTGCTTCAAGCGGAACTTTTGGAGCTCAAGGCTAATCCAAATCGTCCCGGGGAAGGTGTTGTCATCGAGGCCAATTTGGAAACTGGACGAGGGGCGGTGGCAACAATGTTAATGCAACGCGGCACTCTTGCCGTTGGCGATATTGTCGTTGCTGGAGCAGAATGGGGTCGGATTAGGGCAATTTCCGATCATGATGGACATACTATTAAAACAGCAGGGCCATCTCAGCCAGTAGAAGTTATGGGATTAAGTGGCTCCCCGTCAGCGGGTGAGGATTTTGCTGTAGTGGAAAGCGAACAAAGAGCACGTGAAATTACTGAATTTCGTCAGCGTCGCAATCGCGCTCAAAAAGCTGCTGCGGCACCTCGCGGGTCACTTGAACAAATGTTCTTAGATATAGAAGCCGGCGAAATAAAAGAACTGCCCGTATTGATTAAAGCGGATACACACGGTTCGGTAGAGGCGATTATAGGTAGCCTCGAGAAGATTGGAACGGAAGAGGTGGCGACTCGAATTCTCCACGCGGGTGTTGGCGGAATTAATGAATCAGACATCAGCTTAGCTCAAGCATCAAATGCGTTTGTTGTGGGCTTTAATGTTCGTGCGAATGTGCAGGCGCGTGATTTTGCTCGTAAGGAGAATGTTGATATTAGGTACTATTCAGTAATTTATAATTTGCTCGATGATGTGCGTGATATGATGAGTGGATTGTTGGCTCCGGAAAGCAAAGAAACATTTTTAGGGAATGCAGAAATTCTTGAGGTATTCAATATTAGTAAGGTCGGCAAGATTGCCGGCTGTAAGGTCACGGAGGGGTTAGTAAAACGCGGTGCTGCAGTAAGGCTATTGCGTGATGATATTGTTATTCATGAGGGCAGTCTAGGAACTTTAAAGCGGTTTAAGGATGAAGTGCGCGAGGTTCGTGATGGAATGGAGTGTGGCATGTCCTTTGAAAATTATCAGGATATTAAGGCGGGTGATGTTATAGAGTGTTTTGATATTGAAGAAATAGCACGATCCCTTTAGAGAGAGAAATTGGAAACAAAGTGGCGGCTTTTATGACTTATGAACGCGATGTGACACCGCGCTCAGGCCGGGAGAGAACCCAACGGCAGCTCAGGGTCGGAGAACTTATAAGACATTCTTTGGTAGAGATTCTAACGCGTGACGATTTACGGGACCCTAACCTATCAGGCGTTTCTATTACAATATCGGAAGTTCGAGTGAGTCCCGACTTAAAGAATGCCACCGCATATATTATGCCGTTGGGGGGAAGAAACATACCTAAAATTCTGGCCGCACTTAAACGGGCGGCGCCCTACCTTCGCCGCCGGGTCGGTGCATCTGCGACGATGCGATATATGCCTACTCTAAGCTTTGTTGAAGATAGGGTTTTTGATGAGGGCGAAAAAATCGCAACCCTTTTACGTTCGTCTAAAGTTTCTAAAGATCTCACCACTGGTTCGAATAAAAAAAATAGTAAAGAAAATTAGAAATGGGACGGAAGCGGCGCGGTCAACCTATCAATGGTTGGATTTCTATAGATAAGCCCGCGGGATGCACTTCGACTCAGGTGATGGCGAGAGTGCGGCGTTGTGTTGATGCGGCTAAAGCTGGACATGGCGGAACACTTGATCCAATCGCGACGGGAGTTCTGCCAATCGCCTTGGGTGAAGCAACTAAAACGGTTTCTTATGTTATGGATGGACAAAAGCGCTATAAATTTACCGTTTCATGGGGTGAAGAACGAACTACTGATGACTTAGAGGGTGAAGTTAAAACCGTTAATGACTATAGACCCTCTGAAAGCGAAATTTTGGCAGTCATGGAGGAGTTTACTGGCACTATCGAACAAGTACCGCCAAACTTTTCTGCGATCAAAATAGACGGCAAACGCGCATATAGTTTAGCGCGAGCAGGTAAAAGCGTATCCTTAAAAAAAAGGCCCGTGGTTATTACCAATCTTTCGCTTGTGGACGTACCCAATAAAGATTGTGCAGTATTCGAGATGACCTGTGGCAAAGGAACTTATGTTAGGAGCCTAGCAAGAGATATGGGGCGACACCTTAATACTAGTGGTTATGTTAAAGAACTTCGTAGAATCCAATGTGGGCCTTTTTTAGAAACTAACTCGATTTCGCTGGAAACTCTGGAAACTCTGGTGCATAGTGCGCCGCCTTCTGCATACTTGCTGTCGGTTGAGACCGCGCTGGACGACATCCCGGCGCTGGCCTTGAACATAACTCAGGCCGATCACCTTAGACATGGGAGACCGGTACGGGTGCAGGATACGGAGGGACGTTCCCATGTTGAGACTGGTTTTTTGGTTGATGGGGACGTGTTTTGTGCAATGGCCGATGGTCGGCCAGTGGCACTGGCCCGGCTAATAGATGGTGAAATTCGAGTTATCCGGGGTCTCAACATTTGAAAATAGGAGAAATTGATGTCGGTTACGCAAGAGCGAAAAAGTGAGCTTATTAAAGAGTTCCAGCAAAGTGATGGTGATACAGGTTCGCCAGAAGTACAGATTTCAATCCTGACCGAGCGAATTAAGAATCTTACCGAACACCTCAAAGAACACCAAAAGGACCATCATTCGCGCCGAGGGTTGCTAATTATGGTAGGTCAACGGCGAAGTTTGTTGGATTATCTAAATAAAAAAAATGAAACGCGTTATCAGGATTTGATTAAGCGTTTGGGCCTACGCCGGTAATACTGTAGTAGGAATTAGTTTTGCGGTCTCCGGCATGGGCTGGGAGGCTAGTCGCATCTAATCAAGTGTAAGAAGATTGGGTGTTTGGAAGTGGGGCAAATCGGCCGCTGCTTAGTTGTTGGCGCGCATACGGTGTGTCAAATAAGGAAGGAATAAAATATATGTTTTCCGTACATCGAAAAGAATTGACTTGGGGAGGGCGTCAGCTTGTCCTTGAAACAGGTAAGGTTGCCAGACAAGCGGATGGGGCCGTTATGGTTACCTATGGTGATACAATGGTGCTTTGCACTGCTGTGGCGCAGAAGGAGCCCAAACCGGGAGTGGACTTTTTTCCACTCACAGTAAATTACCAAGAAAAAACATTTGCTGCAGGGAAAATACCCGGTGGATTTTTTAAACGAGAGGGACGACCCAACGAAAAGGAAACGCTGACATCACGGCTAATTGATCGGCCAATTCGGCCTTTATTTGCAAAGGGCTTCCAAAACGAGACGCAAGTTATCTGTACTGTACTTAGCCACGATTTAGAAAATGACCCAGATATTGTCTCTTTGGTGGGAGCATCGGCTGCACTTACGATTTCGGGCATTCCTTTTATGGGCCCAATTGGCGGTGCTCGCGTAGGTTATATTGATGGCAAATTTATCTTAAACCCGTTGCCTGAGGAACTTGAGAATTCGGATCTAGATATGGTTGTGGCCGGTACAACAGATGCTGTTTTAATGGTGGAATCAGAGGCTAAAGAGTTGCCAGAGGAAACCATGCTAGGTGCGGTAATGTTTGCTCAACAGGAATTTCAACCAGTTATTCAAACAATCATTGAATTAGCTGAGGAGTGTGCAAATGACCCATGGGTAATTCCAGAGCCTGCCCCTGAAAAATCTGAATTGGCAGTAAAGCTGAAAGACTTAGCTGAAGCTAGTATACGTGAGGCTTATACAGAGACAGTTAAACAGGCCCGTGTTGAAAAAATAGCGGTTGCCAAATCAAATGCAATAGAAGCTTTAGATGTTGATGAGGAATCTGAAAAACTATTGGGTGGTTTGCTTAAAGACCTAGAAAAAGACGTAGTGCGCGGAAATATCTTGGACACTGGTAATAGAATTGATGGACGGGATACTAAAACAGTTCGCCCAATTGTCGCCGAAGTGGGTATTCTGCCCCGGTCACATGGAAGTGCTTTGTTTACCCGCGGTGAGACGCAGGCTTTATGTGTGGCAACACTTGGAACTGGACAGGACGAACAAATTATTGATGCCCTTGAAGGGGAATATCGAGAAAACTTTATGCTGCATTATAACTTTCCACCGTATTCGGTGGGAGAGGCTGGGTTTTTGCGTTCCCCTGGCCGCAGAGAAATAGGCCATGGCAAGCTTGCTTGGCGTGCTGTGCAGGCGGTATTGCCTGAAAAAGAAGATTTTCCTTATACAATGCGGGTCGTTTCTGAAATTACTGAATCGAATGGATCCTCATCTATGGCACCGGTATGTGGTGCTTCGTTGTCGCTAATGGATGCTGGTGTTCCAATTACCCGCCCAGTCGCTGGTATTGCAATGGGGTTGATTAAGGAAGATCGTGGGTTTGCGGTTCTTTCTGACATCCTTGGCGATGAGGATCATTTGGGTGATATGGACTTCAAAGTGGCCGGTACCTCCGAGGGGGTAACTTCACTTCAAATGGACATCAAAATTACCGGTATTACCGAAGAAATAATGAAATCTGCCCTAGACCAGGCGTGCGAAGGTCGCAAGCACATCCTCGATGAAATGGGTAAAGCGCTTGAATCGGCTCGCTCAGATGTTAGTAACAATGCTCCACGGATAACAACTATGTCAGTTCCAAAAGATAAAATTCGTGACGTTATTGGTGCTGGAGGAAAGGTTATTCGCGAAATTTGCGAAGTGACCGGGGCTAAAATTGATATTGATGATGACGGTGTCATTAAAGTCGCGGCTGTCTCTGCGGAGGCCGGAGATAACGCTATCAACTGGATTAAGGGAATAGTTGCTGAACCAGAAGTTGGCGTTATTTATGATGGAAAAGTCGTTAAAGTTGTCGATTTTGGTGCTTTCGTTAACTTTCTCGGGGCTAAGGACGGCTTGGTTCATATCAGTGAACTCGCCCCTCAACGTGTTGGTAAGGTTACCGATATTGTAAATGAAGGTGATCAAGTCAAGGTCAAGGTTTTAGCTGTGGATGACCGGGGTAAAGTCAAGCTGAGCATGAAAGTTGTTGATCAGGAAACAGGCGAGGAGATAGAAAAAAAACAACAAGAATAAACCCTGAGTGTGGAATATCTTTTGTGATAGTACTGGTCAATCTAAATTTACTTCATATAACTAATAGTAGGAGCTCGGTACTAGCTGAGCACGAGGGGCAGTGGTAATTGATCTAATTCACGACTTTTACAGTGCCTTTTGTCCAGTTTGTATCCATTTTAAAACTTGTATTGAGGATGACGACACTGATGAGTGTCAAGGGACGTAGCAGTTTTACATATAATGATTTGATTGATTGTGGCCATGGAAGGTTATTTGGGGCTGGTAATGCACAATTACCCCTGCCTCCAATGTTAATGTTCGATCGAATTATAGATATTACTGAAGAAGGGGGCGAATTTGGCAAGGGCTCTGTATTGGCCGAGTTTGATGTCAAACCCGACCTTTGGTTTTTTCCTTGTCATTTCGACGGCGATCCGGTTATGCCGGGGTGCTTAGGGCTTGACGCCTTATGGCAGCTGGTCGGTTTTCACCTTGGTTGGCTGGGTGCGCTTGGGCGTGGACGGGCTTTAGGGTTAGGTGGATTAAAGTTTAATGGACAGGTTACACCCGAATCCAAAATTCTTACCTACAAAATTGATGTTAAGCGTGTGCTTCGTAGAGATTTTGCAATTAGTATTGCTAACGGAACGCTCGATGTTGATGGACGAATAGTGTATCAAGCACAGGACCTCCGGGTGGGGGTCTTCACTTCTACCGATCAAATGTGAGGTGTCGATGAAAAGAGTGGTTGTAACGGGGATTGGGATTGTTTCCAGCATTGGCAATGACAAGGAGGAAGTAACTGAGTCTCTAAGAGCCGGTAAGTCCGGAATCTCATTTGCTTCAGAATATGCCGAACGCGGTTTTCGTAGTCATGTTCATGGTGCCCCTAGAATTGATCTCAATGATTTTATTGATCGTAAAAGACGCCGGTTCATGGGGGATGGTGCGGCGTATAATTATATCGCGATGGATCAAGCTATTAAAGATTCTGGCCTTGAATCTAACGAAGTGTCACATAATGGCACCGGGCTCATTATGGGGTCGGGGGGGCCGTCTACTAAAAATTTACTTGTCGCCTTTGATACAGCGCGTAATTCTAGTGCAAAGAAAGTAGGACCCTTTATGGTTCCTCGGACGATGTCTAGTACTAACTCGGCAACCTTGGCAACCGCCTTTAAAATTAGGGGTGTCAATTATTCAATAAGTTCCGCTTGTGCAACCAGTGCCCATTGTATTGGAAATGCAGCGGAACTAATTCAGCTCGGGAAACAGGACATTGTGTTTGCTGGAGGCGGAGAAGAGCTGGATTGGACAATGACAGTTCTCTTTGATGCAATGCCCGCCCTTTCTGGTAGTTATAATGATTCGCCCACCAAAGCCTCCCGACCATTTGATGCAGACAGAGATGGTTTTGTTATTGCTGGAGGTGGTGGGGTCCTTGTTCTCGAAGAGTTGGAGCATGCAAAAGCGCGTGGTGCGAAGATTTATGCCGAATTTGCGGGATATGGAGCAACCTCAGATGGTTATGATATGGTGCAACCCTCTGGTGAAGGGGCTGTGCGCTGTATGAATATGGCCTTAAAAAATGTTGATAAACCGGTAGACTATATAAACACCCATGGCACATCTACACCAGTTGGTGATGTCAAAGAGCTTGCCGCTTTGCGAGAGGTTTTTGGTAATCGCAATACTATTCCGGCCTTCAGCTCGACGAAATCACTCACAGGTCACTCTCTTGGTGCAACCGGTGTTCACGAAGCGATTTATACATTATTGATGATGCAAAATCGGTTTATATCTGCCTCGGCAAATGTCGAAAATATCGATCCCAACGTTGGTGACATGCCGCTGGTTACTGAACGCCAGGATAATGTAGAAATAGGCTGCGCTCTTTCAAATAGCTTTGGGTTTGGCGGAACTAATGCCTCGCTTACTTTTACGGCGCTGCAGGACGCTTGATTGCATTACACCAAATGTTAAATTCCAATTTAATGCATGGCAGAAGAGGGTTGGTGATGGGGGTGGCTAATGATCATTCGATCGCTTGGGGTCTCGCAAGAACAGCGGCAGCGCATGGTGCGGAGGTAGCTTTTACCTATCAGGGTGAAGGGTTTGCAAAGCGGGTGCGGCCGCTAGCAGATTCAATGGGATCGAAAATTGTTTTGCCCTGTGATGTCAGTGACGACGATAGTATCAATTCTGTTTTCGTGGAGATCGAAAGAACATGGGGCACCATTGATTTTTTAGTACACTCGTTAGCTTATTCAAATAAGGATGAGTTGTCTGGACAATATGTAAATACAACTCGGGATAATTTTCAAAAAACTCTAGATATTTCGTGTTTCTCTTTTACGGCTTTGGCAAAAAGGGCCGCTAAAATAATGCCGAATGGTGGCAGCATGATTACACTTACTTACTCTGGTTCGGAACGCGTTATGCCTAACTATAATGTTATGGGAGTTGCAAAAGCCGCACTCGAAGCAAGTGTAAAATATTTAGCGGTGGATTTGGGTTCATACAAAATTCGTGTGAATGCTATATCCGCCGGACCTATGCGAACGCTTGCCGGCAGTGCGGTTGGTGGAGCACGTCAGGTTTATAAGTGGAATGAGGAGTACTCGCCGCTTCGTAAGAATACACAGCTTGATGATGTTGGTGGAGCGGGCTTATATCTTTTATCCGATTTGTCGGCAGGAGTTACAGGTGAGATAGTTCACGTGGATTCGGGGTACAATGTTGTTGGTGTGCCCGACTTGTTACGTCACCGAGAACCCGAGGCTTAGGATCAAATGAGGATACTCAAGGATAAGAAAGTTTTTATTACCAGTTTATAGTGGTTCAAATCTATAAATTAATCCTTATATTAGATTTATGAGTGATAGACCCTTTACAAAAGTTATTAAGATTTTGCGGGAGGCTGGCCTTCGCCCTACTCGACAACGCCTCGGCCTTGCAAAGCTATTGCTTGATGGGACTAATCAACATATTACCGCTGAAGAATTACATAAAGCCGCACAGGATAATAATATTTTGGTTTCCTTGGCCACAGTATATAACACTCTCCATCAGTTTAAATCGGCCGGGTTGTTGCGTGAAGTAATTGTTGAGCCCGGTCGCGCTTATTTCGATACAAATTTGAGTAAACATCACCACTTTTATTTTGAACAGACTGGTGAAATTACAGATATTCCCGATAGCCAAATTAATATCGAGCGCTTGCCACATATTCCAGAAGGGACGTCGATAAATTGTATAGATGTGGTAGTGAGGCTCAGTCCGGTTATCAGAGACGATTAAAAACAATGTTATATTAGAATCATTTAAAAATATTGAGTAAGGCAATGCTATAATGTAAATAATTGATAATCTTTAACCTAATTTCTATGTCCTGTTACTAACCTAAATATTTAACAACGAAGTGAAGAGGAGAAGACGATGCCATCGTTAAAAGGAACTAAAACTGAGGATAATTTGAAAGCAGCATTTGCTGGGGAATCTCAGGCTAACCGACGATATTTATATTTTGCTCAAAAAGCTGATGTTGAAGGCTATAATGATGTTGCAGCCGTTTTTCGTTCTACAGCAGAAGGTGAAACGGGCCATGCACATGGACATTTGGAATATCTCGAAGAGACCGGTGATCCTGCAACGGGAGAACCAATTGGAAGCACCGCTAATAACTTGAAGGCAGCGGTTGCAGGCGAGACACATGAATATACCGACATGTATCCTGGTATGGCCCGCGAAGCACGGGATGAAGGCTTTGATGAAATTGCCAGTTGGTTTGAGACGTTGGCCAAAGCAGAGAAGTCACATGCTGGTCGTTTCCAAAAAGCTTTTGACGAGCTCGACTAAACGCTGCGGTTATTGTGCGGAGGGTAACATACTTCCGCACAATTTTACATGAAATTTAATTGGTTCCCTCTAGGTATAGTGACCCTAGGGTGGAAAGAACGCGACTTATTATCTAAGGAACAAAATGGATGTCTGAAGGAGGTCTCGGGGCGCCAGTAAGGCATCCGATCGAGTGGAAAAATCCAGATTATTTTGACGTTGATAAACTAGACCTTGAACTGAGACGCGTCTTTGACATTTGTCATGGTTGTCGTCGTTGTTTCAATCTTTGTGACACATTTCCAAAACTCTTTGATCTTATCGATGATTCTGAAACGGGGGAGCTAGATTCAGTTAGTAGCGGAGATTTTAAACCGGCTATAGATGCGTGCACGCTTTGTGATATGTGTTTTATGACCAAGTGTCCATATGTACCCCCGCATGAGTTTGACTTGGACTTTCCCCATCTCATGCTCCGTTATCGTGCGGTCGAAAATCGTAAAAAACAAACTTCTTTTGCCTCTAAACAAATATCTGAAACAGATCGAAATGGTAATCTGCTTCGACCTATTTCTGGCTTTGCAAATTGGGCAACAAAAACAGGCAACAAGGTGTCGCGTTCAGTAATGCAAACCGTTACTGGTATCGATAAAAACGCAGTTCTCCCACAGTTTAGTGGAAAGCCCTTTTCAGCGCAGTCCAAATCTAAAACTTTAGAGATTAATCAAGATGCCCCAGCATTCGGGCGGAAAGCAATTTTATATGCGACATGTTTCGTAAATTACAATAATCCAAGCATAGGACATGCTGCAGAGAACGTTTTGTGTAAAAATGGGGTTGAGACCCAAGTTGTTTACCCCAAATGTTGCGGCATGCCCAAGCTAGAGCATGGCGATATTGCTGCTGTGGCTGAGAATGCTAAAGCGGTAACAGCTGAACTTTTGCCTTGGGTTGATAAAGGGTACGATGTTATTGCCCTAGTGCCGAGCTGCGCTTTAATGCTTAAATTTGAATGGCCCCTGATTTTGCCGGAAGATAAAAATATTACGCGCTTATCTGAATCAACCAAGGACATTTCGGAATATATTGTCGATATATCCAAAAAAGAGGGTTTAGTCGGCGGGTTAACAGCAAGACCGGACGGTGTGACAATACATTTAGCATGTCATGCGCGGGCCCAAAATATGGGGGCAAAGGCGGTAGAAATGCTTAGGTTGCTTCCAGATACCGATGTTGACGTAGTTGAGAGGTGCTCTGGGCATGGTGGTTCCTGGGGAGTTATGAGTGAAAATTTTGAGACAGCCCTAAAAGTGGGGAGGCCTGTCGCTCGAACTGCGCTGGAAAATGGATCGGATGCCGTCGTGTCAGAATGCCCACTGGCTGGTTTGCATATTTTGCAGGGGATGGAACAGCTCAACAACCAAGAGGATGGAGGGAGTGTTCCTGAATTCGCCCATCATCCGATTGAGGTTTTAGCAAAAGCTTACGGGTTTTAATGGAGCAAATTAGAATGCAGCGAGAAATTCTAGATAAAGATATAATGTCGATGTCTGATTATTCTGCCATCAGGCGAGAACATGCAACAAAACTTGCTGATGAGAAAAAAAATCGACGGGTCGAAATTGGGCCCGCGTGCACATTTTATTTTGAAAGTTATGACACAATGTGGTTTCAGGTTCATGAAATGCTTTATATCGAGAAAGGTGGGGAGGAGCAGGTGCCCGGTGAATTACAAGCTTATAACCCACTTATCCCAAAAGGACAGGAGCTTGTGGCAACAGTAATGATCGAAGTTGGTGATCCAGATCGGCGGGCGGCATTGCTTGCCAAGTTGGGCGGGTTTGAAGAAACCATTACTATGTCTGTTGATGGCGACATTATTAGAGGTGTGGCTGAAGAGGACGTGGATAGGACTACGGCAGATGGAAAAGCGTCCTCTGTTCAATTTCTGCGGTTTCCTTTTACTGATACTCAGATTGCTGACTTTAAAGACCAAGAGAAGGATGTGATTTTATCCATTGGGCATATTGACTATCACCATATGGCGGGGGTGCCCTATGACGTGCGCATGGCCCTAGCGGCGGACTTCGACTGATACAGATTTCTATAAACTTGGGGATACTATATTCCTCTGTTATAATCCCATATAGATATTCGGGTTTTTAAAGAAATACGTCATGTCCTTTAATATCAAGCCTATAAGCGGGCCAAATGTTTGGCGGGGAATAGATTGTAAAAATACAGAGGCGTGGACACACCACTTGTCTCCCAATGTTCTATCGGAGATTAGCACTATTGTTCAAGAAGCCCAATCAAAGGGACGGAACCAATATGATTTTCAATTTGAACTCCACGAAATTCCTCAGCTACGAAAAGAGCTTAAAGTAATTTTAAATGACCTTTCAGAGGGACCAGGCTTTTCTTTAATTAGAGGGATAAATATCAATACAAAAAATACCGAGATCTTGAAGTTAACGCTTCAGGTTATAGGGCACCATATGGGACTGGTGGGGCCACAAGAAAATCATCCTAGATCAATTGGCGAAGTTCGTGATGTAAGGCCGGCGATTAGAACACATTATTATCATGGGGGAGGCCCACTTCCAATGCATATGGATCCGATCGACGCGGTCGGCCTTCTTTGCATCAGGACAGCAAAACAAGGAGGCGAAAGCCGAATAGTAAGCTCTGCTGCTGTACACAATGAAATTTTAAAATCTCGGCCAGATTTACTGAAATTACTCTATAGAGGATTCAAACATCGAAGACGTGAGGAGCGGAATAATTATGGTTCATCGATAACAGAGTTTCATTGTCCGATCTTTGCAGAAATTGGCGGGAGGTTTGTTTGTAATTATATCCCTCGACCGATCCGATGGGCTGTTGATGATGGCCTTGTGAACCTTTCCAACTCTGAGGAAGACGCATTGAGCTTACTAGATATAACCGCAGACTGTGAAAATTTATGTCTTCATATGGATATGAAACCTGGTGACTTACAGTTTTTGAATAATAGGCTTATAATGCATGGACGTTCTGATTATGTAGACTTTGAGGAATTAGAAAAACGAAGATTTATGCTTCGCTTATGGTTGACTATTCCGTCATGGCCGAAATTTCCATCTAATATGCCACACTCGGATGTTGAGCTTAAAACAACGCCAGCCTAACCAATAAATTTAACTTTTAAACTATCTTATTTAGCTGCAGTTTACCGCTAGATTAAACTATCTATATTATATTAGATTTTATTTAAATATCTCGCCGGGATAAACTCCCCAAATTTGACTATGTTGTACCCATCCCGTTTGTCCTAGAAAATCGATCTTGCACCAACTGTCGGTACATTTTTTGACTCGTCCAATAACCTTTGCTTGTATTTTAGCGATTTTTGGAGCGTCTAAATTATCACTGCGACGTAGTGTTTGAAGTCCTTCCTTAATGATTACCCATCGTTGGCCAGATAGTAGTGACTTGTGTACCCACCCTACACTACCCCGCCATTCCCGAACTTTACGCCAGTTTTTGAACTCATCAATTATTTCCACGGGCATATTCTGGTAAACTAATATCCATTGAATCGGATATCTATCGCCAGGTCCATGTCGCAAATTAACTTTGTCGGACTTCAGAGAGACAAACCGCGGTAAGGGTAAACCAGTTTGTGCCATTACGTTTGCAGTGGTTATGCAAAGGATAAAAACAATCGATGTTATTTGACACTGAAATTTCATTGATTTGGGTGCAACCTATATCCTATTTCATAATGTAAATAGATACCATCAAAATGAAACCAACGCATTTTCGCACTTTCTTTAGCAAAATGTACGCAAAGGTCTTGTTTGTCGCGGGTTTTACAGTGTTTTACGATTAGGTCATAAGCTATTCCACCATGTTCAACGTCAACTTCTGAGTGGAGCCAAAAATGTTCTATTTCATTTTCCTTAAATTTGTATTTGTTTCTTAGAGCGGGCAGTAGCTTACTATATAATTTGGGCGATTGAGATTCCGTTCCTATTCTTAGTGCTGCCATTCCACAATACCAGGGATTATCTCGTGCCGTCTCGGTGAGAAAGCGAACCCAAGACCGGGTCGTAGGTAAGCCCTCGCCCTTTTTTATTTTTGTAGGGCTGCCACCATTAGCCCTTGCAAAATTGAGCATTATGTCGAGGTGAGAGTGATCAGGGTCCATCTCTTCGTGAAAATTATCAATCTCGGCATGGATCACGTCATTGGGAGCATCCTTACAAATGAAAAAAGTGGGTGTATTCATTTTGCTTACCCAGTGCCACTGTTCGGCTGCCCAACCCATCATACAACGCTTACTTAACTCCCCCTGTGCCCATTTCTCCGTCATTGGATGATCTGCACAGTGGCAATCGTTGACTGCTTCTTCTAGCCTTTTTCGGAATGTACGCGACATCGCCGTATCCTCATATTAAGATATTAATGGAGTAGCCTAAGGATGAGCACTATGGTGCGTCAAGAAGAGTCCTTTTTTAAATGAAAACTATCTGACTACCTTCTTTTTCTGTTTCGGATAAAAAACTCACCAGCCCCCCAGACTTAATTGGAATATCTTCCCGGAATTTTTTATCGGCTAATCCTGTGGCTGAGACTGCCATATCACAGTGGTAAAACGTGACATCCAGATGGATACATGCTCCGAGCAACTCATTTATTGTACCTATTCCATTTTCACAATTTTCGCGATCTTGTTCCAAGGGTGATTTGCCATTTTCTGAAGCTCTTAGTTGGGACCAGCCGGGTGTTTTATCAATATCTGCCAAAATTAATTTAAGACCACCTCCAGCTAAAAATAGGGTGACCGGTCGATTTGTCGAGGCAGCCGCGCTAGCTATTGCCAGGGCGTAATGCACACGGTCATAGTCACCGGAGAAAAGAATTAACGATAGACGATTGCGCAACTTTTTACTCATTTTTTTTGTGCCCAGAAAGATCATGAATAATTGGGCAATCTCCGCAGAGTGGGCAATCCTCATCGCGTTTTAAGGTCACTTTGCGGAATTCTGTTTCAAGGGCATCGTAGAGTAGTAAATTTTTAGACAAGCTGGTTCCTATACCCATAATTTCCTTAAGCACCTCTGTCGCTTGGACCGAACCGACTGTCCCTGCTAAAGCCCCTAATACTCCACTTTCTGAGCAGCTTGGCACCAATCCCCGAGGCGGGGGCTCCCGGTAAAGGCATCGATAACAAGGGTAGCTGTCTCCTAAATATGATTTGAAAGTTGCTACCTGGCCTTCAAAACGAAGAATAGCCCCCGAAACTAACGTTTTCCCATTTAGGTGACAGGCATCGTTTACCAGGAAACGAGTTTCAAAATTATCGGAACCATCTGCTATTATGTCGTAGTCAGATATCAAATCGAGGATATTATGCTCTGTTAACCTCGAATGATAGGGATTTAACACAACATTCGGATTTATATTTGAAATAGATAATTTTGCACTTTCGACTTTGGGCATGCCGATATTTTGGGTGCCATGGATTACTTGCCGCTGGAGGTTTGAAAGATCAACCTCATCATCATCAATGATACCTAATGTGCCTACGCCGGCGGCTGCTAAATAAAGAAGGAGAGGGGCACCCAGTCCCCCTGCCCCTATTACTAAGACCTTTGCTGATAAAAGTTTTTCTTGGCCAATACCACCAACTTCTGGCAAGACAATGTGGCGGGCATAGCGTTGAAGTTGTTCATTCGTGAATTCCATCGACCTTATGTGCCGGCTAGCTCTTTACACCTGTTGAGCCGAAACCGCTTTCACCCCTTTTTGTGTTGGGTAGTGTGTCAGTTTCCTTAAGTTCTGCTTGAATGACGGGGGCGATTACCATTTGCGCAATACGCATGCCGCGTTCAACAGTGAAACTATCCTTCCCCAAATTGTTCAAAATGACCTTTAATTCGCCACGATAATCAGCATCCACCGTCCCGGGTGTGTTAAGTACCGTCACACCAAAACGAGCAGCAAGTCCAGATCGAGGACGGATTTGGGCCTCGTATCCTTCTGGCAACGCTATTGCCAGCCCCGTAGGTACCAATGCTCGTGCCCCTGGTTTAAGAACAAGATCACTATCTATAGCGGCCGGCAAATCCATGCCAGCCGCGTAAGTGCTTTCATAAGCCGGTAAAGGTATGTCACTGTTATGTGCAAGTCGTTTGACAGATACTGAAACCATAATTTTCTTTACTTGATAGTTGATTTAGGTTGGAGGTGATCAGCAATGCGTCTTACTAACTCGTCGGCTACACTTTGCTTCGACATCTTGGGCCAGCTTTCAGCTCCTAAGTCGTTAATGAAATGCACTTGATTAGTGTCACCGCCAAAAGTTTCTGTTCCAATCGAAACGTCATTAGCAATCATCCAGTCACAGTTTTTTTGAATACGCTTAGTTGATGCCTTGGCAATTACATCACCTGTTTCTGCAGCAAACCCAATAACAAGTAGTGGCCGGGTTTTGTTATTTTCCGCCAAAACCTTAAGGATATCTGGGTTTTCGGTAAATGCCAGGTTTAATGCTTCCCCATTTTTTTTAATTTTTTGTCCGGGTGCTTTTTGAACACGCCAATCTGAAACAGCGGCCGCACAAATGGCGATTTTCGCAGGCGGAGAATTTTCGCAGGCTTCCAGCATTTGGGTTGCCGTTTCTATGTGGATTACATCAACCCCGCTCGGATCCGGCTCAGATGTAGGCCCGGTGACGAGCGTCGTTTTAGCTCCAAACCTTGCAAGCGTTGAGGCGATAGCGTGACCTTGTTTACCCGAGGACCGGTTAGCTATAAACCTCACAGGGTCAATTGGTTCGTATGTTGGCCCGCTAGTTACAAGAGCGCGCATACCGTCAAGTCGCCCAGCGTTAGTGAAATGTTCCTGTATTGAGGATAGAATTTTAGTAGGTTCGGCCATACGGCCCTCACCAAACTCGCCGCATGCCATGTCACCAGTATCTGGACCAACGATTTGAATGCCGCGTTTTCGTAAAATATTTAGGTTGCTTTTAGTGGCGCTGTGTTCCCACATCCGGACATTCATTGACGGCGCAGCCATTACAACTTTGTCGGTTGCCAGCAAAACAGTGGTGGCGAGATCATTGGCAATACCCTGGGCCATATGAGCCAGAATATTTGCTGTGGCGGGGACGACAACGATTAAATCAGAATCTCGGGATAGTTTTATGTGACCCATCTCATTCTCATCAGTAAGGGAGAATAGATCACTATAGACTTTATCTCCGGACAGAGCTGATACAGATAGTGGCGTAACAAATTTTGTAGCAGAAGCGGTCATGATACAGCGCACGAGGGTGTCTTGTCTCCTTAAGTGCCGGATAACTTCCAAACATTTATAGGCAGCCACGCCACCAGATATAATCAACAAAATGCGTTTGCCTTTCAGCATGCTCACAAACCCTTGATTAAAATCTTGAAATTAACTCGTAAACTAGTGATTTAGAGCGTTAACAGCAAGAATTCCGTTAAAATGGAAATTAGGAGTATACCGGTTGGGCCTGAAGTGCATCAGTGATAGCTTTTTATAAACGGAAAACGTTGAAAATGATATTAGGGCTTGTAATAAAATACGGCCTAACAGCACCGTATTTTATTACAAGGTTTGAGTTTACTTCTGATTAATCAACTGCCTGACTCGCTTAAAGAGCTTAGCGTCAGCATTAGTAATTAGCTTCGCGTGAGCTTGTTGAGGTCGCCAGTTGATGTAACCCCAGTCCATCTTTCTTTTTTTAGCGGCCGCAATGGCTTCAGGGTCGTTAGCCATTTTCTTAAATGCACTGCGAAGGGCTTTAAGGCGGGCATTAGGGATACCTGGGGGCGCAATCCAGGCCCTACCAATCACATCATTATTGCTGATCAATTCAACGATTTTACGATCGAGTGGGTTTTTAACTAGGTCGCGAAACACAGGCGCGTTTGGGGCGTCTTTGAGTGGTGACAAGGAATTCGCGGCAAGTACAACTACCCGTCCGTCTTTTAGCCAATGTGGGCGAATTAATGCAACAGAGGACCAACCAGATTGGAAACCGTCAGCTTCTTTATTATCTAGCGCCTTATATACGCCGGCCATACCACGATAACCGGTAACAATCTTAAATTTTGTGCCGATCATACTATTCGCAAGTTTGGGTAAAATATAGGTTTGGGAACCTTTGCCAGTGGAAGCAAAAACAACAGATTTTTTCTTTGCTTCTTCCATTGATTTAATACCTGAGCGCTTAAGGACAACAAATGCACCCTGTGGTTTATCCACACCACCAATATAATGAAAATTGTTTGCCACGTATTTAACGCCGGTTGTGCGCATCCGCGATGCAAAGGGAGTATCGGAAAGTAAAATACCTATATAGGTGCCATCTTTAGCGGCTCGATTGTATAAATAGTTTGCTGCTTTGGTACCCCCTGCTCCACCCATATTCTGAGTTATAAAAGTTGGGTTGCCCGGCAAGTGTTTCTTCATGAAAGGGGAGATAAAAAGCGAATATTTATGATGCCCGCCCCCAGCGCGGGCCGCGACAACAATTTTAACCTGTTTTCCATTATAAAATTTAGCAATGGCATTGGCGTTGGCGCCTGTAGCGGTATTCATCAATAAACAGGATGTTAATGCCACTGACACTAAAACTGACTTGGTATTTTTCATTCTATTGCCCCCCTATAATGTGATCTAATTTTATAATAATTTATAAGTTGTACAAAAAATAACCTAAAAATCAAATGGGAATAATTTAAGAGTCAATTAGCTACAATTAAAAAGCCGATAACTACAGCGGCCCCGATCCACCACCCCCAACGCGATGCAGATTTACGTCGAGACATGGTGTGAGCAGTATCTGGATGTAATCTAAGCCCGTCACGCCCAATAGTTACAACACTCTCGCCCAAGGTGGCGATTAGGTTTGGAAGCCGTTCAATTAGAATTCCAGCTTCCGAAACCATTTCCGTGGCGCGGGTTTCAGGGGTTAGGTTACTTTCTACCCAGTCTTCAATTAACGGTTTGGCTAACTCCCACATGTTTGTCTCAGGGTAGAGCTTTCTTCCAACACCTTCAGCCACCAGCATTGTTTTTTGGAGTAGGAGCAATTGTGGCTGTGTAGCCATTTCAAAGCGTTCAGCGATCCGAAATAATTGTGCTAAAAGGCGGGCTAGAGAAATTTCTTTTAGTGGTAACCCCATTATTGGCTCCGCTATGGCGCGAGCTGCTTGTGCAAAGGATTCTGCAGATTGATTGGCAGGCAAATAGCCAGCCTTTATATGAGCCTTAGCTACTTTGGTATAGTCGGCGTTTATGAAACCAACAAGCATCTCGGCTAGGTAATATCGCGTTTGTTTATCAAGACGCCCCATTATCCCAAAATCGATGGAGTTGATGACGCCGTCTTCACTAACCAACAAATTTCCAGGGTGTAAATCGGCGTGAAAGAACCCGTCTCTGAACACCTGGAGAAAAAATGTTTGGGCCATATTTGTTACTAATTTTTCAATGTCTAAACCCTTTTCCTCGAGAATAGAGACTTCGTCTATCGGGGTCCCAGAAATTCGTTCTAATGTAAGAATTCGTTTGCCCGTTCGGGTCCAGTCCATCTTCGGAACATTGAAGCTAGAGTCATTTTCAAAATTGAGCCCAAGTTCGTCACCGGCAGCAGCTTCCAATCGTAAATCCATTTCTATGGCAACGGTTTGAGAGAGTGTATTTATAACTTCAATTGGGCGAAGGCGCCTTGTTTTTGGGGCGAGACGCTCCATGTTAACGGCTAGCCAATATAATAATTCGAGTTCACGATTAAATGCTGCCTCGATTCCCGGTCTTAGAATCTTTACAGCGACGGGAATGTCTTCTGTAGTTGTGGCGAAGTGAACTTGGGCGATTGAAGCGGCGGCAACCGGATTCTCTTGGAAGTTCGGAAAAATCTCCTCTATGGGTTTTCCAAACTCATCCTCGACTGCTTTCTTGGCATCATTGGCTGAGAAAGGCGGCAAACGATCTTGCAGTTTGGTGAGGTCATCGGCTATTTCTTGTCCAATCAAATCAGGCCTCACCGAAAGGGCTTGCCCCAGCTTGATAAACCCAGGCCCTAAATCTTGAAGGGCCAAAGCTAATTTTTCACCGTTGCGCAGTTCCGCAACCTGTGAACGGGGCGCCACACCAATGGTTATCAATCGAATACCAAATTTTAAAAATTTTATTGAGAAATGGTCCCACTCTAGAAAAAATAACGCATCATAATGAGCGACAGTGCGTATAATTTCACCTAAGCGTTTGAGGTTTCGAAAATTACGGATCATTGGCCTTAGACGCGCCACCCAGAATGTATAGCGACAATCCCACCAGATAAGTTACGATGAGTTATATTTCTAAATCCAGCGATTTGAAGTTCGCTGGTCAGTTCGTCAGGGCTAGGAAATTGGCGAATACTTTCCACCAAATATTCATATGAATTTCTATCCCCCGCGATGTGGTGTCCGAGCCAAGGAAGGACATGATCCGAATATGCCTTATATAAAGGCGCCAACGTTGATAATGTAACGGGCGTAAATTCAAGACATAGAAAATGCCCACCAAATTTTAAAACCCTATGTATTTCGGAAAGCCCCGTTTTGCGATCTGTAACATTTCTGAGACCAAAGGAAATAGCACAAACATCAACGGAACGGTCCTCTAGGGGTAAATTTTCTGCAGAAGCATTTAAAAACTCAATGCCTTTCACATGTCCTTTGTCTACAACCTTACCGTGTGCAACTTGAAGCATAGATTCGTTAGGGTCACATAAAGTTATAGAAATACTGTTTAAATATTTTTGATTATTTTTATAGAGATTATCAAGAAACCGTATAGTCACGTCCCCTGTGCCACCCGCCAAGTCAAGAAAATGCCCTCCTGTTCGGGGTTTAATTCGATTTACAAGAGCTTGTTTCCAAAAACGATGTATTCCGCCGCTCATTAAATCGTTCATAAGGTCGTACTTGTCAGCTACAGATTGAAAAACCTCATTGACTAATTCGGCATGTTCGCTTTCTCTTACCCGGCGAAAGCCAGGGTTTTTTTCTTTTTCTCTCTTCGAATCATTTCGGGATGTTTTTTTCATGGATTAACAATAACCTAGGAGTGAAATTCGCGCTAGCACGAGAATTATGTCCTAAACAGGTTTAGAACTTTCAGGAATGTATAATGCCGGAACTTCCAGAGGTTGAGACAATTCGGCGGGGTCTTTCGAAAGCCATGACTGGCCAACTAATCAATGAGGTGATTGTTCGCCGGACTGATCTGAGGCGCCCATTGCCGGACGGATTCGTTGAGACGGTTAGGGGTAAAAATATAGTAACTATTGGTCGCCGCGCAAAATATCTTCTTATGCGGTTAGAGAATGATGTTGTGGTACTTATACATTTAGGCATGTCAGGAAGAATGGTCATCGAACTTGGTACTGACCCACATATTCCTAATCGAAAACATGAACATATAGTTTTTGTGTTGGAGAATGATAATATTATTAGGTTTTCTGATCCTCGTCGTTTCGGTTTAATGGAGTTATCGCATGCTAAAAATCTGTCTTCGCATCAATTGCTTAAGGATATTGGGCCAGAACCCCTGAGCATAGAATTTAACGGTTTAACGCTTGCTAATCGCCTTCAGGGGAGAAAAACGCCAATTAAATCAGTGCTGTTGGATCAACGCGTTGTTGCGGGTCTTGGAAATATTTATGTCTGTGAGGGTCTCTTTATGGCTGGGTTGTCTCCTATGCGAAGCGCTAATACGATTACTCTCAAACAAGCTAGTATCCTTGTAAAAAAAACTAAAGAGCTTTTGCTTGACGCAATCGAATCTGGTGGCTCAACGCTTAAGGACCATGTTAGCGCTACAGGAGAAATGGGGTATTTCCAACATAAATTTAAGGTTTATGGTCGAGCTGGTCACCCTTGCCCAATTTGTGAGGAGCCAGTAAGGCGAATTGTTCAAGCCGGCAGATCAACGTTCTTTTGTTCAGAATGCCAAGGTTAAAGGATATATGTAACTTGAAAGGAAAATCGAAATATAAAATTTCTAACAGAAAGAGAAAAATTTTCGTAGCCCTCATGCTATTGATTTCCTTAAATCAAGGGAATTTGGCTTTGGGCTCATCTTTTTTCACAACCGTTGAAGACCTCCCATTGATGGCTGGGTTAGAGGAATTAGAGGACTCTAGAGTAATGTTTTCTGCACTGGAGGGGAGGATAATAGAGGTTGCCGCTAACGGTAAATTGGGGGAGGCTGTCTCTCAATCAAAAATTATATCATTTTATGTTCGGACACTACCACAGCTTGGGTGGTATTCGAGAGGTACTAATATTTGGTCCCGAGAAGGAGAATGGTTGCGGCTTACTATTTCCGTTGAGAATGGCATTTTGACCACTCATTTTTCTTTAACACCAAAATAAATCTATTATTAGGGGGGGACTACATCTGATGAGCTATGACACGATTATATTCGAGATACTTGAAAATGTTGGGGTCATAAAATTTAACCGGCCTGAGTCGTTAAACGCGCTATCATCGAATTTGATTAATGAATTGGCGGATGCGTTGAAAAAGCTGGAAGCCAACGAAAAAATTGGTGCTATCGTTATAACCGGTTCAGATAAGGTGTTTGCAGCAGGGGCAGATATAAGAGAAATGCAGCCCAAAGATTGGCCTCAAACATTTAGTGATGACTTTATAACTGATGGGTGGGAACAGGTTGCGAAATGTCGAAAACCCGTAATAGCTGCCGTGGCGGGATTCGCTCTTGGGGGCGGCTGCGAGATAGCGATGATGTGCGATTTTATATTGGCATCCGAATCAGCAAAATTTGGTCAGCCGGAGATTAAAATAGGTGTGTGGCCTGGGGCGGGGGGCTCTCAGCGTTTGACCCGCTTGATTGGAAAATCCAAGTCTATGGAAATGTGTTTAACAGGCAGGGTAATGGGTGCTGAAGAGGCAGAGAGAGCTGGGTTAGTCAGTCGCATTGTTACGGACAAAGAGTTAATTGAAGAGGCAATCGCTACAGCAAAACAGATTGCTTCAATGTCTCGCCCGGCCACGATGATGGTGAAAGATATCATTAACCGTGCTTATGAAACAACGCTTTCAGAGGGGGTAAGATATGAAAGGCGCATGTTTCAAGCGTCCTTTGGTACACCAGATCAACGTGAGGGCATGGCGGCTTTTATTGAAAAACGGGAACCGGATTATGGAAAGCGGTAGTCGTAGGATAAACCTTTAAAATGACTGGCTAAATGCTTGACGGGAAAGTAGAGGCACTATACAAACGCGAACCGCGATTTATATGTTTAGGATGTTCAGAAATGGCTAATTCGAATTCCGCAGAAAAGCGGGTCCGACAAATTGAGAGACGGGCAGAGCGAAATCGTGACCGGCGTGGGCGAATTCGGACAGCTGTCAAAGAAGTCGAGCTGGCAATCGAGAAGGGCAGTCGGGCAGAAGCAGAGATCGCTTTTAAAGCCGCAGAGCCTGAGTTAATGCGTGGAGTAACAAAGGGAATTCTTAAAAAGAACACAGCATCACGCAAAGTGTCGCGGATGTCTGCCCGAGTTAATGCCCTGAAATAATTTTTATTGGATAAAGATTAACACTCACGTTGTTAGGACGTGGTTGTATTTTAAACCCCTATCTCAGCTTTTCAGTAACATAGCTCCCTTCAGTAGCCCAAAAATTTAGGGATTTCCCACAAGTCATTGAGTCGATGGCTGGAATCGGAAGTCGCTAATTTGTCAATGTTTTTTTTTTAATTTTTGTTACGGTCTCCGCTTGCTATCCGATCTTAGCCCAATTAGATTTAAACTTGGCTTCGGAATAGATACAAAGACATATAAATAAAAAAATTTACATTGAAGTATAGATCAAGTAATGGATTAATGATGTATAATAAAGAAATCGAATTTTATTTAATTTAATCCTGGTTCATAGTTGACGTCAAAATATAAACGGGGGTCGTGGGGCAATTCAAAAATCGGGCACCTTTTAATTAGAAGATCAATTTAGTCGAAGATTTTTGTTTTTAAGTGGACTGTTTAAATTAAGCGACCGGCTATTTGTCGGGCTGCTTGGGGACTGGGGACAAAATTCATGCCGGGACCGAGACTGGATCCGAAATTTACTGCCCGATGGGCTAGGGTAAGAGGTTTGTTAAGGTCGGAAGTCGGCGATGCTTCCTACCGTAGTTGGTTAAAACCTCTGACTTTGGTCTCCGTCACTGGCGGTTCGGTAAAGATAGCTGTCCCGACTCGTTTTATGCGTGATTGGGTGGTTAGTCATTATGGTGATCGATTGCGAGATCTTTGGGTCGGGGAAGATTCTGATATCGAAATTGTTGAGATCTTTGTGCAGACACCAACAACTAGGCCTCTAAATCGCTTGGAAGAATCTAGTGTTTTAGAACGGAGAAGCGGTGTTAATCCAAATCAGCGACCAGGAAATGAAAAAGCGCGTTCTGAAATCAGCGCACCTATCGATCCACGATTTACCTTTTCAAATTTTGTGGTAGGAAAAACCAACGAGTTGGCATATGCAGCAGCACGGCGAGTGGCAGATTCTGATAGTGCGCCGTTTAATCCGTTGTTTCTATATGGCGGGGTCGGGTTAGGTAAAACGCATCTGATGCATGCTATAGCAAATCATACACTGGAGAAATTTCCGGACCGTCGAGTAGTATATCTTTCTGCTGAAAAATTTATGTTTTATTTCATTCGCGCGCTGCGATTTAAGGACACTGTGGCCTTTAAGGAACAGTTTCGGTCGGTTGACTTGCTGATGATCGACGATGTGCAGTTTATAAATGGTAAGGAGGCTACTCAGGAGGAGTTTTTCCATACTTTTAACGATTTGGTGGATAATAATCGGCAAGTAGTAATATCGGCTGATAAATCCCCATTAGACCTCGAAGGTATGGAGGAGCGCCTGCGTTCACGTCTGGGTTGGGGTCTAGTTGCTGACATTCATGCAACAAGTTTTGAATTGCGCCTTGGAATTCTTAAAGTCAAGTCAGAACGCTTAGGGGTGGAAATCCCCAATAAAGTCAAAGAATTCCTCTCCCACCGGATAACATCCAATGTACGTGAGCTTGAGGGCGCTTTGAATAGGGTCGTAGCTCACTCGGAGCTAGTGGGACGAGAAATTACACTTGAAACCTGTCAGGATGTCCTACACGACGTTCTTCGTGCCAATGATCGACGCGTTACCATTGAAGAAATTCAGAAGCGTGTTTCAGAACATTTTAACATTCGCATTGCAGATATGCATTCTGCTCGACGCGCTCGGGCTGTTGCACGTCCGCGGCAGGTAGCAATGTACCTAGCCAAGCAACTGACATCCCGTTCTTTGCCTGAAATAGGTAGGAAATTTGGAGGACGTGATCATACAACCGTCATGCACGCGGTCAAGAAAGTGGAAGAGTTACGACATACAGATTCGGCATTCTGCGAGAACGTTGATCTTTTGCGACGAATGCTAGAGGGGTAACCGCAGTTTTTGGCGGTTTTTGTATTTTATAAGGTAGTTTTTTTCGGGTATCTTAACCAGTGCGGCGAACAAACTGAAATGGTATAATTATTTAAACTAACCGGGTATTTCGGTTGGTTCAGAGATGCTGGAGTTTTAATTCGAACAAAATTAACGTGACGCCATGAAGTTTACGATAGATCGCGGTGCTTTATTGAAAGCACTAACCCACGTCCAAAGCGTAGTAGAGCGCAGGAATACCATTCCAATTTTGTCTAATGTTCTAATGCGCGCTCAAGAAGCAGCAGTTGAATTATCGGCCACTGATATGGATATTGTAGTAGTCGAAAAGGTATCAGCGGATGTATCACAAACCGGCGCGACAACGGTTGCTGCTCATACACTCTTTGAGATTGTCCGAAAGCTCGAAGAGGGTTCTCAAATAGAGCTTGGTGGCGGAGCGGAGGAAGGTCAGATTGCTATGCGGTCTGGCCGATCTTCGTTAAAACTTGCCACACTCGCCAGCGAGGATTTTCCAGCAATGACCGACGATGATATGCCGTATAGTTTTACTCTAGGAGCAGCGGATTTACGGAATTTAATAGATCGAACCCGCTTTGCGATATCAACAGAGGAAACCCGATATTATCTGAATGGTATATATCTTCATGCAGCGGAAAGCGAGGAAGGAAGAGCTGTCTTGAGGGCGGTCGCGACTGATGGGCACCGCCTCGCGCGGATGGAAATTCCAATACCATCGGGAGCCGAGGCCATTCCAGGAGTGATAGTGCCTCGGAAGACGGTTAATGAACTACGTAAATTGATTGATGAAGTTGATGGCGATATAGCTCTAATGATGTCGGATACAAAAATCCGTTTTGCAATAAATGGTATCATTTTGAGTTCTAAACTTATCGACGGCACTTTTCCAGATTATGATCGAGTTATTCCAGAGGAAAACAACAAATTCCTTGAAGTAAGCTGCAACCGTTTCGAACGTGCTGTTGATTTAGTGTCGACCATTTCGACTGAAAAATCGCGGGCAATTAAACTAAGTTTAGGTTCCAATAGCTTGGTGCTATCGGCCACAAGTCCGGACGCAGGAAGCGCAACAGAAGAACTGGAGGTTGATTACAGCGATGGGGATTTAGAAATCGGTTTTAATTCAAAATATCTAATTGATATAACCCAACAAATTCAGGGTAATAAGGCCCGTTTTGCGCTTTCTGATTCTGCGTCCCCAACTCTCGTTAAGGATCTCGAGGATGAGAATGCACTTTATGTTTTGATGCCCATGCGAGTATAGAGGCTGGAATTCTGTCTACATTGCAACATGCGATTCAAAATGGCGAAGGTCCAGAAACAATGGCAGTTCGGCGCCTGTCTTTGAGTAATTTCCGTTGTTATTCTTCTTTGCGCTTAACCATAGAACTGCCAATTGTAGCTCTTACCGGGCCAAATGGGGCGGGCAAAACTAATATTTTAGAGGCAATATCTTTTTTAGTTCCTGGTCGGGGGTTACGTACTGCGAATTTGGAAGATATACCTCGATCTGATGATGTTGAAAATCATCATAATAAATGCTGGGCCGTTGCGGCCACTGTTACCGGTATCGATGGAACCTATGAAGTTGGCACCGGAGTTTCCCAGGAAGCTTCCAATGGAAAGCTAAAGAGGGCTGTTCGTATTAACGGGGTATCGGCGCGTGGACAATCGGTATTGAACGAGAGGTTATCGGTTCTATGGGTCACCCCTGAAATGCAACGCTTGTTTACTGAGGGTCCTTCTGGACGGAGGCGGTTCCTAGATAGATTAGTATTTGGTTTTGATCCTGCTCATGCCGGACGCTTGAAATCATTTGGCAAAGCCTCGCGCGAAAGATCTCTTTTAATACAAAATGAGGTGAATCAAGGTCACAAAACAGATCCCCGCTGGCTTAATGTTCTGGAAGAGACAATGGTAGAAAAAGGTGTTGCAATTTCGGCGGCTAGACTTGCTTTAATTGATCGTTTAAATCCAGCATGTGCTATGGGTGTTGGGCCCTTTCCTTCAGCATCTCTTTCTGTTAGTGGGGCTTTGGAAAGCTGGTTGCTTGAGATGCCTGCGGTTGAAGTGGAGGACCGCTATCGATCGTATCTCAAAAATGCCCGCGATCTAGACTCAACATCGCGTGGCAAAGGAATTGGTCCACATATTAGTGATCTTTTTGTAGTACATACCTTAAGAAACATGCCAGCTAGCCAATGTTCTACCGGCGAGCAGAAAGCCTTATTGATTAGTATAGTACTTGCGAATGCTCGGCTTCAATCGCTTGAGCGAAACGCCACGCCAATCTTATTATTGGATGAGATAGCGGCTCATTTTGATGCCCCGCGCCGTACCGCACTATTTAAGGAACTTCAAAATCTTGGTGCACAAACTTGGATGACCGGCGCAGACCCATCCCTTTTTTCAGAGCTTTCAGGGTCGGTCCAAAATCTCTCCATTGATAATGGGAAGCTAGCTGAAGATTCACCGAAATTACTTTCTATATAGATTCAATTAAGAATTGGAAAAAAATGGCATCCAAAGATAAAGAGACTTCTGAAGAAAAAACCTCCGATTATGGCGCTGAATCGATACAAGTATTACGTGGTCTAGATGCTGTTCGCAAAAGACCCGGAATGTATATTGGGGATACAGATGATGGTTCAGGGCTACATCATATGGTTTATGAGGTTGTAGATAATGGTATCGATGAAGCCCTGGCAGGTATTTGTGACAGGGTGGAGGTGACCTTAAATGGAGATGGCTCAGTTTCTATTCGGGATAACGGGCGTGGCATCCCAGTTCAGGTACATGAAGAAGAAGGTGTTTCGGCAGCAGAAGTCATAATGACCCACCTACATGCTGGTGGTAAGTTCGATCAAAGTTCATATAAAGTCTCTGGTGGTCTCCATGGTGTGGGAGTTTCCGTTGTTAATGCTCTTTCGTCTTGGCTAGAGCTCAAAATTTGGCGTGATAATGCAGAATGGTTTATGCGATTTGAAGATGGTGTTCCGATTAAACCCCTTGAGCGTGTGTCAGATTGGACGGGCCCTACTGGTAGTCAAGTTACGTTCATGGCTTCAAAGGGCACGTTTACCAATATCAAATATGACTTTTCTAAACTCGAACATCGTTTGCGTGAACTCGCATTCTTGAATTCTGGTGTTACCCTAGTAGCTAATGATTCGCGTGGGGTAGATCCGAATATTGTCGAAATGCATTATGAAGGTGGATTAGCAGCTTTTGTCAATTATGTTGATCGTGGAAAAACACCATTATTTGAAAATCCTATCACCATCCAAGATGAGCAGGATGGTATCGCTATAGAAGTCGCCTTGGAGTGGTCAGACAGTTATCACGAAACCACGCTTTGTTTCACAAATACTATTCCTCAGGGTGACGGAGGAACACACCTTGCGGGGTTTCGCGCAGCTTTGACGAGAACGATCAATTCCTATGCAAATACTTCTGGTATAGCAAAGAAAGAAAAAATTGCTCTGACCGGTGATGACATGCGTGAAGGTCTTACTTGTATTTTGTCGGTTATGGTTCCCGATCCAAAATTTTCTTCGCAGACCAAAGAGAAACTTGTTTCTTCCGAGGTACGTCCTGTCGTCGAAAGTATTGTTGGGGCTAGGTTGGGCCAGTGGTTTGAAGAACATCCGAATGAGGCTAAAAAAATAGTAGCTAAAATCGTAGAGGCTGCTGCTGCTCGTGAGGCAGCACGTAAAGCTCGAGACCTAACTCGGCGCAAGGGCGCACTAGATATTTCTAGCTTGCCTGGCAAACTGTCAGATTGTCAGGAACGTGATCCCGCCCAATCTGAAATATTTATAGTCGAGGGTGATTCCGCTGGAGGCTCTGCCAAACAGGGTCGAAATCGTAGGACACAAGCGATATTGCCACTTCGGGGAAAGATTTTGAATGTAGAACGGGCAAGATTTGATAAAATGTTGTCCTCGGCAGAAATAGGAACCTTGATCGCTGCCTTAGGCACAGGCATTGGACGAGAAGATTTTGATGTAGAAAAAGCTCGTTATCATAAAATAATTATTATGACGGATGCGGATGTTGATGGGAGCCATATCCGAACTCTTCTCCTGACTTTCTTTTTTCGGCAAATGCCAGACCTTGTAGAACGCGGTTACCTATATATTGCACAACCTCCATTATATCGCGCAAAAAGAGGTTCGGAGGAAATTTATTTAAAAGATGATCCAAAACTCGAAGAGTATTTAATTGATACGGGCCTGAGGGATTGTTTGTTGGTGATACAGGATGGTGCAGAGATCGCTGGGCCAGATTTGCGCGCTACTGTTGAGACGGCCTTGCAAGCTAAAAATACGATGCAACCTATTTTGCAAAAATTATCAAATCCTATGGTTGCTGAACAGGCTGCTATTTTGGGTGCCTTTAATTCAGAGCTGCTCGGATCTGAGACAATGGAATCTCAAGTTGCTGAAGCTATTGCTCGACGCCTAGATGGTTTGAGTATTGAAAATGAGAGGGGTTGGAGAGTAGAGATCCTTGATGGCGGCGGCTTTGCTTTTGCAAGGACTTTACGTGGTGTGACAGAAAGACATGTTATTGATGGTGCCCTGGTAAAATCTGCTGAGGCACGGCGCTTAGATGAGATGGTTCCAGACTTACAAAATATTTATGCCCGGCCGGCATATTTAAAAGTGAAAGACCATAAAACGAGAATAGAAGGCCCGCTGGGTTTGGTTGATGCTGTTATGGAAAACGGTCGCAAGGGCGTCTCAATTCAACGCTATAAGGGCTTAGGCGAAATGAACCCCGAGCAGCTTTGGGAAACAACACTAGATCCAGAGGTTAGGGCTCTTCTTCAGGTTAAAATAGATCATCGAGACGCCGCCGAGGAAGTATTTTCTACTCTTATGGGAGATGTTGTTGATCCGCGGCGCGAATTTATTCAATCAAATGCCCTTAAAGTTGTAAATCTAGATGCTTAAATTATTTTGCCGAAGAACCGCAAAGGGTTTGGAAATTTTGGCCTAAAGCCGCAAAAATCGATATTTCAGAAATTTCGGTTGCGAGCGTTTGATAAAATTTCCTGGCCGCGCGGTTTTGTTTGTTTACAGCCCAGAACACCCACTCCCCGCCAAGGTCTCTACAAACCTGGGCAGTGGCTTGCATTAAGGAACGACCTACACCTTGCCTTCTCCAAGCCTCATCGACATAAATGTCAGATATATAAAGTCCTCGTTTTGCGCGATTTGTATCATAACCTTCAAAATAAAGGGTGTACCCAATTACTTGGGTATCAATTTCTGCGAGCAAAGCATTAAAGGCTGGGTTGTCCCCAAAACCATCTTCGCAATAGATTTCTTCAGTTAGCCGTGAAGGGTTGGTGCTATCCGCTTTACTTAGTAATCCGGACAATCGAACAATCTCTGTAGCATCTTTCTTCATTGCCTGGCGAATTTTTAAGGCCCTAACATCCTTTGGGGCGTTCATTGTTTTAAAAAATAAAGACATCATCTCGTTAAGACTGCTGATTCCCGAAATTATCGTTAGATTAAATTAACGGAGTCATAATACAACACCAATGCTTCTGTTTTAAGAATTTAATCAAAGTCAAGAAAGAAAAATGGCTAAAAGATCTACCGAAAACGGGACTAAAAAGGGGAGAACCGAAAAGGAGGAGCCTTCTTTTGGGTTTCGAATATTACGTTTAAGTGCCTTGATGGTTTTGTGGTCGGGGTTAATTTTATCGGCACTAGTGGCTTATTACGCTTGGGATTTACCCGATGTAGAAAATTATGAAAAACACACCCGACGTCCTAGTGTTACTTTACTTGCCTCAGATAGCTCAGTGATTGCTACTTACGGAGATCTATATGCTAATGTTGTTCAGTTTAACGAGGTCCCTCCTTATCTAATTCAGGCAATTGTTTCCACAGAAGATCGACGTTTTTTTGATCATTTTGGGATTGATATTTTTGGAATAGCCCGCGCTACTTTGGCTAACTTGAGGGCTGGAAGTGTGCGCCAAGGGGGGAGCACTTTGACCCAGCAGCTAGCCAAGAATTTGTTTTTAACTCCAGAGCGCTCTCTTCGACGAAAAATCCAGGAACTTTTGCTAGCTCTTTGGCTCGAAGCTAAATTGTCTAAGAGACAGATTTTAACAATTTATCTTAATCGCGTTTACCTTGGGGCGGGCACGTTTGGGGTGGATGCGGCAGCAAGGCGCTATTTTGGTAAATCAGTTCGGGATATTAATCTTAAGGAAGCTGCTTTGCTTGTAGGTTTGCTGAAGGCCCCTTCACGTTATTCCCCTTTTCGCGATAAGAACCTCAGCTTGACTAGGACCAAACAGGTTTTATCCAATATGGTTGCGGCTGGGTTTTTGTCCAAACAAGATGCTTTGAAAGCAAGAATGGACAATTTAAAGTTTAAAAATCAAGTTAAAGGTTCCGGCGCACGTTATTTTTCTGATTGGTTACTCCAACGAGCATTTGCATTTGTAGGGAGAACCAGTGGTGACTTAATCATTAAAACTACTTTATCTCCACGTCTTCAAAAATTAGGAGAGACTCGTGTAGTGCAAACTCTAACAACTGTTGGAAATACACGAAATGTTGGTCAAGCTGCGTTAGTTTCGCTTTCTCCAGACGGCGCCATTCGTGCTATGATTGGAGGTCGGAATTATGCATCTAGTCAATTTAACCGTGTTAATCAAGCGCTGCGCCAACCTGGATCTGCTTTTAAACTTTTTGTGTATCTTGCGGCTCTAGAGGCCGGCATACAGCCTCATGATGAAATCGTTGATGGGCCTGTTTCAATAAAGGGTTGGAAACCGAGAAACTATTCGGGAAAGTTTTTAGGTCCCATATCGTTGCGCACAGCACTTGCGAAGTCTATTAACACAGTTGCTGTAAAAGTATCAGAACAAATTGGCCGACAAAAAGTTATAAAAGCTGCTCAACGTTTAGGTATCACCTCAAAGCTTAAAAGCCACCCTTCGATTGCTTTGGGCGTAGGTGAAGTTACCCTTTTAGATCTGACCTCGTCCTATGCCATTTTTGCCAACAAGGGATTTTCTGCTTGGCCGTATGGGATAACGGAGATAAGGAACAATGAGAATGAAATCCTCTATAAGCGGTCCCCTTTATCAACGGGCGCGCTAGTAAAAAAATCCATAGTGAAAGATATGAATTCAATGTTAGTTGATGTTGTAAAATCTGGCACAGGTAAGAGGGCGCGCTTTAGTAAAAACGTCGCCGGAAAAACCGGGACAAGCCAGGGCTTCCGGGATGCCTGGTTTATCGGATTTACAGGAGGACTGGTGACAGGAGTTTGGGTTGGAAACGATAATTTTTCTCCAATGAAACACGTAACCGGTGGCTCAATCCCGGCGGATCTTTGGAGGAAGTTTATGATGGATGCGTTGACGGGTATGTCCGACAGCAGTTTTCGAACACCCTAGGGCTTGTTTAACAATTGGGATAGTGAATCTATATCGTTTTGTCACCCTATGTTGTATAGACCTTCAATGATAAAAATATTTAATCCCAAAGAACTTTTGCCTGTAACTCTCTTGCTGATGATAGGATGTCTATGGGGATTCTTTTTTATACTTATTAAAAACACAGTCACCAATGGAATCCATCCGACTGCGTACGTATTTTGGTTTTGTCTAGGTTCTGGGTGTGTAGTATTTTTTATAGGATTATGTCGCGGAATCTACCCTCCTGTCTCTTTCGGATATATCGCATATTATTTTCGAGCTGCGGCGTTGCGCTTCACATTTGCCAATACGATTCTTTATGCTGCACAAGGTAATCTCCCAGTCGGTGTTATGGCGGTGATTATGGCGTTTACGCCTATCTTTACTCACCTTGTGAGTTTAATTACCAGGGTTGAAAAATTGATTTGGTTGCGCTTATTCGGCATTTTGCTGGGGTTTTTGGGTGTTTTATTCATAGTAGTACCAAAGGCATCCCTGCCGGATCCTTCAATGGCAATATGGGTATTTATAGGCTTTGGAACACCTTTATTACACGGGATGGCCTATGTTTTTCTCTCAGATGCCAACCGACCCCCTAACATAAATTCACTTCAGTTAGCTTGTGGAACGCTATTTGCGGCTGCTGCCATGGCGTTACCCATATCTTTGGCTTTAGGAGAATTTCATATGCTTGCTCCCCCTTTTACGAGCGGGGAAATTTCTATGATGGTACATTTTGTTCTTGCGGGATTTAATTTTTATGGTGTTTTCGAATTGATACGTATTGCTGGTCCGACCTATATGAGCCAGTCTAGTTTTTTGTCTGTGGGGTTCGGTATTTTTTTCGGTATAGTATTACTGGGTGAAAAACATAGTCTTTTTGTTTGGTTGGCGATCACCTTGATTTTAATTGGCATTGCTTTGGTGAATACTCGTTGGGGAAAGCGGTCTTAAGAAATAGTTATTTAACCCAATCAATAATATTTTCGCCAGGATCCTGTCCTTCTCCTTCTGGGATTGTACGCCCTCGGACGGAGATCCCTGCAAGGAAAACAGTGTCAGGGTCACCTGAAACTAATGGATGCCACCACGCAAGATCTTTGCCCTCAGATATTAGCCGGTATGCACAAGTTGAGGGCATCCAGTGCAGATTTTTTATATTTTCGGCATTCAAGGCGATACAATCGGGGATAATTTTATGCCGGTTACGGTAGTTTCTACACTGACAAGCGTTAGAGTCTAAAAGCTTACAGGCAATCTTTGTGTATGCAATTTCGCCTGTGTCTGTGTCTTCTGATTTCAGTAAACAGCAGCGAGCGCAACCATCACACAAAGACTCCCATTCATCATTGGTTAAATCTTTTAGATTCTTATTTTTCCAGAAAGGTTTTGTAATATTTTTATTCATAGTGCTTCAAAGTTGTTTGGCTAATACTTCTGCCATTTTGTTCGGATCAGTTTGATGATTAAAATGGGTGATATACTGACCCCTTTTCCCCATCAAGAATACTATCGATGAATGATCTACCAAATAATCATCTGTATCAGGTTTATCTTTATTACCAGATGTTCTGGCGTAATAAATTCGAAATTTTTTAGCAGCGCTCTTGATCGCCTCTTCGGTGCCGGTTAGACCTAATAAATTTGGGTAAAAATTTTCCACATAAGTTTTGAGATGTTTAGTTGTATCCCGCTTAGGGTCGATGGTAATAAATATCGGCTGGATCAATTTTGCCTTATCCCCTAATGAATTTAACGCTGATCCCATCACTTGTAATGCGGTTGGACAAACATCGGGACAAAAACTGTAGCCAAAATAGATCAGCATAAATTTTTCGTGGAATTCTGCACTTCTCCGCAATTTACCATTATGGTCAATTAACTCAAAAGAGCCGCCAATTTTGGCGGCTACCATTGGGCCGGAATTACGCCCATTAGGTGAAAGGAAGCCAAACTGCCAGGCGATAAGCACCAAAGCGATAATTATTACGGCTGCAGTTGCAGCCACTCTGAATGCTGAAAGATTCACGAATTTTTCCCATCTTATTTAATGTTAAAATGATATAGCGGGTAAGTGGGAATTACACTACTTAACAATTAACCAATATGTTGTATATCAATTCCAACCTAACTTAGAATATATTGACGACTTTTTCTAAAACGAAATTTGGATTATGAAGTTTTTTAGATATTCATTACTATTCTTTTGTATTTTTGTGTTTCCTATCGCGTCGCCTCATGCCGATATAGAGCTTTTTGGTGATAATCCTATCTTGGCAGCTATAAAATCAAATGATCTAGAGGGTGTTAAAGTTGCCATCGCGCGCGGCGAAAAAGTGGAAGTCGAGGACTTTGATGGCCGCAATTCAATTATTTACGCCGGTATAATTGGTAATGCCGATATTATTGAATTTTTGGCCGCTCAAAGAATTTCGATTACCCATCGGGATAAACTTGGAAACTCAGCATTATATTATGCCGCAGATCAAGGTCATATTGATGCTATTGTAGTATTAATCGAGAAAGGTGCGGCTATAAATTCCGAGAATCGTCGAGGTATAACACCTTTAATGATTGCTGCGAGCCAAGGCCGGGTTGATATAGTTCGAGTTCTACTAAAATACGGTGTAGATGTTTCTAAACGTGATTATACTGGCCGGACGGCGTTAATGTGGGCTGAGTGGAATCGGAGAAATTTCATTATAAAATTATTACGTGAAGCCGGTGCAAAGGAGTAAGTTCTATATTCCCCCTATTTTTGATTTAGTCCATCCCGTTTCATTATTGGGTGTTATATACCCAAGTGTCGAATCACATTTTAACTAAAGCAGGAAGATGCTGTATGGCTAAAAAACAGCTTCTCATAATAGCCCATGTTCCTTCCGAGAATACACAATCATTATTAGATTCCGTTGTTATGGGAGTGAAATCCATATTGAGTGATTCAATTTCTGTTGCTGTTAGAACGCCGTTCAAGACGGCAGAGAATGAAATCTTAAGATCGGAGGGGTTAATTTTACTGACTCCAGAAAACCTTGGCTACATGAGTGGGGCATTAAAAGATTTTTTTGATAGAATTTATTACCCCTGTTTGGATAAAACACAAGGGTTACCGTATGCACTGATTATTCGTGCCGCGCATGATGGAACTGGTACCCAACAGGCTGTAGAATCAATAACAGGCGGGTTGCGCTGGAAATTGGTGCAGGCTCCATTAATTTGTCGAGGAAAATGGCAACCAGATTTTAAAGAGCAATGTAAAGAGTTTGGAGCCGCAATGGCGGCGGGTCTAGATTTAGGCATCTTTTAGTGAGCGGTCTATTCTCCTATCTGTATCAAAAGCCCTCTGATTCTTGCTAACCGGAAGACGTATAGGAAAACTGCTAGACCGCTTCCCATGTATAAAACATTTAAAATGGCGGCATTAATGAATAGGTCTGTCATAAAAACATTTTCTGTTAGTAAAGTCCTCATACCCTCAAAAACGTGTGCTGACGGCAGGGCCCATGCAATGGTCTGTAACCAGTCGGGTAAAACGGATATTGGGTAATATATTCCACTGATGGGGGCGATGAGAAAAATGCCAACCCAAGCTAAACTTTCTGCACCCATACCGTATCTAAGGACCAGTGCTGAAACTAATAACCCTACCGCACCGCCAAAGATCATAAGATTTGCAAAGAATGCGATAAGGGGTATTCCCATATCAAATATAGAGTAACTATAAAAAGGGATCGCTAATATAGCGGCAGGAATCACCCCAATAATGGTACGAATAAGGCTAATAGATAGAAGGGATAACGCCCACTCATATGGTCTGAGCGGGCTAGCAAATAATTGAGCTAAATTTCTCGACCATATTTCTTCTAAAAATGATACCGCAACACCTATGTTGCTGCGAAACATAACATCCCAAAGAAGAACTGCAGCAATTAACATTCCAGCGATTTTTATTACTGAGGATTCGGCTGACATCAAATATTGATTTAAAAACCCCCACATGATCATTTGCATTGTAGGCCAGTACGCTAATTCTAATATTCTTATCCATGAGCTTTTCAGGAGGTAAAGGTATCGTAATAACATTGTGCCTATCCGATACATTACTATATGTTGGTTCGCTTCTTTGTGTGCCTTTGTGATAATTTTTGTCATTCTGGCGAATTTGTATCTGTGTTTGCAATTTCCAGGAAAACTTCTTCTAGTGTTTCCCGACCATATTTTTCAATTAACGTTTTCGGGTGACCTTGATCGACGATTCTACCCCGTTTCATCATTACAACCTCCGAACAAAGCCGATCAACCTCGCTCATGTTATGTGATGCCAATAAAATTGTGGCACCAGTCTCTGTTGCATAATCATCTAAATAAGATCTTACCCAATCAGCGGTTGCTGGATCTAACGATGCGGTGGGTTCATCCAAAAGTAATAAAGAAGGAGAATTTATAAGTGCTTTCGCCAATGATACCCGACTACGTTGTCCGGAAGAAAGTTGCCCGGTGGGACGGTCTAAAAATTCCACTAGGGCAAAGGAATCGGCTAAACTTTTGATATGTTTATTTGAATTATGGATACCATAAAGTCCCGCAAAAATGCGTAGATTTTCTCGTACTGTTAAGCGCTTCGGCAAATCAACATATGGAGAACTGAAATTAATTCGAGTTAAGACCTTATATCGTGAATGAATGATATCCTCACCTAACACTCTCGCTTTCCCGCTTGTGGGTAGAATTAAGCCGAGAAGCATAGCGATGGTCGTCGTTTTTCCTGCTCCGTTACCACCTAATAAAGCTGTTATTGATCCGGACTTGACTTTTAAATTAATCTTATCGACAGCAATTTTATTGCCGAATCTCTTTGTTAATGCCTCGGTATTAATTGCTATTTTACTCATAACCTTTTTATATCAACGTTTTAATTCATATATCAGTTTCGTAAAAAATATGGTGATGAATCTATGATTTTCACTGACTTATTGGGAGCATATTATGGTTATAGCACCATCGGTCGACGAAGCCAGTAGAGTTCAGTTAAGGACATTAGTTCTAATCCGCTGGGTAGCTATCGTTGGGCAGATGGCTACCCTGCTCGTAGTATATTACGGCCTAGGGTTTGATCTACCCCTTTTTGCGACAATGATTACGGTTTCGGCATCTGCGATCGTTAATTTAGCCGCGCAATTTATTGGGGGGTCGCGGCGCGTTTCTGAAAAAGGGGCTGCTGGTTATCTTGCATTTGACATAGTACAGCTGACCATTCTTCTGAATTTGACAGGGGGACTTGGTAATCCGTTTGCATTTCTTTTACTGGCGCCTGTAGCTATTTCTGCGACTGTTTTGTCACTTAGTAGTACAATCATTCTGAGCTTTCTTGCTTTGATTTCCATCACTACTTTATCAATTTATCATTTACCACTACCGGGCCAAGGGCCTTTGCCGCAGCTTCCGACTATCTATGTTCTGGGAGTCTGGACAGCACTGGCAATCGGCATAATGTTTTTTGCGTCATATACCTGGCGTGTAGCACAGGCGGCGCGTGAATTGTCGGATGGCTTATTCGCGACCCAACAAGCACTTGCTCGGGAACAGCGACTGTCAGCTATGGGCGCCATTGCCGCCGCCGCCGCACACGACCTTGGAAGCCCCCTTGGAACAATTGCCGTGGTAAGCCGAGAGTTATCTCGTGATTTACCAGAAGATAGTCCAATCGCCGATGATGTTGCATTATTGCTTACAGAAATCAATCGTTGCAGGGACATATTAGCAGCGCTTGCTCATAATCCTGAAGGTGATGATGCTCCCTTTTCTGCGGTTCCAGTTAGCGCTGTTGTGGAGATGGCTACAACCCGCCATCAGATAGATCGAATTTCTACGGTTTTTAATACAATGCCTATCGATGTAGATGGCAAAAGTAATGAGCCTGTTATAGGTTATATTCCTGAAATTATTCATGGAATCGGTTCTTTGGCGCAAAACGCTATACAGTTTGCAAATTCTGAAGTGATCTTATCGACAACTTGGTCTAATAATTTTGTCAATGTTTCAATTGCGGATGATGGGCCAGGATTTTCTCCTTTTGTATTAGACCGTATCGGTGAACCCTACATATCCTTGCGTGTAAGCCAAGATGGACACATGGGTTTAGGTATTTTTATCGCACAAACCCTACTAGAAAGGACGGGAGCGGAACTTTCGTTTTCTAATCGGCGAGAAGGCGGAGCTGTTGTTGAAATTCAATGGCCGCGCGACATGCTCGAGGGTGCTGAAGGTGAAATCAATGAGTGAAATGGATAAGAGTGTAGAACAAGTGTCAACCAGCGAACCAGAGAAAAAATTATTAATTGTGGATGATGATAAGCCATTTAGGGAAAGGCTTGCAAAAGCAATGGAACGCCGTGGATTTAAAGTAACTGCTGTGGAGAGTGTTTCCGAAGGTGCTTCAATGGCTAAAATTGAAGCGCCAAATTATGCAGTACTTGATTTGCGCATAGAAGACGGTAGTGGGCTGGATGTCGTGCCTGTCATACGTGAAGCACATGCCGATTCGCGCATAGTTATATTGACTGGCTATGGAAACATTGCGACGGCTGTTGCAGCGGTTAAAGCCGGTGCCGTCGATTATTTAGCAAAACCAGCAGATGCTGATCAAGTTGCATCTGCATTGCTAACCCGTGGTGCTGATTTGCCCCCGCCACCAAAAAATCCAATGTCAGCTGATCGCGTAAGATGGGAGCATATCCAACGTGTCTACGAGCAATGTGATCGGAACGTTTCTGAGACAGCCCGGCGACTTAACATGCACCGCAGAACATTGCAAAGAATTCTGGCAAAACGTGCGCCACGGGAAACTAGTGATTTCAAGTCTTGAGCACCCCCCGTTAGATCTATATTTAATTAAAAAGGGCGTCGATTATAATTTTCAATAGAAACAATATAAGATGTTAAAACATCCGTTAGAGGGCAGTTAGATAGTAGTGTTTAGTGGTGGAGCATATGGTCTCAAATAAACGGATATTGGTAACTGGGGGTGCAGGATTTATTGGATCGCATTTATGTGAAAGATTGATAGCTGAAGGCAGTGAGGTACTTTGCGTAGACAATTATTTTACGGGTTCAAAAGATAATATTGCACATTTAATCTCCGGGCCGCGTTTCGAATTAATGCGCCACGATGTAACCTTTCCACTCTATGTTGAAATTGATGAAATCTTTAATTTAGCTTGCCCCGCCTCCCCCATCCATTATCAATTTGATCCGGTCCAAACGACTAAGACTAGTGTTCATGGGGCTATCAATATGCTTGGTCTTGCCAAGAGGGTGCAGGCAAAAATTTTTCAAGCTTCTACCAGTGAGGTTTACGGCGACCCTATGGTGCATCCACAATTAGAAAGTTACTGGGGGAATTGTAATCCCATTGGAACCCGAGCTTGTTATGACGAGGGAAAGAGGTGCGCGGAAACACTATTTTTTGATTATCGGCGACAGCATAACGTTTCAATTAAAGTAGCTAGAATCTTTAATACCTATGGTCCGAGAATGCATCCCAATGATGGTCGTGTAGTTTCAAACTTTATTGTTCAGGCGTTGAAAAACGACCCAGTTACAATTTATGGCGATGGGTCGCAGACCCGTTCTTTTTGTTACATTGATGATTTAATTGAGGCTTTTATACTCATAATGAACACAGAGGATGGATTTACCGGGCCAGTAAATATAGGTAACCCTACTGAGTTTAAAATTCGAGACCTTGCTGATACGATCATCAAACTTACCGGTTCAAGTTCTGAGATAATTTCGAAACCTTTGCCGGCTGATGACCCAACCCAACGCAAACCGGATATAACGCTTGCCGAGCAAAAACTTTTGTGGAGCCCGCAAATTTCGCTTTTAGAAGGTCTCAAAAAAACAATTGAGTACTTTGAAACAAAACTATCAAAACAATAGATCAGCTTTTATTTATCGGATAGCCGAGGACACAAAGGATCGAAGTGCGTGAAACATTACGTCGAAGAACCTATTCCAATATTACAGAGCTAAGAAAAATTTTCATGATTTTTGTGTATTAAATTATATTAATGCGTTCTTTCAATGGCTTAATATGTTTTATGTATAATTAAAATGGTTAATAATCCTGTGTCTGAAGTGAAATATAATGTTTTCAAAACCATTAGAGAAACAATTGATCTATTTGATAATAAATCTCAAACCCTATGACTGAACAAAGGAACCAATTAAAACCAGAGCAAAATCATTTGCGCAGAGATACGGGGGTTCTACCCTATCAATCGCTGACAGCTTTAATTCGTGATGGTGAAATTTGTGGTCTTCAACCACTAACATCACAGCAGGTTCAACCTGCGAGCATTGACCTGAGGCTTGGAACTACTGCTTATCGTATGCGAGCGAGTTTTTTGCCGGGACCCGAACGTACTGTGAAACAACAAATCGAATTATCTAGCCTTCATGAGATGGATCTTACAGTGGGCGCTTTGTTGGAAACGGGGTGTGTCTATATTGTGCCTCTATTGGAGACCTTATCTTTAAGTGAAGGGTTGTCCGGAGTAGCTAACCCGAAAAGCTCGACAGGCCGTCTCGATATATTTACTCGTCTTATTACTGACTATGCCCCCGATTTTGATATAGTTACAAGGGGATATCATGGTCCACTTTATGCGGAGATTTTTCCAAGAACGTTCAGCATTATTGCCCGCACAGGGACCAAACTAAATCAGCTTCGATTATCCCGAGGCACCTCTGGTATTAGAGAGCCGGAGTTGAAGCGGCTTATGAGGGATCAGAAGGTACTTGACCGTGATCTCACGGAACGTGAAGAGACTACATTGTTCCGAGGAGTACCGCTATCTGTTGATTTAGGTGGGATTGGGGAAACGGACCTTGTTGGTTTTAAAGCAAAACCTTATGCCCCATTAATTGATGTCGACAAACTGGGGCATTACAACCCGACCGACTATTGGGATCCCATACACTGTGATGGCGACCGTAGTATAATTTTGAACCCTGATGACTTTTATATTTTAGCCTCTAAAGAGTCGGTATCGGTTCCAGTTGATTACGCGGCAGAGATGGTTCCATACGATGCCTTTACCGGTGAATTCCGCGCTCATTATGCAGGGTTTTTTGATCCCGGATTTGGTCACGCTGATGTTGGTGCGGCTGGTACCCGCGCTGTATTAGAAGTTAGATCCTATGGAGTGCCTTTTATAATGGAAGATGCCCAACTCGTGGGACGATTAAAGTACGAACATCTTACGGATACCCCAGACCAACTTTATGGATCGGAATCTGGCTCGTCCTATCAACGGCAGGGATTGGCGTTAAGTAAACATTTCCGTCCCTGGGCAACGTAATCAAATATAATAGAACTTGAGGGCATTTTCTGTTACCCCTTGAGAATGGCAATTATTTATTTCGTGGATCGGCTTTGATGAATTTAAAATCATTCTTTGATACAGAACTTTCTGAGCATGAAGTGGTTTTGAGGGCTATGCGTAAATCCTTAGCCAAACCATTTATGGAATTATGTGATGTTGCAGCAAAAACATTGAAAAACAACAATAAGATAATGTTCATGGGTAACGGTGGAAGTGCCGCTGATGCGCAGCACCTGGCCGCCGAGTTGGTTGTTCGTTATAAAATCGAGCGTGAACCACTTGCGGCGATTGCCTTGACAACAGATAGTTCAATTCTGACAGCCTCTAGTAATGATTTAGGTTATGATAGGGTCTTTGAGATACAGCTTAGAGCGCTCGGTAAGAAGGGGGATCTATTAATTGGGATCACAACTTCCGGGGAGAGCCCTAATATATTGAGAGCTTTTAATACTGCTAATGAGATTGGTATAACCGCGGCAGCCCTAGTTGGTAATGATGGGGGAAAGCTTGAGGGTATTGCAAACCCATTACTAATAGTGCCATCGGCTGTTACGGCGCGGATTCAGGAAATGCATATAGTTCTGGGGCATATGATGTGTGACATATTAGAACAGCAGTGCAGTAAATGAATGATAGTGAAAAATTACTCGACCTGATTGAAAAGCTTGATAACTCAAGTGTTCTTTGTGTTGGTGATGTTATGCTTGATAAGTTTGTCTATGGCGCTGTTTCGCGTATATCGCCCGAGGCTCCCGTGCCAATCTGTCGGGTGGCTAGCGAAACAGAGATGCTTGGGGGCGCAGGCAATGTAGCACGCAATCTTGCGGAGATTGGGGTGGCAGTCAAATTTATTAGTGTGGTTGGCGATGATGAGGCGGCCACAAAAATTCGATGTTTAGTTAACGAAGTGGATAAAATCGCACCTGAGATAATTGAAGAATTGGGACGCCAAACAACTATCAAGGAAAGATTTTTTGCTGGGTCACAGCAACTACTCAGGTTGGATCGCGAAGATTATAAGGATGTTGGAAAAGACGTAAGTAAACAAATTTTTACCTGTGTAAAAGAAGCTTTAAAAAGCGTTGGCGCTCTCTTGCTTTCTGACTACGGCAAGGGTGTATTATCACCCGATAATATACAAAAATTAATTAAGTTAGCAAAAGCCTCGAATTGCCCGGTCGTTGTAGACCCAAAGGGAAGCGACTACCGGTGTTATAGTGGTGCCACTGTTATTACCCCCAATCGTCGTGAGCTTTCTGAAGCAAGCCGGTGTGAGATTGATGATGATGATGGTGTAACAACTGCGGCAAAACTCATTTCCAATGAGTATGGAATAGAGAATGTGTTGGTCACACGAAGTGCAGAGGGTATGACATTAGTATCAGGTAATAGTGTGGATCATTTACCTGCAGAAGCACTCGAAGTATTTGATGTTTCAGGCGCCGGCGATACGGTAGCTGCCACGTTAGCGGCTGGCCTGGCTGCGGGAGGTGATTTGTTGGTTTCATCACAAATCGCAAACATTGCTGCAGGCATAGTGGTTGGCAAGACCGGGACAGCCGTTGCCACTGCTAATGAAATAGTAGAAACACTGCAACGTCAGGATTTAATTTATTTGACTGAGTGCAAAATTGTGTCTTTGGAGGCCGCCGAAGCACAGGTAGAAAAATGGCGCAATGGCGGAGATAAAATAGGGTTTACTAACGGATGTTTTGATTTAATACATCCTGGGCATCTATCTATACTTGCAAAATCTCGGGGTGCTTGTGATCGACTGGTAGTTGGTCTTAATTCAGATGTTTCGATAAGGCAGCTAAAGGGAAAATCTCGGCCAATTCAAACCGAGGACTCGCGTGCATCGATAATGGCTTCCTTGGCAAGTGTAGATCTTGTTGTATTATTTTCTGAGGAAACCCCGATCAAATTGATAGAGACTTTTAAACCAGATGTTTTGGCGAAAGGCGCTGATTACGCCTTCAATGATGTAGTAGGGGCTGATTTTGTTCAGGCATATGGAGGCAAGGTCTTGTTGATTGATTTAGAGGAAGGTCACAGTACAACTAAAACTATAGAACGGTTGGTGCGTTAATTTTTCTGCCGGAACCTATGGGCGTGGGTCGATTATGCGTTGTAATCGCTCACTCGCGATCAGGGCAAATCTCTTAATTTGTAGTTGTCTACGTGCCCCTTTAATCGATCGCTCCGCCGGCTCTCTTTCTATATTAGCTGTAAATTTATCAGCTATGATAATTCCACAATCGCCAGGGAGGGCGTCTAACGGAAAACATTCTTCAACGGCGAAATAGAACCGATTACAGTAAGGTAAATAATTCGGCCATTTTGAATCACCTCGAAAGTCTTGAACCGAACTTTTAACTTCAATGATAGAAAATAACCCATCGCTGCTTAGCGCTATAATGTCTACCCTTCTACCATTGGGTAATCGAAATTCGGTTAAGGTTCCAAAACCCATATCCGCAAAAAGCCTAGAGACCCCACGGGTCAACATCGACGTTTTGGAAATTTTCTTTGGCGACCCTTTTTGTGATTGATCACTCATCGGTGCAAAGGGAAGATCTAATGGAAGCATTACAATAAATTGTCCAAAGGGTTTTAAGATTTATATCTTTGATTTTGACATCCAAGGTGCGGGAAACTAACAATTTATATTATTAAAACGTTATTTGAAAGAATTTACCATGCAAGTCTCGGCTTGATGGTAAATGGCGTTAAGGCAGTATAACTATATGCAAGTGAACCTAAATACTTCGGGAAATTGACGATAATGTCTTCAAACCGCGTTATTTCGGGCTGGCTACGACGGGCTGAAAAGTTGTTGACTAATGGTGAGTTGAAAGGCGCTGATGCACTGTTTTCTGACGCTCTGAAAAAGGATAAAAAGAGCGTCACCGCGTTAAGGGGTAGAGCTAATGTAGCCCAGGCATCGGGCTCTAATGAGCACGCAAAAAAATTTTTCCAATTAGCCAATAAGCAAGAGGCCGAAAATTATTGTGTCGAGGCGGACAAAGCATTCGAAGATGCTTCATTTCAACACGCGATTGAGTGTTATAAAAAATCTCTTAATATCCTTGATGATAATCTAGATGCTATCTGGGGTTTAGCAGAATGCTTCGCATCAATTGATGAAAAAAGAAATGCCGCGCGGTGGTATCGGCGTTATCTTGAATTAGAACCAAACGAGCCTGAAGCTTTGCATATGTTATCAGCGATGGGCAGCATTCAAACCCCAACACGAGCGAGTGAAGGTTATATCACTACGCTTTTTGACCGCTTTGCACCAGATTTCGATGAGTTGTTGAACGGTGAGCTCGATTATCAAGTACCAAATATTTTGGCCGAAACTATGGAAGTCTATCTCCAGGGACGAAATATAGATATTGAAATTCTCGACCTTGGTTGTGGAACAGGATTAAGTGGTGTGGCCTTCAAAAAATTTGCAAGGAGAATAGACGGTGTGGATTTATCCGGTAAAATGCTAAAAAAAGCAGGCGATAGATCTATCTATAATACTCTGAGTAAATCCGATATCATCTCTCATTTGGGGTCCACAGATAAGAGTTACGATTTGGTCTTGGGGGCAGATGTGTTCGTTTATTTCGGTGTGCTGGAGGACCTTTTCCTTGGGATAATAAAAATCCTCAAAAAAGGTGGTTTTATGGCTTTTTCTCTGGAATCACGAAAAGGTAAGGATTTTAAACTAAGGCCGTCTGGACGTTATGCTCATGGCCGACCTTATGTTCGGGAAATAGCGAAAAACGCAGGTTTCATTGAGTGTTCAGTTAAAAATAAAACACTAAGGCTAGAGTGCGGTGAGCCCGTTGTTGGTGATATTTGGGTTTTCAAAACCTAAGTGTGCGTATTGTTCTCACCATCCGGCTCTGGAGTTAGGCTGAAGTTAAAATGACGTTGTAACACATCATTTATAAGGTCGAGGCAACTACCATAGCGAACAACACTAAAATCATGGACGTTAATCATGGTAGAGGATCGGCCATAACTAGCCCAACGCATTAGACCATAATCGATTACCAGATCGGCAGCGTCTAGGACCTCTGGTTCTATATCTGTCGCACGGAACTTGGTTCCTTGAAGAGATAGATTGGCCGATGACCCTACAACCAATTGGCCAGCCTCAAAACTTAGTTGCGCCATTGTATCCATAAGGGGCCCAGCATTTAAAAGCATGGCGAGAGTGCCGCCTAATGTTGTTCGCGCAAGGACCTCTGAGTCCAAGGTTTTGAGCATTTGGTGATTTAAGTCGGCGGGAGCGACAGTACCCATTGGAAGGTCATAATCCTCTGTTATTACTCGGACCATTTCTCGTTTATGACCCTCTAAAACATGAAGTGCGGCATGCATCGATGGACAGCCTATAACGGCATTCAATTTAGCTGGCCCCCGTTGTTTCACTTCGATTGTGCGATTAATAGCATCGGTGGTTGCACCTAAAATCACATAACCAACATAGGTGGGGATAATTGCTATTCCACCACCTAGTACCACATCCATGGCGCGCAGGGCATCTTTCTTGATATCGAATAAAGACATCTATCTTCTTTTCTTATTCTTTTCTTTTAATTTTTTCCAACTAATCATGAGTGCATTGAGCCCCGCCTGGGATACTTCGATATCCTGTGCCGGGGTTCCCGAACTGGAACCTATGCCGCCCACAATCGCTCTGCCTGATAAAACCGGAAGGCCACCACCGATAATGCTGAAATGCCCCTGGTTTGATGTATGAATACCAAATGTGGGGCTACCGGGTCGGCACATTTCATTATAAAAAGCTGTTGGGTTTTTAGCAGCTGAGGCGGTAAATGCCTTATCAATTGCAATAGAGATACTAGATACTTTGCCACCATTCATTCTAGAAAATGCGATGAGATTGCCTGATTCATCAGTAACCGCAATACACATTGGAATACCGATTTCTACTGATTTCTTTTCGGCGGCTGCGATCATTAAATCAGCTTCTTCTTTTGATAGTCGTTTGAGAGTTAGCAATTTATTTCTCCCCTAATTTCCGCGCGACTCTGACAAAACCGTTCGTTTCACACAAGGGTTTCTTGGGCCGTTTTTCTACCTTTCTTTTAGAGAGGTTGCATAAAACGGATTTTTGATGTCGAGTCAGAGTATGTTAAATGAATTATCTTTTGTTGAGGCGGCTTGTGCAATTGAACGCGGTGAAATTACATCGCAGCGTTTGGTCCGCGATTGTCTTGATCGTATTGAAGCCAGAGATAAAGAGGTAAGAGCCTGGGCGTATATTGATCCTGAACTGGCACTTAGCCAAGCACGCGCCTGTGATTTAGCTGATGGAAAAAAAGGAATTTTGCACGGTGTTCCTTTTGGCATAAAGGATATCATAGCGACATTTGATATGCCTACCGGAATGGGTTCGCCTATTTATGAGGGAGCCCATTGTGGATACGATGCTGCTTGTGTTGCACTATTGCGCGCATCCGGTGCTGTTATTCTCGGGAAAACGGTTACTGTAGAATTCGCTGGCATGGCACCACCGCCAACAGCAAATCCACATAATCTGGAGTGTACGCCGGGTGGCTCTAGTAGTGGTTCGGGTGCTGCAGTAGCCGACTTTATGGTACCTGCGGCGTTTGGGACCCAAACTGCGGGTTCGATTCATCGTCCTGCTGCTCATTGTGGTGTAATCGGTTATAAACCATCGTTTGATACCTTTAACCTTCATGGCGTTTGGCCCGCTGCCCAGTCTCTAGACACTTTAGGTCTCCTCGTACGAGCTATGGATGACGTGGAGCTTATAAGCGCTAGTTTGTTGGGGCGCTCTGCTATCCTTGATCGCCCCAGTATTTCTATACCCCGCATAGCGATTTGTAAAACCCACCTTTGGAGCATCGTAAAGTCAGAGACAAAAGAGGCAATACAGAGTGCACATGAGGTGCTGGCAGAAAAAGGGGCACAAGTAAGTGAGCTAAATTTACCTGAATGTTTCGAGGAATTGGTACCTGCGCGCGATATAATCTCTAGCTATGAGCGGGCGAGAGCTACATCCCATGAATGGTTTAAGCACCGTGAGCTGTTAAGTCCACAACTTCAAAAAGGTATTACTAAAGGATTTGGTTGGGATTATGAAGATTATACTAATGCTTTGAAGGTAGGTGAGAATTGCCGAAGGCTTCTTGATACATTATTCGAAGACTTCGATGTAATTATTGCTCCCTGCACAGCGGGTGAGGCTCCACCCGATCGAAATAGTACGGGTGACCATACCCATATTGGTATGTGGAATTTGTTACATGCACCCAGCTATGCTTTGCCTACTCATAAGGGGCCCAATAATATGCCGGTTTCGATCCAAATTATTGGTCGGCATAGATGTGATAGCCAACTTTTTGATGTTGCGAAATGGATTTACAATCAGCTTATCTCAAAGGAACATGATTAAAAATTATTGGGCTATATATGTCTAAATAAATTAGGAGGTTTTTATGCCGAAAATTAAACATATCGCAATTGTGACTATGGACCCTCCAAAGTTAGCAGAGTTTTATACTAGGGTCTTTGATATGAAAATTTTAAATAAATCAAAGACCGGAGCAACTTACTTAACTGATGGCTATATTAATGTTGCATTGTTGCCTAATAAGGCGGAAGGGAAGCCTAACGGCTTGAACCATTTTGGTTTTGAAATTGAAGATCAGGAAGAGATTGCCCGGCGTATGGTGCAGTTTGGGCTCAATCCACCTGCCCAGCGACCAAGAAACCGACCTTACGCGGAAAAGCGCGGTTGTGATCCAGAGGGAAACAATTTCGATCTATCCGTTCATGGTTTTCAGGCAGTAGAGTATGAGGCGGATCGAGAGAGAGGAGTTAAACGCATTCAAGAAAAAGTGAATGCTTAAATAATTGTTGGAGAGCAACTTTGCTCAAGGAAAATTGTGATGTGGCTATCGTTGGCGGAGGAAGTGCCGCCTTTGAGGCCGCCGTTTCAGCTATACAAAATGGTGCTGGAAAGGTTGTTATGCTCGAAAAGGCGCCGGAAGAAGAATTCGGCGGTAATGCGCGGTACTCGCATACTGGTTTTAGGTTTGTATATAGTGGGCCCGAAGATATTCGTTATATCGTCCCTAATTTTAATCCCGATGAATTTGCGCGTTTTCAAATTCCGCCCTATACCGTAGAACATTTTAGCGCTGATTTAAACAGAGTAACCCAGGGGCGTATAGATCCAGATCTTGCTGATTTTATGGTGCGCCAGTCTAATTCTGCGGTTCGGTGGATGTTTGAGACGGGTATAGAGTTTGAACCAGAAAAACGACGTGAAATAGAGGGAAAATACTATTTCGAGCCGGGCATTATCGTACATACCGTAGGCGGTGGTTTGGGACAGTTAATACGTTGGCGGCAAATCGCTTTGCAACTAAATGTAGAACTTCGCTATAGGTCTAGGGTAACGTCATTTGTCGGGGATTTTAGGGGTATTGAGGGTATTCAGGTAAGCTCCGATACCGAAGACTACGAATTAAGGGCCGGGGCTGTCATTGTTTGTGCTGGTGGTTTTCAGGCGAATTCAGAAATGCGGGCCCGTTATCTTGGAGCCAATGCAGATTTGATGAAAGTTCGGGGTTCAAAACATAATACCGGCGAAGTGTTAAGAGGCCTTCTCGATTTGGGCGTCAAGCCCGCAGGTCATTGGCAAGGAGCGCATGCTACACCAATAGATGCACAAGCTCCCGACGGAGGAACGCCATTACGCCAGGATGGCCATAGCAATACTTGTAATCGTTATGATTACACACAGGGTATTACGGTTAACAATTTAGCCGAACGATTCTTTGACGAGGGTGAAAGTAATCATTCATATACCTACGCAAAGACGGGGCGGGCAGTATTGTCGCAGCCTGGTGGGATAGCCCATCAAATCTTTGATCAGAAAGGCATAGATTTATTTAGACTTGGCCCAGAATATACCGATGTTTATGAAGAAGCTGAAACAATACCAGCCCTAGCAGAAAACATTGGACTTGATCCTGTAGCGCTTGAGGCGACAGTAACGGAGTTCAACAATTCGTGCTTAATGGACACCCCGTTTAACCCAGGTGTACTTGACGGTCGATCAACAAAGGGTCTTAAGGTGCCCAAATCGAATTGGGCTAATCCAATTGATACGCCCCCTTACCGAGCGTACTCGGTCACGGGTGGGGTTACATTTTCTTTCGGGGGTGTCAAAATTAATACCCGTTGTGAGGTTTTGGATATTACAGAAAAACCAATTCCAAGATTATATGCATCTGGTGATATTGTTGGTTTGTTTTTTCATAATTATCCGTCGTGTACCGGACAAACCCGGAATGCTGTTTTCAGTCGCGAGGCAGGTAAAAATGCAGCTAACCACGCATGTTCTTAACAAATTGAGGGAGACTAATGACTGAATTGAAACTCGCTACAGAAAAAATGGAAGCCCTAAAAAAAGATGGTATCGGATGGATGACCTTTAACAACCCGGCACGACGCAATGCTATAGGCTTTGCCATGCGCGAGGCAATTCTGGAGATTATTAATGACTTTGAAACTGACCCAGAAGTTCGCGTGATTGTAATGAGGGGTGCCGGTGATAAGTCTTTTGTGTCAGGCTCTGATATTTCAGAGTTTTCTGAGAGAAGAGCTACACCAGAGCAGCGGGAAGTTTATGACGCTTTGTCCGCTAGGGTAAACGATGCCTATGCGAATATAAATAAGCCTCTGATAGCAATGATCCGGGGGTTTTGTATCGGGGCAGGTATCGGAACAGCGATTCATGCGGATATTCGTATAGCTGCCGAAGGATCACAGTTTGGCGTCCCAGCGGCTAAATTGGGGCTGGGATACGCTTTTCGTAACATGAAAAAAATAATCGATATTGTTGGACCTGCGAAGACAAAGGAAATTCTTTTTACCGCTCGCAGATACTCCGGCGAAGAAGCATTGGCTATGGGTCTTATCAATCAGTTGGTTCCAGCTGATAAATTGGAAGAAGCAGTACATGATTTAGCGTCAACCATAGCTGCAAATGCACCGTTAACCATTCATGCAACTAAGACCATCGTCGCTGAGGCAGCAAAAGATCCAAATGAGCGCGACATTTCACTCTGCGACCAGCTAGTTGAGAATTGCATGTTGAGTGAGGACTACAAAGAAGGACGAACAGCATTTATGGAAAAAAGGACGCCGCAATTTCGGGGCTGCTGACGCTTTTTTAAATTAAATTCTTAGGTGTCATAGCCTGGGTTAACACGGTCTAGCATTTTTTTCATGGAGGCCCAACCGCTTGGTCGTTCCTTTGTTACGGCTCTATTCCGGGCGAATTGTTGAGCGGTGTGCTGTAATAAATTATCAGAAATTTTTATAACCTTACCACCCGCCTGCATAATGGCGAGCTGTGTTTTGCAAGCTTTTTCCATCGCAAACATTTCTTTGAAAGCTTGTCCAATCGTTGGACCACAAACCAGTAGACCGTGATTGCGTAACACCAGATAATTTTTTTCACCGAGATCTTGTACCAATCTCTCCCGTTCATCGAGATCCTCAGCCACACCTTCAAAGTCGTGATAGGCAACACCATCATAAAATCGCATAGCTTTTTGAAACATTGGTTGCAACCCGTCTTCCATAGTTGCAATAGCCATTCCAGCAACAGTGTGTGTGTGGAGTACGCATTTAGCATCGTGGCGGGCTGAATGGACTGCAGAGTGAATCACAAAACCGGCAGGATTGATCACGTGATCAGTTTTTTGAACGATATTGCCGTCTAAATCAACTTTAACAAGGCTTGACGCCGTAATTTCGCTAAAGTGCACCCCGTATGGGTTGAGTAGAAAATGATCATCGGCACCGGGTGCGCGAACAGAAATGTGCGTTGCAAACAGGTCATCCATGTCATAATGCTCAATAAGTCTGTAGCATGCCGCAAGATCAACCCGTGTCTCCCACTCTACCTCGTCTACGGCGCGATCGGTGGCTTCAAGTTTTTGTATTACCGGAGATGCACACATATTTGCCTCACTTAAAGGTTTGTCGAGATTCCCTGACCATAACAATGTTATTATCACGGTAGTAATACAGTCTAGGCAAGGTCCATAAATAAATTTAATTCGTAATTGAAAGGTGTTCCTGCCTATGTGACCATCGGTTTAAATTAAACAGAAGGGCACATAGGCCATGAAATTTAAATTGTGTAGCTTCAAAACCTGCCCCTGGGTTCACCGTGCCGCGATTGTTCTTCAGGAAAAAGATATAGAGTATGATATTGAGTATATAGATCGAGATAACCGGCCAGAATGGTTTCTCGCAATCTCGCCCCACTCAAAAGTACCGGTTCTTATTGTCAACGACGAAATAGCATTATTTGAATCCAACGCGATTGCAGAATACCTTGATGAGGTTACAGAACCCCGTTTACATCCCAGTGATCCATTAGACCGGGCCTATAATCGCGCTTGGAATGACTATGTCCCCACTTTTAGCGCTATTACCCATCTGACTAATGCCAAAGACGAAGAAGACTTCACCCGGAGGTGCACTATTGCTGACGGTTATTTTTCCAAGTTAGAGGGGGCACTCAAGAAACGAGGAGATGCGCGTCCGTATTTCAATGGTGCGGATTTTTCT